>NZ_JBIAZS010000018.1:0-194514 GCF_042899335.1 Streptosporangium sp. NPDC000095
TCGACCCCCCCGGACCACCCCCCGCCGCGTCCCGGCCCCCCCCCCCCCGCCCCGTCGCGGGGGGGGGGGGGGGGGGGACAAAAAAAACCCCCCCCCCCCCCCCCCCGAAACTCCGCCCTGTTTCCGGCTTGTTTCGTCATCCACAGCCCGGAATCACCTTCTTGGGACGCGGGTTATGGCGCGTTGTATCCCAGGGTGTAGGCGCCGGAGCCGCTGAAGGAGACTATGCGGTATCGGTAGTAGCCGGCCGTGCCGGTATAAGTGATCTTCTCGTTGGGGGTCGGGCTTTCCGAGGTGGCGACGGTGACCCAGCTCTGGTTGTTCCACTTCTGCAGGTAGAGGTCGAAGTCGACGCTGCCGCTGCCGGCCAGGCAGGCGGAGTGAATGCCGTCGGCGGTCGACTGGTAGTAGCGGTTGTTCGGCTGATAGACGGACTGACCATTGGCCAGCGTGCCGGTGACGGTCCTCGAATAGCCGGTGCACGTGCCAGGGGCCGCCGGTGGCGGTGGGGGCGGGGTGGATCCGCTGCTGGTCGTCAGGGTCAGGCCGTAGGTGGTGAGGATCTCGCCGATCGGCTGGAAGTAGGTGACGCCGCCGGAGTTGCAGTCGCCGGAGCCGCCGGAGGTGACGCCCTGGGCCTGGTCGATGGAGATGAAGGAGCCGCCGGAGTCGCCGGGTTCGGCGCAGACGTTGGTCCGGGTCAGTCCGGAGACGGTGCCCTGGGGGTAGGTGACGCTGGCGTTGAGTTGCTGGATGGTTCCGCAGTGCCAGCCGGTGGTGGAGCCGGACCGGCAGACCGACGCCCCCTCGATGGCCACTCTGGAGCCGGCGACGTTCACCGTCTCGCCCGCGCCGTTGCTCACCCACGGCCTGGGGGTCCAGTTGTTGTTCACGGCGACCCAGGCGAAGTCGCTGTCCGGGAAGGTCGACCCCTGGAAGACACCTTGGTCGGCTTGGTTGAAGCCAGTGGTGGTGGCGCCCTTGGCGCCGCAGTGACCGGCGCTGACGAAAGCGTTCTGGGTCCCCTTGGTCACGGAGAACCCGATCGAACAGCGCTCCGAGGCGCCGATGTAGTAAGCGTTGCCGCCCACCAGGTCGGACAGGAGCTGGGGTCGTTCGATGGATGACACCACCCGCACCGCGACCGGGTCCACGTCGCTGGCCTCGATGGCGTCCTGGGTCGTTGACGGCACATCGGACAGGACGACGACCTGGTTGGTCCGCACGTTGACATAGCGCACCGGCCCGCCCGAGTGGGCGGACAGGGCCGTCTCGACCGTCTGGAGGGTCGAGTTGAGTTGCGCCAACGACCGGCCGACGATCTCGGCGCGGGCACCCCTGGTGACGATCTGGGGAGTGTGTTCTTTATCGGTGGTGGCCACCACGAGATTCTGTGCGAGGTCTCCGGTGAACCAGGAACCGCCGAAGTCGGCGCCGAGTTCTTCGCGGAGTTGTGCCTCGACCGGCGCCAGGCGGGTCTCGTTGAGCAGTCGGGCCTGGGCCTGCTCCGCGGTGAGATGGAGGTCGCGTTGCATGGCCGCGAGCATTCCCGGCGGTGGTTTCATCGTGGTCGCGGTGGTTGCGACGCCGGTCGTCAGGGGCCGGGCGGCGGCAGGGACGGCCGTCGCGGTAAAAGTGGTCGCCAGGACGCATCCCATGATGGCGGCATATCTGCGGGGCATCGGTCTCTCCTCGACCTTGACTATCCAAGAAAGAGGGGGGAGCGCCTCACACCATCGGTTGATCATGCGGTGCGGGCAGCACAACCTTAATTCAGCTGTTGTCGGTCGCGGCCACGGAAGCCACACGCCACGCGGGTGCGACTCCGGCGATGCTCGCCGGAGCATTCCGGGGCCCGGCGAGGGACACCGTCGATCGGGTCCTCGACCGTCCCGGACCTCCCGCCACCCCGTCGATGCCGTAGACCTCGGCGGTCGGGTCACCGGGAAAAGGTCGGAGCGGCAGGAGGTGAGACTTGGGCGCGTTGCGGCATCCTGTATTCCAGGCTGTAAGGGCCGGAGCCGCTGGAGGAGACCACGCGGTATCGGTAGTAACCGGCCGTGCCGGTGTAGTCGATCCTCTCGTCGGGGTGCGGGCTTTCCGAGGCGGCGACGGTGACCCAGGCCCGGTTGTTCCACTTCTGCAAATAGAGATCGAAATCGGTGTTGTCGTTGGCGTTCAGGCAACCGGAGTGGACGCCGCCGAAGGCCGAGTAATAGCGACGACCGCGCGGTTGATAGGCGGAACTACCTACGGTCAGCGAGTCCTCGGCGATGCGCGGGTAGCCGGTGCAGGTGTTCGCGCCCGTGCCAGACGGGTTGGCGGTGGTCGTCAGGGTCAGGCCGTAGGTGGTGAGGATCTCGCCGATCGGCTGGAAGTAGGTGACGCCGCCGGAGGCGCAGTCGCCGGAGCCGCCGGAGGTGACACCCTGGGCCTGGTCGATGGAGATGAAGGAGCCGCCGGAGTCGCCGGGTTCGGCGCAGACGTTGGTCCGGGTCAGTCCGGAGACGGTGCCCTGGGAGTAGGTGACGCTGGTGTTGAGTTGCTGGATGGTTCCGCAGTGCCAGCCGGTGGTGGAGCCGGACCGGCAGACCGACGCCCCCTCGATGGCCACTCTGGAGCCGGCGACGTCCACCGTCTCGCCCGCGCCGTTGCTCACCCACGGCCTGGGCGTCCAGCCGTCGTTCACGGAAACCCAGGCGAAGTCGCTGTCCGGGAAGGTCGACCCCTGGAAGACACCCTGCAACACCCGGTTGAAGCCGGTGGTGGCCTTGCCCTGCGCACCGCAGTGACCGGCGCTGACGAAAGCGTTCTGGGTCCCCTTGGTCACGGAGAACCCGACCGAGCAGCGGGACGTGGTGCCGATGTAGTAGGCGTCGCCGCCCACCACGTCGTAAAGGAGCCGTGGGCTCTCGGCGGAGTGCACCGCCTGCACGGCGTTCGCGCCCACACCGCTGGCCTCTATCTCATCCTCAGTGGCTAAAAGATCCGAGGTGAGGATGACGATCCTGTTGCTCTTCACATCGATGAAGCGCACTTTTCCCCCGGCAGTGGACAGAGACGCGTCAGTGATCGCCAAGGCCTTGTGGAGGTCCGGGAGCGACCGGGTGACCACCTCACCCCGTGCGCCCGCGGCGATGATGTCGGGAAGATCGGCGGGGGTGGTGGTGGTTACCACGAGGGTCTGCGCGACGGTTCCGGTGAACCAGGAACCGCCGAAACGGTCACCGAGCTTCGCGCGGAGTTGTGCCTCGACCGGCGCCAGGCGGGTCTCGTTGAGCAGTCGGGCCTGGGCCTGCTCCGCGGTGAGATGGAGGTCGCGTTGCATGGCCGCGAGCATTCCCGGCGGTGGTTTCATCGTGGTCGCGGTGGTTGCGACGCCGGTCGTCAGGGGCCGGGCGGCGGCAGGGACGGCCGTCGCGGTAAAAGTGGTCGCCAGGACGCATCCCATGATGGCGGCATATCTGCGGGGCATCGGTCTCTCCTCGACCTTGACTGTCCAAGAAAGGGGGAGAGCGCCCCATACCACTGGCTCATCGTGCTACGTGGGCAACACGTAACCTTAATTCAGCCGATGCCGGTCACAGCCACATAAGCCATACGCCACGCCGGACAACGATTTCCAGCGAAGGCCACCGGGCAGGTCACGGTGCCTTGTACCCCAGAAGGTAGGCGCCGGAGCCGCTGGAGGAGATTACGCGGTATCGGTAGTAACCGGCCGTGCCGGTGTAGTCGATCTTCTCGTTGGAGGTCGGCCCATTGGAGGCGGCGACGGTGACCCAGGCCTGGCCCTCCTGCTTCTGCAGATAGAGGTCGAAGTCGGTGCCGATGGTACCGGCCAGGCAGGCGAAGTGGGGGCCGTCGGCGGTCGACCGGTGATAGATCGCCTGGTGAGCGGGCTTCCCAGCGATCAGCCGGCCGTCGGCGGTGTGCGGGTAGCCGGTGCAGGTGCCCGTGCTCGGAGGCGGAGGATTGCCATTGGTGGTCACCAGGGACAGGCCGTAGGTGGTGAGGATCTCGTTGACCGGCTGGAAGTAGGTGACGCCGCCGGAGTTGCAGTCGCCGGAGCCGCCGGAGGTGACGCCCTGGGCCTGGTCGATGGAGATGAAGGAGCCGCCGGAGTCGCCGGGTTCGGCGCAGACGTTGGTCCGGGTCAGTCCGGAGACGGTGCCCTGGGGGTAGGCGATGCTGGCGTTGAGTTGCCGGATGGTTCCGCAGTGCCAGCCGGTGGTGGAGCCGGACCGGCAGACCGACGCCCCCTCGATGGCCACTCTGGAGCCGGCGACGTCCACCGTCTCGCCCGCGCCGCTGCTCACCCACGGCCTGGGGGTCCAGTCGCCGTTCACCGCGATCCAAGAGAAGTCGCGGGACGGGAACAGCGATGCCTGGAAGATCCCCTGAGGGCCCCGGTCGACGTTGGCGCTGGTGGTCATCCCCACCGTGCCACAGTGACCGGCACTGACGAAACCGTTCTGAAGACCGCGGACCACGGAGAAGCCGATCGAGCAACGGGTTGTGGCACCGACGTAATAAGCCTCGCCACCCACCAGATCGGAAAGGGGCTGGGGCCGCTCAGCGGAGGAGAGCACCCGCACCGCGCTCGAATTCACGCCGGCGGCCTTGAGGACGGCCCTGGTCGTCGACGGCACATCGGACAGGACGACGACCTGGTTGGCCCGCACGTCGACGTAACGCACATGCCCTCCAGCGAACGGGTGAGTGGACAGGATCTCGTCCGTCTGCTTCTTGATCACGTTGAGTTGCGCCAGCGACAGGCCGACCACCTTGCCCCTGGCGCCCTCGGCGAGGATATGGGGAAGATCGGCGGGGGTGGTGGTGGCCACTACAAGAGTCTGCGCGACGGGTTCGGTAAGCCACGAACCAGCGAAACGGTCACCGAGTCTTCTATGGAGCCGCGCCTCGATCTCCGTCAGGCGGGTCTCGTTGAGCAACCGGGCCTGGGCCTGCTCCGCGGTGAGATGGAGATCGCGCTGCATGGCCGCGAGCATTCCCGTTGGTGGTTTCGTCGCGGACACGGTGGCCGAGGCGTCGGACGTCAGGTGCCAGGCGACGGCGGGGGCGGTCGTCGCGGTAAGGGCGGTGACCGCCAGGACACATCCCATGATGGTGGCATGTCTGCGGGGCATCGGTCTCTCCTCGACCTTGACTGTCCAAGAAAGGGGGAGAGCGCCCCATACCACTGGCGCATCGTGCTACGCGGGCAACACATAACCTTAATTCAGCCGATGCCGGTCACAGCCATGAAAGCCACACGCCACGCGGACGACGATTTTCAGCGAAGAGCACATGAGCGTTCCTCGCGTTCGCCTGAACACACCATGCCCGGACTCCCGTTCGGGGTGCCCGGCGGGGAACTCGCCGGGCACCCCGGTAGACGAACGTGTGGTGGAGGGGGCCGGGCGCGCCACCCCGGGTCCGGGGCCGGGTGCGGTGTTTTTACCCGCGGGCCGCGGAGAACACCCGTCAGCGGGTGTTCGCCGGTGAGCTCCACCGCGGGTGTTCAGCCACGGGCGGTGGCGAAGGCCTCCAGCGCGCGGTCGACGTCCTCGGACGAGTGGGCCGCCGAGAGCTGGACCCGGATGCGGGCCTCGCCCTTCGGGACGACGGGGTAGGAGAAGCCGATCACGTAGACGCCCAGCTCCAGCAGGCGTTCGGCCATCGCGGCGGCCTCGGCGGCGTCGCCGATCATCACCGGGACGATGGGGTGGTCACCGGGCAGGATGTCGAATCCGGCCTCGATCATGCCGATGCGGAACCGCTCGGTGTTGGCGCGCAGCCGCGTCCGTGCCTCGTCCGAGCCGCTGATCAGGTCGAGGACGCGCAGCGAGGCGGCGGCGATCACCGGGGCGAGGGAGTTGGAGAACAGGTAGGGGCGCGAACGCTGGCGGAGCAGCTCGCAGATCTCCCCGCGCGCCGCCACGTAGCCGCCGCTCGCCCCGCCGAGCGCCTTGCCGAGCGTGCCGGTGAGGATGTCGACCCTGTCCCGTACGCCGTGCAGCTCGGGGGTGCCCCCGCCGTTGTCGCCGACGAAACCGACGGCGTGCGAGTCGTCGACCATCACCATCGCCCCGTACCGCTCCGCCAGGGCGCAGATCTCGTCCAGCGGCGCGACGTAGCCGTCCATGGAGAAGACACCGTCGGTGACGATCAGCCTGCGCCGGGCGTCGGCGGACTCCTTGAGCCGCGCCTCCAGCTCGGTCATGTCACGGTTGGCGTAGCGCAGGCGCCGGGCCTTGGACAGGCGGATGCCGTCGATGACGCTCGCGTGGTTGAGCGCGTCGGAGATCACCGCGTCCCGGTCGTCGAGCAGGGTCTCGAACACGCCGCCGTTGGCGTCGAAGCACGAGCTGTACAGGACGGTGTCCTCCTGGCCGAGGAAGTCCGACAGCCGCGCCTCCAGCTCCTTGTGCACCTCCTGGGTGCCGCAGATGAAGCGGACGGACGCCATGCCGAAGCCCCAGCGGTCGAGGGCCTCCTTGGCGGCGGCGACCACCTCGGGATGGTCGGCCAGACCCAGGTAGTTGTTGGCGCAGAAGTTCAGCACCTCACCGCCGCCGGCCACGGCGATGTCGGCGCGCTGCGGGGTGGTGATGACCCGTTCGGGCTTGAGCAGCCCGGCTTCCGCGATCTCGTTCAGGGTCGTACGGAAGTCGTCGCGCAGGTTGTCGAACATCAGGCCGTCCAATCCGAGGTGATCTTTCCGGTTCCGCCGAGGTCGCGGCGGGGGCCGGGCATCAGGCCGTCCAATCCAGGATGACCTTGCCGGTCCTGCCTCCGGCGGCGGTGTCGAAGGCCGCGTCGAAGTCGCGGTAGGAGAAGCGGTCGGTGATCACGGGGGTGAGGTCGAGGCCCTTCTCCAGGAGTACGGACATGGCGTACCACGTCTCGTACATCTCCCGGCCGTAGACGCCCTTGATGGTGATCATCGAGGTCACGACCGTCGCGAAGTCGACGGCGAACTCCTCGGCGGGCAGGCCTAGCATGGCGATCTTCCCGCCGTGCGACATGGAGGCGATCATGTCGCGGAGCGCCTTCGGGTTGCCGGACATCTCCAGGCCCACGTCGAAGCCCTCGCGCATGCCCAGCCCGTCCATGCCCTCTTGTATGGAGGTCTCCGCGACGTTCAGGGCGAGGGCGACCCCGAGCTTGCGGGCCAGCTCCAGCCGCTCGGGGCTGACGTCGGTGACGACCACGTTGCGGGCGCCCACGTGGGTGGCGACCGCGGCGGCCATCAGCCCGATCGGCCCGGCGCCGGAGATCAGCACGTCCTCGCCGACCATCGGGAACGTGAGGGCGGTGTGCACCGCGTTGCCGAACGGGTCGAAGATCGCGGCCACGTCGAGGTCGACCGGGACCCGGTGCACCCAGACGTTGGAGGCGGGGAGCGTCAGATATTCGGCGAAGGCGCCGTCGCGGTTCACCCCCAGTCCGATCGTGCTGCGGCACAGGTGCCGCCGACCGGCCATGCAGTTGCGGCACTTGCCGCAGACGAGGTGCCCCTCGCCGCTCACCAGGTCGCCGCGGGTGATGTCCTCCACGCCGGGCGCCACCTCGACGACCTCGCCGCAGAACTCGTGGCCGATGACGAGCGGCGTGTTCAGCGTCTGCCGGGCCCACGCGTCGAAACTCCGGATGTGCAGATCCGTGCCGCAGATCCCGGTGCGCAACACCTTGATCAGCACCTCGCCGGGTCCGACGGACGGCTCCGGCACGTCGACGAGCCACAGACCGGGCTCGGCCCTCTCCTTGACCAGTGCCTTCATCGCGGATTCCCCCTCGGTTTCGACCATACGCACTGTGCCCGGTCGCCTTCGGGGGTGTCCATCGCGGTTTTCTTAACCCCGCCCACAGCGTTGCTTCACGCCCGGGTCCCGGGGGGATACCCAGACATTTCTCCCTAAACCGGCCGAACAAACGGGTACGACCGCGAGATCTCGACGGGAGCACCGGTCAGGTCGTCTCCTTCAGGCCCCAGCCGATGATCACCGAGGACAACCTGGTCGTCGAGATCGACACGGTCCCGTACTTCCAGGTCACCGACCCCCGCGACGACCCGGTGCCAGGCGCGGATGCCCGCGCCGACGAACACCGGTCGTGATCGTTGCCCTACGAACCTCGGCCATGAAAAAGGTCCTCCCGCCCGGGTCACCGGGCAGGAGGACCGGGAAGAGAAACCCTCCTCCGGAGGTCAGGGGCGGTGCTCCTCCTGGAGGTGACGCTCCTGCTGCGACTCCGTCTCCGCTCCGAGGAGGCCGTTGCCGGGGAGAGGCGCCGGAGGCGCGTTGAGCTGGCGGGGACCGAGATCGGTCTCGGCGGCCTCGGCGACCGCGTCGGCGGCCGCCTGCTCGGCCTGCTTCCGCTCCTCGGCCGCCGCCTCGTTCACCCTGGGGGTCTCGCGGACGGCCGACGACTGCGGCAGCGCCTCGGTGAACGCCTTGGAGACGCCCTGGATGGCGGTGGTGACCTCGCTGGGGATGACCCAGAACGTGTTGTTCGGGCCCTTGGCCAGCTCGGGCAGGACCTGCAGATACTGGTACGCCAGCAGCTTGGGGTCGGGGTCGTTGCGGTGCACGGCCTGGAAGACCTCGTCGATGGCCTGCGACTGACCCTCGGCCTTGAGGATCGCGGCGCTCCGGTCACCCTCGGCCCGCAGGATCGCGCTCTGCTTGTCACCCTCGGCGGTCAGGATCTGCGACTGCCGCTGGCCTTCGGCGTTGAGGATCGCGGCGCGCTTGTCCCGCTCGGCGCGCATCTGCTTCTCCATCGCCTCCTTGATGCTCTTCGGCGGGTCGATGGCCTTGATCTCCACCCGGTTGACCCGGATGCCCCACTTGCCGGTCGCCTCGTCGAGCACTCCGCGCAGCTGGCTGTTGATCGTGTCACGCGAGGTGAGCGTCATCTCCAGGTCGAGCGAGCCGACGACGTTACGCAGCGTGGTGACCGTGAGCTGCTCCACGGCCTGGATGTAGTTGGCGATCTCGTACGCGGCGGCCCGGGGATCGGTGACCTGGAAGTACAGGACCGTGTCGATCTCGACGACCAGGTTGTCCTCGGTGATCACCGGCTGGGGCCTGAAGGAGACGACCTGCTCACGCAGGTCGATCATCGGATAGACCCGGTCGATGTACGGGATCACGAAGTTCAGGCCGGGCTTCAGCGTGCTGTGATAGCGGCCGAGTCGTTCCACGTTGCGGGCTCGCGCCTGGGGGACGATGCGCACCGAACGGATCACGGTGAACACCGCCAACAAAGCGATGAGCAGTCCGGCTACGAGTAGAGCATCCATGGCGTCACTCCCGACGTGGATTTATTTATGGCGGCACTCCCGCGGTCTGGCTGTACGGGCAGAGGGGTCGTGGCGTCACTCTCGTGGATACACGAGTGCGGTCGCGCCTTCGATCTCGATGACATCGACGGTCGCTCCGGCGGGGATCACCAGAGTCTCGTCGTAGGCCCTGGCGGACCACTCCTCGCCGCCGATCCGAACCCGGCCGTCCCTGCCGGTCACCTCGCTCAGGACGTAGGCGGACCTGCCCACGATCGCCTGGATCCCGAAGCGCTGGCTCCGGGGTTGCAGCTTGGCGATGTGGCGCTGGGCGACGGGACGGACCAAGGTCACTCCGGCGGCCATGGAGGCGACGAACACCACGAGTTGGAGTGGGATCGGCAGCCCCAGCGCGGCGGCGACGGAGGTGATGAGGGCGGCGCCCCCGAGCAGGCCGAGAGCGGTGGTGAGGGTGAGTATCTCTGCGACACCAAGCGCCACAGCCAAGATCAACCAGATGACCCAATACTCCATGCTCCGACCCTCCTGTCCTACTTGTACAACGTTCCGGACGTCAGGTAGGTTCCTTTGCTCACCGTATGCCTTTCGCCATGTCGCGGACAGGCCCGGTTCTCCCCGCAGGCCGCCGACTTCGAGCGCCTCGGCTCATCCCTTCCCTCGAATCGCCGGGTTACCGCGCGGGCTCGATCCTTCCGGAGACCTCACCCAGAGTGATGACGGTCCCGCCGGGTCCCGGAGCGGTCGCGGTGATCGTGACGGTGTCCCCGTCCTCCAGGAAGGTCCTGGCGGAGCCGTCGGGCAGCTTCAGCGGCTCGGTCCCGTTCCAGGTCAGCTCGATCAGCGAGCCGCGCTCGCCCGGCCCGGAGCCGGAGACCGTACCGCTCGCGTAGAGATCGCCGGTGCGCAGGGCGGCGCCGTTGACGGTCATGTGGGCGAGCATCTGGTCGGGCGTCCAGTACATGTCCCGGTACGGGGGACGGGAGACGACCTCGCCGTTCACGGAGACCTCCATCCGCAGGTCGAGCCCCCACGGCTCCTCGCGGCGCAGGTAGTCGAGCGGCTCGGGATCCTGCCGCCCGCCCTCGACGCGCGCCTCCGACAGGGCCGCGAGCGGGGTGATCCACGGAGACATCGAGGTGGCGAAGGACTTGCCGAGGAACGGGCCCAGCGGGACGTACTCCCACGCCTGGATGTCGCGGGCACTCCAGTCGTTGACCAGGGTCACGCCGAACACGTGGTCCTCGAACCGTCCTGCCCGCTCCCCGAGGGCGGTCGGCGCGCCGACGACGAATCCCAGCTCCGCCTCGATGTCCAGCTTGGCGGAGGGGCCGAAGACCCCCGCGCCGCGCTGCCCGGAAGGTCGGGTGACCGGGGTCCCGGACACCACGACCGTCCCCGCCCTGCCGTGGTAGCCGACCGGCAGGTGACGCCAGTTCGGCTTGAGCGGCTCCTCGTCGGGGCGGAACATCCGGCCCAGGTTGGAGGCGTGCTCCAGCGAGCAGTAGAAGTCGACGTAGTCGGCCACCTCGATCGGCAGGTGCAGGGTGACCTGGTCGAGGGGTATGAGGTGCGGCTCCACCACCACGTGGTCGGTGCTCAGCTTGTTCTGGATCAGGGTCCGGGTGTCCCGCCACGCGGCCGGGCCCCTGGACATGAAGGCGTTGAGCGATCCGGTGGCGAACACCTCGTCGTGCAGCGCCCCGGCCAGGTCGACCACGTGGTCTCCGTACCGGACGCCGACGCGAGGGGTCTCTCCCTCATGACGGGAGAAGACTCCGTAGGGCAGGTTCTCCAGGTCCCAACCCATTACACGTTCTCCTCTGTTGTGTCGGGGGCGGCCATGCCGTGGGCCGCTCCGCCGGTGGTCGCTGTATCGGGGATGGTCGTTCCGGGGATGGCCGTGCCGGTGCCGGTGCCGGTGCCGGTGCCGGTGCCGGTGCCGGTGGTGGCGGTGGCGGTGGTGGTGTTGTGGGGCGCCGTGCCGGCGGGGGCGGGCGGGCGCCGGGCGATCAGGCCCAGGGCGACCAGGTCCTCGATCGGGGTGTGCGTGTCGCACGACCCGTACGACACCAGCAGCTCCCTGGCGCGTGCCGAGGTGTCGTCGGGCACGGCCTGTGCCAGCCGTACCAGCTCGCCGACGTCGGTGAGCTTCAGCACCGGCACCGGGTCGCGGTCCTCCACGGCCGCGCAGACCGCGAGGACCAGGTTGAGGAATCCGTGCCGGTCGACGCCGAGCGCGGGATCGAAGTGGCGGACCGCGTTGTGCAACCCCGCGGTCGCCTTGAACGGTACGCCGTGCCTCGCGCAGTGCGCGATGAGGGCGCCCAGGTCCGCGGCGCTGGGAAAGGCGCCCGCGGTCAGCCCGCCGCAGCGGAACTTCAGACCGGGGCCCTCGCCGTCGCGCGGCAGGGAGGTCAGGGAGGCGAGGGAGGCATGGTCGCCGGCGGACACCTCGACGAACAGCCGGGCGTCGCCGGGCAGCCGTCCGGCCAGTCGCTCCCACACCGCTCCGGGGGTCTCGCCCGGCGCCTGCCGCACCTCGACCAGCTCGACGGCGACGTCCTCCAACGGCGGTAGGTCGGGGGTGTCGAGGATCAGACCGAGCCGGATGGGAAAGGTGAGGTGGTCGCGGAGCTCCCCCAGGCGTCCGGCCGGGCAGAGGAACCGGTGGGTGAGCACCGGGTCGTTGCCCGCCAGGTCGTTCCTGTGGCGTTCCAGGGCCTCCGCCATCGGCAGCCCGGTCGGCGGGAACAGCCCCGCGTCGTCGACGAGCTCCCGGAAGAGCGTCGCCGTTCCCATGCCCACACCGCTCATACCTGTGCCGCTCACACCTGTGCCGTCCACGCCCGTACCGCTCGCGTCCCTACCGTCCACGCCGGCGCCCGTTCCCGTTCCCGTGCTCGCGTCTACGCTCATGGTTCTGCCCCTACCCCGTGGCGGGTCGGAGGTCGCGCTCGGACCGGAGACCGTATCCGTGTTCGTGGTCACGTCCGGGGACGCTCCCGCGTTCGTGTCCCGGCCTCGGGCCGTGTCCGGAGGCGGCTCCGGGTCCGGGGCCGCGTTCGTCAACGGGCCCACGTCCACGCGTACGCGGGGTCCTCCACGGAAAGCCCGGCGCGACCCAGGTCGAGGGGGCGGAAGGTGTCGACCATCACGGCCAGCTCGCTCGTCTGCGTGTGGCCCTGCCGGACCGCCTCGATGACGGCTTCGACGGCGCCCGGCTGCGGCCCGTGCGTGAACCCCGCCGGGTGCAGGGAGACCGAGCCGACGTCGATGCCCGATCCCTTGCGCGCCGTGTAGTCGCCGCCCGCGTAGAACATCAGCTCGTCGGAGTCGACGTTGTGGTGGTTGTACGGGATCGGGATCGCGTCGGGGTGGAAGTCGAGCGGCCGGGGGCAGAACGAGCAGATCACGAAGTTGGGACCCTCGAAGGTCTGGTGCACCGGCGGCGGGGCGTGGGTGCGCTTCACGATCGGCTCGAAGTCGTTGATGTTGAACGCGTACGGGTAGAGGCAGCCGTCCCAGCCGACCACGTCGAACGGGTGGTCGCGGTAGACCAGCCGGGTGAGCCCGCCGCGCGTGCGGACGAGCACCGGCACCTCCTCGCCCTCGGTGATCAGGGGCTCCTGCGGGGTGCGCAGGTCGCGCTCGGAGTAGGGGGCGTGCTCCAGGAACTGGCCGTATTTGGACAGGTAGCGCTTGGGCGGCCGGATGTGACCGGCCGCCTCGATGGTGAACGCCGTGACGAGGCCCCTCGGCACCCACCGGTGGATCGTCCCGGTGGGGACGACGACGTAGTCACCCTCCCCGGCCTCGATCGCCCCGTATGTCGACTCGAACCTGACCTGCCCGCTCGCGATGTAGACGCACTCGTCGCCCATGGAGTTGCGGTAGAGCCCGCTGGGTTCCTCGCTCGCGGCGTACGACATGCGGACGTCGGCGTTCCCCGCGATCAGCCCGCGCCCGGAGACGAGGTCCCCCTGGGGCTTGAGGTCCTGGGTACGCAGGTGGCGGGGGGAGAGCGGCACGTTGGGGGTGAGGTTTCGCGACTCGTCGGGCTCGACGGCCTCGGCCTTGACGATCGCCGTGGGGAGGTGGCGGTGGTAGAGCAGCGACGAGTCGCTGGAGAACCCCTCCTCGCCCATCAGTTCCTCGGCGTACAGCCCGCCGTCGGGCCGCCGGAACTGCACGTGCCGCTTGCGGGGGATCTCCCCTACGACCCGGTAGTACGGCATCCGCTTCTCCCAGCTCTGTCCGTTTATAGGACGCATACGTCCTTTATACGAACAACCATCTGTCAGGGGGATGGGAGATGTCAAACGTCGTCCCAGGGTGTCCGTCCCGTAGGAATCCCACCTCTGCCGGCGCCGCCCCGGTGACCTACGCGAGCCGACGCCGTTCGAGCGAGGTGATGTGCGGACCCGACCCGGCGCGATTCGGGGCGCACATTCCCGGGCGAGCCTCAGCTCACCGCCTGCTTCACCAGCGCGCTGATCCGCGCCTCCACCTCGGCCGTCACCTCGGTCAGGGCGAAACCAGCGGCCCACATCGCGCCGTCGTCCAGGTTCGCCTGGTCGCTGAACCCGAGCGTCGCGTAGCGTGTCTTGAACTTGGCCGCGCTCTGGAAGTGGCACACGATTTTGCCGTTCAGCGCGTAGGCGGGCATCCCGTACCAGAGCTTCGGCGCGAGGGCCGGGGCGTCGGCGGTGATGACGGCATGGACGCGCTGGGCCAGGATCCGGTCCGATTCCTGCATTTCGGCGATCTTCGCGAGCACGTCCCGCTGGTCCTGCGCCGCCTTGTCCGCGCGTGAGCTGCGGCGCGCCGCCGTCTTCCGCTCCTGGGCATGGTCCTTCATCGCGGCCCGCTCCTCGGCGGTGAATCCCTCGTACGTGCTGCCTTCGGTGCTGCTCATGGCGGATCTCCTCCTGGAGGATCTTGATTTTCTGGATTTCGAGAAGGGACCTTGTGGTCCTCGGTCGTGATGACGTCGTCGAGGTCGTCTCGCCGCCCGCCTCGGCGGATCCTTCGAGCGAGGTGGGTTCGTGGTCTTGTCGGCGGCCGCCAAGCGGCGGGCATGGCAGGGGCAGGCGGCGATCAACGGTCCTGCAGAAGCCCCAGGACGTTGCCGTCGAGGTCGACGACGGTGGCCACCAGGCGTCCGCCGCCGACCTCGTGCGCGGCCTCCCGGACGATGGCCCCCGCGGCGATCACCTCGGCCAGCTTCGCCTCGATGTCCGGTACGTGCCAGTAGGCCACCGGCGAGGTCATGCCCTGCGGTCCACCGCCCGGCACCAGCCCGATGTGCTGGCCCTCGACCTCGAAGCCGACGTAGTAGGACGAGTCAACCTGGGGCGGGACACCGAGCAGGGCCGCATACACCGTCTTGGCCTTGGCCAGGTCGGACACCGGGTGCAGCACGGTCTTGATTCCCTGGGCGGAAGAGCCGGTCATGGTCACTCCTGTGGTCGTGGGCCTCGTCGACCCGCTGTTCGCGTGTTCACAGCTTCGCCTCCGGCCTGCCCGGCCGACATCCGTGGTGACCACGGAACCGCCCACGGATCGACGGCACGGATCGCGCCCGGTGGCCACCACGGATGAGAGCACGGAGGGGGTGCGGCAATATGTGACAGTGATTGCAGCAGCGGACATATCGCCCCGGGAAGCCGAAGTGCTGGAGCTGGTCGGGGCCCATCTCAGCAACGCCGAGATCGGGGCACGGCTGCACATCTCGGTGCGCACCGTGGAGAGTCACGTCTCCTCGCTGCTGCGCAAGCTGGAGGTGCCGGATCGGCGGGCGCTCGCCCGCCGCGCGTCCGAGCCGATCGGCGTCGGCCCGTCTCACCCGGCACCGGTTCTGCCGGCCCCGTTGACCTCGTTCGTCGGCCGGGTGAGCGAGCGGGCCGAGCTGGCCGAGCTGATCAAGGAACACCGTCAGGTGACCGCGGTCGGTTCCGGCGGGGTGGGCAAGACGCGGCTGGCGTTGGCGGTGGCCGCGGAAGCGGCCGGCGAGTACGCCGACGGGGTGTGGTTCGTCGACCTGGTTCCGGTCACCGATCCGGACCTGATCGCCACGGCGGTCGCCGGGGCGCTCGGCCTCGGTGAGCAGCCCGGCCGCGACATGACCGAATCCGTGCTCGCCGCACTGGCCGACCGCCATGCGCTGCTGGTGCTGGACAACTGCGAGCACATGGTGGACGGGGTGACGCTGTTTCTCGAGCGGCTGCTGGCGGCGTGCCCTCGGATGACGGTGCTGGCGACCAGCCAGGCACGGCTGATGGTGCCGTTCGAACGGGTGTATCCGGTCCCGCCGCTGTCGCTGTCCGTCGACGGTGAGTCAGACGCGGTCGCGTTGTTCAGGGAACGGGCGGCGGCGGTGGGCCGGTCACTGGATCCCGCGCTGCGCGATCAGATCGCCTCGATCTGTGAGCGGCTGGATGGGATGGCGCTGGCGATCGAACTGGCCGCCGCCCGGTGTTCCACGCTCGGGCTGGACGGCATCAACGCCGCCCTGTCCCATCCGCTGCGGATGCTGACCGGTGGCTCCCGTGCCGACGAGCGGCACCGTTCGGTGCGGGGGGCGCTGGACTGGAGCCATGCTTTGCTGGAACCGGCCGACCGGGCGCTGCTGCGCCGGGTGTCGGTGTTCGTGGCACCGTTCACCGCTGCCGCGGCGGCGGAGGCGGCCGGGGGCGAGGAAGGCATCGTCGCCGAGGGACTGGCCCGCCTGGCCGAACAGAGCCTGCTGGTGGTGACGGGGTCCCCGGGCGGGACCAAGTACCGGGCGTTGGAGACCATCCGTCAGTACGGGGTGGAGCGGCTGGCCGAGGCCGGTGAGCTGGTCGACGCCCGATCCCGGCACGTTCGCTGGTGCCTGACCAAGGCCGCCGAGCTGGCGGTGGTGCGAGCCGACTGGCGGGCCCGATTCGACGCGGTGGTGGACGATCTACGCGCCGCCCTGGCGTGGGCGGCCGACCGGCCGGAACAGCGCGCGGACGCGTACCGCCTCGCTCGGTTCATGGCGGAGCTGACCTTCGTCCGTCACCTGATCGGCGAGTCCCAGGGGCGCTACGAGCAGGCCGCCGCGCTCGCCGACGACCCCGCCGCCGGGGCATCGATGCTCCGGCACGCCGCGGCCGTGGCCGGCTGCCGGATGCACGGCGATGACATGTACCGCCTGCACCGTGCGGCCGCGGAGGCCGCCGACCGGGCCGGTGACACCGCCGGCGCCGCCCGTGACCTGGCGACCGCCGCCGCCGGCGCCTACCGGTTCTCCGGAAAGTTCGTCAGGAAGCTGCCACCGGAAGAGGTGATCACGCTCATCACCCGGGCGCGGGAGCTGGGCGGCGACGACCCGGCCGCCCAGGGCGCGGTGGCGTTGGCCGAGGCCGGACGGGCGCTCACCGAGATCGGTGCCGCACCGGGCGTGAACGACAACGCGATTCCCATGGCGATCGCACGCGCCGAACGAGCGGTCGAACTCGCTCACCGCACGGGTGACCCGCTCGCCGAGTCCGCCGCGCTCGATACGCTCACCTGTGCTCGGAGCTGGGCCGGCGACCCGTTCGCCGCCGCCGACTCGGCCCGGCGCCGGATCATGCTGCTCTCGTCCACACCGGACACCCCGGCCGGTACCCACGAGCTGATCGAGGCACTTGGTGAGGTCACCGAGGCCGGCCTCGGCACCGGCGACCTGCCGGGGGCCCGCCGGTGGGCGCGGCGACTCGCGGATCATCCGCTGCTGGCGGAAGTCGGCCATCGTGCCACGAGCTGGCTCCTTGTGGCCGACGCGATGGCGGGCAACGTCGAGGAGGTGGTCACCGGCAGCGTCCGGTTCCTCGACGCGTGGCAGCAGGCCGGCAGCCCCGCCAGGTCCGTCCTCGGCCCGTCGGCGGCCGCGGTGGCGATGATCCACGGCCTACGCGACGACCAGGACGCCTGGCGTGAATGGAGCGCGGTCCTGAATCGTCTCGACCCCTCACCGGGCAATACCCACGGCTACGGGGCGGTCTTCGACGCGATGCTCCTGCTCCACCGTGGGCGGGCACCGCAGGCGCTGGAGCGGCTGGCGCCTGAGCCCGGCGAGGTATGGCAGTGGGTCACCTGGATCTGGCTGCACTGGTATGTGGCGCTGAGTGCCGAAGCCGCCGTACTCGCCGGGAGCTCCGATGCCCGCGACCGTCTGGCCGAGGCTCGGACCGTCGTGGCCGGCAACCCGGTCGCCACCGCCATCGTGGAACGGGCCCAGGCGCTGCTCGACGACGACCGGGAGCGGTTGCTCGCCACGGCGGACGCGTTTGACGCCGCCGGCTGTCGCTATCAGTCGGCGCGGACCCTGGTGCTCGTCGGCGGCGGCCACGCCGCCCGTGGCGCGGCCGCGCTGGCCGACCTCGGTTTCGCCCCGATGGCCCCACCGGACGCGCCCCGGAGCCGTTTTTGAGTACGGCCTTCCGGGGTGTCATCGGCAGGCGCGTCCTCTCAGGGCTGCTGGTAGGCGTCGGGGATGCCGTCACCGTCACGGTCGACGGTCTCGACCTCGTGGATGCGCCGGTAGGTGCGATTGCGCATGCGGAGGATGAGTGTCGCGAGCAGGGCCGCGACGAGGGAGCCCGTGAGGACCGCCACCTTGACGTGGGCGTCACTCTCGCTGCCGGCCCCGAACGCCAGCTCCCCGATGAGGAGGGAGACGGTGAAGCCGATGCCGGCGAGTATCGCGAGCCCGGCCACGTCCACCCAGCTCAGGCTCTCGTCCAGGTCGGCGTGGGTGAAGCGGGACACCAGCCAGGTCGCGGCCATGATCCCGATGGGCTTGCCGACCACGAGCCCGATGACGATGCCCACCGCGATCGGGTCGGTGAGGGCGGAGGCGAGGCCGCTCAGGCCGCCGATGGCCACCCCCGCCGACATGAACGCGAAAATCGGCACGGCCACCCCGGCCGAGATCGGTCGCATGCGGTGCTCGAAGTGCTCGGCCAGGCCGGGTCCGGCGCTGGGGCCCCCGGCCCGCTCGCTGCGGACGACCGGCACGGTGAAGGCGAGCAGCACCCCGGCGACGGTGGCGTGCACACCCGAGGCGTGCATCAGCGCCCAGGTCACGGTGGCGAGCGGTAGTAGCAGCCACCAGGCGCGCACCCGGCGCCGCACCAGCAGGGCGAAGATCGCCAGCGGCACCAGCATGCCCAGCAGGGGCAGCAGCGACAGGTGCGCGGTGTAGAAGAGCGCGATGATGGCGATGGCGAGCAGGTCGTCGACCACGGCCAGGGTGAGCAGGAAGGTGCGCAGCGCCGTGGGCAGGAACCGGCCGACGACCGCGAGCACGGCCAGCGCGAAGGCGATGTCGGTGGCCGTCGGGATCGCCCAGCCCTTGCCCGCGTAGTCGGCCGCGTCGCTGGAGAGGGTGACGAGCAGATACAGCCCGGCCGGGACGATCACACCGCCGAACGCCGCCGCGACCGGCACCGCCGCCCGCCGCACCTGGCGCAGGTCGCCGGCGACGAACTCGCGTTTGAGCTCCAGCCCGGCCACGAAGAAGAAGATCGCCAACAGCCCGTCGGCGGCCCAGGTGGCGAGGGTCAGATCCAGGTGCAGGGCCGCGGGCCCGATCCTGATGGCGCGCAGCGCCTCGTAGGCGCCCGACCAGGGGGAGTTCGCCCAGATCATCGCGACTACCGCGCCGACCAGCAGCAGCGCTCCGCCGACGGTCTCCCCGCGCAGGATGTCGGCGATGCGGCGGGCCTCGTCCCACGAGCCGCGGCTGAACAGGCGAGGCGTGCCGGGAGAGGTGTTGCCCATGTGAGCTCCGCTTCAGGGGTCGGGTCGGACACTGCCGACCAGACTTCCCGGCGCACCGCCGTTCACCATACCCGTGGGTTCGGCGGAACCCGGCGGAGGGTGCCACGTGTCAGGGCCGCCCGTGGCGCGGTCGCCCGTCGTCCGGCGGCCCCGAGGGGCACGGAAGGTGCCACGTGTCAGGGCCGCCCGTGTCAAGGCCGGTCGCCCGCGGTCCGGCGGCCCTGAGGGGCAGGGCGTGCTCAGGGCTCGCTCGGGCAGGGCGTGCTCAGGGCTTGCGTCCCACGGCGCAGAACTCGTCCACCTCGCGGAGGCCGCCGACGATCGACGGCCCCGGACGCCAGAGCGGGCACGAGACCACGCCGGGTTCCACCACTTCCAGCCCTTCGAAGTAGCTCTCGATCTGCTCGGGACTGCGGAGGGTGTACGGGACCGAGCCGGCCTCGTTCCAGATGGCGATGGCCTTCTCGAACTCCACGCCCCGGATCACGTTGGTGCCGTCGGCCACCGCCAGGTAGCTGCCGGAGGGCAGGGCGGCGAGCAGGCGGCGGGTGATCGCCCGTCCCTCGTCGATGTCGGTGATGTGACCCAGGATGTTCATCAGCATCAGCCCGACGGGCCTGTCGAAGTCCAGGGTGTTCCCGGCGGCCTCCAGGATCCTGTCGGGGTCGCGCAGGTCGGAGTCGATGTACTCGGTCGCGCCCTCGGAGGTGCCCGTCAGCAGGGCGCGGGCGTGCGTGAGCACCATGGGGTCGTTGTCGACGTAGACGATGCGCGCGTCCGGGGCCACCCGCTGGGCGACCTGGTGGGTGTTGTCGACGGTGGGCAACCCGGTGCCGATGTCGAGAAACTGACGGATCCCGCCCTCACCGGCCATGTACTCGACGGCGCGGGAGAGGAATGCCCTGGACGAGCGAGCGATATCGACGATGTCAGGAAAAATACCGACGAACTGGTCGCCGATTTCGCGGTCGATGGCGTAGTTGTCCTTGCCGCCGAGCCAGTAGTTCCAGATGCGGGCGGAGTGGGCCACGCTGGAGTTGATCGTGGAGGCATCGTGCGGGGAGGTCTCGTCGGACACGGCCTGCTCTTTCTCTGATGCAGGGGAAGGAAGATCCTATTTTGCCATCTTGCCGGTTCTGTGCCGTTCTTGTCCGCATTTGTCTATTTATTTGATTGTTTAGCTGACCTGAGATGAGGAAACCTCAGGTCAGCGAGGCGGACAGCTCCTCGGCGGCGGCGACGACCCGGGGCCCCACGGTGTCCGGATCGAGCCGGGTGAAGGCGACCACGCCCACCGACGCCTCCAGCCAGGGGAGACCGGTCACCGGGGCGGCGATGCCTCTCGCCCCCTCCTGGAGCTGGCCCTCGGAGAGCAGATAGCCGGTGTGGCCCTCGCGCAGGGCGAGGATGGCCAGTCCCGCCGCACCCCGGCTCAGCGGGTGGCGGGAGCCCTCGCGATAGGCGACGTGCATGTTCGTCCAGGAGGGTTCGACCACCGCCACGGCGAGGCCGTCGTCGCCTTCGGCCACCGTGAGGTGCGCGGTCGCCCCCACCTCCTCGGCCAGCCCGCGCAGGGCGGGGAGAGCGCCCTCCCGCAGCAGCGGTTGCACGGCACGGGCCAGGACGAGGACCCCGAAGCCCAGGTGGACGCGTCCGCCACCGTCCCTGCGGACGAAGCCCTCGTTCTGGAGGCTGGTGAGCAGCCGGTACACCGCCGGGCGGCTCAGCTCCAGCTCCGCCGCCAGCTCCGTGGGGGTGTGACCCCGCCGTCCGTCGGCGAGCAGGCGCAGCAGGCGCAGGCCGCGCTCCAGGGTCTGCGAGGATTCGGCCGGCATCTAGGAGGCCCACTGAGCTGGAAGCATGTCCCGATTATCGCTCGGTATCCGGGATGACCGTTGGACGGGAACCACGCTGCGATCATCGCCGCCACCCCGGTGCGGGCCGGAGGTTCCTTGCGGGACGGGCATCCCGGCAGGAGGCGGGAGCCGGTCGACCGTAGAAGCACTCCCGCACCGGATTTGCCCGCTAGCTGCAATGTCAGGGAGTCCTCCCCCTGACATCCTTGATGTGTGGCCATACGCTGTCTCATCGTCGACGACAACGATCACTTCCGCAGTGCCGCCCGCGCGCTGCTCGAAGGGGAGGGGATCGCTGTGGTCGGCATGGCAGCAGAGAGCGGCGACGCCCTCCGGCAGGTCGACGACGCCCGGCCGGATGTCGCGCTCGTCGACATCGATCTCGGTGAGGAGAACGGCTTCGAGGTGGCTCAGCAGCTTGTGAACGGTCGCCGCCGCCCTCCGCACGTCATCCTGATCTCGACGTACGAGGAAAGGGACTTCGAAGAGATGATCGCGGGCAGTCCCGCCGTCGCGTTCCTCTCGAAATCAGCCCTTTCCGGGGCGGCGATCCGGGAGATCCTCCAAGAGGCCCGCTAAGGAGAGGACCTCTGCGGTCTCTGCGGTACGGAGACGCGGAGGCATGGTCACAGGTGACGTCGTGCTTTGTGGCCGACGTCCTCGCCGATGACCTCTCAGCGGGAGTCGAGGAAGGTGAGCACGGCGAGAACGCGGCGGTGGTCGTCCTCCGTCCCCGGGATCTGCATCCTGGACAGGATGCTGTGCACGTGCTTCTCGACTGTCCCCTCGGTGATCCAGAGCTTGTGTGCGATGCCGGAATTGGAGCGCCCCTCGGCCATCAGGGACAGGACCTCCATCTCACGCGTCGTGAGAAGTTCCAGCGGGTCGTCCCTGCGATGGGACCTGATGAGCTCCTTCACGAGGCTCGGATCGACGACCGAGCCGCCCTGGGCGATGCGCTCAAGCGTCTCCACGAAGTCCTCCACGCCGGTGACCCGGCTCTTGAGCAGGTAGCCGACCCGATGTCCCGTCGCGAGAAGCTCCATCGCCTCCTCCACCTCGACATGTGCCGACAGCAGGAGGATCCCCGTCTCGGGAAACTCCTCGTGGATCACCCGCGCCGCGTCAAGGCCCTCGTTGGTGTGGGTCGGAGGCATCCGGATGTCGAGAATGACGAGATCGGGTCGGTGCAGCCGGACGAGGGCGAGGATCCCCTCCGCGTCCCCGGCCTGGCCGACGACCTCCAGGCCCGACCGCGACATGAGGCTCGCCATCCCCTCGCGGAAAAGCACGTCGTCGTCCGCCAGCGCTATCCTTATTCGATCTTCGCTCACCGCTCTCGCCTCTTCTCCGCTGTCTCCCCGCCGCATTCTTGTTACAGAAATGGTCATGCGAGATCAAAGGATTTATTCCTTTGTCGCTCCGGGTAGCCGTCTATGCGCGGCCAGACCGGAATTCGACCGTACAGGAGCCGTCACTCCTCTCCGACATGCGAGTATCTTAGTCTCTATGCCGGAAAGGCTGTTGTCGGTGTTGCTGCGCACAAAGCGCCCACCCCTTTCGGTGGGAATCATCTGTGTCGTCCTGAGTGTCGCGGCGGGAGCCCTGCTGTCTCTTCTCATGGAGAATGTGGCGCCGGGCATTTCCCTGGGAGGGATCTATCTTCTCGGCATTCTGCTGATCTCGCTGGAGTGGGGAATGGGGCTGGGACTGGTGACCGTGGTCGCCAGCGCCGCCGCCTTCGACTACTTCAACCTTCCGCCCCCGGGGACCTTCTTGCTCGAGACACGCTGGCTCTGGGCCCCGCTCCCGATCTTCTTCGTCGTCGGACTGGCGACCAGCGCGATCGCGGCGCTGGCGCGTTCGCTGGGCATCCGGGCGGACCAACGTCGTCGCGAGGCGGACCTTTCCACACAACTGGCCCACATCCTGTTGCGCGCGGAGAATCTGCGGGCGGCGCTGCCACCGGCCTCGCGTCTGCTGGCGGAGGCCATGGAGGCGCCGAACGTGGAGATCCGGCTCGGGGCGGTGCCCGCGGAGGAGGGGGGAGAGACGATGCCGCTCATGGAGAACGACGTCAGGACCGGCACGCTGCTCCTGCCCGCCCGCCTTCCCAGGGCCGTACGAAGGCGCCTGTGTGAGCGGATGGTGCCCTCCCTGGAGGCGCTGCTGCTGGCGGCCCGTGATCGCGAGAACACCGGGATCGCCCTGGCGGCGAACCGTGACAAGCTCCGCCGGATCGCGGAGGAGCAGACGGCGCTGCGTCGCGTCGCGACACTCGCGGCGCAGGGCATCTCCTCGACGGAGCTGTTCAGCGCGGTCGCCTTCGAGGTCGGCTCCCTCATGGAGGCGGAGCACGCGGCGATCACTCGCTACGACCCCGGCCACGTGACGGTGGTGGGCTCGTGGAGCCGGCAGGACTGCCTGGAGAAGACGCTGCCCATCGGCTCGGAGTGGCCGCTCGACGAGGTGAGCCTCACGGCCATCATGCTGAGGACGGGGCGTCCGGCACGAAGGACCGACTACGTGAAAGGCGACGGGCCGATCGCGCAGTGGTCGCAGGCGGGAGGGATCGTCGCGGGGATGGGTGCTCCCGTGATCGTCGACGGGAGCCTGTGGGGCGGGCTGCTCATCTTCTCCACCACCTCGCAAACGAAGTTCGAGGAGATGGAGGAACGCCTGACGGACTTCGCCGAGCTGGTCGGCACGGCCATCATGAAAGCCCAGACCCGCGCCGATCTCGCCGCCTCCCGCGCCCGAATCGTCGCCGCGTCCGACGAGACCCGCCGCCGCATCGAGCGCGACCTGCACGACGGAGCCCAGCAGCGCCTGGTCTCGCTCGGGCTCGAACTGCGCGCCATGGAGACAGGCGTGCCACCGTCGATGACGGAGCTGAGGAAGCAGATCTCCCACACGGTTCACGGGCTGACCGGGGTCGTGAACGATCTGCAGGAGCTCTCCCGCGGTATCCACCCGGCGATCCTCTCGAAGGGCGGGCTCGTGCCTGCGCTGAAGACGCTCGCGCGCCGCTCCGCCGTTCCCGTCGATCTCGAACTCGCCTCCGTCCCGCGCCTGCCGGAGCGCGTCGAAGCGGCCGTCTACTACACGGCGGCGGAGGCGCTCACCAATGTGGTGAAGCACGCGAACGCCTCCGTGGTGTACGTCACCCTGGGCATGAACGGATCGGGTATCCGGCTCTCGGTCCGCGACAACGGAAGCGGGGGAGCCGACTACGGCAAGGGGTCGGGGCTCATCGGGCTCAGGGACCGCGTCGAGACGCTCGGCGGCAAGCTGAAGGTCGTGAGCAAGGAGGGGGAGGGGACAGCGCTCTCGGTGACGGTGCCGGTGGTGACGACGCCTTCATGACGACGCCTTCATGACGACGCCTTCATGACGACGCCTTCATGACGACGCCTTCATGACGGCGTCTTCGTGACGGTGCCGAAGGGCGATCGCGGCTCGCCGGTGACGGGCGGAGGGAGATCGGGCCCGGCGTCAGAGGTGTTCGGACACCTGGTGATCGGCGAGCGGAAGGCGGAGGACGAAACGCGCGCCGCCCATGGCGGAGTCCTCCACGTCGATGGTTCCCCGATGGGCCGTGGCGATGTCACGGGCGATCGTGAGGCCGAGTCCGGTGCCTCCCCGGGTGCGGCAGCGTGCCGTGTCCAGGCGGGTGAACCGCTCGAAGATCCTTTCACGGTCGGCGGCGGCGATGCCGTCACCGTCGTCGGCGACCGCGAGCTCGCCGTACCGGCCGTTCTTGCGCACCTCGACCAGCACCGCGTTCCTGGCATGGCGCTGGGCGTTGTCCAGGAGATTGGTGAGGAGGCGGGTGATCTCCACGTCGACGACGTTCGCCCGCACGCCGGGGACGAGCCGCAGCCGTACGGGGACGCCCTTTCCGTGCCGCGAGACCGCGACGCGGACCATTTCCGCCAGATCCACGTTGACGAACGAGTCGGGAGGGTTCGCCCCCACCTTGGCCAGCACCAGCAGGTCGGTGACGATCGTCTGGAGTCGGCCGACCCCCTCCAGCGCGTCGTCCAGAAGCTCGTCCAGCTCCGTCTCGTCGGGGTGCAGCCGTGCTTCTTCCAGGAGCGTCCGAAGCCCGGCGATCGGCGTGAAAAGCTCGTGCGAGGCGTCGGACACGAAGCGGCGCTGCTGGGTCAATGAATGATCGATTCTGCTTCTGGCGCTTTCCAGCCGGTTCAACAGATTGCCGGTCGCCAGTGCGAGATGCATGATCTCATCTGCCCCTGGAAGGCCGTGGAATCCGTTGCTCAGATCCTTGGCAGGCGGCGACATGAGAGTCCGTTTCGGTATGCGTCGAGGAGTGCTCTTTCGTCGACGGCGGTGGAGTCTCTCACCCACGGCTTGACGGCCGGGGGAGTCCTCCCGCTCTGGACAGTTACCCACGTCATCATCATTACCGGGCTCGTCGCTCGCCGTCTGCGCTGGCAGCCTCCGTTCGGCACCCCATGCCACCGGGCTCCGGGCATTCCCGCTAGCCGTAATACCCGGGTCCTCTCGCGGGGACGTTCCGCCGCGCGAGGCCGAGATCGGTCCACGCCGGTGCGACGGGGGTGTCCGGTGTGATGGCTGGTATGGGTTCGACGGGATATATCGGAATGCTGATGATTCCCTGACCGGGGCTGTCGGGTCCACCGTGATCTGGGTAAAGTGCGGGTCGATCGTTTTGTCCAGTTTGCCGGGGAGTTCAGACCATGCGACTTACACTGCGCCGGGCCCTCGCCACGGGCGCCACGCTCGCGCTCGTCGGTGTCATGACCCCCGCGGCCGCGTACTCGCAGGACGATCCCCGCAGTTGTAACGACACGATGGGACCCGACACCCCGGCCTACGTCGTCTGCCACTGGCTGGCCAAGCCCGAAGAGGCCCTCGGGGTCGCGCTGTTCTGGGGGGCCGACGACAACGCCAACCTCAAGGAGGCGACCCCGAGCGACGGCAAGTTCATCGACTGCTCGGCCGCCGGCTCGGTCTGCCCGGAGCCGCCCGGTGGCGGTGCCGAGGGCGACGAGAACTCCCCCTTCCCCGAAGGGGCCGGAGAGGGTGGCCTTCCCGAGTGTGAGGAAGGGCAGCCGTGCTCGGTCGACGGACACGGTGAGGGCGGCGACGGCACGCCCTCCAGAGCCGAGCAGACCGGCGCCTCCACCGCCAAGAACGTCCAGGACCCCGCGGTCGCGGCCGCGGCGCTCACCCCCGCCGGCCAGGCGATCACCGCGGCGAAGGCCCTGCAGCTGAGGGTCTGGATCGACACCGAACTGGCCGACGACTGGAAGGCGGGCACCGAGACCTTCACCGCCGCCGTCAAGCGCATCGGCGCGCTGGCCGCGCGCCCCGAGGTCGCGGGCATCCGGTTCACCTCCCAGCTGGGCTACAACACCACCTTCACCACGAACGAGGAGGTCGCCGCGTTCGTCACCGCGGCCTCCGACGCCCTCCGCCAGGCCGCGCCCGGCAAGCGGCTGGGCATCCACACGGTGGTGCCCGAGCTCGCCTGCGGCGCGAACGACACCTGCAAGGCCGAGATGCGCAAGCGGTACCCGCTGCTCACCCCCGAGAAGATCGAGTCTCCCCTGATCGCGGGCCGCGTCGACCAGATCTCCCTGGACACCGGCCTGCTGTACGGCGGCTACGACGCCTGGAAGATCAACGCCGAGCAGGCCCACCTCAACCAGTGGATCCAGGTCCGCGCCCGGTCGTGGGACGTTCTCGCCCAGGTCGCCGCCGAGGAGACCGGGATCGTCGGCGAGGTGACCGCGGAGAAGGTCGTCTCCCGGCTCTCGGTGCCCGTCAAGGACAACGCCGCCCAGCAGGTGAACGTGTGGACGAGCGTCCAGGACGCCCAGGGCACCATGAAGAGGCTGACCGCCTGGGACCAGCTGAAGAAGCTCGCCCCGATCCAGCGCCGCCTCGCCGCCGTCTACAACCTGGCCAACCCCGAGACGGACATGGCCGCCGACCTCAAGAAGCTCTCCGAGGTCTTCGGCCAGATCTATCTCAAGACCGCCTGACGCGTCGCGGCCCTTTCCCGCGTCACGTTCTCCCGAGATCGGCGAGATGCTCCATGGCGGTGAGGTCGATCTCCATCGCGCTCGTCCCGGGAGGCAGGCCCAGCGCCTGAACCGTACCGGGGCGCAGCTGGCCCGCATGGCCCAGCACGGCCTCGCCGACGAGGAGCTCCAGGCAGCGTCCCGGCAGCCAGGGCGCGTACTCGGTGGGCCGGGTGACCAGCCCGGCCCCCATGACGTGCGCCGCCGTACGCGCGGCGTCGACCGCGCGGGCCCACGACGACTCGCCGGTGAGGGCGGCGGCGAGGTGCCTGGGCTGGGCGGGAATCGCGGCCGCCAGCGCGTCGAGCTGGGCGCCGGTGGGGCGGCGGTCCGCGCGGGGGCGAGGCGGAGGGGCGTCGCTCGTGAGGGGGGCGAAGACCACTCCCTGCTCGAAGAGCGCGGGGACGAGGTTTCCCCGTTTGAGGTTCAGGCCGAGCGTCGTGAGCAGTCCGGGGAGAAGCGTGGTGCGCAGCGACGGCTCGTGCGGGCTGATCGGGTTCGTGAGCGTGAGCGTGGCGCGGCGCGGATCGTCGGGTGCCAGGCCGAAGGCGTCCCAGGCGGCGTCGCAGACGAAGGGGAAACCGGGCGTCTCGACGTATCCCGCTCTCGCCAGCGCGTGCCCGATCCGCCGCCGCAGGTCCTGTGACCGGGGCAGCCCTCCACCGGCCTCCCGTCTTCGGGTGCTCCCTGCGCGGTGACCGCCGCGCGCCAACGGGATGATCTCCATGTCGGGCACGGCCCGCGCGGCGGGAACGGCCCGCGTCATCGCCGTGTTCGTGACCCTGTCCAGGGGAAGGAGCATGGGCCGCGACCTGCCGGGGGCGAACCCGTCCATCTGAAGGGGAAAGCGGATGTCGCCGTCGACGACGTCGCGCATGTCCTTCAGCCCGTGCCGGAGCATCAGCGTGCGCTCGATGCCCATGCCGAAGGCGAAGGCGCCGTATCTGTGCGGGTCGATACCGCAGGCGGCCAGCACCCGGGGATGGACCATGCCGCACCCGCCCCACCCGATCCATCCCTCTCCGCCGCACGTCCCGCACGGATCCGAGGTGGCCCCTTCCCGGAGCGCCCTCGCCGGGTCCTCCTTCGGGAGGTCACGGCAGACGGCGCACTCCACGTCCACCTCGGCCGACGGGTCGGCGTAGGCGAACCGGCGGGCGCGGAGCCGGGTCGCCGTGCCCCTGCCGAACATGGAGACGGCGAAGTGGTCGAGGGTCTTCTTCAGGTCGACCATGGTGAGGCCCACGTCGACGGCGAGGCCCTCGACCTGGTTGAACACCGGGCTGTGGGTGACGTCGGCCGCCTCGGGACGGAAGACGCGGCCCGTGCAGATCACCCGGAGGGGCGGGGGCGTGCCGAGCATCGCCCTCACCTGCACCGGTGAGGTGTGCGTACGCAGCAGGAGGCCCGACCTCCGGCCGGAGCCCGCGGGGTTCTCGATGTGGAAGGCGCGTTCCGGGGCGCGGGCGGGGTGGCCGTCGTCCATGTTGAGTGCGTCGAAGGCGAACCACTCGGCCTCGACCTCGGGCCCCTCGACGACGTGATAGCCGAGGTCGAGGAAGAGATCGGTCATCTGCTCGGCCATGATCGTCACCGGATGCCTGGCCCCACGCGAGTCATGCGGCGCACTCCCCGCGCTGCCGCTGGATGCGCTCCTCATTACTGCTTCTGCCCTCTTCCTCTGTGAGGCTTCCCGGCAGGGCCGGCTCTTGAGGCGGTCGGGCGAGAGCCGCCGGATCGCTTTTGGCCGGGATGTGACGGGAAGCGAGCGGAAGCGCGGATCGTGGCGACCGGACGACCTCACGCGTGAGACGCGAGATCACCTTCTGGAAAGGGATGGGCGTGCGAAAACCACTCGGGAACATCGGTGTTCACACGTCAACCCGAGCCTTCGCTACGCCTTGCGCTCATATGACTACCCAAAGTTATTGCCAGGTCAATGGCGCGTCAACATGCCACCAGGTCGGCGACGGGAACGGCGGTGAAGGCGGGGGGAAGGCCGGCGCGGGGCCGAGGGGGGAGGGCCGGGGTGAGACGGGAGGGCAGGGGTGGAAACGGCGGGACCGGATCCGATCGGGGTGCCCCTGCCCGGGTGGGGTGGGGGCCTCGATCGGATCCGGTTCGCCGGCCGATCCGGGGTCCGGTGCCCGGGTCGGCTCCGGATCGGCTCCGGGATGCCGGGGCCGACTCGGCCTGAGGCGTCCGGGGCGGGCCCGAGTGCTCAGGTCGGTTCGGTGAGGTGTTCGGATCGGGGGTGGAAGGTCAGCTCGGCCGGGTCTGGGCGAGGTAGCCGGCGAACTCCTCCAGGGAGATGAGGCCGTCGCCGTCCTGGTCGATCCTGGCGACGGCCGCAGCGGCCGCCTCCGGGGTGATCGGCTGGCCGAGCACCTCCATGAGTCTCGTCAGTTCGGGGATCGAGATGAGGCCGTCACCGTCAACATCAACGATCTTGAAAGTTGTCGCGTAGTCGTCCGCCACGATTGCATCCGCCTTCGGCAGCAGGGAAATCAGACGCCAAGCACACTAGCGGGATTCGAGGCGCGTCTTCCGCTGGAAAGCGGAGTATTCACGCGGAAAGGGGCGCCGCCGATTCGATCGGCGGCGCCCCCTTCGAGACCGCGTCCCCTCACGTCGTGCCGCGTTCCGACGGCGTCATACCTGCGGCGTGGACGCAGGTATGGGCGCCGGTACGGGCATCGGCCGCGCGGGTGATGCGGATGTCGATGTCGGACGGCCCGGTAAGGGCAGGGAGGGGGAAGGTTCAGGCCCGTGCGCCGGCCATGGCCTGGCACGCCTCGGCGCATGCC
Organism: Streptosporangium sp. NPDC000095; assembly: GCF_042899335.1. Lineage (NCBI taxonomy): Bacteria > Bacillati > Actinomycetota > Actinomycetes > Streptosporangiales > Streptosporangiaceae > Streptosporangium > Streptosporangium sp. NPDC000095. Next base: position 29,837 of record NZ_JBIAZS010000018.1, read on the forward strand.
CGGCAGGCGTTGGCGCACTCCTTCAGCATCGCGTCGCCGTTCATGGACATGCACGCCTCGGCGCACTTGCTCGCGACCTTCGCGCACATCGCGGCCATCTCCATCGCCATCGGCGACTGGCGCATCATCATGTCCGCGCACATACGGGTTATGTCGGAGCAGTCCATGAGCGGGGCCATCATCGCCATGTCGGCGTGCTGACCCCCCTGCCTCAGGCAGTAGGACATGGTCTGCTCGCAACGGCTGTGGCTCTCCATGCAGGCATCGATGCACTTCTGCATCTGAGGGCTCATCTTCACCGCGTGGCTCATACTTTCTCCCCGTTTTCGTGACCGGCATCGTTTTGACGGCCAAAGGTGTCGCAACAGGGTTGTGCCCCTGCCGAATACCTCTGCTCGCCGGGGAGTTCCGCCTTTAGCCGCAGATGGAAATAGTTTTGTGTATGAATTCACCCTTAATTTGTAGGATTAACGGGAAAAGGAGGGCGACGGCCCGAGCATCGTGCTCGGACCGCCGCCTGGCCTCCGGCCTCCGTTCCCTGGCCTCCGCCGTCTGCTCCCGGTCAGGTCGCCCCGGTCAGGTCGCCCCGGTTGGGGGCGCCGCTGTCGGATACGCCGCTGTCGGATCGCCGTTGTCAGACCACCGCGCCCGAACCCTCGCGAGGCCGGGCCGGCCCCTTCCGCTTGGGCGCGGGCGGAGTGCCGGGGCTGCGCTTCTCCAGTTCGATGGCGATCGGTCCCGCGACCAGCGCGGAGGAGAGCGTGCCGACGACGATTCCGATCAGCAGCGCCACCGCGAAGTCGGTGAGCGAGTCACCGCCGAGCACCGCGAGCGCGGCCAGGATGAACAATGCGCCCAGGCCGGTGTTGACCGTACGGGGGATCGTCTGCAGGATCGAGGTGTTCGTCACCTCGGCGAACGAGGCCTTCGGCCGCGCTCCCCACAGTTCGCGGACCCGGTCGAAGACCACCACCTTGTCGTTGACCGAGTAGCCGATCACGGTGAGCATCGAGGCGAGGAACACCCCGTCCACCGGCTTGCCCATCCACGCGAACGCGCCGATCACGATCGCCGCGTCGGCGGCGAGGGCGAGCACCGCCGCCAGCCCGAACGTCCAGCGGAACCGGAAGGCGAGATAGGCGAGCTGCGCGGCGAGCGCGACCCCCAGCGCGATCAGCGCGTTGCGGCGCAACTCGTCCCCGAGGCTCGGCCCGATGAGCTCGTCGCGCTCCTTGGTGACCTGCGCGCCCTGGCTCTCCAGCGCGTTCTCGATCCGCACCACCTCGGCGGGGCTGATCTGCCCGGTCCTTACGGAGATGTCGTCGCCGGAGGTCTGCACCACCGCGTTGGGGAACCCGGCCTCGCTGACGAGCGCGCGGGCGGCGTCGGCGGTCATCGGGGTGCTCGAGGAGTACTCCACGAGCCTGCCCCCGGTGAACTCCACGCCGAAGTTGATCCCGCGCACCGCCACTCCCGCCACGGAGGCGGCCACCAGCACGCACGTGACCAGGAGATACAGCGCGCGGCGGCCCATCAGGTCCGGCTTGTGCGTGTTCAGCCAGGTGCGGACGCGGCCGATGCTGGACAGGCCGGTCATCCTGGGCCGTGCGGCCACACCCTGGAGGGACACTGCCCACTGGGCGATGACGCGGGTGATGACCATCGCGGTGATCAGCGAGGCGATCACGCCGATGCTCAGCGTGACGCCGAAACCGCGTACCGGTCCGGACGCCAGGAAGAACAGGAGTCCGGCGGCGAGCAGCGTGGTGATGTTGGAGTCGGCCACCGCGCTCCAGGCGTTGCGGAAGCCCTTCTCCAGCGAGCCCCGCAGCCCCGGCTCCGCCTCGTACTCCTCGCGGGCCCGCTCGAAGACCAGCACGTTGGCGTCGACCGCCATGCCGATCGCGAGCACGAAGCCCGCCAGTCCCGGCAGGGTGAGTGTGGCGCCGAGCCCCACGAGCGCCGCGTACGAGATCAGCGCGTAGCAGGCGAGGGCGAAGGCGGCGATGAGGCCCACCAGCCGGTAGATCACGATGATGAACAGCGCGGTGAGGATGATGCCGATGACCGCGGCCTGGGCGCTCGCGGTGATCGCGGCGGCGCCGAGCGTCGGGCCGACGGTCCGCTGCTCGACGATCTCGACGGGCACCGGCAGCGAGCCGCCCTTGATCAGCAGAGCGAGGTCCGCGGCCTCCTCCGCGGTGAAGGTGCCGGTGATCTGGGTGGAACCTCCGGCCAGGCCGACGTTGCAGCCCACGCTCTCGTTCACCTGGGGTGAGACGATCACCTTGGAGTCGAGCACGATGGCGACCCTGCGCTTGGGGTCGCCCGGCTGGTTGCAGGCGGCCTGGCCGGTCAGCTCGGCCCACTCCGCCCGTCCGTTGTCGCGGAAGTCGACGGTGACGAACCAGCCGCTGCCCTGCTGTGCGTCGATCCCCGCCTGGGCGTCGCTGACGCCGTCACCGGTGAGCGCGGCCGGTCCCACGTGCAGCGGGCTGCCGTCCTCGTCGGGCAGGATCAGCTCGCCGTCCTTGGGCTTGGTCTCGTCGGCGGGGTTGGGGACGGCGATGACGGGGTGGAAGGTGAGCTGCGCGGTCTTGCCGATGACCTCGGCGGCCTTGGTCGGGTCCTGCACGCCCGGCAGTTCCACGATGATGCGCCGCTCGCCGGAGCGGGCCAGCGGCGCGTCCGCGACGCCCAGGCCGTCGGCCCGGCGGCGGAGCACCTCAAGGGTGCGGTCGGTGGCCGCCGCGTCGGCCTTGACGGTCGGTGAGTCCTGGGTCTCCAGTACGAGCTGGGTGCCGCCGCGCAGGTCGAGACCGAGGCGCGGCGACATGGTCAAAGCGATGAACAGCGAGGTGGCGATGACGGCGAACGCCGCCACCGCGCGTACCACCGGGGCACGCGACATGGAAGCCTCCACAGGCTGGGAAATTGTCCTCGGGAATGCCGGAGGTGCCTTTTCGTGGACGTCGGCATGTCTCGCGTACGGGAGCAGCGCTTTCCAGGCGCGACGGCCTTTCGGAAGGACGACCTTCGAAAAGGCGGCCTTCGGCTCCTCAGGAGAAGGAAAGGCGTTCTCCCGGTACGGCGAAAGGCCCGGAGGGGCTCCGGGACGATTCAGCCGACGGTGGAGGCGGGCGGTGCGCGCCCCGGCCTGACGAGCAGGGCCGCGAGCGGGCGGGTGTCGTCGTCGCGGGCCGGACGGGTGCTCCGGCCGGTGGCGAGGGAGAGGTGCCGGAGGTCGGACGGCGGGGTCGCGAGCGGATGGCCGCCCCCGCCCCCCAGCAGGCCGATCCCCGCGACGGAGAGACCGGAGACGAGGGCGTTCCTGTGCCCGACGTCGGAGACCGGTCGGGAGGGCCGCTGGTGCTCGCCGGAGACCTGGGCGACGGTGGAGTGCCGCAGGAGGACGGCGGCGCCGCCCCCGCTCAGCCCTCCGGAGACGAGCATCGGCAGCAGGAGGGCGAGCAGCCAGCCGAAGGGCGCGCCGCGCCTCAGCTGTCGCATGATCTCCTCCTGGCCATCCGTCCACCGTAACGTGTCGGAGGCCCCGCGATCTCATCGACGTCGACCCAGTGTCGGCGTTGTCTCATAAAAAGGTCAAGGGAGGGTAGTGCGGACGCATGCGCCTCACCTATACAGCTGATCTGTGGTGGAAGAACGCCGTCGTCTACTGCCTGGACGTGGAGACCTACAAGGACGGGAACGGTGACGGTATCGGTGATTTCCGGGGCCTCACCCAGGAGATCGACCATCTGGACCGGCTCGGGGTGACCTGCATCTGGTTGATGCCGTTCTATGCCACCCCCAGCCGCGACGACGGTTACGACGTCAGCGACTTCTACGCGATCGATCCCCGGCTGGGCACCCTTGGCGACTTCGTGGAGTTCATGCGCACCGCCAGGGACCGGGGGATGCGGGTGATCGCCGACCTGGTGGTCAACCACACCTCCGACGAGCACCCCTGGTTCAAGGAGGCCCGCTCCAGCCGCGACTCCGCCAAGCGCGACTGGTACATCTGGCAGGACGAGCCCGACCCCGTCGATCCCAAGGCGATCGTCTTCCCCGACAAGGAGGACAGCCTCTGGGAGCTGGACAAGAAGACCGGCCAGTACTACTACCACAGCTTCTACAAGACCCAGCCCGACCTGAACACGGCGAACCCGCAGGTCCGCGACGAGATCGCGCGCATTGTGGGCTTCTGGATGGAGCTCGGCCTGTCGGGCTTCCGGGTGGACGCGGTGCCGTTCCTGATCGAGGAGATCAGCGGTGATCCGCACGAGTTCCTCGCCGACCTGCGCGCCTTCATGAACCGCCGCGACGGCTCCTCGATCCTGCTGGGCGAGGTGAACCTGCCCTACCCGGAGTTGCTGAAGTACTTCGGCGACTCGGGGAACGGCGACGAGGTCACCATGTGCTTCGACTTCATCGCCATGCAGCGCTTCTACCTGTCGATGGCCCGCCAGAACCCCGAAGCCCTCGCCGACGCGCTGCGCGACCGGCCGGACCCGCCCGACGACTCCCAGTGGGCGATGTTCGTCCGCAACCACGACGAGCTGACCCTGGACAAGCTCACCGAGGCGCAGAAGCACGAGGTCTTCGACGCCTTCGGCCCCGACAAGAACATGCAGCTGTACGACCGGGGCCTGCGCCGTCGCGTTCCGCCGATGCTCGGCGGCGACATGCGGCGGATCAAACTGGCCTACAGCGTGCTGTTCTCCCTGCCGGGCACACCGGTGCTCTTCTACGGCGAGGAGATCGGCCTCGGTGAGAACCTGAAGGCCGAGGGCCGGATGGCGGTCCGGGTCCCGATGCAGTGGTCGGCGAAGGGCGGCTTCTCGCCCAACCCCAAGACCAAGGTCTCCGCGCCCGCCGGCAAGTTCGGCCCGCGCAACGTCAACGTCGAGGACCAGCGCCGCGACCCGGACTCGCTGCTGAAGTGGATCATGCTGCTGATCGAGCGCTACCGGGAGTCGCCCGAGCTGGCCTGGGGGAAGTACGAGATCCTGGACGCCGGTGACACGGCGGTGCTGGCCCACCGGGCCGACGCCGAGCGCGGCACCGTGGTCGCCGTCCACAACTTCGCCGACCGCGAGGCGAAGGTGGATCTCGTGCTCGAAGGTCTCGGCGACCGCGACAAGCTGGTCGACCTGCTGGTGGACGGCACCCTCGATCTGCCCGCCGACGGCCGGGTGAAGTTCACCCTGGAGCCGTACGGCACCCGCTGGCTCCGTACCTCCCTCCGTGACGCGGCGCCGGAGGAGACCTCGGTCAAGAGCGAGTGACCCGACCGGGAGACCACCTCGGACCACGTCCGGGGTGGCCGTCCTGCGGGACGGCCCGCTCGCCGTCCTGCGGGCCGTCCCGTTCCTCGGCCCGCTCCCCGTCCTGCGGGCGGTCCCGGTCCCCGGCTTGCTCGCCGTTCTGCGGGCCGGCTCGCTCGCTGTGCCGTTTCCCGTCCTATTTCCCTTTCCGCTCGACCTCCCGCTCCCCGTGGCGCTCTCCGCCGCGTTCCCCTTCCCGTTCCCCGGGCCAGGCGAGCATCGCGAGCTCGGCGATCCGTTCCAGCTCCTGCCGGGTCGCGCCGTCGCGGGACTGGGTGGACATGCCCTGGATCGTGGCCGCGTAGAACATGGCCAGGGCTCCGACGTCGGTGTCCTGGGGTAGCAGGCCCGCCGCCACGTCCGAGGCGATGCGTGCCGCGATCGCCGACTTGGCGCCCTCCCTGATCTCGCGCATCGCCTCCCGCACGTCGGCCGACTCCGGGCCGACGTTGACCGCCGCACTGATGACCAGGCAGCCGGGCGGATGGCTGGGGTCCGCGTAGTCGATCGCGGCCTGACGCAGCATCCTGGCGATCGCCGCCCGCGCGGTCGGCTCCTCGGCGAGTGCCGCCGGGGCGAAGTCATGCGTTCGGTAACGCGCGACGACCTCGTCGAACAGGCGTCGCTTGTCGCCGAAGGCGGCGTACAAGCTGGGCGGCCGGATGCCCATCGCGGTGGTGAGGGAGGCGATGGAGGTGGCCTCGTAGCCGTGCCGCCAGAACTCCAGCATCGCCGTCTCCAGCGCGGCGTCACGGTCGAAGGCTCGTTTCCTGCTCACCGGAGCATTGTATAGCGATCGCTAAAAAACCCTGCTACGGTTCCGTTTTGTAGCGATCGCTAAAAATGGGAGGCGATGTGAGAACCGCGTTGGTGACGGGCGCGAGCAGGGGAATCGGCAGGGCGATCGCCCTGCGGCTCGGACGCGAGAAGGTGCGGGTGGCCGTCCACTACGCCAGGGACGAGGCGGCGGCGGGGGACGTCGTGACGGCGATCACCGAGGCCGGGGGAGAGGCCTTCCCGGTCAGGGCGGAGCTCGGTGTGGAGGGGGACGTGGAGACGCTCTTCACCGCCCTGGAGAGGGAGGTGGAAGGGCTCGACATCCTCGTCAACAATGCGGGGATCGTCATTCGCGCGGGCATCGCGGAGACCACGCCCGAGGCGTACGACAGGATGTTCGCCGTCAACGTCAGGGCGCCGTTCTTCATCATCCAGCGGGCACTGCCACTCCTGCGCGACGGCGGGCGCATCGTCAACATCAGCTCCGGTGTGACCAGGATCGCCTCCCCCGATATCGCCGCCTACGTCGCGACGAAGGGGGCGATGGAAACGCTGAACCGGACGCTGGCCAAGAAACTCGGTCCGCGCGGGATCACGGTGAACTCGGTCTCGCCGGGCCTCACCGACACCGACATGAACGCGGGCTGGCTGCGGGGCAACCTCGAAGCCGAGGGTTACGCGGCCGAACTGACGGCCCTCGGCAGGGTCGGCGTAGCGGAGGACATCGCCGACGTCGTCGCCTTCGTCGTCTCCGACGACGCCCGCTGGGTCACCGGCACCACCATCGACGCCACCGGTGGCGCCGTCCTCTGAGCTCCGCCCGGCCCCACGTGCGGGGCCGCGCGTCCAGAGCGACGAGGTCGTGCGGCCCCTCTGAGGAACACCGCGTGCTCTAGCGGGCCAGGCGGTCCAGCAGCTCGCCGAGCAGCGCGCGTTCGCCAGGGGTGAGGTCGCCCGGGTCGTTGCCGACCAGCGCACGCAACGTCAGTGCGGCGCTCGCACGGGTCGCGGGGGCGTCGGCGGAGGGCGTGTGCAGGACTCCGGCCAGCGCGGCCTCGCGGACGCGTCCGGACAGCCTGAAGTCCGGCTCCGGCTGGCTGATCAAGGTGAGCGTGATGCCGACGTTGGCGGCAAGCACCTGTTCGGCGGCTTCGTCTGCCGGCACCTTGAGCAGGCCCTGGGCGGCGGCGGCGGTCAACCGCTCGCGCAACGCGGCGTGCGCGGGAGCGGTGACGGCGCAGGGCTTTCCCGGCTCGGCGCGGCCGTAAAGCAGCCCGTAGAACGACGGGTGCTCCAGCCCGAACCGCACGTGCCTGTCCCAGCCCTCGCGCAGGTCGTCCAGCGGGTCGCCAGAGCTCTCGACCGCGGTGTACTGGGTGAAGCCGTGGTTCAGTACGGCGTCGATCAGGCCCTGCTTGCTGCCGAAGTGGTGGTACAGCGTCGGGGCCTGCACCCCGGCGCGTTCGCACACCGCCCTCGTGGACACCGTGCCGCCGCCCTCCAGCAACTCCGCCGCGACGAGCAGGAGTCGATCCCGTGCGTTCTGCATGCTTGCTACAGTAGCTTATATAGCGCTACATTGCCCGCTATAGCGAGAGGAGAAGTCCATGAGGACTTGGTTCGTCACTGGCGGGACACCCGGAGGGTTCGGCCTGGTCTATGCCGAGGCTGCACTGAAACAGGGCGATCAGGTGGTGGTGACAGCACGTCGGCCCTCTGAACTGCAGGAATGGGCTGAACCGCACGGCGACCGTGTGCTGGTTCTCCAGCTCGATGTCACCGATGTCGAGCAGGTGCGTGCGGCGGTCAAGACGGCAGAGGAGCGGTTCGGCGGGATCGACGTGCTCGTCAACAACGCGGGCCGTGGCTGGTTCGGCTCGGTCGAGGGGGCCCCCGACGAGACGATCCGCCGCACGTTCGACCTCAACCTGTTCGCCGTGGTCGAGGTGATACGCGCGGTCCTGCCTGGTATGCGGGCACGCGGCGACGGCTGGATCGTGAACATGTCGTCGGTGGCAGGCCTCGTCGGCGCACAGGGTTTCGGCTACTACTCGGCGGCGAAGTTCGCGCTCGAAGGACTGTCGGAGACACTGCGCCATGAAGTTGAGCCGTTCGGTGTGCGCGTGCTCGTCGTAGAGCCGGGAGCGTTCCGCACCAAGGCTTTCGCCGGCTTCCAGAACGAGCCCGTCAACGAGACCGTCGACGCCTACGTGCCGCTGGTCGAGGGCGTCAAGGCGGCGTTCGTGGAACATGACGGCAAGCAAGAAGGTGACCCTGAACGCGGAGTGCAGGCCGTGATCAGCGCGATGAACGCACCCGTTCCGCCGCAACGGATCGTGCTCGGCAACTCTGGCTACGACGTCGTTGTTGCGATGCACGAGAACGCACTCGTGGAGCTGAGCGCGAACGAAAAGCTCTCGCGCGGTGCGGACTTCTAAGCCTGTTGCCAGAACGTGAGGAGCCTCGTCGGGGTGGGTTGAGTTACCACACAACCGACCCGACGAAGCCTTCATCAGTATGCGCCCCGCGCATGTCCATGCCGACTTGACCCCTGCTCGGCACCTCGAGCCGGTCACCGCGCTGCACGGCGTGCGGCGGGTCGCCGCCCGCATCGTCATTGTGCTGCTGAGGTGCTGCAGGGACGTACCAGGACGCGCCCGCGTCCTGGCACCCGAGAAGACCGGAGAGCAGAAATGGACGACATCACCCTTCCCAAGGCTGTCGAGAACTTCATCGCGGCCACCAACGCGCACGACGCCAACGCGCTGGCCGCGGTCTTCGGCGACGGGGCCACCGTGCGCGATGACGGGACGACCTACGCCGGCGAGGCCGAGATCCGCGAGTGGATCCAGGGGCACCTGATCAACCCCAAGATCGTGATCACGCCGACCTCGTTCGCGGGCGACCGTCTGGTGGCCTCCGGGGACGGTGAGTTCCCCGGCGGGCCTCTGTCCTTCGCGTTCGTGTTCGGCATCAAGGACGACCAGGTCACCGACCTCGCGATCGACCCCGTCTGACTCGTCACCCCGGCATCCGTCATGCTCTGGCTCCGCCATTTTGAATTGTCAGACAGGCCTTAGCGGGCTTCCTGGGGGTCGGCGGCCTCTCCCAGCTCGGTGAAGAGCGTGAGCTGGAGCCCGGCCGGACCCTCAAGGCGGGAGTTGAGCGAGTTCCACGGGGTCCGGACGGGTTCGGCGATCACCGTGGCGCCGGCCCCGGCCAGCTCGGCGGTGACGGCGGGCGAGTCGTCCACCTCGAACGCCACCCGGATGTGCCCGGCCACCCTCCGCCCCACCTCGACCCGGTCGATGAACTCCGCCTGCGACGGGTCGGCGATCTCCAGGGTGGCCCGCCCCGCCTCCAGGATCGTCACCCGGCCGTCGGGCGAGGAGTACGCGGCCCGCTCGGGCAGGCCGAGCACGTCGCGGTAGAAGCGCAACGCCTCGTCGTAGTCGTCGGCGGTGACGACCAGGCGCAGCTCTCGAACGGTCATGACGGCTCCCAGGGTGATCGCGGATCTCTCGACCACGACAGCACGACCACCGGCGTCCGGCATTCCCGCGGCCCGGGTCGTTGGCCGGTGTTTCGCCTTCTCGCCGGGTCACAACGCCTTGTGACGCTCCCCCTCGCCGGGGCGTAACGCCTTGTGGCGCTCCCCCCGAGGCGGCGTGCCCCGGTTTGCCGCGCCCCGTCGCGGGGGTCGGTCGGCCCGGATGTGAGGACATCTCCCGATGCGCATATGCTGCGCATCGTCGTTTTCATGTCAGGCAGTGCCTAAAAGGGGCCAAGCGTCCAGAGGGAGAAGCTCACCGTGTACAAGGAGTTCGCGATCGAGGCCGTGGTCTGGGTGATCCCCGTCGTAGTGCTGCTCGGACTCGCTTTCATGATCACTGCCTGACCCGGAATCCCGGCGCGGACCTCACCGCCGACGCCGGGATCCTCGAGGAGCTCCGACGCGCCCGGTTCCGTGGGAACGGTTCCTCCAAGGTCGCCGGATGCCCGCGATCGTTCAACGCTCGTGATCACTCGACGCCCGGTACGCGCCTCGCCGGTTTTGTCGTAGGAGCATGCCAAACTTGCGCCACCGTGCCGCGGGTTTCCACGGCACGGGGTCCCCGGCATGCCGGGTCCCCACGGCGCGGTGTTCTCCCGCGTCGCAGGGCGACCGGCCGCCCGTTCCCCCGAGGAGACGTCATGACGACCCCAGGCCAGGGCGACGTTCCCACCGACATCCCCGCCGGCATCGGACGTCCCGCGGGCCGGGCTCTCGCCGCGGCCGGTTACACGACGCTCGTCCAGGTGGCCGCCACGACCGAGAAGGATCTCCTGCGGCTGCACGGCGTGGGCCCCAGGGCGATCCGCCTGCTGCGCGAGGCCCTCGCCGAACGCGGGCTCGCCCTGCCCGCCCGGTAAGCCCATCCGGAGGGCCCGAGCCCCGGGAAGCCTGGAGGACCCGAGCCGCAGGAAAGACGGCCGGTTCGCCGCCGGGGGAGGTCAGCTGTGGTGCCGCATCTCGGGCCAGAGTCGCGGCCAGGGCAGCAGCGGGTCACGGCAGACGAGGACGGGCAGGTTCTGCTCCTCGTTGGACAGGCCGACGCCGTTGTCGATCCTGCCGCGCTCCTCGCAGGTGGTGAACGCGCGGGCGTAGCCGCCGGGGGAGTCGGTCACCACCACGGCGACCCGGGCGGACGCGGGCGGCGGGCCGCGCCAGTAGAGCTCGTTGTGCCCGCTGTGGACCTCGGGAAGGCCGTACTGGTCGGCGTAGCGGTCCAGCGCCCCGGCCTCGCCGTAGTTGTCGGTGAGGAGCACGGCCCGTGCGCGCTCCTCGGGCGTGAGCCCGTCGACCACCGCCGCGACCCGCGCGGCGAACTCCGGCCATCCGATCGACTCGCGCGCCACCTCGTTGATCCCGGCGACCGGGGTGCCCTCCAGGGCCGAGGGAGGGATCACCGGCAGCGCGATGACGACGGAGGTGACCGCGTTGACCGCGAGCGCGCCGGCGACCAGTATGCGCCGCCCCCCACCTGAGGACATCCACCGGACGACCGGGCCGCACCCCGCCGCGAAGAGCAGCACGAGCAGGCCCGCCACGTAGTCGGGGCGCCCGCCGGAGTAGAGCGTCAGCGCGCAGGCCAGTGGATAGGCGAGGGCGAGGCAGCGCAGGCGGGGTTCTCGCCACAGCCGTACGGCGCCGACCACCTGGAGGACCGCCTGCGGCGGGCCGAGCAGCAGGAGCTGCAGCGGCAGGAAGGCGAGACGGTTGTCGGCGCCCTCGTCCGCCTCCAGCGCCCCGGCCATCACCAGCTGCGGCCAGCCGTGGGTCGCCTGGTAGACCAGGTTGGGCGCGGCGATCACGAGCGCGAGCAGCGCGCCGAGCCAGAGCCCACGCTCCCGCAGCACGTCGCGCGGCCCCGCCACCAGCACACCCACCCCCAGGCTGACCAGGAACAACACGATCAGCTGCCGGTTGTACGTCGCCACCCCCGCGACGGCGCCCACAGCGAGCCACCAGCGGCCGTCGCCACGCAGCGCCCGTACGGCGAACAGCGCCGCCGCGACCCAGAACGGAAGATCGACACCCAGGGTGAGCAGGGAGTGCCCGCCGATCAGAAGCAGGCTCGTGGTGGCGATTCCCGCCGCGGCGACGATCTGCGTCCCGCGGTCGCCGCCGAGCTCCCGGGCCAGGAGGGCGACCAGGACGACGGTGAGCGACGCGATCAGGGCGGGAACGACGCGCAGGGCGACCACGGTGTCGCCGAACACGGCGACCGAGGCCCGCGCGATCAGCGGGGTGAGCGGCGGGGTGTCGAAGTATCCGAGGGCGGGGTGTTCGCCCAGCATCCGGAAGTACAGCTCGTCCCGGTGGTAGCCGTAGCGTGGGCTCGCGACCAGCAGCACGGCGAACGCGGCGAGTGCGACCGCGCCGACGGGCCGCCCGGCGAAGGGGGCGGCCGGTGCGGTCGTGCCTGGGGTGCGCGGGGCGGAGGGGGAGGTGGTGGGCACCCGTTCATCATCGGCTTTCGACGCCGGTGACGCGAGGGGGTTTTCGGTTCGCCCGCCGTTCGATGCGGGAGGTGATTCCGAGCCGCTCGGCATTCGGGGCGGGGGCGATCCCGGGGCGCCTGTTATCCAGGACGGGGAACGACCCCGAGTCGCCTGTTATGATCACCGCGGAAAGCCCGGCGGAGGATGCTCACAAAGAACATCGATTTACGCGACGTGAAACCGATGAACGATTCGAGGGACTGTGCGCCGATGATTCCGGAGAACGATTCGAGGAACCGTGCTGAGATGATTCCGATCGAAGGATGACAAGGGGGGCGGAGACCGATGGACAACGCGGGGTGGGCGGTCGATGTTCCCCAAGGATATCGCGTCGGTGAATGGCGGGTCGGCAGGCCCGTCGCCACGGGGAGTTGGGGGAGCGTCTATGTGGGGGTTCGGGACGGGGAGGACTCGACGCCCTCGGCGTTGAAGTTTCTGCCCACGGGGACGGTCACCCGACGGCAGTTGAAACATCTCATGGAAATGACGCAGCGGGAAATACGTCTGCACAGCAGGCTCCAGCATTCCCGGCTGATTCGATTACACGAAACGCTTGTCGTCGACGACCAGGATAATCCCGATCTCGACGGCGCGTGTGTTCTGGTGATGGACCTGGCGGAACGGTCGCTCGCCGATCTGATTCGAGCGGGGGAACCCGTTCCCGACGCGCCGAGGCTGATCGCCGAGATCTGCGAGGGAATAGCGTACATGCACGCCGAGAAATGGGTGCATGGAGATCTCAAGCCCAACAACGTGCTCATGATGGCCGACGGTTCGATACGTCTCGCCGACTTCGGCCTGACCACCGAGATAGACGGGACCCACGGCTATCTTCCCCCGATGGGCTCGGTGGACCACGTGCCTCCCGAACGCTGGGGCGAGCCCGTGACCGAACGGGGACACGCCGTGCGCTTCTCGGCCGACGTCTGGGCGCTGGGCGTGATGGCGTGCCAGCTGCTCACCGGCCATCTTCCCTTCAGCGCCCCGACCGCCCGCGCGCGCTACGTCGCCGCCGTCGAGTACGCGGCAGGAGAGCGCCCCCTGACGCTCCCGGTCTCGCTTCCCGAGACCTGGCGTTCCTGGGTGAGTGACTGCCTCGCCCCTGACGCGAGGCTCCGGCCCAGTGCGGCCCGCCAGCTCTACCGGGCGCGGGTGCTGGCCGGTACCACCGAGGCCCCGCCGCGGCGCACGGGCATCCGGTTGGCGGGGATGGTGGCCGCGGCCTTTCTGGTACTGGCCGGCGCGTCGGGGGCCGGGATGGTCGACGCGTCCGTGGCCGATCCGTTCGGGCGCTGGTTGCGTGCCGATTCCGACATTCCCCGGGAGTATCGCGCTCTGATCGTCGAAGCCGGCACCATGTGCGACGAGCCGGGCCTGAGCCCGGCGCTGGTCGCCGCGATACTGAAGACGGAGAGCGGCTTCGACGCGCGACTGCACGACGTGGAGAAAGACGAGTACGGCCTCGCGCGCTGGACGCCGTCGGTGCTGCAGTACTACCTGCCCGCCGACCGCCGAGGCGTCATTCTCACCCCGCCCCTGTCGCCGGAGGACACCATCCCCGCCGTCGGCCGCTATCTGTGCGTACGTCTCCCCCTGCTGGCCGGGGTGCCCGGAGATCCAGGCCTCCTGGGAGCCGCGGCCTTCCGCTCCTCCGACGGGGTGATCCGGGAGGAGAACGGGGTTCCCGAACGGTTCCGGTCGTTCGTCGAACGGGTGCGGAAGCACCGGGCCGAATACCAGCCGTGATCGCGTGGAGGGGCGCCGCGGGCGTCGGCCGTGATCGCGTGGAAAGGCGTCGGACGTCAGCCGTGATCGCGCGGAGGGGGCGTCGGCCGTGATCGCGGGGAGGGGGCGCCGGGCGTCAGCCGTGATCACAGGCTCAGTCGCTGCAGGTGCTCCTCCCGCACCAGATCGAAGCGCAGCGCGACGGAGACCAGCGCGGCGCGTTGCCAGTCGGCCTTGCGTGAACCGGCCGACGGTTTGACGCGCAGTTTCTTACGCGCCAGATAGTCGATGTGGAAGTTGACCGCCGCGCGGGTCAGCCCCTCGCAGCCGGGCACCTCGCGCAGCAGTTCCAACACCTCCGGCACCGTCGGGATGACCGAGGAGGCGCAGTCGCGAAGGCGCGGTTCGCAGAGCGCGACCAGCACGAGGAAGTATTTCGCCGTCTCGTCCAGGGAGAAGCTGGAGATCGTCGGCTCGCCGACCGTCAGGCTCTCGGGTGTGTCGGGGTCGATGAAACTGTGCTGCGAGGCGAACACCAGGAAGGAACAGGCGCCGCCCGCCACCGGAAGCACCACGCGGGCGAACTCGAACGGCACGGGCGCCGCGACCCGCCGCGGAGCCACCTTGAGGAACTCCCCTCCGCCTTCGGGATTCTCCACGACCAGGGTGGAATTCCGGCTCAGGTTGGTGAGCAGCCAGTAATCCTCCATGGCATGGATGACCCCGGCCCGCCTGGAGATCTCCGGATGATCCAGCGGAAAGTCGACGGGGACGCTCGCCGTCCCGCGACCAAAAACGATCTCGTGGCCTGGGGAAAGCTCGATGACGGCCGGTTCGGCGCCAGAGCCTTCGGCCTGTAAGAGGATCGTTCGCATCCACCCGCCCTAACAGCACCCTGGAAGCTTCCAGGTTCCCTGGTCCTCAGCCTATGCCGAATGCTGTTCTCGTCCGCACTGGATTTACCGGGGCTCAGCGCGTTGACGGCCGCTGTTCGGCGAGGGCCGAAAACGGCACATGAGGTTCCCTCGGGGAACGGAACACCTCGTCCGAGTCAGGACCGTTGAAGCGGTGGCCGGCCCATGGGGACCGGCCACCGTCTCTTTCCCGTCGCCTTTCGGCCGCCGAGCCGAGGAAAAATCCCTCGACGTCCTCCGGGACGTGCTGAGACACTGGCCGCTGCCCGAAGGGCCGAGAGCACCTCGGCCCGGCCGAGCCCTGCCCCGGCCCGCCCATCCAGGTCTGACCTGGTCCGATCGGTCGGCGGACTGGCCTAACCTGTCCTGGTCGCGCATGACCTGACCAATCGCGGGCCGGTGGAGGCGCCGAGCGCGGCGCCGACGGAGGCGGGGCGCGGGGGGATTTTCCGATGATCGTGGTAACGGTAGGTGAATGATGAATCCGGTCGGCGAGAAAGAGATACGCAGAGCCTTCGTCAACTGCTCCAAGGGGGAGGCGAGCAGGATCAACCTGCCCAGGGGCCTGCCCGAGCTCCCCTGGGCCGACCTCGACTTCCTCGGCTGGCGCGATCCCGGTGCTCCCGACCGGGGCTACCTGGTCACCGAGCGGCAGGGCGAGCTCGTCGGCGTCACCCTGCGCGTCGCGCAGGATGTGCGCAGGGGGTTCACCAAGAGCACCGTGTGCTCGATCTGCGTGACCCCCCACTCCGGCAGCGGGGTCGCCCTGTTCGTCGCGCCCAGGGTCGGCGCCGCGGGCCGCCAGGGCAACACGGTCGGCACCTACATCTGCGCCGACCTCGCCTGCTCCCTCTACATGCGGGGCATCAAGCGGTCGGAGGCCGGCGTGCGGTTCGAGGAGACGCTCACCATGGAGGAGCGGATCGCGAGGACCACCGTCAACCTGGACGACTTCCTGGACAAGGTCTTCGACGGAGACCTGCGTTCGGCGTGACCTGATCGCGGTCCGCACGAGGGCGGGTCAGGACAGACAGCCGGAGCAGGCCGCGCCGGTGCCTGGCCGACAAGAAGATGGTTGCGCTTCCCGGAGATCGGGGCGGCGACGGAGTCGGCTGGGAGCGATCAGGCGAGGTCGCGGCGCATCGGCTGGAGCAGCGCGGCCGTGCTCGCCAGCGCGGTGTATCCGAGCAGGATCAACGTCCCGGCCATCGGAGACAACAACTGGACGGGGTCGCTGGACAGTTGCCGGGCCATGGCGTCGGCCACGGCGGTGAAGTCGGTCAGTGCCGCGGTCGCGCCACCGGGTAGCCAGGGGTACAGGTTGCGGACACCGGGGATCATGATGAGCAGCAGCTCCGCCCCGTACAGGTAGCCGATCACCACGCACAACGCCGCGATCTGTTGGCGAATCAGCGCGCCCATGCCCACGCCGAGCACTGTGTAGGCGACCATCGCGACCGCCAGGCGGCCCAGCAGCTCGATGACGGTCCCGGCGGGCAGCCCCAGGTTGATGCCGCGGGCCGCGGCGGCGCCGAACAACGCCACAGCAGCGGTGCCCGACAGGACGAGCCCGTAGATCATGCCCGCCAGACCGTAGGTGATGAGCTTGGCGGCCAGCACCCGCCAGCGCTCCGGCGCGAACAGGAACGTGAAGTTGATGGTCCGGTGCCGGTATTCCGAGGTCACGGCCAGGGTGCCGATCGCGGCGGGGATGAAGGCGGTGAAGCTGAGGAAGCCGACAACGGCTCGCACTCCGGCTTCGGTGTGCAGCCCTGGCATCGGGGGGTCGAAGTTCTCCGGTCCGACGAGGGCAAGCAGTCCGATCAGGCCGCCGCCGAGGAGGGCGGCCACGAGTAGGGTGCCCAGCCACATCCGGGTGGCGAGCAGCCTGCGGAGCTCCGCGTGGATGAGGGGCTTCATGCGTTCGTCCGTTCGCCGGTCAGTTCGAGGAAGATCTCCTCCAGGCTGCGGTGTTCGGTGGTCAGGCCGTGGACGCGCAACCCGTGAGCGGCGGCCAGATCGGCGATCTGGGCCGGGTCGAGACCGTGGACGCGTAGGTTCTGCGGGCCGGTCGCGTCCACCTGGTGGGCCTGGCGTGACAGGATCGGCCGCAGTTCGGCGGCGTCGGGCGTGCGTACCAGCACGGCTTGCGTCGTATCGGACAGCTCACGCAGGGAGCCTGCGGCCAGCAACCGCCCCTGCCTGATGACCACCACGTCGTCGACGACCTGCTGGACCTCGCTGAGCACGTGGCTGGAGACCAGGATGGTGCGGCCCTCATCGGCCAGATCGCGCAGGAAGGACCGCAGCCACGCGATGCCCTCGGGGTCCAGGCCGTTGCTCGGCTCGTCCAGCAGCAAGACGTGGGGGTCGCCCAGCAGAGCGGTGGCCAGGTTGAGCCGCTGCCGCATGCCGGTGGAGAAACCGCCCGTCCTGCGCCCGGCGGCCCCGGCCAGGCCCAGAAGGCTGAGCAGGTCCTCGACCCGGCCACTGGGGTATCCGCCCATCGCGGCGTAGATTCGCAGGTGGTCCCTTGCCGAGTGGTGCGGATGGAAGGAGGCGGCGTCGAAGACCGCGCCTACCACGGTGGTCGGACGAGGGATGTCGCGGTAGCGTCGTCCACCGATCGTCACGCTGCCGGACGTGGGCACGACATGGTCGATCATCATGCGCATGGTCGTGGTCTTGCCGGCCCCGTTGGGGCCGAGGAAGGCGGTGACCGCTCCCGGTCTGACGGTGAAGCTGAGGTCGTCGACGGCGGTGAGCGCACCGTACCTCTTCGTCAGGTTACGGACCTCGATGCCGCTCATGAGGCCACGGCCCGGATCGCCTCGACGAGCCGGTCGGTGTCGGGGGCCGAGATGACGACTTCGTCGAATTCGCCGCCGGAGCTCGCGCGATCCAGCAGCAGGTGCACTCCGGGCAGGTGGCGGTTGACCGACACCAGTTGCCGTGGACCACCGTAGAGGCCCCACACGCCGATCTTGGTGTGGCCTGACACGGTCAGTCCCCTTCTTGCGCCGCGCGGGACACGCAGCGGCTGATCCGCGGCGATCGCCTGTCGTACCGCTGCCAGGGGAATGGTGTGCCGGGCGCGGCCGACGAAGAATCGCTCCCACGGGCCGAACTCCATAATGATCGAACTGTCTTTGATGGTCACCGTCGCCATGTGTCAGCCTTCTTTCGTCAGAGGAAGGAGAATCGTCGCCAGCAACCGGGCCGTGCGGCCTCGTCCCGGCTCGTTGGTGAGCAGGGGC
Source organism: Streptosporangium sp. NPDC000095 (assembly GCF_042899335.1). Taxonomy (NCBI): domain Bacteria; kingdom Bacillati; phylum Actinomycetota; class Actinomycetes; order Streptosporangiales; family Streptosporangiaceae; genus Streptosporangium; species Streptosporangium sp. NPDC000095. Next base: position 47,882 of record NZ_JBIAZS010000018.1, read on the forward strand.
TGGACCAACTCGGCGAACCCCTGCGCGAAGCGGATGAACTCCTCGTCATCCAGGTGCAGCACCAGCTGCTGGTAGCCGGCGCCGTCGGCAGCCAGGTCGACGTGCTCCCTGGCGAGGTAGCGCGAGAACTCCGACAGCAGGCTGCTGACGAACGCGGTGAAATACCGCGCGTGATCTTCGGTGGAAGTCGAAGCCAGCGCTTCGGCGGTGGGGGTCACCCCGCCTTGCGCCACGGCGTAAATCCGCTCCGTCGCTCCTCCGACCTTGCGTTCGTCCACCACCTCCAGAAGACCCGCCTTGGCCAGCGTGGCGATCTGCCGGTACAGCGTCGCCTGTGGCACGTCGGGCAGCAGGCCCGCCAGATCGGATGCCGTGCGACGGCCGCCGGCCACGGCGCCCAGGATGCGGATGCGCACGGGATGGAGCGCCAACTCGGCCCAGCGCCCTGTCGAAGTACTCACGATCAGAACATTATCACTATCGATAATGAGAAAGACATGGGGATGCGAACACGTGAGCTTGATCGCTGTCGGCGTGATCCCACCCGGACATGATCGGCCCGACACCTACGCCGACGCGGTAGATGAAGGCCGCCATCGCCTGGTGGCGCAGCCGTGGCCGGCGGCCCCCGGCCGGCCTCGGCCCAGCCGGCCTCCTCGGCGAGTCGATGAGCGCGCCGCCCATTCACGGGACCGCACGAGGACCGTGACCATGGCCGGTGCGACCGTGTTCACCCGGTGCCACCGTGTTCACCCCCGTGGGAAGACCGGGCGGGAAGGAGCGTCCTCCCGTGTCACCCGGTGCCCGGCCGGTCGCGCCAGGCCAGGCCGCCCCCCTCCACCTGGACACCGACCTTGTCGCCGACGGTCATCGGTTCGGTCGGGGCCGTCACCCGCGCGGTGACGTGCGTGCTGTCGGACAGGCTCAGGGTGACGAGCGCGTCGTGGCCGTGGAAGTCGTCGCCGACCACGGTCGCGATCACGGCCTGCGGTGCCGGTGGCGTGGTGATCCGGACCTGTTCCGGACGGACCAGCACGGTGAGCGCTCCGCCTCCCGGGGGGAGTTCGGCCACCACGACCGGGCCGAGCGCGGTGCGCAACACCGCGGGATCACCGTGGTGACCCGGCTCGTCCTGTGCGGACAGCAGGATCGCCTCGCCGACGAAGGCGGCCACCCAGGCGTCGGCGGGCCGGTGGTAGACGTCGGTGGGGGAGCCGCTCTGCACGATGACGCCCTCGCGCATCACCGCGATCTGGTCGGCCACAGACAGCGCCTCGCCCTGGTCGTGGGTGACCAGGATCCCGGTGGCGCGGTCCGCGCGCAGCGCGGCCCGTACGTCGTGCCTCAACTCGGCGCGGAGCCCGGCGTCGAGCGCGCTGAACGGCTCGTCGAGCAGGATGAGGGAGGGGCGCGGCGCCATGGCGCGGGCGACCGCCACCCGTTGCTGCTGTCCTCCGGACATCTGGTGCGGCATCCGGTCGCCGTACCCGGCCAGGCCGACCAGGCTCAGCGCCTCCTCGATCCTGTCGCCCCGCCGCTCGGCCCGGCTCAGCCCGTACCCCACGTTCTCGCGTACCGACAGGTGGGGGAAGAGCGCGCCCTCCTGCGGCACGATCACGATCTGGCGCCGCTGAGGCGGCGTGTGCGCGGCGGGACCGGCGACGACCCGCCCGTCGACGGTGATCTCGCCCGCGTCGAGGCGTTCGAAGCCCGCCACGCAGCGCAGCAGGGTCGTCTTGCCGCAGCCGGAGGGGCCGAGGACGGCGGTGAGGGTGCCGCTCGGCACGGTGAGGTCGACCCCGTCGAGGGCGGCGACGGACCCGTAGCGCCGGGCGAGCCCGCGCAGTTCCAACCGGCTCACCGCTGAACCTCCTTGCTGAGAATCCCGGTACGCGCGGCGAGCAACCAGGTGGGCACCGATGACAACACCACGAGCAGAACCGCGTAGGGGGCGGCGCCCGCGTAGGCGGCGACCGCCGTGTTCGACCACAGCTCGGTGGCGAGGGTGTCGACACCGGTCGGGCGGAGCAGCAGCGTCGCGGGCAGTTCCTTCATGCAGGTGAGGAAGACGAGCGCCGCGCCGGCGCCGATCCCCGGCAGGGTGAGCGGCAGGGTCACCGTGCCCAGCACCGCGAGCGGCCCCTTGCCCAGGGAGCGGGCGACCTCTTCGAGTACGGGCGGCGCCTGGGCCGTCGCGGTGGCGACGGCGGCGACGCCCAGCGGCAGGAAGAGCGCGGCGTAGGCGAGCGCGAGCAGCCAGGTCGTCTGGTAGAGCGGGAAGGCGACGTTGATCCCGAAGAACACCAGGGACAGGCCGATCACCACCCCCGGCAGGGCGTGGCTGAGGTAGCTGAGCCGCTCCAGCGTCGCGGCCAGGCGCCCCGGCACCCGGGCGTTCAACACCCCGACCGGCAACGCGAGCAGCATGGTCAGCGCCGTCCCCGCCAGCGCGAGCAGAAGGGAGTTGCCCGCGGCGGCCAGCACCTCCGGCCAGGTTCCCGGACGGGAGATGCCCTCGGCCATCCGCCGGGCGAGACTGTACGCGGTGACGCCGAGCGCGAGGACCGCGACGGCGAGCAGTGCGGCCGCGGCGGGCAGGCGTGCCACGCCCAGAGCGGCCCTGGCGGGCGGGCGGCGGGTGCCGCTCAGCCGGGAGTAGCGGGCTCCGCGCCGCCGGGTCGCGCCCTCCCCGGCCAGGATGAACACGGTCAGCACCACGAGTACGGTCGACAGCACCAGTGCGCCGGTACGGTCGAAGCCGAGGTCGAAGGCGAGGAAGATGGCGCGGGTGAAGGTGTCGGCGCGCAGGATCGAGACCGCGCCGAAGTCCGACAGCACGTACAGCGCCACCAGCAGCCCGCCACCGGCGATCGCGGGGCGGATCTGGCGCAGCGTCACCCGGGTGAAGGTGTGCCAGGCGTCGTGGCCCAGCGACCGCGACACCTCCTCCTGCGCCGGGTCGGCACCGGCGAGGGCCGCGGCGGTCGGCAGCAGGACGTAGGGATAGGAGCAGAGCGTCAGCACCAGGGCCGCCGCCCAGAAGCCCTCGAAGCCGTCCACCGCCGACACCCAGGCGAAGGCGGCGATGTAGGTCGGCACCGCGAGGGGCAGGACGGCGAGGACGGCGAAGACGCGGCGGCCCGGCAGGTCGGTGCGCACCAGCAGGAAGGCCGAGCCGACCCCGAGCACCAGGCAGGCGAGGGTCACCACGGCCGCGAGCGCGAGCGTGCTCGCCGCCAGCGCCGCGACCCGCGCGGTGAGCAGTTCCTCGGCGATCCGGGCGCCGCCCGCCTCGGCGGTCCGGACGGCGAGGTAGGCGAGCGGGATGAGGGCGACCGCGACGGCGAGCACCGACAGCGCCAGCACCACGGGCCTGGCCGGGCGGGGCCGCCTCGCACCTCCTGCCGGGACGCCGGGACGGCCGGGCCGCGGCGAGGATCCGCCGCGACCCGGCCGCCTCACGGAGAGCGGCGACGTTCTCAGGGGACCAGTCCCGATTCCTTGATGAGCGCGATCGTCGCCTCAAGCTGGTCGAGGTCGTTCAGGTCGACCGACGGGACCTTCAGCTCGTCCAGGGCGGGCACCCCGGCGGGCGGGGCGGCGTCGGCCAGGACCGGGTACTCGAAGGTCTCCTCGGCGAAGTACTTCTGCGCCTCGGCGCCGAGCAGGTAGTCGACGAAGGCCTGCACGTCAGGGTTGTCGGCGGCCTTCTTCAGCACGCCGACGCCCGCCACGTTGACCAGGGCGCCGCTGTCCCCGTCGGGGAAGAAGTGCAGCTTGGCGGCGAGCCCGTCGGGCGTCTTGCCCCGCTCCTTGGCCAGCTCGCCCAGGTAGTAGTGGTTGATCAGGCCGACGGCGACCTTGCCCGAGTCGACCTCCTCCAGGATCGGGCCGTTGCCCTCCCGGATCTGCGGCTCGTTGGCCTTGAGCCCGGCGAGGAACTCCTTCGCCTTGGCCTCTCCGTGCTGCACGGTCACGGCGGTGACGAACGACTGGAAGGACGCGTTGGTCGGGGCCACCCCGACCTTGCCCTTCCACTCCGGGGCGGTGAGGTCGAACACCGAGGTGGGCAGCTGGTCGGCGGGGACCAGGTCGGGGTTGTAGACCAGCACCCGCGAGCGGGCGGTGACGCCGACCCACTCCCCGCTCTTGGCGCGGTAGGTGGCGGGCACCTTGTCGAGCACGGCGGCCGGAAGCGGGGCGAACATCCCCTTCTTGGCCACGGCGCCGAGCGCGCCGGCGTCCTGGGCGAAGAAGACGTCCGCCGGTGACTTCTCCCCCTCTTCCAGGAGCTGGGTGGCCATGGCCGAGGTGCTGGCGTAGCGGGCCTCGACGGCGATGCCGCTCTGCGCGGTGAACTTCTCCAGCAGGGGCTTGACCAGGGCCTCGTTGCGCCCGCTGTAGACGGTGATCTTCTTCTCGGCCGCCTGGCCGGCGGCCTCGCCGGTGTCCGCGGACTCGCCGCCGCACGCGGCCAGACCGAAGAGGAGAGCACCCGTGGTGGCCAGTTTGAGCATGGTTCTGGGGAGGGACGTCGGCACCGGGGTGCTCCTTCGATCATGGCGCTTGCAACTACATCGCTGTAGAAGTTAGCAGAGCCTAACCTAAGGAGCTGCGGCAGGGGGTGGGGCGCCTCCTGGGAGGGGCACCTGATCTACGTGCCGGGGAGGCCGGGTTCGGTCAGGACTTATGTGTGGGGAGGCCGGGTTCGGTCGGGACCTATGTGCCGGGGAGATCGAGTTCGGTCAGGCCGAAGCCGAGTTGGCTGTACAGCTCCAGCTGGTCGAAGTAGTCCCGTTGCGTAATGATCTTTTCGTTGGCGACGTAGGCCATGCACGCACCGCGGACGGTGATGCGACGGCCGGTCTCCTCCACCTCGCGCCCGTCGGGCAGAAGGAAGGGGCCCGTGTGGGTGCCGGTGAGCGTCCATTCCGCGACCACGGGATCCTCGCAGGGGACCTCCAGCCAGACCGTCTTCTTGAAGTCGGGAAACGCCTTGAAGTACTGCTCGTAGAGCCAGGCGATCTGCTCGTGTCCCTCCATCGTGCCCGACGGTGCGACGAGGACGGCGTCCGGGCTGTAGCAGTCGAGTACTCGGTGCAGATCGTGAGCGTTGATCGCTTCGATCAGGCGGCGTTCGAGCTCCAAGGAATTCACGTGACCCTCCTGGTGCTGGACGAGGCGTTGGGCTTCCGGGACTTCCGGTCCGACCGGGATGCCGTACGTCGGGGGTGCTCAGGGGGCGTCGGACCGAGAGCCTTGACGGCGCTCTTTCAAAGCTATCCAGTGGGAAGTGAGCCTTTGGTCCGGGTGTCGTGGTATTCGCACCACGGAAGGTGCTGTAGGTCCCCGGTCGTCCCATGGGAGTGTCATGTCTTCGTCATGCCCGCTCGCCCGGTGCATCGGAGAGGAGGATTCACCTACAAAATAGCTGAAACCGCCAAAAAAGCGATTTATATTGAACTCTGCGCTATAAATGGAAATCAGCGAAAATAGCGCTGGTCGGCGAGTCCCGTGCGGGTTAGGTTGACCAGCATGAGCACCTCCTATCACCCCCCTCACAACTACCGGGTCGTGGCACCCGACCAGCTGCGCGGATTCCCCAAGGCGCTGGGGATAAGCGACTACTGGATGCCGAGGACGATCGCCCTGGTCACACAGGGGAAACCCGGCGACCTGGCCCTGGTCGGCGATCCGCCGTACGACTCCTCCCAGCACGACTCCTCCGGGATCGGGGTTGGCACGTTCCACTTCGACATGACGACCCGCACCTCCCAGGGATGGGGCGGCGGCATCGTCCGCTATATCCAGTCGGGCAAGCCTTGTGTGTGGAAGCCCGCGGAGCCGAAGGAGGGCACCTTCAACCTGGTGGTGGAGATAACCGCCGAGGACGCCACCGAGATTCGCATCTCGGAACGGGAGCACATCGAGGATTTCCAGCGCGCCTGGGAGTGCTCCTTCGGGCTGGTCGCCGGCCTGGCGCCCAAGTGCTCCGCCGAGTCGACGGAAGGGGCGATCAGGGCACTGGTCACCCGTCTGATCGAGATGGGAGCGGCGTACGTGATCCCGGCCGACCCCGGTGACCTGGCCAACTGGGGTCCCCGCGTCCTCGCCGTCTACAAGGCCCTGTGCGCCCACTCCTACAAACGCGACGACAAAGGCCATCACTCGCCGATCGAATACCGGTTCACGGTGCACGAGAAGACCATCACCGTGCGTTTCGCCTTCGGCCCGAGACATTCCAGTGAGGAGTTCGTGATTCCCGGGGAGATCTCCCCGGTGTTCACCGCCGCGAGCTACGAGGAGTACCTCCAGGCGAAGAAGGCCGCCGTCTCCCAGCCTCCGGTGGTGGCCGTTGCCGGGTTGAAGGTCGGCACCGTGGTCGTGTGGTCCGATGTCGTCGCCGACGGCCGGCTGTTCGAGGACTATCCGCTGGGGCCCTCCATCGCGGAGCAGACCGTCTACGCCGTCCCCGATCTTGAGACGGAGCGGTGGGTGGTGGACATGCCGGCCATCAACGGCCGGCTCCACTTCGAGCAGGGAGAGGTGGTCGCGGTGGCCGACACCCACACCTGGGTGAAGATCGACTTCCGGGACCACGACTCTGACGGCACGTTCTCCTGGGTCTCGCCGAAGGTGGCTGAGCTCAACCTCCCCGGCGGGTACGGCTACGTGTGGCTGCGGCACCACCTGCTGAAGCCGAAAACCTGACCGGCGTCACCGCCCGTCTCTCTCGACCGCTCACCTGATCGCCTCGCTCGATCGGCCCGCATCCCGTGATCCGACCGCGGTGGCCCGGCGAGAAGCTCGCCGGGCTACCCCGGAAGGCGCGGCTCGGAAGGTGCGACGACGGTCGGTGGTCATCGGTCTGTGACCCCCGCGCTGAGAAGGTGAACCACTCCCGACCGTAACTGTCGAACAGGAGTCAAGTTCGGCGGTCAAATTGGGCCTTCTCAGCCGCCCGGTCGGCGGGTTATCAAGAGTCTGGGGGCGCCCGCGCGCCATCCCCGCTCATGACCACCACTCCGATGCGGACGAGGGATGACATGCGCCGGCTATGGGCAGTGATCGTACGAACGCTCTGCGTCGCGGCCCTCGCCGCGACCGGGCTCACCGGGACCGTCACGACCGCCGCAGCCACTGTGACCGCCACCGCGGCCGAGCCTCCCCGCTGGGGATTCGCCGTCGTCAGAGGCAGCGCGGTGGTGGAGACCCTGCACCAGGCGGGCTCGTGGCCGCAGGGGCTCAAGGTCGAGGCCACCCAGGGCGAGCCCGGTCAGGTGTTCGTGAGGTTCCCGCAGATCGGTAGGGCTTCGGGGGGAGTCGCCCACGTCACGGCGATCTCCCAGTCCGCCGACTGGTGCCAGGTCGAGGGCTGGTGGCAGTCGGGCACTGACGAGATCGTGGCGGTGCGGTGTCACCGGTACGGCGTCGGGCCGATCGCCTCGCGGTTCTCGGTCACCTTCGGCTCCAGCGAACAGTACCTGCCCGCGCGCCAGGCGTTCGGGTACGTGCACTGGGACGGCTCCGCCGTGGCCACGGGGTTCAACTCCTCGGGGCCGGCCGCGGTGAACACCGTCGTGCCGCTGACGGCCCCGGGAACGTGGCGGGTCACCCTGCCGGGACTCGGCTCGGCGGGCCAGGCTGGGAACATCCAGGTCACCGCGGTCGAGCCGACCGTACCGGCACACTGCAAGCTGGGCGGATGGAGCGCGACGACGGCCGCGCAGAGCATCGTGGTGCGCTGCTACGACGCCGTCGGCACATCACTGAACACCGGATGGAGCCTGACCTACCACCGCGAGCGGGCCATCACCTGGACACCTTCGGGGTACCGCTTCGCCTACACCTTCGACAACGCCCCCACGACCCAGGGCCCCTATGTGCCGACGCCGTACCCGGTCAGCTACAACTCGCAGTCCGGGGGCCTGCAGCTCAACAATTTCGGGGTCGCCAGGAAACAGGTGATGTTCGGCGAGGTCAGCGGATATGCGGACAACGTCCAGGTGACCGCGTTCGGCTACGGCCCGGAGTTCTGCAATCTGTACGCCCCCTGGGAGACGTATTCGACGTATGTGAGCATCCGGTACGTCAGCTGCTACAACGGCACCGTCCCGGTCGACCACCCGGCGATGATCACCTACATAGCCCGCTGACCAGGGTCTTCTTTCCCTTTAGGCGCCGGACCGCCGACGGCGGAAACGAGCGTCCGCCTCCCCGTGCGGCGATCGGCGGTGATGAGGATGCCGTCGAACGCCACGTCGCCCGCGAGGTCGGCATCACCCGAACGGCGCCTGAGCCAGAGTGATGCCAAGCTGAGCCAATATGGCTTGTAAGTGGCATCACCGTGTGCCATAGTGATGCCATGGACTTGACCCCGTATGTGGCCTCGCTCGGTCGCGAGTTGCTGACCGCCGCCGAGACCGGTGAAGGCGACGCCAGTGTGCTGATCGAGCGGTTGACCGTTTCGATGGAGTCGGCGATCCGGCTCACCCTGCTTGAGGCGTTGTCGGCGGCCGCCGACGAGATCACCCGAGATCTGGCTCCCGGTTCGGTCCAGGTTCACCTGCGGGGGCGTGACCCGAGCTTCGTCGTGGCGGTTCGGCAGATGGAGCATCTCGCCGCCGACACCCCGGCTCCGAGCGCGCCGTCGGCCGACGACGCCGCGGCGAGCTTCGAGGACGGGCCGGTGACACGGATCAACGTCCGCCTCCCCGAGCAGCTCAAGGCCGCGATCGAGGAGGCGGCCGCCAAGGAGGGCCGTTCGCTCAACGCCTGGCTGGTGCGGGCCGCCTCGACCGCGCTGCGCGCCTCGGAGCGCGACCACGACTCCGACCGACGCGGTAAACGCGGCGCGCAGCGTTCCACCGGCTGGGCCCGCTGACCCACCCGATCGACGCGGCGAACGCGGCCTACGGCGTTTCACGGGCCGAGCTCACTGCCCCACCCAACCGACGCGGCGTACGACGTTCCACCGGCCGGCCTCACCGGCCCACCTCGACATCCAGAGCCACTTTCTCCACACACCTCCGACCAGCGGAAATGTTCTTCTGACTCACTCCGAGGGGACAGCCATGCCAATTTTCGCCACGCCCGAACCGATTTCCGCCACGATCGAGCTCTCCACCGGTGACGTTCAGATCATCGCGAGCGACCGGACCGACACCGTCGTCGAGGTGCGGCCGAGCGACGCGTCCGACGAGTCCGACGTGGACGCCGCGCAGAAGACGCGCGTCGAGTACGCCAACGGCACCTTGACGGTGAGAGGGCCGAAGGCCCGCATGCTCGACTTCTCCAAGAAGACCAGGTCGGTCGACCTGCTGATCGAGCTTCCCACCGGCTCGCACGTGCACGCGGACCTGTCGATGGGAGACCTGCGCGGCGTCGGCACGCTGGGAGAGTGCCGGTTCAAGGCGTCGGCCGGGCACTTCCACCTCGACCGGACCGGACCGCTTCGACTGAGCACCTCCGGTGGAGACATCACCGTCGAAGCGGTCACGGGCGACGTCGACGTCTCCACCGGCACCGGGCGCGTGCGCATCGGCGACATCGACGGCGCCGCCGTCGTCAAGAACTCCAACGGCAACACCGAGCTCGGCACCGTCACCGGTGAGCTGCGGGTGCGCTCGGCCAACGGCGACATCTCCGTCAACCGGGCCGACGCGCTGGTGGACGCCAAGACCTCCAACGGAGCCATCCGCGTCGGCCGGGTCGCGCGCGACACCGTCACGCTGCACACCTCGACCGGCCACCTCGACATCGGCATCGCCTCCGGCACCGCCGCATGGCTCGACCTGGACACCTCCTACGGGCGGGTGTCCAACTCGCTGGACGACCTCGGCGAGGCACCCGAGGAGTCCGAGCAGACCGTCGAGGTCCGCGCGCACACGTCGTTCGGCGACATCACCGTCCGTCGCTCCTGACCAGACATCAGAAGGGTCTCTCATGAACATGCCGTCCCCCTCCGCGATCACGGCGACCAGACTGCGCCGCTCGTACGGCGACCACGTCGTGCTCGACGGCGTCGACCTGGACGTCCCGCGCGGCACCGTCTTCTCGCTGCTCGGCGCGAACGGCGCCGGCAAGACCACCACGGTCAAGATCTTGTCCACCCTCATCCGGGCGGACGGAGGCAGCGCGCGCGTCGCGGGCCACGACTTATCCACCGAGCCGGACGCGGTGCGTGCCGCGATCGGCGTCACCGGCCAGTTCTCCGCGGTCGACAACCTGCTCACCGGCGAGGAGAACCTCGCCCTCATGGCGGACCTGCACCACCTCGACCGCAAGACGGGCAGGCGCAGGATCGCCCGGCTGCTCGACCGGTTCGACCTCGCCGACGCGGCGAAGAAGACGGCGGCGACCTACTCCGGCGGGATGCGGCGACGGCTCGACCTCGCGATGACGCTGGTCGGCTCACCACAGGTGATCTTCCTCGACGAGCCGACCACCGGGCTCGACCCGCGCAGCCGCCGCGCCATGTGGCAGATCGTGCGGGAGCTCGTGGCCGATGGCGTCACCATCTTCCTCACCACCCAGTACCTGGAGGAGGCCGACGAACTCGCCAACCGGATCGCGGTCCTCGACCACGGCAAGATCGTCGCCGAGGGCACCGCGGACGAGCTCAAGCGGCGCGTCCCCGGCGGCCACGTCCTGCTGCGGTTCGCCGACGAACGCGACCTCGAATCCGCCGCACGCGCCGTGGGCGAGGTGTCCCGCGACAGCGAAACGCTCGTCCTGCGCGTACCGCACGACGGCAGCCTCGCATCGCTGAAGGCCCTGCTCGACCGGCTCGACCGCGACGCGGTCGAGGTCGGCTCGCTGAGCGTGCACACCCCCGACCTCGACGACGTCTTCCTCGCTCTCACCGGCAACAAGGAGAAGGTGGCCCCCCGATGAGCACCATGTCGCACGCCCTGACCGACTCGGCGACGATGCTCCGCCGCAACCTCAGACGCATGGTGCGCTACCCGTCCATGACACTGCAGCTCATCGGCATGCCGATCGTCTTCCTGCTGCTGTTCGTCTACGTCTTCGGCGGCACGCTCGGCGCCGGGATCGGCGGAGTCACCGGCGGACGCGCCGAATACGTCAACTACGTCACCCCCGCGATCATCCTGATGACGATCACCGCCGCGATCCAGGGCACCACCATCTCGATCGCGATGGACATGACCGAGGGCATCGTCGACCGGTTCCGCACCATGGCGATCGCCCGCGTGTCCGTCCTGACCGGACATGTCATCGGCAGCCTCATCCAGACGATGCTCAGCATCGCGGCGGTGCTCGGCGTCGCGCTGCTCATCGGCTTCCGGCCGTCGGCGGGGCCCGGCGACTGGCTCGCCCTCGCCGGTGTCCTGGTGATGATGGCCTTCGCCTTCATCTGGCTGGCGGTCGCGCTCGGTCTGGCCAGCAAGTCCGTCGAGTCCTCCAGCAACGTCGGCCTGCCGCTGGTGCTGCTCCCGTTCCTGGGCAGCGGGTTCGTCCCGACCGACTCGATGCCGACCGTGCTGCGCTGGTTCGCCGAGTACCAGCCGTTCACACCGCTCATCGAGACCCTGCGCGGCCTGCTGATGGGCACCCCGATCGGCAACAGCGCCGCCATCGCGGTCGGCTGGTGCCTCGTCATCGGCCTCGGCGGCTACCTCTGGTCGAAGAGGCTCTTCAACCGCGAGTCCACCCGCTGAACCCGATGTCCGCGAATCCATCCGATGGCCGCGAGTCCACTCGCTGAGCCCGATGTCCGCAAGTCCACCCGCCAAGCCGCGCCTCAATTCGCGGACACCCGGTTCGGCCCATGCGCTTCCCACGGCTGACAGGAATTTCGAGCCGCGAAGAACACACGCCATCGCAAGTAACCCCCGAGCAGAGAAGAGGAACGACCATGGAACACATCGTCACCACCCTGCCGACCGCGCGCCCGTCCGGCTGTCCCTTCGACCCGCCCAAGGAGCTGCTCGACGCGCGCGAGCACGGCCCGATCAGCCGCTTCACCTTCCCCGACGAGCATTCAGGTTGGCTGGTCACCGGCTACGACCTGGTCAGGGCGGTCCTGGCCGACCCCCGGTTCAGCTCGCGCAGGGAGCTGATGCGCCACCACCCGCTGGTCGACCTCGGCGACATCGAGGTGCCTCCGGCGCCGCCCGGCGAGTTCCTGCTGATGGACGAGCCACAACACGGCCGCTACCGCAAACCGCTGGTCGGCAAGTTCACCGTACGACGGATGCGGCAGCTCACCGAGCGCGTCGAGCAGGTCACCGCCGAGCACCTGGACGCGATGGAGCAGGCCGGGCCGACGGCCGACCTGGTGACCGCGTTCGCCAAGCCCATCCCCTCCGTTATCATCTGCGAGCTGCTGGGCGTCCCGTACGAGGACCGCGGCCGCTTCCAGGAGAACATCGACAAATTCCTCGGCGGGGAGACCGCCGACGAAGAACTCATCGCGGCCTACACCGCCACCCAGGACTACCTCGCCGAGCTGGTGGCCGCCAAGCGCGCCAACCCCACCGACGACGTGCTCAGCGACCTGCTCGACGGCGACCTGACCGACGAGGAGCTCAAGGGCATGGCCCTGATCCTGCTCTCGGCCGGGTTCGACACCACCGCCAACATGCTCGCGCTGGGCACCTTCGCGCTGCTGCAGAACCCGGAGCAGCTCGCCGCCCTGCGCGCCGACCCCGCGCTCGTCGACCGGGCCGTGGAGGAGCTGCTGAGATATCTGAGCGTCGCCAAGCAGTTCTTCAGGGTCGCCTTGGAGGACGTCGAGCTGGGCGGCCACACCATCAGGGCCGGCTCGATGATGATCCTGTCGTACAACACCGCCAACCGTGACCCCGAGCGCTTCGCCGACCCCCACAGGCTCGACCTCGGCAGACAGGACGGCGGGCACCTCGCCTTCGGCCACGGCATCCACCAGTGCCTGGGCCAGCAACTCGCCCGCGTCGAGATGCGAGTCGCCTTCCCCGCCCTGCTCGACCGCTTCCCCACCCTGCGCCTCGCCGTACCGGCCGAGGAGATCGCCCTGCGCCCGGAGACCGCAGACATCTACGGGGTGAAGAGCCTCCCGGTCACCTGGGACACGTGACCGGGAGGCGAGGACGGGTCCGCCCCGGACCGGCCGCCGAGAGGCGAGATACGGCGGCCGGGTGTTGGAGCCGCAGACGCTGCCAGCCGGTGTCAGCCAGTATCAGCCGATGTCAGCCGGTGGGGTGCAGGTCGGCGGTGTCCGGGTCGGGGGCGGGCTGGGACGCGGCGGCGCCCCGGGCACCCGGACCGGGGAGCCTGAGGGCGGCGAGGACGGCCGTCAGCATGACGGCGCCCAGGACGTAGACGGCGACGCGCATCCCCTCGGCGGAGGCGACGCGCAGCGCCTGCCCGGACAGCCCCTCGATGCCGTGGTTGGCGACGGCCACCAGGACCGCCAGGCCCGCGGCGGTTCCGACCTGCAATGCGGTGGAGGCCACCCCGGAGGCGAGCCCCTGCTCGTCCGCCGAGACACCGGTGCCCGCGGCGATCCACATCGCCTCGTACGTGATGCCCATGCCCAGACCGATGACGACGATCCCGGCCAGGACGGTGAGGAAGGATCCGTCCGTGTGCATGCCGGGGGCGAGGAACGCGGCGCCCACGGCGTTGACGACGATGCCGGTGATCAGCGTGCTCCGGGTGCCGAAACGATGGACGAGTCGCTCGCTGAGGAAGTTTCCCGCCGTGATCGAGAGGGTCGGCCCGAGGAACGCGAGCCCGGTCTCCAGCGCGCTGAAGCCAAGGACATCCTGGAAATACAGGGTGAGGAAGTACGGCACGGCCTGCATCGTCAGCCCGAAGACGAGGATGACCACGACCGCCCCGCTGAACGCGCGGTTGCCGAACAGCCGCAACGGCATCAGCGGCGTCCGCCCCCGAGCCTGGACACGCAGGAACGTGGCGAGCAGGACCACCGCGAGAACGGCCGAGGCGACCACCTCGGCTCGCGTCCAGCCGACCTCCGAGCCGTGCGCGACCGCGAAGATCAGCAGCGTGATGCCCGCCGTACCGGTGAGCGTTCCGAGCACGTCCACGCTCCCCGAGGTGACGCGGCTGTCGGGAGGCAGCAGGGCGAAGGCGGCGACGGCCCCCGCGGCGGCGAGCGGGACGTTGACGTAGAACACGGCCTGCCAGCCCAGGGCCTGGGTGAGCACCCCGCCCGCGAGCGCGCCCGCCGTGAGCCCACCGGCGCCCGCCATCGCCCAGACCGTCAGTGCGCGGTTGCGCTCCCTGCCCTCGGCGAAGGTGGTGTTGACCAGGGCGAGCACCGCCGGGAAGAGCACCGCACCGGCGAGACCCTGCAGAGCGCGTGCGGTGAGCAGCACCGCGGGCGCCGTGGCCAGGCCGCCCAGCACGGAGGCCACCCCGTACAGCACCATGCCGAGCACGAACATCCGCCGGCGTCCCACCAGGTCGGACAACCGCCCGCCGAGCAGCAGGAAGCCTCCGTACAGGACGACGTACGCGGTGACCACCCACTGCAGGGTGTGCGGAGTGAAGCCGACATCGGTGGCGATGTCGGGGAGAGCTACGTAGATGATGGTGAAGTCGAGACTGATGATCAGATGCCCGAGCGCGAGCAGCGCGAGGCTCCATCCCGGCCGTCGGCTGCGAGCCGGGGACTGGGTTGTGGACATGGGTGTGCCTTTCGTCCGTATGTGGTCCGGTGGCCTGTCATGGCTGCACCGGGACCGGCGGACATTTGTTGGCACACCCCCTGAGGGCACTGGGATGGGCGGCCCCCGCGCTCGGCCCGTCCGGTCCGATCATCGCCCCTCCCCTCCCTGCGTGTTCCGCGCTGTCTTCGGGACGACTATGCCGCCCTCCGCGGCCGACGGCATCGGACGTCAGGTCTGCATGGCCTGAGACCTTGGACCTAGGACCACCGGAGGTCTCCGTGGCGAGAACGCGAGGCCGTTGGCCTGTCGGCCGTCGAGGAGGCTGAGTGCGGCAATCGGAGTGTCGCTTCGCGTGTACCTGGTGACACCATCCTTAACGACAGCCCGAGTTGCTGGGGCTCACCTTCGGCGACTGGCGCCGGGCCAAGGACGCCGGGCTGATCGGCGCCCCGGACCGGGATCCGTACTGGACCCGGGCCGCCGCCGAGGACCTGGCCGGCCGGGCCACCCAGCTGCGCCAGGCGATTCCGCCGCAGCCGTTGGGCGCGCGCAGATGCGCGGAGATGCTCAGCGAGGCCACCGGCCTGGACGTCGGCGAGCCCGACATCATTGCCCTGGCCGAGCGCGGCCTGACATCCGTGGTCGACCACTACAAGGACTGGCCGCTGCGGGATCGAAGCGATCGCGGCCGTGACACATATCAGGAACCTGTGTCGGCGCTTTGCTGTCGCGGCGTGGATCTGTCAGGGACGCCGGAGACGAGGTGCCACGCCGTCGTGGCCCACAGGACGGTGGCGGAGCCCAGACCGGCCACGGTTTGGACCCCGGACTCCGAGGCCCCGGAGAGCGCCATGGCGCAGCCGGCCACGCCGACGACGATGAGCAGGCTGCCGGTCCAGCGGTACTCGAGGCGGCCGAACGGTCGCGCCAGCGGGAAGAAGTGCGCGCCGACCACGATTGCGATGAGTGCCGGTATCCAGCTGTACCCGCCGGTGATGTTCCCGACCACGATGACGACCGCGATCCCCACTCCCTGACCGACGTTACTCCACTTGAAAGCGCGCGCGCTGCGTTCGTACGCCTCGCGCCCGCCGGTTCCGTCGAGGCGGGCAGCAAGGACAAACAGGGTCACGGCGAGGACGGCTCCGGCGACGAGGGCGGCGGTACGGGCGGAGCCGTCCAGGACGACGGAGCCGACGAGCCACCAGACGGTGCCGAAGAACGTCAGGATCATTCCGGAACCGCGGGTGCCGTACTGAGGGCTCGGGCGAAGAAGGGCACACATGACGTCTATCTAAGCCAACCGGGCGAGGGTGCGCAGCACGCCGGTGGCGGCGGTGTGAATGTCGTCCGCCTCGGATTCGGGCAGGTCGGCGCAGCGGCGGATGAGCGTGGCCGGACCGAGCCCGGCCAGGGATTCGCGTAACTGCGGGTCGGCGTGGACCAAGATGGCTCGCAGTTGGTTGAACGAATCAACGCCGGATCCCGAACGACGACTCCGCGCAAGGGCACCGAGGATCTCCGACGTGTCGCCGGGTCATCTCTCGTCGTCGTAGATGTCAGCGAAGATCACGATGGTTATCTCTTCGTAGTCCGCAACCGATGCGTGTAGATGCAGGCACCCATCCCGCCGGATTCCGTTGGGCCACTCCTCAGCGCTCAGTGCGGTTCGCCAAGCGTTGAAGTCACTGTGACGCTCTATGGGAACACATCGGGAATCGGCGGGACCGTAGCGGCTTTTTGGCAAGATTGGGGCTGGCCCCATGCTGATCTCCGGGAACGAGCGCAGCTGCTCCAGCTGTTCCTCGGAGAACATCTTCTCGGACAACGCACCACTTCTACCTGCCGTACCGGACGAAACCGGAACGAACGTAGCGGCAGTGATCATCCAGTCGTCAAATGCTGCTGTTATCCCAGGCCAGGCGATACTTCGTTGGAAATTTCTTCATTGCTACCGGGACCCCGAGTTCGGGGACGTACGTGTAGATCGTGGAGCGGCTGACGCCGAGAAGCCGGGCGATGGAAGAGACGGTGTTGTCCGGCCGGGTGAGCAAGTCACGGACATGCCGGATCTGCTCGGGCGACATCGCCGGCGGGCGCCCGAGACGCCGGCCACGGGCACGAGCGGCGGCCAGGCCCTCATAAGTGCCTTCCACGATGAGCTCGCGAATGAACTCGGCCAGCGCGGCGAAGACGCCAGCCGGGTGTACTCGGTGGTCTGACCCAGATCGGGCCACTGCCTAACGCTCACCCGGAGTGACAACGCCGGATTCGTACGCCAGGACCACCGCCTGGACCCGGTCGCGCAGCCCTAGCTTGGTCAGGATGCGCCCCACGTGGGTCTTGACCGTGGTCTCCGACAAGAACAACTCGGCCCCGATCTCGGCGTTGGACGCGCCCCTGGCCAGGCTGAGGAAGACTTCACGCTCACGTTCCGTGAGCATCTTGAGCACAGCCTCCGGGTCGGTGTCGGCCTTCGCGACGAGCCGCCCGATGAGCCGACGGGTCGTGGCGGGCGCGATGATCGAGTCGCCCCGGTGCACGTGCCGGATCGCAGCGATGATCTCCTCTCCTGGCGCGTCCTTCAGCATGAACCCGCTCGCACCGGCCCGTAGCGCGGCCAGGGCGTGCTCGTCGAGGTCGAACGTGGTCAACACCAGCACCTTCGGCGGGTCGTTCAGCCGCTGGATCTCCCGGGTGGCTGTGACACCGTCCATCCGGGGCATGCGGATGTCCATCACCACCACCTCGACGCGCCGCGACTCCAACGCCTTCAGGGCCGCCAGGCCGTCAGCGGCCTCGGCGGCCACCTCCATGTCGGGCTGGGACCTGACGACCATGGTCAGGCCGTTGCGCAGCAGCTCCTGATCGTCGACGATCATGATCCTGATGATGGGAGACTCCTCGGCTCATAGGGCACGGTGGCCGACAGGACGAAGCCGACGCCGGCGCGTCTACCGGCCTTCAGAGTGCCTCCCACCATGCTGAGCCGTTCGCGCATCCCGGTCAGCCCGACGCCGGCCCCTTCGGCGGGCGGGCCGTCGCCATCGTTGGTGATAGTGATGTGCAGTTCGTCCGGGCGCCACGCCAGCGTCAGGTCGGCCGCGGCCGACGCCCCCGCGTGCTTGATCACGTTGGTCAGCCCCTCTTGGATGACGCGATAGGCGGTCAGGTCGGCGGCGGGGCGCAGCGGCCGGGCGTCCCCGGCCTCTTGTACGGCGACGCGTACGCCCGCATCGCGCACATGGTCGAGCAGGTCGGACAGGTCGCCGAGGCCCGGTTGCGGAGCGGTGCCGCCGTCGGCGCGCAGCACCCCCAGAAGCCCGCGCATGTCGCGCAGGGCCTCGCGCCCGACCCCGGCGATGGTGGCGAACACACCCGCCCCGGGCGAGTCCGGATCGGACAGCCGACCACCCTCCGCCTGGCTGACCATGACGGCGAGCGAGTGGGACACCACGTCGTGCATCTCGCGGCTGATGCGGTCGCGCTCGGCCCGCGCTGCCTCCTTCCGCTCCAGCGCACGGTCGGTTTCGGCCCGCTCGGCCTTCGCTCGGAGCTCGGACAGGAACAACCCCCGCATACGGCTGAGGCGGCCCAGCGACCACAGGCACGCCGCCACGGCGACCAGGCCGACCGACAGCCCGATCCGCCACGCGACCAGCTCGTAGGAACCCGACGACCCGCCCCACGAGGCCGGATTCCACAGACGCGCCAGGAGCAGGCCCACACCCGCCAGGGCGACGGCCAGGCAGACCAGGCCAGGCAGCAGGTCGAGCCGGCCGGACGCCGTGTAGAGCAGCAGCCCGAAGACCAGCGTGCTCGGCAGCAGCACCGCCGGATAGTAGGCGCCGCCCGGGTCGTGCAGCGGCGGCAACGCCACCAGCAGCAGCATCGCCGCTGCGGCCAGCCCGTACGCCGCCAGCGGGCGCAGCCGACGCGGAACAACGCAACCATGCAGCACCAGCAGGCCGAGACCCGCGAGCAGGCGGAGCGACAGGGGACTGTCCGAGGCCCGGAGCAGGCCCAACGAGACCAGGCCGAGCGGCAGGACGAGCAGGACGGCGAGCACGGCATCGGCGCTCACCTGATGCCGGTTGAGAAGGGAGTCCACCGCGGCGCCGGTAGACCGGGACTCTCGCACGTCCACCATTATGGTCGGCGTGCGTGAGCGAGGTGCCGACGGCGTGAGAGGTAGGCCAGCGCGGCCACCGCCAAGGCCACACCCCACAGCGGCCACAACATCTCCGGCAGCCAGGCACCCAACTCGCCGGCAGCGCCCGCCGGGCCAACCTGCTCGCCGGTGAGCTTCTTGCGCACGTACATCAGTCCGGCAGAGGTGATGGGTAGGGAGACGGCCAGAGCCGCGCAGGCCGGGAATCGCGCCGGAATCGGCAGCCCCCGCAGGAACGGCACCCAGCGCGGCCAGTTCTCCCCCCAGGGCCGTACCAAGCCGACGGTCAGGACCGCGCCGAGGAGACCGAGCGTGCTGAGACCGGCGCCGATCGGGGTGATCTCGGCGATATCGGCCAGGAATTGGTCGCTGATGCCGACGGGCACGCCCAGGAGCCAGCCGAAACGGGTGACGGCGTAGACGACGGGGACGGCGACCGCGACAGCCGTCGCGTACTGCCCGATCCGTAGCGCGCCGGCGGCGCTGCCGGGCCGTCTGGACCCTCCGATCAGCGCGCGTGTCCCCAAAAGCATCAGGCTGACGCCGGCCGCCATCAGAATGAGCAGGTTGACGCTCGGCCACGTCAGCATGGTCGCGATCATCGAGAATTCGGCCTGGCCGACCAGCGCGGCGGCCAGCATCACCGGCAGGTAGCCGGCGGTCATCATGATGCGCACGTCGGGTAGGAGGACCGCCAGGCCGACTCCGGCCACGACGGCCACGACGGCGGGGGCCCGGTTGAGCGGGCCTCTGGCGGCGAGCACGGCGACAACGCCGGCCACCAGCGCCGACATCGCCAGCAGGCCCCCGCCGGCCGCCGGCGGAAGAGGATCGAGCAGGGTGTTGCCCGCCCCCGTACGGCCGGCGTCGAACGGATATCCGGGCCCTCCAAAAGCCCAGAGCAGGCCGAGGGCCAGATAACTCACCGACCAGACGACGATGATCAGGACCGGCACGCTCGTCCGGCGGCTTCCTGGAGCAGAGGTGTTCACCCGGCCCAATCTGCCGCCGCGGCGATGCCCCGCACATCGTCACCGGGTCTCACCCGCCTCCTCCGGAGGTCGCGACGGCGTCGTCCCAGCGGAGGACCTCTCAGCCGCGGTGAGCTCGGGATGACACTCGACCGCCCAGCCGGCGAGGGCGGGCCGGGGCTTCCGCGGGTGGTTGGACGGCATGCGGCAGGAGTGGCCGCTCCACGATCTACACGTACGTCCCCGAACTCGCGACAGGCCGTGCCGTCGAACAGCCAACGGTGCGAGGCGAGATCACCAGTTTGTAGTCCTGCAGGGGCCCGGGGGCGAGGAACCGGCGGACAGCCGTTGGCGCTGAGAAGGATCTTGGTCGCAGGGAGTGAGGTCGCTCTTGGTCGTGAAGGTTCTTCAGCGGGTTGCCCGGTCGCGGCGTCGGCGGGCGGCGCGGATCTCGGCGTCGGCGACCTTGTCGTCGAGTAACGCGTACAGCTGCATGGTTTCGGTGGAGGCGTGGCCGAGGCGGCGGCGGACGGCCTCGATGGAGACGCCGGCGTTGATGAGCTCGGTGGCGTGGGCGTGCCGTAGCTGGTGGATGTCGATCTCAACGCGTGCGGCGGCGCAGTAGCGCTGCCAGCGGTGGTGGGCGGCGTCGTAGGACAACGGCCCGCCGGCGCCGTTGGTGCTGGCCCGGAACAACGGTCCCGCGGTGTAGCCGGCGCGAGCCAGGTAGAGCTTGAGCAGGGCGGCGTAGCCGCGGTCGTCGAGCAGCACGGTGCGCACGCTGCCGCCCTTGCCGTGGATGCGGACGTGTTCGTCGTCCAGCCGCAGGTCGAGATCCTCGACGTACAGGCCGCACACCTCCGAAGCGCGAGCGCCGCAGACGTAGGCGGTCTCGAACAGCACCCGGTCGCGCAGCCGGTCCAGCGGCAAGTCCTTGCGCGGCCGCCGCGAGCAGATCACGGCCAGCACCTTGGCGACGTCGGCGCCTGTGGCCGGGCGCGGCAGGCTCTTGGGCACCTTGACGGTGTCGATGCGGTCCATCGGGTTGGCCTGCAGGAGGTCGTGCCGGACGGCCCATTTGGTGAAGGAGGCGCTTGCGGCTGGCCGGCGACAGGTCGATGAGTTCGGCCAGGAAGGCGCGGACCGGCGCGGCAGACAGTGCGCCGGTCTCCTCACCGTAGTGGGCGGCGAAGGCGATCAGGTCGCCGCGGTAGGCGCGCCGGGTGTGCGCGGAGGCGCCGGCGTTGGCCAGGTCGGTGAGGAAGTCGTCGAGATGGCGGGCGAGCGGGTGCGGCCGAGCTGCTCGGCGATGACCGGATCCACCGTGCCGACCTCCGCCATTCGCCGGGTTGCCAGATAACCGGGAAACGAAGCGTCGGTGCTGGGCAGCGGTGCCCCAGCTCGCACACGTCCGTGATCGCTATCTTGCCAGATAACGAAGGTTATCCCGCAACACCTCAAATGCCGTGCCCCGGTTGAAGGGCTCCGCCTGCATCGTGGATGGCCGTATGGCGACAACCTCGTCTGTCCGGTCTCGCTCGCGCCACGGGTTGTTTGCTGTCTGCTCGAGCCCCGATGCGGCCGTCCTCAAATGTTCAGGCGGGCGGCGATGCCGTCGAGGAGGCAGTTGAGGCCGAGGTCGAACTGCCATCGCCTGTCGTCCTTGCGAGTGGCGGCGCGCAGGTAGTGCTGGTAGGTGGGGTAATGGCCGGTGCGCATGTGCCAGGCCATGAGGGGGGCGAGCTCGGTGCGCAGTTCGTCGCCGCTGGACAGGCTCTGCTCGCTCATGAACGCATCGACGGCGCTGTCGTAACTCATGGCGCCCTGCACGTAGGCGTCCACGCCGCGGAAGATGCCCATCATCATGTCGGGGTCCAGGCCGAGGCCGTCGAGCGCCATCAGGGACTGCTCGGCCACGGCCATTCGGCTGGGCGTCAGGGCGAGCTTGGTTTGCGGTGGGAGCTGAGCCAGCCACCGGTGCTCCAGCATCAGCTCGCGTGTGCCCACGGCCAGGGTGTGCAGGCTCTCCCGCCAGCCGAGGCCGCCGGGCAGGCGCATGCCTGTGTAGACGTGGTCGACCATGAGTTCCAGCAGGTCGTCCTTGCCTGATACGTAGCGGTAGGGCGCCATGGGAGCGACGCCCAGTTCTGTGGCCAGGCGGCGCATGGTAATGGCCTCCAGGCCCTCGGCGTCGGCGACCGCAACGGCGGCCATGGCGATGCGCTGCGGAGACAACGTCTGGCGGGGTGCCGGTGCGGGCCGTTCCAGCCGCTCCCACAGCGGTGCGCTCTTGTCGGTGGTCATGCCGTTGTCCCCTTCCCCTCGTCTGTCGATACAACGTACCGACAGTAGACAACGTACACATACATGTGTACGTTGTATTTACTCAATACATTGTACGCAAGGGAAGATAAGTGCTCAAGATCGCCGTCATTCTCGGCAGCACCCGTGAGGGACGCTTCGGCCCCGCCGTGGCGAACTGGCTGCTGGACCACCTCCATCAGCGCGACGACATGAGCGCCGACCTGATCGACCTGGTCGAAACCCCGCTGCCGACCGTTCTGCCGGTGCTCGGCCAGCCGCCCGCCTCACAGGAGGACAGGGATCTGCTGGCGGCTGTCTCGCCGCGCCTGGCGGCGGCCGACGCCTTCGTCATCGTGACGCCCGAGTACAACCACAGCTTCCCGGCCGCGCTGAAGAACGCCATCGACTGGCACGGCATCGAATGGCAGGCCAAGCCCGTCGCGTTCGTCTCCTACGGCGCCTTCTCCGCCGGGCTGCGCGCGATCGAGCAACTCCGGCTCGTCCTGGCCGAACTGCACGCCGTCACCCTCCGTGACAGCGTCGGCCTGCAACATCCGTGGGCGCAGTTCGACGGCGACGGCAAGGCCCTCGACCCGGCCGCCGACGCCGCCGCCAAGGTCATGCTGGACCGGCTCGCCTGGTGGGCGCACGCGCTGCGCGAGGCCAGGACCGCCCGCCCCTACACCGTCTGAGGCGCCATGACACGCCTGGGCGTCTTCGGGCTGCTGACCGGCATGTTCCTGGCCATGCTCGACGGCCTGATCGTGGGCACTACGCTGCCCACCATCGCCGGCGACCTCGGTGGCCTGGACCAGTTGCCGGGAGTGGTGACCGCGTACATGCTGGCAGCTGCGGCGACCACCCCGATCTGGGGCAAGCTCGGCGACCTGCTCGGCCGCAAGGCCACCTTCGTCTGCTCCATCGCGCTGTTCCTGGCCGGGTCCGCGCTGTGCGGCCTGGCCCAGGCCATGCCACAGCTCATCGCTTTCCGCGCCGTGCAGGGGCTCGGCGCGGGCGGGCTCATGGTCGGCGCGCTGGCCATCATCGGCGTGCTGGTCCCACCCCGCGACAGCGGCCGGCTGCAGTCGATGATCGGCGCCATCATGCCCGTCGCCTACGTCGGCGGGCCGCTGCTGGGCGGGCTGCTCACCGACCACCTCAGCTGGCGCTGGACCTTCTACGTCAATCTGCCCGTCGGTGCTCTCGCCCTGCTTCTCATCGCCACCCGGATCCACCTGCCACCCGC
The DNA here is from genome assembly GCF_042899335.1 of Streptosporangium sp. NPDC000095. Classification (NCBI taxonomy): domain Bacteria; kingdom Bacillati; phylum Actinomycetota; class Actinomycetes; order Streptosporangiales; family Streptosporangiaceae; genus Streptosporangium; species Streptosporangium sp. NPDC000095. The sequence continues at coordinate 71,216 of NZ_JBIAZS010000018.1, forward strand.
GAAACGGGGCCGGCCGCGCATCGATTACACCGGAGCCGTGCTGCTGACCGTCGCCATCGTGGCCCTGACCCTGCTGGCGGGCGGCACCCCCTGGCCCTGGGCGCTCGGCGCGATCGGCGCGTTGGCCCTGGCCGCGTTCGTGGCCGTCGAACACCGCACCGCCGAGCCGATCATCCCGCCCCGGCTGTTCGCCGACCGGAACTTCACCTTCGCCCAGGTCCTGAGCTTCCTGGTCGGCGCGGTGATGCTCACCGTCACCAACTACCTGCCGCAGTACCTGCAGCTCGTGCAGGGCTCCTCTCCGGCGGCCAGCGGCATGCTGCTGCTCCCACTGATGTTCGGCATGCTCGGCGCCCAGCTGCTCACCGGCCGCCTCATCAGCGCCAACGGCCGCTACCGCAGCTACCCGATCTTCGGCGCAGCCCTCATGGCCGGCGGCGCGCTGGCACTGTTCCCACTCGACGGAGACACCCCCGCCGCGCTCGCCTCGGCCCTGACCCTCCCCATCGGAGCAGGCCTGGGCCTGGTGTTGCAGAGCACCACCCTGATCACCATGAACAGCGCAGACCTGCGCGACATGGGCGCGGCCAGCGGCACCCTCACGCTGCTGCGCACCATCGGCGGCTCGCTCGGCATCGCCCTGCTGGGCACCCTGTATGCCGCCCAGGTACGCGGCGACCTGGCCGCCCACCTGGGACCGGCCGCCGCCGACCGACTGACCACGCAAGGCGACCTCACCCCCACCCTGCTGCCGGACCTGCCTGCCCAGGTGGCCGACGCGGTCCGGCTGGCCGTCACCGGAGGCCTGCACGTCATCCTCATCGGCGCCGCCGCACTGTCCGTCGCCGCCTTCACCATCGCCTGGCTGATCCGCGAAACCCCGCTGCGCACCGGCCCCGCCGACGACCCCGGTGCACTCGCCCCTGCCGCAACCCGTGATAGATAGGCTCGACATGGAATTCTTCTGTTACCACCGTGACCGGCCCGGCTCCGCGGCGCTGCGCGAGAAGCTGGTGGAGGAGCACTGGTCCTACATGGACCGCTACGCGGCGCAGTTGATCGCCCGCGGCCCGACCCTCGACGGCGACACGGCCACCGGCAGCGTGCACATCATCGACCTGCCCGATCCCGGCGCCGCACGCGCGTTCGCCTTCGACGAGCCCAACTACCAGGCCGGCGTGTACCGGGACGTGATGCTGCGCCGATGGCACAACCTGCTGGGGCGCACCATGTGGGACTTCCCCGGTGGCCGCGAAGGCGGCAACCGCTATCTGGTTCTGGGCCTCGGCACGGGACAGGCCGCCGACCTCGTTCCACCGACCGACCGGCGGGACGAGTTGATCGCCTACGGGCCGCTGTTGTCCGACGACGGCGCCACCTGGCTGGGCACGGCAGCCCTGGTCCGGGCGCCGGACCTGGACACGGCCCGCACAGTCCTGACCCCGGACCGGCATTCCGGTATCGAAGTCCACGAGTGGGTGTTCGGCGGACGACGATGATCAGCACGCGGTCATCACCGGCAGACGGCGCCACATCGCTGCCCCGCCTGACCGCACGCACAAGGACAGCGGCGCGAGCCGATCCCTACCCGGGCCAACCGTGATCACCGAGCAGGGGATTCAGGTCCATCCTCACCCACAACACCCATGGCGGCACCGTCATGCGACGGCGGTGTCGTGCCCAGCGGACGTAGGCCCTTCGCCGGTGCCGAGGAGGCGATCGCGTAGCGGCCCAGGAAGTTGATGTGTTCCCACTGCAGCGGGGACAGGTGGGCCAGGACCTCCGGGCTGATCGTCATGCCGCCGGCCGCGAGTTTCTTCACCGGCGATGACCGCATCCCTCCAGGGGTGTGGACCGACGCCAGGATCGCGCTCGTGCGCCTGCCCGTGGTGTGGCGCGACATCTAGCGCCAGAGGCTGACGGTGAGCCCCGGACCGTTGTGGTGCAGCGGATTACTCCTGATAACGATCTATTGCCGGAGCTGAAGCAGGACCCACTGGTGCGCCGCATCATCGTCGACTGTCCCGGCTTCATGGACGTCGACCCCAACGCCACGCGGAGCAGGGACCCCCTGGGGCATGGCGCCGCAGCTGACGCCCTGCGCGCCCTGCTGGCCATCACCGATCGCGCCATCGTGCCGATGAACCCCGAACGGCTCACCTACGATCCCACCGAGTACACCATTGAGCGTGTCCTCCGCCCTCGCGGCATCCCCTTCCTAGTGGTGGTCAACCGGTGGGATGCCCGTGATGGTGAGGAAGACCTGCTGAAGGTGCTGGCGCTATTCGCCGAGATGGAACGGACCTTCACCGCCGAACGGGCCGCCCATGCCCGCGCCGTCGCTGAAGCCCACGACCGGCACATCGGCCGCCCCATCGCCCACCCCGCAGACAAGATCGAATACGCTCGGCTCCTCAAAGCCCAAGGCGACTCCCTCGGCGTCATCGCCACCAAGACCGGCATCCCCAAAACCTCACTGCACCGCTACCTCACCGCCGATCAGGAGACCACGGGAGGGACAACATGACCGGTCCCGACGACGCCCCCCTCCCCGATTCCGACAAGGCTCGGCGAAACACATCGGCCGTGGCTCGGGTGCAGGTGCCCTCGGCGTTCTTCCGCTCGGAGGGGAACAAGGGCGTGCGATGGCTGGACAGGTCGAGCTCAAAGAGCCCAAGAACGTCTTCGATGAACCAGCGCAGGCTGCGATCGGTGCCGTTGATCAGGGGCACCAGCCGTGGCTTGGGCCCTTTGCGGCGAGATCCTTTCCCATGACGGACGTTCAGCTTGCCGAACCGGCCCAGCTCCCAGCGCACGTCATCCAGGTCCAGCATCCGGGCCTCGTTGATCCGTAACCCGACATCGGCGACCAGCCGGGCCACGGCGTAGTTGCGAGCCGCCGGGGCGAACTTGCGGTAGCTCAGCAGCTCTTCGCGCCACCCGGTGAACAGCTGCTCGATCTCCTCGACGGTCGGCGGGACCCGCAGCTGCGGATCCACGGACAACCGCGGACGGTTGACCTCATCGAGCGGGCACTCGACGACCCTGCCAGTGAGGTTGTGCAGCTCAACCCTGTGCCGGAGCTCCAGAAACCGGAAGAACACCGTCAGAGCCGCCGCTCGCCCGGTGCGAGTGGAGAGCCTGGCGTCTCGCAGCACTTTGCCGAAGTAGACGTTGCCGTCTTCGGGCTGCATCTCCCACAGCGGTCGGCCGAACCAGTCCCGGATCAGCTCCAGGTGATTGGCGTCGTTGCGGATGGTGCTGTCGGTCAGCCCGGCTGACGCGCGAGCCAGCACGAACCCCGCCAGGACGTAGATCTCGAAGGCGGCACCCACGCCTTCCTGGCCTGGGTGAGCGCCCGCCGCCTGAAGTACTCCATCGGATTCACCCTCACCGACGACATCGAAGCGGCGATCCTCGCCCTGCCCGAGGAGGTGTGGGAGATCGCCTACAACGCCGACCGGCAACCCCGTGACGGCGCATGGGTAACCGAACTCACCGGCATGCTCGACCTGTCGTCCTGGCCCAAGGGCATGCGGGTCATCGTCCGCAGGGAACGCCCCCACCCCGGCGCGCAGCTGCGCTTCACCGACCTCGACGGACACCGCTTCACCTGTTTCGTCACCGGCACCCGACCCGGTGGCGGCCGCGGCCAGCTCGCCGACCTGGAACTACGACACCGCCGCCGGGCCCGCTGCGAGGACCGCATCCGCAATGCCAAGGACAGCGGGTTGCGGAATCTCCCCTTGCACGGCTTCAACCAGAACCAGATCTGGCTGGAACTGGTCGCGCTGGCCGGCGAGCTGACCGTCTGGACCCAGATGCTCGCCCTGGCAGATCACCCCGCCCGACGCTGGGAGCCCAAACGCCTGCGCTTACGCCTCTTCTCGGCCGCTGGATGCCTGGTCAAAGGCGGCCGACGCCTGCGCCTGCGCCTGGCCCGGCGATGGCGGTGGGCGGACCTGATTGCCACCGCGATCACCCGCCTGCAAACCCTTCCAGGCCCCTGATCCACACCCCATCGCCTCAGCAACCAGAAAGGACAAACCCACCCGGGCCCGTGGAACCCCGCTCACCCGGCGCGACAGCCGGGCAACCACGCTGACCAGAGCGGGAAATCAACCTTCAGCCGAAACCTCTAACCGACCACACCAAGATCGAGAAAGATCGAGGTTAGCATGGTCAGGCGGCCTGTTTGACCTCAAGTGCGGTTGAGTTCCTAGGTTCGTCAGCGACTCATCCAGACAAGACGACCAAAGGAACTCGACTGTGACGACCTTGGTGACAGGCGCCACCGGGAACACCGGCCGGCACGTTGTGGCAGAGCTGGTCCGCCGAGGAGAGCGGGTTCGGGCCCTGACGCGAGACCCGGCGGCGAACACGGGAAGGTTTCCGGCCGAGGTGGAGCTGGTGGCCGGCACGCACAACACACCGGAGAAGCTGGACGCCGCACTCCACGGCGTCAACCGGCTGCACATCACGGTGACGAACGGACTCGCCGAGGTCGGCCCCGAGCTGGTCCGGCGGGCGGTCGCCGCCGGTGTTCAGCGCCTCACCGTGCTGTGGGGCGGCTGGGTGGGTCCGGTCGAGCAGGCGGTGGCGGACTCAGGCGTGGAATGGACACGTCTGGAAGCACAGGAGTTCATGTCCAACACGTTGACCTGGGCCGAATCGATCCGAGCCGAAGGAGTGGTCCGAGAACCGTACGACCTTCCCAGCGCGCTGGTGCATGAGGCCGACATCGCGGCCGTGGCGGCCGTCGCACTGCTCGACGACGGCCACGCGGGACAGGCATACAACCTCACCGGTCCCGACCCGCTCACCCCGAGTGAGCGGGTCGCGATCCTGTCGCGGACGCTCCGCCGCGACATCGCCTTCGAGCCGATAACGCACGAACAGGCGATCGACAGGCTGACGGCCACCGGAGTGTCCCGGGCGGACGCCGAGTACGTCGTTGGCTGGTACGCCGAATCCAGCGATTCCTCCAAGACCGTGGACGACACGGTCGTACGGGTGACCGGCCGTCCCGCACGTACGTACACGCAGTGGGTGGACGAGCACGCGGACCGTTTCCGGGCTTGATCTCCATCGGCTGAACCCGCCCAGGACCGATCTCACCGGTCCTGGGATGTGGGTTTTCACGTTCCCACAACCGGGCGTCGGAGATCAGCTCACCGAACGCCGAAGCCTTCGCCGGCTCTGGACACGGTCGGTCGTTCTGTCACGCACGTGACGAGGTCCTGGCTGCACGCCGTGAGCGCCACCGCACGCGTCCACGCGGGCGACGGCAGAGCGGCACTGGCCGAACTCAACAGGGCGAACATGGCCCTGGAACGGGCCGGTGACGAGCGGGACGAATCAGAAGCCGCGATTCAGCGTCCGTTGTTTCTGATCCATGGGGGTGAGGATCGAGTAACCCCACTTGGCCAGGCTCGGACTCTTAATCGGCGCCTGGGTTCCAGCTCGTGTCTGGTCGTTGTCGCCGGGGCGGGGCACAGCCTGCGGAGAGCTGATGACATCCACCAAGTGCTTCGCATGGAGTTGGAGCACGTTCGATCAGCGGAGAATGCGCATTGGCCGGCGGTTGTGGAGGGTGTCTGAAAAGTCGTCAGGTTGGTGCTCGGGCGAGCCGGTGGAGCAGTGTGAAGCCCATGGCCAGGTAGATGGTGTTTTCCGAGTCTCATGCCGGCCGCCATCACCCGCTGAACGCGTTGACTCGCTGTTTCCCGGATCAGGCCGGACAGTATCGACACGAGTGATCGCCGCTTCGTCGGCGGCTGAGCATGAACGGGGTCACGTCCGCGTGACGGACGCGAGGAGCGCCAGTTTGTCGGCACTGTCGGTGCCGGGGTCCGGGTGGAGGACGACGAGCGTCTGGCCTGTCGCGCCGCTGACACCCAGTCTCTCCCGGTTCAGCCACAGGCCACCGACCTGGGGGTGGTCGATGTGCTTGAGGGTGCCCTCGCACGTGTTCACATCGTGGCGGGCCCAGAGCCTGCTGAAGCGAGGACTGGCGAGGGAGAGCTCGCCGACGAGCTCGATGAATCGGGGGTCGTCGATGTCGGTGCCGACGGACTCGCGAAAGCCGGCGACCATGCCCTGCGCGGTGTTCTCCCAGTCCGGGTAGAGGGCCTGTTCGGCGGGGTCGAGGAACACGTCCCGCAGGCGGTTGCCCCCCGCCACGAGTCGCGGCGACAGAGCGGTCGCCAGTGCGTTGGCGGCGAGGACGTCGAAATAGCGGCCCTCCACGTACGCGGGAAGCGGAAGCGTGACGACGAGCCTGGCGACGCCCGGAGGGACGGTCTCCTTCCGGGGCCGCCGCCTTCGCCGAGGTTTTCCCGCCCCGAGACGGAGCAGGTAGGACGTCGCGTTGTCGTCGAGCAGCAGCACACGGGCGAGGGACTCAAGGACCTGCGAGGAGGGATTGCGGTCGCGGCCCTGCTCCAGGCGCAGGTAGTAGTCGGCGCTGATACCGGCGAGCATCGCGACCTCCTCCCGGCGCAGGCCCGGCACACGCCGTACTCCCTGGGAGGGGATGCCAGCCTGTTCGGGAGTGACGAGCTCTCGGCGAGCGCGTACGTAATCGCCGAGGAGATTGAGGTCGTCGCCCATGTCGCCACTGTAATCCGCGCGCCGTCGTGCGTTCCTGGCCCTGTCACCCCCAGGATCGCGGGGACTCTGGCGCCGTCAGCGGGTGAGCGGAAACCTCACTTCCAAGACGACGAACACCGGCGAAATCAGCCGGCGGCCCCTTTCCGGAGCGAGGAGCAACACCATGTCAACGTATTTGCTGGTACACGGGGCCTGGCACAGCGGGCAATGCTGGGAACGGGTGGTCTCGTTGCTGGCATCGGCCGGGCATCGGGTGGTCGCGCCGTCACTGACCGGCCACGGCGACAAGGCGCATCTGCTCGGCCCCGAGGTAGGGCTGGACACGCACGTCGACGACATCGTCAGACTGATCACCGAGGAGGACCTCACCGACGTGATCCTGGTGGGCCACAGCTACGCCGGGCTGGTCATCTCCTCCGCCGCCAACCGAATCCCGGACCGGGATCGCCCACCTGGTCTATCTCGACGCGATGGTCCCGGAGAACGGCGAGAGCGCGGTGGACGTGCAGCCCGTGACCCAGGCCCTCATCGACCGCGCCGCGGAGTCCGAGGCCGGCTGGCGGATCCCGCCGATGCCCGAGTCGCCACCACCCCTGGGCCTGTTCGGGGTCACCGACCCCGCGGACGTGGCGTGGCTGCGGACGATGTTGTCGGATCAGTCGGTGCTCTGTCTCCTGCAACCGGTCCGGCTGGACGACCTGGCCGTGCGCATGATTCCGCGGACGCACATCCACTGCGTCGCCGGCGTGCCGAAGGGCATAGAGCGGCGGGCCATCCCTGCGATACAGGCCAACGGCAGCCCGGCGCAGGTGTGGGAACTGGAGACGGGCCACGACTGCATGATCACCATGCCGGTCGAACTCACCGAACTGCTACTCAAGCTCGGCTGACTGCGCGGTTTCAGTCCTGGCGTGACGTTTCGAGGGCGACGAGTTCGACCTCGAATCCGTCGGCGTCCTCCAGATAGGCGGCATAGTGCTGCTCGCCGCCGGCATGGGGATGGCGTTCCGGGAACAGCAGCGTCCAGCCGTGCAGCGGTGCCCGCTCGACCAGGACGTCGACCATGGCCCGGCTCTCGACGTGGAAGGCGAGATGGTTCAGGCCAGGACGGCACCGGTCGTGTTCGTCCGCGCTGAGAGCGGGCGACCGCTCAAGGACCAGATAGGTGGAGCCGAGCCGCCAGCTGCGCCCGTCGGCCCAGTCCTGGAAGAGGGTGTAGCCCAGCTCGCCCAGCAGCCACCCCCAACCGGCGACGGCCCGGGGCAGGTCGGGCACCCAGAGCTCGACATGGTGCAGCATGCCGGTGGTCACCTTGCTCATATCGCGATCCCTTCCGTGCGCCTGATCAGGATGGCGTACTCGAACAGGCCGCCGGCCGGTCTGTCAGGTGAGTTCGAACCAGATGACGGTTGTTGTGGGGTCGCGGTGGAAGCCTCAGCGGGTGGCGAGGTCGTTGACGAGGAGGAGTCCTCGGCCGCCGACGGCGTTCAGGCTGTCACGCCGCCGCGTGGCGGGGGTCAGATCTGGTTCTCGCCGCCGTCGACGTACAGGTTGGCGCCGACGACGAAGCTGCTCTGCCCGGAGGCGAGGAAGGCCACGACGGCGGCGACCTCCTCCGGGCGTCCTCCCGGTCGGTGGACATCTCGATGGGCGCCGCGGCGTGTTGAGCGGTTCCGTCGTGTCCATCTCGATCAGCCGGGCCCGGTGTTTCCGGTGATCAGCACGAACAGCGGCAGGCCCATGTTGTTGACGATGTGGACGGCCACCGCGGGCCAGATCGACCCGCTGCGGCGCATCACCTCGGCGGCGATGACGCCCACCACGAGCGCCGTGGTCATGGCGAGGTTGATGCCGTGGAAGAGGGCGAAGACCACCGAACTGGACAGGACTCCGACGACGGGCCCGTAGCGCAGCAGTGCGTTGGTGACGACACCGCGGAAGAGGAACTCTTCGCCGATGGGGGTGAGGACGGACAGGAAGGCGAAGGTCAGGATCAGGGGCAGCACGCCACCGCCGGCCGCGTCGTAGTACGAGCCTTGGGGATTGGCGTCGAACCCGGTCAGGGCGATGACGGCATAGTTCACCACGCCCTTGAGCACGAACGCGACCACGCCCGCGGCCGCGCCGATGCCCATCCAGCGCCAGGTGGTACGGCGCACGCTGAAGGCACCCCAGGAGCGGATGCGGATCAGCGCCGCCGCGGCGAAGCCGACGAAGCCGATGATGCCCGACCAGGCGGTCAGGATCAGCCCGTACGCCACCGCGTCCAACTCCCGCACCAGCGGGCCGAGGAACGCGAGCACGGCCATGGCGGCCACCAACGCGAGCAGGCCGGCCATGATCTCGGGCCAGCCCGGGCGCGCCGGGGAAGTGGTGCCGGCCGGGGCCGGCCGCGGCGGGTGGTCGGCATTGTCAGGCGACATGGTGGTGAACTCCTTGTTCTCGTGGGCGCGGTGGGTGTCGCCGGGCCCGGTGCGTGGTATCCGGCGTGTGCCCGGCAGGCAGGGGTCGCCGGCCGGCCTCTGGACCCGCTGTCAGGGCACGGCCGAAGCGCTTCAGGACGTCAGGCTGGGCGGGGCCGTACAGGTCGTCGGGTGAGCCGTCCAACGTCGAGGACATGCCGTCAATCTCAGCCGTCGCCACGCTCATCCGGCAGTGCGACCATGTCATGACCTCGCCATGACATTCCCGCAGGTGAAGTCATGACGTGGTGTCACTGGTGGCACCACGGAGCAGGAAGAGTCATGGGGCGGACCCTGCCGCCCGACCCCGGACAAGCCACCCACCACCCACCACCCACCGCCCGCCGGACCGCCCAGCCGCCCAGCCGGGCCGTGTGCTGCTGCATCCGGGCGGCGAGTTCGGCGGGGGTGTCGGCCTCGACGAGGCCGATGCGTTGGCGGTATCGGGCGTGGGAGAGTGCCCACCAGCGTCCGGTGGCGTGACCGTACCAGGGCCGCCAGTCGGGGAAAGCGACTGCTCGGCTACCAGGGCAACTGCCTCCTTGAACTCGGCGACTACACCCAGGCCGCCCATTCCTTCGAGCAGGCCATCGGCGGGGTTCCCACCACGTGCGTGCGCCGCAAGGCGGAACTCACCGTGGACCTGGCGCAGGCACGCCTCGGAGAAGGCGAAACCGCCGAGGCCGTACGGCTGGCCCAGGAGGCGATCGCCGTGTTCGCCCGGCGAGGATCGGTCGCCGGGATGTCCCGGGTCCACCGCTTCCGCGACCGGGTGGCGCCCCGGCAACCCGGGGGCGCTCGCGAACTGGATGACTTCGTCCGATCATTGCAAGAGTGAGCCCTATCCCCGCTGAGGTCGTCGCCCGCGCCACCGTCTCGTACGACGCGGTCCAAGCGGTCGGTGAGACCGTCTACTGGATCGAGGGACGGCCGGACGGGGATGTGCTCGTGCGCTGGACCGCTGCCGACGGCCGCCAGGACGTGCTGCCGGAGGGGTTCCACGTCGCTTCCTACGTGCATGAGTACGGCGGAGGTGCCTACCTGGCCACCGAGCGGGATCTGTGGTTCTGCAACGCGGATGACCAGCGGGTCTATCACGTACGCGACGGCGGTCACCCTGTGCCGGTGACCCCCGCGTCGTCGGGAAGCTGGCGCTATGCCGACCTTCGTCTTCTTCCGGGCACCGGCGAGCTGGTCTGTGTACGGGAACGTCATGAAGAGAACGGCGTTCACAACGAGCTGGTCGTTCTGTCGGCCGAGCCGTCGATCATCGCCTCCGGCGAGGACTTCTCCATGTCCCCGGAGCCCAGTCCCGATGGGAAGCAGCTCGCCTGGATCTCGTGGAACGCGCCGCTCATGCCGTGGGACGGCTCCCGGCTCTGGCTGGCCGACATCGGGCCCGATGGTGCGCTTACCGGTACGAGGCTGATCGCGGGCGGGGACGAGGAGTCGGTGTGCCAGCCGCGGTGGAGTGACGACGGGGTGCTGCACTTCGTTTCCGACCGGTCGGGCTGGTGGAATCTGTACGCCTGGCGCGACGGCCATGCCGAGCCGGTCATCACGGGGGAGTTCGAGGTCGCGGCGGCTCCCTGGGAGTTCGGGTATCGCACTTATGTTCTTCAGGGTGATCAGGTCATGGCCGTCATCCAGCAGGGGCCGCTGCACTCCTTGGTCGTGAAGCGCTCCGGCGGTGGTGTGGAACGGCTCGCGTTGCCGTACACCTCGATCAAGCCCTACCTAGCGGTGGTAGGCGGGAAAGTCGCCTTCATCGGCTCCAGTCCCACTCAGTTGCCCACGGTGGTGCTGGCCGAGGCCAGTGGTGCCGTTCATGAGCTGACGCCGGCCGACGTCACCCTTGACCAGGCATCGCTCGTCCGGCCAGAGCCTTTCACCTTCGGCACCCGCGACGGGGGTGAGGCGCACGGCCTCTACCACCCGCCCTCGGAAGGAAGCGATGGGCCTCCGCCACTGCTTGTACGGGCTCATCCAGGGCCGACGGCGAATTGGCCGCTACGGCTGGATCTCCACGCGCAGTACTTCACGAGCAGGGGCTTTGCCGTCGTCGATGTCGACTACCGGGGGAGTACTGGGTACGGTCGCGCGTACCGGTTAGGGCTTCGTCATGGGTGGGGGACGGTCGACGCCACCGACTGCGCCGATGCGGCTCGTCATCTGGTGTCCGTCGGTCGAGCGGATCCCGGGCGGGTGGCGATCTGGGGGGCCAGTGCCGGCGGGTACACCGTCTTACGGGCCTTGGCGATCACCGATGTGTTCGCGGTCGGGATCGCCAGGTCAGCCGTGGTCGATCTGGAGAGTTGGAGCAGAGCCACGCCGAAGTTCCAGGCCCATCACGCGGAGCTGCTCCGTGGTGAACTCTCCGGCGAATCAAAAGCCGCGATTCGGCGTCCGCTGCTTCTGATCCATGGAGACGAGGATCGGGTAACTCCGCTGGAGCAGGCCAGGAGCCTCAATGCTCGCCTGGTCGTCATCCCCGGAGCGGGTCACACACTGCGAAGACCTGCTGATATCCGCCATGTTCTCCGCGTGGAATTGGAACACGTGCTTCTACCAGGAATCTGATCACGGCACCGAAGCCAGCGCAGTAGATCGGGGGCGTTCGCGGACAGCCAGGCTGCGAGCCATCGGGAGTCCTCGGCGCTTCCCTCCGCCTGGGTGTCGATCAACCTGCGCAGGATCATGAGCGGCAGCAGGGCATCGAGTGCCTCCTGGTCGACCGCGTCGGTGCCGTCCCCTTTTAACAGTCGTCGTGGATGAGCGCTATGTGGCAGGTCGACGGCGAGGTACTGAGGCGATCATAAGTATTGAGATTTTCCGGAAGTTCCCCTGGTCCGTATGCCGCTTCAGCAGGGGGACGACTCGTCTTCTGGTCTTCTTGAAATTTACATAACTTATGATCGACTCAGTATGGGGAAAATTATTGACGGATGATTGACTCCAACGGATTTACCGCGAATACGGAGTACTCGATACCGTCAAGCATGCACGCATTGGGAATACTGAGACCGGGAGGAGTCGATTGACTCCAGTCGGCATACCCACCCGCGATCTTCAGCGTATCGCCGTCGGTGACAACCCCACTGCCAGGGACGTCAACCCCGCGCTTACCGTTGCGATTTAACGGCTCGCTCCCCTTTGGCCAAACAGGGAAAATTATGCCATTCGATCGCCGATCGAGATTGTTGATCCGTAAACATTTACTTACTGGATCGTATACTAATTGACCGTTAAGAAGAGCTTCCCCTCCGCCTGTATCCTCGTGAACGATGATCCTCGGGTCATTGCCGATTAGAAACACTTTATTCGCCGAATCTCTATCGCTTGCACTTGTCGAGCATCCCGAGAGAATAAAAATCAAACCAAAAACCGCTGCAATGTAAGCTGTTTTTCTCTCGACCATTTGCATTTTCTCGCCTTCTCGGGAATTCTAAAACGATAGTATCCGGGCTCGCCGCAAGCCCGGATACTATCGTTTAGATCGGCTTCCCGTCACACGATTCACGTACCCGGGGGTGCCGTCCAAACGTACCAGGAGGAACCCATAACACTAGGAATCAAGTACGCTGGAGAGAAGAACGACGATGCGTCGCCCCCGCACACTCCTCCGCTGCAGACACCTCCGTGAATTCCCCAGGCGCGGTTGCCGTAGTACCAAGGGCCTCCACTGTCTCCACCGTCGCTCACGTCACTTTCCATGACGATAATTCCACGACTGGTGACGCCACCATTGGTTAAGGTGACGTTAGTGCTTTCGATTTCGCTACATGCCGCACCGGATGTTACTCCGAAGTGACAGATCGTCTGTCCGATGACCGGGCTGGATCCAACGTCGTATGCGTACCGTGGACTATGCCAGTCATAATAGAATGTTCTGGTCAGTGTCATCGTACCGCGTGTCCATGCGGCGATGTCGTAGTTTGAGTTGGTGGTGTAAAAGTCGCTAGTCGTGCTCCCCCCCTGCACGCTGTGGTTTGAATAGGTCCTGGATCCGCTGGTACCACAGTGCTTGGCGGTAGTTGTCCGGTAGGACGTTCCATTTGTTACATTGAACCCGGTAGTGCAACCGCTGAAATGCCCTCCGCCCCGCATGTAGTTATCCTGAGCGACTGGCTTCGTATCCTCGCCAACCGTTAGGACGATCTTAATTTTTCTGTTGGTCGGCTGTGCCGGCTGAAGCTGCGAAAGAAGCTGCTTCCGTCTAGTGTCATCCTTCGGTACAATCCGAGGGCTCGCCTCGAAGGAAACCACGCCGGTCTCTATATCATAGCTGCCGTGGATAGCCTTGAGATCGGCTCGCTGGGAAATTGCATCGTGAGCGGCGTTGAGCGTTTGCTTCAGCTCTGCTTCTGAAAAGCCTTTGTTCCCAACTAGCTCCACAGCGACTGGAAGGGTTTTCGCTAAGGCGACAGCTCGCTCCGGCACCTCCCCCTTGAAGCCGATGCGAGCTCCATAGCCCTTGTTTAAGATGGCCAGGCCCGAGATTTCATCGGGATATGTCTTCGCGATTTCGGCACCCAGTTGATTGATTCGTGGCTGCCAGCCGACGCTTTCAATCGCCTCTTCGAAGGTAATGTTTTTGGTTTTGGCAACGAGCTTGAGATCCGTCAGCTCGCTGAGCCAAAGATCGTCGATCTTAATCTCTGGTTCAACGGTGTCGTCGGTCTCTTCGCTCCTGGCCCTTGCGGTAACGCTCGGATCGCTAGCTACTATTTTCGCTACGTACTCGTCTAGGGCTTCAGCAAGGCTAATATTCTGCTGCTTCGCAGCAAGCTTGATGGAGTCTAGTGTAGGACGGTTTATGGTGGGCTGCGTTTCTCTTGCGAAAGCGATGATCGTTCGCTTTTCGTCCGCAATCGCGGCTCCGGATGGGCTGGCGGTGTAGATCGCGGGAGCGCTAATAGCCAGAACCGCTACCACACGAATTAACTTATACGTAAACTTCAACATCAACCTTTCTGTGAATCCTTTTGAAGCAACTCGAAAATCTCGGACACCCTTAGGAGTGTGTGGGTGCAGTGAGAATCAGTCAAGATCTTTTTTCTGTGATAGATTGATCACGGGAAGTAGTAGGCGCTCGAGAATGGCGTGATTGCCATGATTTGGTCATCGTTAATCCCGGGCAGTTGACTGCAATGTGGCCAGACCAATATTCCGGCGACATCTAGGTGAATCCGAGTGGGGCGTTACGGATTGCAGTCATCATGTTGGTTCCATCCCGAGATTTCGGCAGGGGATAAGAGTCGTCGGATCGTTTCTGCTCAGGCGTGGCGACGCGGCTCCTCCAAGACTGCGTCGCCACGCCGGGTGGTTAGGTGAGTTCGAACCAGATGACGGTTGTTGTGGGGTCGCGGTGGAAGCCCCAGCGGGTGGCGAGGTCGTTGACGAGGAGGAGTCCTCGGCCGCCGGTGGCGTTCAGGCTGGGGTTCTTGAGGTGCGGGATCTGTGTGGAGCCGGGGTCTTGGACGGTGATGATGACGCCGTTGAGGGTGAAGGCCACCGTGATGACGAACTCTCTTGACGGATCCTTCGGCTCGTGAGCGGCTGGTTCGGTCTCGACCGGCCGGGTGTCGGTCGGTTTGGTGGTGTGTTCGATGGCGTTGGTGGCGAGTTCGCTGGTGAGGAGGGTGGCGTAGTCGCGCAGGGGGTGGTCGTCGCCGAGGATGTCGGCGACGAAGGCGCGGGCGTTTCTGACCTGGTCGGGGGTGGCGGGGAAGCGCTGGGAGATGACGGGGGTGTGGTTCGGCGTCGTCGACCAGCCGGGGATTCGGCCGGGGTAGGGCGGCCAGATGGTGGCGGCCGGTCCGTTGGGGTCGTCGGTTGTCGTCCGGAATCGGTCAGTGAGCACTCCGGCGAGTACGGACAGCAGTCGTACGGTCATCCCGGTCACCTCCCTTGCCGGTGGTCTCGTTGTGCTGGTTGTTCACGCCGACTTGGGTGTTCCTGTCGAGGGCTTCGGGGTGGGGGTGGAAGTCTTCGATGTGCTGGATTCGGGCGGCGAGTTCGGCGGGGGTGTCGGCTTCGATGAGGCCGATGCGCTGGCGGTATCGGGTGGGGGAGAGTGCCCACCAGCGTCCGGTGGCGTGGCCGTACCAGGGGCGCCAGTCGGGAAAGCGGAGCGTCAGGGTGCGCAGCGCGCGGGGGTCGTCGCCGGGTTCGTGCCGGAGATGTTCCGCCTCCGCGTCCGCCTCTGCCTGGATGGGAGGTGCATTCATGCCGCGACTCCCTTCCGGTGCGACTCGCGCCTGCCGGGCCGTGCTCCTGGCGGCGATTCGCGTCCGTACGGTGGGGTGGCCAGTCGCGCGTGGCGTCCCCGGATGGTGGGGGAACCCGTGAAGGGGTGGTTCGGCGGGCGTGGGGTCACGGTGGCCGGTGCGGAAGACGCGGGCAGTCGGCCGCAGAGTCCGAGGCGGCGTCGGGCCGTCATGCGGGTACGGACCTGGGCCGAGGTGGGCTGCTCCCACAGGTGTCCAGGGCGGTGCGGCAGGCTGGCGGCGTCGTGCGCGTACGGGGGATGACCGCACCAACGGCAGCCCAGGGGCGAGGGCGGACGCCCGGCATGCCAACGGACCCGGATGATCTTTATGGCTCTACTAGGGTTGAGCACAGTTTGCACCTCCAGTGTGCAGGCGAGGCTCTGCCAGGCGAAGCCACTCGCCTGGCAGAGCCGTTTTCTCTGGCGGTATCACCGGCCATGTCCGTGTCTTGGCTGGTGACGAAGGGTTTCCGTGTGAGGAGCGGTGCGTTTGTCAGGTGGGTTCGGTCACCTGCTTCGGCGCCTGATGTGCTTCACGGAGTTCGGCATATCGGAACGCGGAACGCCCTGGTCGGCTGCACGCATGGATGGCATGCCCGTAACGGACGGTCCAGCCGATCTCCCGCCCGGCGATTCCGTCCATCGCGCCATACGACGGGTTCGCGCTGCACGAACAGGAGCGTCGGCCCGTTGTATTGATGCGCCTCCGTAGAGACCCGGCACCACGGGCTTCCACCGGAGTTCGTTCGACAGCTGCTCCGACCGTCAGGTGACGGGAGTATCGGCCACTCCCACACTCATCTCTCCTCACGGAAAGTGAAGTTATGAGTGCGGAGAGGTGCGGACATCAACGCCCTTGATACTTTGACGAGGAGGGGAGTCAAGAGAGTCAAGGCGGGTTACCGTGAGGCCATGACCTACTCAGACCCGGCGGCGGAGAGTGTGGGAAAGCGCGTACGACGTGCGCGTAAGCGCCTGGGTATCACCCAGACCGAACTCGCCCGGCGCGTCAGCCGAGCGCAGTCCTGGGTGTCCGGCGTCGAGAACGACAGCATCCCTCTTGACTCCATCGCGTTGATCAACACCGTCGCCCGAGTGCTGCGCATGCACCCAAACGAACTCACCGCCCGCCCTTACCGGGGCGACACCCCCGCCGAGGATCGGGGACACTCTGCGATCCCCGAGATTCGCCGCCATCTGGAACGCTACGACCTCGACCCTGAGTGGGTAGGTGAGGTGCGGTCGCTGGACGCCCTCCGCGCCGCCGTCGAGCACGCCTGCTGGTTACGGCGAGAGGCCCGCTACACAGAACTGGCTGATGGGCTACCGGCTCTACTCTCCGAACTTCAGGCCGCGACCCACCTGTACACCGAGCCCGACCGGGGTACGGCGTTCGGGCTGCTCGCGTTCGTTTACCAGACGGCGGACTCGGTCACCTACAGCCTGGGATACGCCGACCTCTCCCTTATCGCCACCGGTCGAGTCCGTTGGGCTGCCGAACGCTCAGGGGATCGGTACCACGGGGTCGTATCCACATATCTGCGAATACGAAACTTGTGGTCCTCCAGCTCGTGGAATGACGCGCTCACCGTGATCAATTCGGCCTGCGCGAGCATCGAGGACGAGTACGTCGCGGGTAAGCCTGAGGCCCTGGCCGTCTGGGGTGGCCTGCAACTGCGGGCCGCGGTCACCGCGGCCCGTAAGAACGACGCCGATGAGGCGTGGTCGCGGCATCGTCTCGCGGCCGAGGCGGTCACCCGGCTCGGTGCTCGACAGCGCACCAATTACTACGATCTATGCACCAACCAGCCCAACATCGACATTCATGGCGTCGCCGTTGCCGTCGAGCTCGGAGACGGTCCCAAGGCGGTAAGCAGGGGAGAAACGGTTCGGCTCCCGAAAGGCATGCAGTCTGGTCGCGTTGGACACCACCACCTTGACTACGCGCGAGGCCTACTGTGGTGCGGCAAGCGCGACGCCGCTCTGGCCGAACTTGAACGCGCCGAGAAAGCGGCACCCCAACTCGTCCGCAACCATCCGATGGCCCAGCAGGCTGTACGGACCTTGCTGGACCTGGAGCGCTACAGCTACCGGGAGCGGATCCGACGGTTGGGTGTGCGTATGCACATCCTTTGACATCTTCGTCCCTTGGGAGACGATCGCGAGAGACCGAACTGGGCAATTAGATACCTTGCAGGTCAATGAGAAAGGAGCACGCTCACGTGAGCGCCTCCTAATATCTCCAAGAGACAGCATGGTTTCACTCGGCTACAGTTTGACTCTCTGTAGATGATCCAAACCCTCTGGCGGAGGATGAGTGCTGGACACTGACCTGGATGAAAGGGATCTCCCGCATCCCGATGATCCAGAGCTGATTGAGTTGATCCGTGAGCGAGAGGTCCAAGAGGCGTATCGATTCCTCTATAACCGCCGAGACAACCCGCCCACGATGGCGGAGTGGCGTCAGCATGCGGGGCGTGCACTGGGTAAGACCGAAGCCAACGAACAGACGGATCGCCGACTCCGCGATCTTCGTAAGAAATTCATCGTTGAGACGGTTCACAGAAGGGGAGGTAATCCGGTCTATGTGTTGCGGGGAAGGAAGCGGATCGTAGTCGATGCCCCTCCGATCTCTTCCCGCATGGAGGCCGAGGTCTACGCCGTCATGGGGGCGTACTGCCGGATGTGTGGCCTCAGTCCCGGGGACGGGATTAAATTACAGATCGATCACAAGATCCCGCTCTCGTGGGGCGGTGAGACCATCTTGGAGAACCTCCAGCCGTTATGTGAACGACACAACCACGGCAAGCAGGCGTTCCGAGACTCTCGACGAGATTGGTTCGGAGATCCGCTACGCGGTACGCCAGCCCACGGTCTGGCACCGAATCGGTGAACTTCTGAAAGGCCTGCATGCCCGCGGTCAGCGGACCTCCGCCGAGCTAGTTGCGCTCGTTGCCGGCGAGGGATATGGAGGCGATCCTGCTCGGCGCCTCAGGGACCTTAGAACACCGCTCGGTTGGAAGGTCGACGCGCGCAAGCGCAAGGAGGGACGCCGGACGCTTACCGAGTACGAACTCATCTCATGGCAGCCATGGCCCTCGGAAGGTCCAGAGGAAGCCGTCCGTCGCTATGAGCAGGAGCGTAAGAGGAGCCGACGGGCAAAATCGTGACAGCCCGCATGTCCGTACATCTCATTATTTGTCGGAGTGATCAGCTACATTTCCTTCGTGATCAACGAACCGTTGCCCGGCATGGCTGCTCCTGACTCGGAGATGGAAGCTGTCTTCGCCCATTTGGCAGGCATCGATCAGGACGGCACCCGGATGGCCAAAGCGATCCGGCGGACCTTCGACATGCTCCTCGATGGACAGCACACTGGCCGTTTCCGTTGGGAGCAGCTGCATAAGACCGAGAAGACTCACTGCGGCACTCTGATCGAGATCAACCTTCAGCGCGAGTTCGATTTCGCTGATGGAACGGTGCTTGACTACTCGATCAGCGGTATCGAGGTCGACTGCAAGTACTCTCAGCAACTGGGGAACTGGATGATCCCGCCAGAGGCTGTCGGCAGGATTCTCCTTGGTATCTGGGCGAACGACAAGGCGGCTCGTTGGAGCGCGGGTCTGGTCCGTGCAAGTGAGGGGCATCTGAACTCTGGTACTAATCGAGACGCCAAGAGAACTCTGAGCAGGAACGGCCGTAAAGCGATCTGCTGGCTGTTCAAGGACGCTCCGCTCCAAGAGAACATCCTGCTGAGCATTCCGGATGAAGATGTCGATGCAATCTTCCGTCAAACAAGTGGACAGCGACGTGTCAATGAGCTGTTCCGGCGGGCGCAGAGGCGTCCTATCAGCAGGGCTGTGGTGGCTACTGTGGCGATGCAGGAGGACTATATGAAGCGCGTCCGCGGTAACGGAGGTGCCAGAGGCGCCCTCCGTTCAGAAGGTATCGTGATCTTCGGGCAATACAAGAACCACGTCCAGGCAGCTGTCACTCTAGGCTTGACCGCCCCCGGACCCGGCGAGTTTGTGAGTACACGGCTTGCATGTCGTCGCACGCACCATGGGCTGGCGCCATACCTGGAACTTGATGGAGAGCAGTGGGTGCTTGCCCGAGGCGATGACCCTGTCGAACCTGCGCCGCTGCTTCCTGATATTGGTCAGCTATAAAGATCCGTCCTCCGTTTTGCTCAGCGGAGCCGGGCCCGGGTGCGTACTACCCCAAATTTGGGCATGTTGGATACTCTCCCAAGGTGGGAGATGAAGATCACGTAGTGCCATTCGCTGATCTGGCAACGGCTGACCTTGTACTGGACGCGGTCTACGCAGGTGGCAGCACAGGAAACTTCTCCGACGACCCCATCTCACGCCTCCTGCCTGGAGTCGGTAACCAGGGCGGCTTCCGCTTCAACGGCTCACCGCAGAGGCAGGGCGTCCGGTTCGCCGTCCTGTTCACGACAGGTGCTGAACTTGACTGGCCAGATGAGTTGGATCCGCAGACAGGACTGTTCACCTACTACGGTGACAATCGTCACCCAGGCAAGGAACTGCACGAGACCCCGCGCCGTGGCAACGTACTGCTCCGTGACGCTTTCGAATGGAGCCATGGTGTCGCCCGAGCGAGTGTGCCGCCGTTTTTCCTCTTCGAGAAGGCCTCGCCTGCCGGACGTCGCGTCCGTTTCCGAGGTCTTCTTGCCCCTGGTGGAGCTGCGCTGACCTCTGACGACGAACTTCAAGCGATCTGGCGCTCAAGCCGCGGTGTGAGGTTCCAGAACTACCGTTCGCGCTTCACTGTCCTGGATGTCCCTAAGATCTCCCGATCCTGGATCGTTGATCTCGCAGCAGGCCGTGCCTTGGGCCCCGGCTGCCCTGCCCCCTGGAAAGAGTGGGTTGAAGCGCGGACCTACCGGCCTCTGCTTGCTGCATCCACCACAACCGTACGCAGTACGGCAGAGCAGAAGCCGGATGTTGTCGGCAGACGCATGGTCGCCGCTATCCACCGTCACTTTTCCAACCGTCCACACGATTTCGAGGCATGTGCGGTCGAGATCTGGCGGATGTTGGCTCCCGCAACAGACACTTGCGAACTCACTCCACGCAGCAGAGATGGCGGACGGGACGCAGTTGGCGAGTACCTCCTCGGCCCTGCTTCCGATCGGGTAGCCATGGAGTTCGCACTCGAGGCCAAGTGTTACGCCTTAGACAAATCGGTGGGAGTCAAGGAGGTCGCTCGGTTGATCTCCCGGATTCGGCACCGGCAGTTTGGTGTGTTCATCACCACGTCGTACTTCAACAAGCAGGTGTACAGCGAGGTCCGCGCTGATGCGCACCCGATCATCATGATCTGCGCCCGCGACATCGTCGATGTCCTTCGCCGCCACGGGTACGGCGATGTGCAGGCCGTACAGGAGTGGCTTGATCACCGATTTCCGGAGCCTTCAGCTGTATGACTTGTACAGTTCTTGATCGAAATAACCGGGTTGTGCGGCCGTATACCTGTCACGTACAACCAGTAGTCACTTCAGTTCCGTCAGTCACTTGCGTTAATATCGCTCACATGTTCGGTCCTAGGGTTCAGTGCAGCAACCACTGCCTCAACGGCAGTGGTCAGCAGCTCATGCTCCCAGAGACGGACAACTTGCCAGCCTGCGCTCTCAAGAGCTGCGTTGACTCTCTGGTCTCGCTCCATGTTCCGGCGCAACTTGGGCGTCCAGTACCACTCGTTGGTGGTCGGTTGGCGCCCGTGCTCTGGGCAGACGTGCCAGAAACAGCCATCCACGAAAACTGCGACCTTGCGGGCAGTGAAGACAATGTCCGGCCGGACCTTCACGCTTTCAAGATCAAGTCGAAAGTTCTTCCTGTAGCGATAGCCAAGCCGATGCAGCGCGCTGCGCAGCACAACCTCCGGTTTGGTGTTCGCCCCGCGGTTGGCTTGCATGTTGCGCGATCGCCCCTCGTTGAGGGGGGCTGGGTAGAGCCCTCGCTTGTGGGCCTGCTTGCGGGCTTCAACTCTCTTGTCGTCAGACACATCCGTTCCGATGGGCGCACGGCTTCCTGTCATCCGCGAAGATACAGCTGCCAGCTCGCCCGCGTCGCATCAGACAACGAAAGGGGTCCCCGTGACCGAGCAATCACTCCGTGTCATTGAGATCTGTGCTGGCGCTGGTGGACAGTCTCTTGGGCTGGACAAGGCGGGCTTCGAGCATGAACTCGCGATCGAGTTGGACGAGAATGCAGCCAACACGCTGCGGCACAATCGGCCTAAGTGGGATGTCCGACTTGGTGATGTGGCGGATCCCGAGGTGTGGGATCCGGAGGACTACACCCCAGAAAAACTTGGCAGCCCCATCGACTTGTTCGCTGGAGGGGTGCCGTGCCCCCCCTTCTCGATTGCCGGCAAGCAGCTAGGCGCCAGCGACGAGCGGGACTTGTTCGCTTGGGCAGTTGAGCAGGTCAAAGTCCTCAAGCCACGAGCACTCCTGCTGGAGAACGTCCGCGGGCTGAGTATGCCTCGTTTCGCGGGCTATCGGCAGCATGTCTTGGATCAGCTTCAGGAGTTCGGCTATGCCGCCGAGTGGAAACTTCTCCAAGCTTCCGAGTTTGGCGTGCCTCAACTTCGTCCCCGCTTCGTCCTCATTGCGATGGCACACGATGACCTAGCCCACTTCCACTGGCCCGAACCTGTTGGGTCAGCTCCGACTGTTGGCGAAACCCTGTATGAGCTCATGAAGGCCAACGGCTGGGCAAGAGCCGAGGAGTGGC
The DNA here is from genome assembly GCF_042899335.1 of Streptosporangium sp. NPDC000095. Classification (NCBI taxonomy): domain Bacteria; kingdom Bacillati; phylum Actinomycetota; class Actinomycetes; order Streptosporangiales; family Streptosporangiaceae; genus Streptosporangium; species Streptosporangium sp. NPDC000095. Next base: position 93,322 of record NZ_JBIAZS010000018.1, read on the forward strand.
GCGACCGAGCCAACGACATCGCTCCTACTATCGTTGGTGGTTCAAAGAAGCACGGAGGGGCTGACCTAGGCCCCACGCGGGCGAAGCGTGCATGGGCAGAGATGTGGGTGGATGCGCATGGGCTAGCGAACCATGCTCCGTATACGGATGAGGACCTCGTTGCAGGCAGGGGCCCAAAGCTAACTGTCGAGATGGTCAAGTACCTCCAGGGCTGGGATGACAGCGAATTCGCCTGGGAGTTCACTGGCAAGAAGACATCCAACTACCGCCAGATCGGCAACGCCTTCCCGCCTCCGGTCGCTAAGGCACTCGGACGCGCCATCGCTGACGCACTCAACCACTCGGTGGCGCGACGTGACCAGCAGATCGATGCTGACCATGACCCTATTTACCGGGCACTTCGCGACCACGGCGGTTACATGACCGCGGTAGAGATTGCCGATGCCATCAAGATCGCGATTCACTCCCAGGAGTTGGAGCGCCGGATCACCCTTCTAGGCCAGGACTTCCACATTGACATTCGCAACGGCGAGGCGCCCGCAGCTTACAAGCTAGGAACATTTAAGGCTTTTACTGGACAGGGGGACCATATTCGGCATGACCGGTTCGAGAGGCACCGTTCGCGGATTAGCTGACACAGAGGTTCCCGGTAAAACTGAATAATTTCTTTCTCGCCCCTGATGTGCCCAGTACGCGATATGGATGAAAATTCAAGAGGCAGAGGCAAGGGAGCGTTACGTCCCCCGCCTCAACTGGGAACATTAGGGGTGAGGTGCGCGTCTGTGTTGGATACCGCACGTAATGCTGCCCGGCGCTCCGCTCTGCACCCGGCGAGCTGTGGGTCATCTTACGCCGGAGTGATGCACTCGATGCGGACGCCGTTCAGGATGACGTCCTGTGCGGCGTCCCGAGCGCGGCCGGTGTTTCGGACGATCGTGTATGACGTCCCCCAGGGGCCCTGAACGGTGCTGCGGACAGTCCATCCGGGGCCACGATGCCGAGTTTCCGTGCCGTGGTAGGTGACGGTGCTGCCGATCGGCGCGTACGCCTCGTGGGCGATAACCGAGACGACGATGGCGCTGCTGAAAGCAGCGCTGAGCAGTTCACCTTCTGCGCACATGCCGTCTTGGCCGATGCGACAGGAATAGCAGACGCGAACATGATGGCCCAGCTCGGACTGGGCGATGTCTGTGGCGGTCCGGACGGTGATGACTGTGGCGCGTGGATCGGTTGTCGCGGATCCCTTTGGGGTGACCTGGATCTCGTTGTTGGTCATACGGTTCTCTCCCTAACCTCGTCTGGCTATGCAGACAATGTTAGGGAGAGGGTGAGACCTTGTCCGAGGGAACGGACAAAGAAAAAGGGTCTCGTTCGAAGACGAGACCTGGCGACTACCTCTTCGGTTTCGGCCCTCCGCCTGCGCCCTGCCCCGGTCGGTCGGCTTCCCAGGCACGCCACTCCGCTTCCCGCTCCGGCAGCCAGCCCTTCACCGCCAGCCTGCCCTCCCCGATCTCCGCGTCCGGCTTCGGATACGGATGCGTCTCCGCGTACCGGTCCAGCCACTTCGTTACCGTGCCCGGCGACACCTCGAACCACGCCGCGACACCGGCCACACCCACATAGCGGACTACCGCCGACCCCTCACTCCGCTGTCCACTCACGCGGACAAAGTAACCCAAGGGTGGCCGCCCATCGACCGTCCCACTCGGTAATGGGTGAGTACATGTCGCCGCTGGCAGCCAGAGGTCATGGGATGGTGGCCGTATGTGATCAGGGTTGTGATCCGTAACCGGCCAGGTGTGACCACGTTCCCGTCGGCACGATTCTCGATCCGGTGGCCACGATTGGGGCCATGCGGGCTACGGGCCCGCCAGTCGTCCCGAGACGTGGATTCCCGCTGCGAAGTGCAGCCAGTGATGCCGACGACCCCAGGGAGAGCTGACAGTGAAACCCCAGTGGGACGACCTCCCCAGCAACGTGCGCGCCACCGTCAAGCAGCATGTCGGCCAGATCCTCAAGGCCGACCCCGTGACCAAAGGACTCATGCCCGGCCTCGCCGCCCGGCTGCACACGGAAAACAACGAAACCGTCTTTCTCAAGGCCGTCCCCACCGCCAACCCGGCCGCGACCCTGTACGAGCGCGAGCGACGAGCCGGTGCCGTACTGCCACCCGGCCTGCCCGCGCCCCGCCTGCGCTGGAGCGGCGAAGTGGACGGGTGGATCGTGCTGCTGCACGAGTACGTCGACGGCCGGGACGCCGACCTGTCGCCCGGTTCGCCGGATGTGCCGCTCGTGCTGGACACCCTGGTCGTCCTGAACGAGGCGCTCACCCCGTGCCCCGGCGGGCTTCCGGAGGTCGCGGTGAACATCGCGGGCCTCCAGGCCAAGGCCGCGGCCCTGCTCGCCGGGGAGCTGCCGGACCGGGCCATGTACGAGAAGGCGCTCGCCACGTTCAGCCTCGACGCCCTGAAGGGAAACACCCTTCTCCACTACGACCTGCACCCCGGCAACTTCCGGATCGACGACGGGCGAGCGTACGTCATCGACTGGGCGTTCGCGGTGCGCGGTGCCGCGTGGGTGGACGCCGTGATGCTCGCTCCCCGCCTCATCGAGGCGGGCCACACCCCGGAGCAGACCGAGGCGCTTTTGGCCCGCGTACCGGCCTGGCGGTCCGCACCTGCGGACGCGGTCACCGGCCTGGCCGCGCTGTGGACGCTGTTCCGCCTGCACAAGGCGCGGTTCGGCCCGGAGGAAGGGCGCGGTTTCCGTGCGCGGGCCGCCGAGGCAGGGCGAGCATGGGTGCATCATCGCTCCACCTGACCGGTTGGCCACGTCGATCACCGGTCCCGAGCCCTCCTCAGCGGCCAGAGCGACAGAACGCCCTGTTCGGCGGGAGAAGGGCTCGGAAGCCCGGGATAAAAAACTTACGGTTGGTTGGAACAGAAGAACCAATAGCGGGCCTGGCCGGACACGCCCGTGTACGGCTCGTCGATCTCAAGGCGCCAGTATCCCTGCTCCCCCTGCCGGGAGAAGGGCACCGTCCATTGCTTGGGCACGTCGACCGTGCCGGCCGAGGTGAGCGTCAGCGAGGTCCAGTGGTCGCGGACCCAGGCGTTGTTCGTCTGGGCGCTCTTGCGTGCGTACGCGTAGCGGATGGGACCCGGCCCCAGCGCGGTGATCGAGCCTTTCAGCGTGAAGGTGGCGGGCCGGCGCAGCTCGCAGGACTCCTCCTCACTGGTGAACTCGACCTGGGCCAGGTTCGGTGTCGCGAGGGGGCGGCAGGTCGTGGACCAGGAGGCCAGGCCGATCACGTCCGTACGCAGGTCGGGGAAGACGATTCCCACCTTTCCGTTTCCCGGGCGCTGTCTGGGCAGCCGCGGGCCGTCCACGTACCGCGTGCCGCCCTGCTCCGAGATGTTCACGGTTTGCACGCCGGCCCCGGGCAGCGGGGTCGCGTTCTCGTCGACCCACTGGTAGCGCGTCTCCCCCTTGCCGCTGGTGATCATGGCGCGTGTCGGGGTCGAGAAGTCCGGACCACACGGGCCGTCGTAGTTCAACCGGCTCGCGCCGGCGATGTCCACGGGCGGGGTCGCGCAGGTCGTCTGGGTGATCACAGCCTGGCTGGGGTTGGGCGAAGGCTCGATGATATTGATGTAGTAACGCCTGGGCCAACCCGACGAAGTGCGCGGCAGGAAGCCGGTGACCTCACGGGCTCCGGGGCTGTCGAAGACGAGTGTCTGGATCTCGTGGCCGGGGACGGGGGAGCCGCCGTACGTGATGGCGTAGTACCACTGGTAGCGGACCGTCTGCGCGATCGGCGAGGTGATCACCCCCTTGATCGGGGTGGTGGCCTCCGATCCGCACAGCCCGGTGTAGTCGCCCACGGGCTCGACGATCGCCTTCGCGTCCTGGCAGGTTCGGTCGATCGTGACCTGTACCGGTGTGCCGGTCTCGACCGGCTCGCCGCCGTTCCACACCAGGCCGACCATCTTGAGCTGCCTGGTCCCCGACTCGGTCAACGGAATCCGGAACTCGTACGTGCCCGGCCCGTTCTGCTCCTGCTGATGGACATGGTGCACGTATTCGTCGCTGATCCCGCTCAACGTGTAGGACACATAGGCCCGACCCGGACCGGTGTAGGTCAGTTGCACGGTTACCTTGAGATCGTTCTCCCTTCCATGGCACGGCCCCGCGTAGGTGGGCTTGTCGACCTGGACGCTCTGGACGACCGCCTGGCCGTACTCGTGGTCCGCGTGGGCGGTCCCGGGTAACAGCGCGGCGAGCAGGCCGAGGACGAGCAGGGTCGTGACACGTTTCATGAGCACCTTCGTTTCACGATGGGCGCGATGGAATGCCGTGGACGGCGGTGGCCGATGCCCTGAGCGGCACCTCGCCGTCTCACGCTCACGCCACGGTGCCGAACGGTGATGGGAGACGGCTTGCATCTCAATGGTGGAGAAGCCGGCCCGGGATACGCGGTTCGAGGCGGCCCGGCGCCGTCCGGGCGCACGGCTCGGCGGCCGGGACGTGCGCCTTGGAACCACTCCCCGGGGAGCCCTTTCAGGCCGGTGGCCGGCATGTGACCCGGCGGTCACCTCATGAGTGACGGCACCGGTCAGGACCCGGCTGTGAGGTCCCATTCGCACACAAGTGAGCGGCAACCGGTGGTTGAGATCTTCGGTCTGATCTCAGGTGTTCCCGATGGAGGACCCATGCGTTTACGAAGATCGTTCCTGACCGCCGCGATCACGCTGCTCACCCTGGTCTGCGTGCCCGCCCTACCGGCACAGGCGTACCCGGTGCAGGGTGACCTGCCCTGGTCGGTGCTGCTGTGCAAGTTCGCCGATCATCCGGATACGGAGCCCAGGCCCCCGCAGTTCTTCCGGGAGCTGTTCACCGACGCGGGCAAGGGACTCGGCGGATTCGCCGACTATCTCGCCGATCAGTCGCACGGGCGCACGAGTGTGTCCGGGTCGGTGGTGAAGGGCTGGTACACGATGCCCGTCACGGTCGCGCAGGCCAAGGCCAAGGACCGGTGGCAGCGGACCGAGGACTGCGTCCGGACGGCCGCCGCCGCGGGCTACACCGTCCCGTCCAACCACCGGGTCGCCGTCATGGTCAACTACGCGTGGGACTCGGGCTCCGCGGGAGGGGGCCGGATACTGCTGGACCCGCTCGCCTGGAACCTCGGCTTCACCACCCACGAGATACTGCACGGCTACGACAGGGACCACTCCTTCTCCGACGACCCCACCTACCGCAACGCCGACTGGGCACAGTTCGGCGAGTACGACGACCAGTGGGACGTCATGAGCGCCATGCACATCCACACGTACGAGACGCAGAGGTTCGGCACCAGCGCGGTCGGCTTCAACGGTCCCAACCGGGACGAGATGGGCTGGCTGGAACCCCACCGGATCGTCACGCTCGGCGCGGACGGCGTGGCCGACCGGACGGTGCGCCTCGCACCCCTGGACCAGCCCGGCTCGACGGGCACGCTGTTGGTGCGCGTCCCGTTCAACGTCGCCGACCCGTTCAACTACTACACGGTGGAGTTCCGCAAGAAGACCGGCCAGAGCAAGGGAATCCCCGGCGACATCGTGCTCCTGCACGAGGTTAGGGAGGGCAGGTCGTATTTGCTGAGGGACCGCATAACGCGTGATCCCGTGACGTCGCTGAACACCAACGGGGTCAGCGTCTCCATCGACTCCGTGGGCCAGGACGAGGCGGTCGTCACGGTCAGCACCGGCATCACGCAGAAGTGCCTGGCAGGCTACGTCCACCGCAAGGCGACGCCCAACGACCTGGTGTGCGTGACACCGGCCGTCTACGAGGAGACCCAGGCCGACACCGCGGACGCGCCGAACTGGGAGGAGAACGGCAAATGCCTCCTCCAGCGTACGCGGCGGCTGGCCACGCCCTCCGACACCGTGTGCGTGAGCTCCGCCGCGCGCCGGCAGGTGATCGCCGACAACGCCGCCGCCTCCTCGCGGGCCAACCCGGCCAGGTTGGTCCTGGGCCCCAACGCCTGCAAACCGGGCTACGTCTGGCGGGGGGCCGACAGCTTCGATCAGGTCTGCGTCACCCAGGAGATCCGCGACCAGGTGATCGCCGACAACATGATGGGGGCCGGTCGCTGGACGAACGGTCCGGACGGGCCGCGCTCCTGCATCCAGGGCTACGTCTGGCGTGAGGCGTTCGCCGGTGACAACATCTGCGTGACCGTCGACCGGCGCGAACGCGCCCTGCACGACACGCACACCTCCTGGCAGCGGGTCCTGCGCCCGGCGGGTTAGCGCGGCAGGCAGCCGGGCTCGGTGCGAGGCCGGACAAGCGGCGAACCGGCCGGGCCCGGTTCGAGAGGCGGGGCGGGCGTCAGGTGCGCGTCCCCGCCTCGGTGGTGTCGGGAAGGGCGAACCGCTGGGCGAACGCGGACATCTCCTCGCGTTGCCGTTCCGGTTCGGTGGCGGTGGCACTCACGACGATGCGGGTCACGCCTTGCGCGGCGAACGCCTCGACCTGTTCGGCGGTCATGTCGATCGCCCCTGATCGCGTGTACTCCAGCGTTTCCGGGCTGCGGCCCGCCTCGGCGGCGGCGGCCCGGGCGAGGTCCATCTGGAGGGCGCGTTCGTCCGGGGCGAGCGCGCCACCCGGGAAGTAGCCGTCGCCGCGTCGTCCGGCGCGGCGTGCGGCCGCCCGGCTCGATCCGCCGACGTGGATCGGCAGGTGGGTGATCCCGTATGGCTTCGGAAACTGGCACAGCTTGTCGAAGGAGAAAAACTCCCCGTCGAAGTCGACCCCCTCTTCGCCGCCGGCCCAGAGCAGCCGCATCACGTCGATCGCCTCGTCGGCGCGACGCCCACGGGTGCCGAAGTCGACGCCCGTCGCCCTGGCCTCACCGGGCAGGGTGCCGAGCCCCACGGTCAGCAGCCGCATCCGCCCCTTGGACAGCACGTCGATGGTCGCCAGGCGCTTGGCGAGGATCACTGGATGGTGGTACGGCAGCAGCAGCACACCCGTCCCGAGCAGGATCCTTCGCGTGGCCGCGGCGACGAAGCTCAGGCAATCGAGCGGATCGAAGTACGGTAGCGACGGCGGGAGCTCGAAGTGCCCGACCGCCGCGCCGGGGTACAGCGCGATGTGCTCGGGCAGATACAGCGCCTCGAAGCCGCAGTCCTCGGCGTGCCGGGCGTAGGCCACGATCGTGTCGGGGTCGACGCCGTGGTAGGGCGTGCTGTAGCTGACTGCGAACTTCATCGTCGTTCCTTCGGCCGGTCGGTGCGATGGATGGGCGGTCGCGGATCGGCATGGGCCGGTACCGAGGCGGCGTCATGGCCTCACCATGCGTCGACGACGTCCCCACCCGTCTGTCGCGGCCACACTAGAACCCTGTCACCGGCGTCAAGGCAAGGCAGAACGAGCATGGATGCACCACCGCTCCACCTGACCGGCCGGCCACATCGATGCCACCGGCCTGCCGATCACCACGGCTCTCGCCGATCTGCTCCTGGAGGAACGACCGTGACCGTTCATGGCACGTTTGAACGAGCGCGGCGCTCGTGTCGCCCGGTTTGATCCAGGGGTGGAATTCCCGACCGACGCCGAACTGTCGACGTGGTTCGGGAAGTTCCCGCCGCGCGGCGTTCTGGCCACCCGTTCCAGGGAGGTCGTCCTGGAGCGGGTGCGGTCCGTCCACTACCGGCGGCCCACACCGTACCTGCGGGAAAGCTCGTCCCGGATCGAGCGTTTCACCGCCACGCAGGCCCGTTTCGGGGTCGGCGGGATTCTCGCCTCACTGCCGTGTCAGTACGTCAGCCACCCGTGGGCGATCACGGCGGCTGAGGCGCCCGCAGGTGCTCGACCGAGACGGCCGGAGCATTGGCGAACACCACAGAAGAGCGCATACTGGCCACCACCTCGCCGGCCGGAGTGAACGAGGAAGGCAACTTCGGTCCAACCTCCGGCGAGGCCCTTGTCAACGTCTGTCCACTCCGGCGATCTCGCACCCGGTTACGTGCAGAACTTCTGGATAGGCGCTTAGTTCTACACTCGGTACGGCCGGTCCACCGGCCTCGTTCCATCTGGCATGACACGAAAAAGCGGAAGGGAACATGAAAGAAAAAGAGGAGCGTGCCGCGCGGGTTTACGAAAGAACCAGCACCCTCGCGACGGGAAACGTGTTGGCGCAGGGTGCGAGCGGGTTCTTCGGCGGCGGAGCGAACCTGGTCGTCGACGTGATCGCGATTCCGTTCTACATCGACCTGTGGAACGACGTACGGAGCATCTACGGCAGGGGCCACATCACCGGGGAGGCCGCCAAGGAATACCTGAAGCCGAACATTCCCTTCCTCGCCCAGGACCTGCTCTGGGACAAGCTCGTCGGCTCCATTCCCATCGTGGGGATTCCGTTCAACATCGCCTTCGCCAAGGCCCTGACGTGGCGCCTCGGCGCATGGTTCGGCATGCTCTCGGCAATCGGCGGGGACAGTACTCCCAACGAGAAGATCACCGCGTCCACGATGGAACTCACGCGCAGAATCTTCCCCTCGCTGGGAGACACCTTCAGCTTCAAGGCCCCCGACAGGGACGTCTTCGTCTCCTTCGTCGCCTCCGTGGACGGCTTGACGCATCAGGAGGCCCAGAATCGGGCCGAGGAGGCACTCCGGGTGCTCCGCGGCGAAAAAGACACCCCGTCGTACTGAACAAGAAAGCCGGGGGTTACCCCTGACTTTCCCGGCTGAGGGCTCAAGGTCTGTGCGGACCGCGCGTCACGCACTCGAACCTCTCGTCAACCTCGCGCGCCTGCACATCCGCGACGGCGACGGTGACGCCACATTGTGATTCATCACCGGCTCGTACGAGGCCGTCACCGGTCGCGCCGACACCGTGCTCTCACGCCTCGCGGTCCTCAGCCGAGGTTTTCGAGCGCGGCGGCGGCACGGCCGCGCTCGTCCTCGTCGCCGGTCTCGGCGGCGATCGCCAGCGCCAGCCGGTGTCGCTGCGCCGCCTCGCCGTCACGGCCCACGGTGTGCAACGCCTCACCGATCGCGTTGAGGACACTCGCCTCGCCGTACCTGTGTCTGGTCGACCGGAAGATCTCGAGCGCCTGCTCCAGGTGCCACAGGGACTCGTCGAATTTCGCCTGACGGCACAGGGCGGTCCCGAGGTTGCTCAGCGCGGTCGCTTCCCCGTCACGGTGCTCGATCTCGCGGAACAGGCTCAGCGCCTCGCGCAGTTTCGCGACGGCAAGCGTGTCTTCGCCCAGCGAACTGTGGATCTGGCCGAGGTTGGACAGGGCGATGGCCTGCCCGGCACGCTCGCCGAGCGCGGCGAAGATGTCGTGCGCGGCCAGGAAGTGCCGCGCCGCCTCGGCGTGCTCGCCGATCGACTCCTTGAGATTGCCCAGGTTGGTCAGCGCCGCCGCCTGGCCGAAGGGATCGTCGATCTCGCGGTAGAGCGCGACGGCCTCGCGGTGCCGGGCGGCGGAGGAGGCGAACTCGCCGAGGCGTTCCTCGATGATGCCCAGATTGGACAGCGAGCGGGCCTGGCCGTGGCGGTTGCCGCTGCTCCGGCACAGCTCCAGCGCCTCGCTCAGTTCCTCGACGGCCGAAGCGTACCGGCCGAGCAGCCGCAGGATGACCCCGGCGTTGGTCCGCAGATGCGCCTCGCCCTCCGCGTCTCCCATCCTCCGCGCGGCGTCGACGGCGCACTCGTAGATCGACAGGGCCTCGGTGCCGTGCCCCGCTTCCAGGTAGCGGTGTAACGCGGCGGCAAGGGTGACCGCCCGCTCGGGCCGCCCTTGCCTGACCGCGAACTGGCAGATCGTGCCGAACGACGCCAGCTCGCTGTCCAACCACGACAGTGCCGCGCCCGGCGAGAGAGTGACGCCGCTGGGTTTGAGGGCGAGCCCGGCGTGCCGCCGGCTCCCGCTCCACCCGGGGTAGAGGGTGTCGCTCGCCTCGACGGCGGTCCCGCAGTAGTGCTCCAGCAGCCTGTCCACGGCCGCCTGCCGTTCGGCCTCGCCGTCCAGGGCGAGGCTGATCTCGGCGGCGTACGCACGCAGAAGGTCGTGAAACCCGTAGCGCCCCAAGGTGTCGCATCGCAGCAGGTGCGCCGAGGTGAGCCGGTGCAGGAGCCGGGCCGCGTCGATCTCGTCGACCTCCACCAGTGCCGCCGCGCAGGCCAGTGTGGAGTGCGGCGCCGGGTTCAGGCTCAGCAACCGGAACAGGCGCTGCGCCTCGGCGTCGAGCAGCCGGTACGAGCAGCCGAAGACGTGCCGGATCGCCGCCCCACCCCAGTCGAGCAGATCCAGCGGTCCGGCCAGGTGCAGCCGCGTCACCACGCCGGCCAGCGGCAGGTGCGCCTGCGCCCCGGCGTACTCGGCGGCCAGGCGCAGCGCCAGTGGCAGGCGGGCGCAGATGGTGGCGAGCGAGTCGACGCTGTCGGAATCGGTGCCCGCCCGCTCGCCCACCAGCCGGCGCAGCAGGTGGACGGCGTCGGTGCGGGGCAGCAGGTCCAGTTCGATGCGGTGCGCGCCGTGCAGGGCGACCAGGTTGGCCAGCCTGTCCCGGCTGGTGATCACCATGAGGGTGTCGTGCGTACCGGGCAGCAGCGGCCGTACCTGCTCGGTCGAGGCCGCGTTGTCGAGCAGCACAAGCAACCTGCGGCCGTCGGTCTCGGTGCGCCAGCGCGCGGCCCGCGACTGGGTGTCGGCCGGAATGTCCTGAGCGGACACGCCGACGGCGGCCAGCATGCGGCCCAGCGCCTCGTGCGGGGGTAACGCATGTTCGGCGTCGTCGCCGCGCAGGTCGAGGTGGATGCGCCCGTCGGGGAACAGTTCGCGGTTGCGGTGAACCCAGTGGACGGCGAGAGCCGTCTTGCCCACGCCCGCGGTGCCGCAGACGACCACGACCCCCGGCGGGCGGCGGGCGCTCGCGGCGTCAAGCAGGGCCAGCTCGTCGACGCGTCCGGTGAAGTCCGGCACCGGCGCCGGGAGCTGACGCGGAATCCTTGGCACACCACGGCTTTCCTGCTCCTCAAGCAGATGCCGGTGCGCCCGTTGGAGCTCCCCGCTCGGCTCCACGCCCAGTTCCTGGGCCAGCACGAGGCGAGTGGTCTCGTACCGCTCGAAGGCGATCGCCCGCTGGCCCGTCGCCTGGTACGCGCGAATCAGTGTGGCCTGCACCGCCTCGTCAAGCGGGCTCACCGCGCCCTGCACCGCCAGCGCGGCGATGACCTCGGCGGCGTTGCCCGCCCGCAGCATCAGGTCCCAGTAGGACAGCTGCGCGCGGCGGCGCTCGGCCTTGAGGCCCCACACCTTGGGGTCGCTTTCGAGCGCCGGCACGTCGCACAGGGGGTCGTCGTCCTCCCACAGCCGCAGCGCCTCGCGGAAGAGCGCGGCTGCTCGCGCCGGGTCGCCGTCGCTTTCCGCCTGCTGCGCGGCTGCCACCGTACGCCGGAAGCGCAGCAGGTCGAGGGCGTCCTCCGGCAGGCGCAGCAGGTAGCCGTCGCCGACGGTGGAGAGCACGCCGCCCTGGCCGCGCGGGCTGTGCCGTGGGTCGAGCAGGCGGCGCAGGTGTTTGGTGTGGGTGTGCAACACGTTGACCGCGCTTGACGGCGGCCGTTCGCCCCACAGCGACTCGATCAGCTCCCGGCGCGTGGTCAGCCGCCCGGCGTTGAGCGCCAGAACCCCCAGCATCAGACGGCGGGCGGGCGGCCCGGCATCGACCTCGCGATCGTCGTGCCACACCCGCAGGCGGCCGAGCACCTGGACGACCAGCACCGCCACAGTGTAGAGGCGATGTTCATCAAACTTCCAGAGCCTGTCCAGAGGCCGGGGTTTCCCTTCGTCCAACGTTCTTCCACGAAGGGAGTAACCCGTGGCCAGATGGAAAGCGGGGATCGCGAGCGTCGCTCTAGCGCTGTTGTCCCTGCTTGTCCCCACTCCTCCGGCGACAGCGGCACCGGACAAGCCCGCACCGGAGCCCACCGTCGTACAGGAGTGCGGCGCCGACCTCAAACAGCACGCGGCGAAGATCGCCGCGACCGAGAAGTCCGAGACCGCCACCTGTATCCGCAAGCAGGCGAGGAAAACCGGCCCGGCCACGACCGACGCCGGCGTCGCCGCCGCCGATATTTGCGGCGGGCGCGCCACGCTGTCCCGGACAGCCGCATGCGTGATAGAGGATGGTCTCCTGCTCATTTTCACGGTGCCCAACGGGGTCGTCATCGGCTCGATACAGTTCACCGTCTCCAGCTTGACGACCCTTGACTACAGCTCGCTGCGGTGGAGCCAGTCGTGGCACTACCAGGCCAACTCCGTCTCCGGCCCGGCGATCCCTGTGGTGCTCGACACCTTCGTCTACGCCGAGCCGCAATGCCTCGCCAGCTGCACGGTGTCCAGCAGCGGACTGGTCGGCGGGTCAGCGCTCCCGGGCCGCGTCCACTCGACCACCACGTACTTCAACAGCCCGCTCAGCGGCTACAAGTGGGGGGCACACGGTGGGATGAGGTACTGGTTCGCCAACGCGGGATGGGTCAACCCGACGACAAACCCCTCGATCACGGCGCCGGCCGTGCACCGCTGCGACGACGCGCTGACCGGTTACCCCTCGGGCTGCGTCTACGACTCGGTCGTCCCGATGCACGACGTCCTGTCGTATCGCTACCCGTCGTACGCTCGCCACCTCCAGCTCGCCATCAACCATTTCAAGATGACGAACCTCCTGACCAGGACCCAGAACGAGACCCTCATGGCCAACAACTACAACAGGGCATGCCCGCCGGGGCGCCCTGACCCTCCGCTTCCGGGAGTCTGGTCCTGTGACGAATACCCCTTCAAGTCCACCTACAACGGTGCGTACTCCCAGCCATACGGCCGAAACATCTTCATCTTCAACCTGAACACCGCGTATGAGTTCAACTGTCGCGCGACGTGGCTGTCGATGCGCGTCTCCACCGACTCCGGCGGCTACAGCGCCTGCATGATTCCCCTGGCGGAGAACACTCTCGGCGGAGCCGACCTGGGCGCCTTCTACTACAAGTCCCGGGTCCTGGACGGGGACCAGTTCCAGGTCCGCGTCATCTGATCAGGATCGGACAACTTGCCTGGCAACACACCGCTCCACCGGTTGCGGGAGCGCGACTTGCCAGGCAAGTCACACGACCATGCCGACCACCGCAGCCGTGCGGCGGGTGGCGAGGAGCACAGGGTGGCCGTACTGACGTGCGAAGACAGGTCGGCGGGTCTAGAGGCTCCGCGGGTCGCGCACCCGCAGGCCGAAGGCCGACAAGCCCTGCTCGTGGTGCTCGATCAGGTCGAGGCGGCGGTAGAAGGCGTGGTTCGCGGGGCCTGCCGGGGTGGACTCGTGATCGGTGGTGAGGACGAAGTAGCGGCAGTGCGCGTAACGGTCCTTGAGGTGCTCCAGCAGTCGGCGGCCGACGCCCTTGCCGTGGTGTCGGGCGTTGACCAGCAACTCCTGCACGTAGCAGACGATCTCGTCGTCGGATACCGTCCGCGCCAGGCCGAGCAGCTTGCCCGACTCGTCCCTGGCGGTGATGACCAGGTGCGAGTTGGCCAGGCTCCGGCATACCCGGGTGACGTCGTGCGTCCACGGGCCCCAGCCGACCGAGTCGTAGAGCTCGAACATCTCAGCCTCGTCGAACGACGTCTCCTGAGCGATGATCACCACTTATGGGGCTCCCTGATGTGCTCGGAATGAAGTGACGCGCCTGAGCTTATTCGGCCCTTGAGCGGCCACCAATCGGCCGGTGGCGCCAGGTCTCCGCTGAAGATCGGTCACGTGTGGAAAACGGGGCCGGCGGGTCTGGCGCACTCCGCGACGCCGGATCTCGGCGATGGAAACGTCACCCCAGAAACCGCCGCGCGCCACGCAGCCTGGTCCGAAGTCGCCGCTGAGTCATCTCGCACTCCAAGCGCACATCCAGCGGGCCGGGCACGTTGGTGTCCGCTTTCAGGCCTGAAGGCAATCGGTCCGCGTCGAGCCCATCGCGTCGGGCGATGAGCAGCCCCAGTTCGTACCGGCTGATCGCATCGGTTCCGGCGACGTGGTGGACACCGTGATACTCGGACACGGCGAGTTCGAGGAGCGCCGCGGCGAGATCGGCGACATGCACGGGACATCGCACGTCGTCGGTGAACAGCACTCCGCTCGCCCTGCCGGTGGCGAGCGAACGCACCAGCGCCTCGTGCGGAGAACCGCCGTCGCCGATGATCAGGGACGTCCGGGCTATCACCGAGGTCGGCGCGATCGCGCTCACCGCCGTCTCGGCGGCGGCCTTGGCCGCACCGTACGGGGAGATCGGGTCGGGCAGGCACGTCTCGTCATAGCGAATCGCGGCACCGGAGAAGACCGTGTCGCTGGACACATGGACCAGGCGTCCACCTGCCGCAGCGACGGCGAGAGCCACGTTCGCGGCTCCGGTCGCCGTGATGGCCCAGTCCGACTGCAGGTACGCGGCGTTGACGACCACCTCCGGCCGGAACGCGCCGATCAGCGCGTCGACGTCGTCTCGTCGGCGCACATCGAGCGGCGACCACTCGACACCCGCAGCCTCTCCCGGCCGGGAGAGGTAGGTCGCGGCCACCTCATGCCCGGCCACCAGACACTGCCGGACGAGTTCGCCGCCGAGAAACCCACTGCCGCCGACGACAAGGAATCTCATGGCCGGTCCGAGCCGGATTCGCTGGAGGAAGTGCTCACCGGCTCATCATGCATTCATTCTCGGTGTCGTGTCCGCGGAGTCGAGGACCGGATCCCCGTGTGTCCCGCGTGAGCTTGACGCACAGGACAGCGGCGGGGGTTCAGGCGATCAGCAGGCGAAGGCCGAGCTCTGCCGCGTCGAGATCGACGAGGTCGCGGTTGCGTTCGGCCCACCGGCCGGACGCGAGGTCGTCACGGAGACTGCGTACCGCGCGCTGCTCGACGTCCGGCCCGACTCTGGTCCAGACCGACCCTCCGTGACGGACGTTCTCGTCGAGGTATGCCTCCGGCCGACGCCAGTGGGCTTCGAGGAAGCCGTCGGCGCAGTCCCACGGGATGAGCACCGGTTCCATCCGGGCTCCGATCGCATCGGCCTGCTCGGTCACCGAAGGCCGGCCGACCAGGAGGTCCGCGACCTCGGGCAGGTAGTCGCGAGTGAGCCAGAACCGATGACGCCATCCGGTGTCAGTGGTGTCGTGCGTGAACACCACCACGCGGCGAGCGACCCGCCGCATCTCGCGCAGGCCGACGATCGGGTCCGGCCAGTGATGGATGGAGGAAACCGTCATCGCGGCGTCGAAGGCCCCGTTGTCGAACGGGCGGTCACGGGGTGCGCGGAACCTGAATGGCGGGTCGCAGGCGGGGCATCAGCTCGGCCAGCTCGCTCACGGTCATGTCCGGCCCCTCCAGTTTCGCCCCGGACCACCGGTCGAAGAAAAGACATACCGCCCCCGGCTCGTAGATCCGGGTCTTCGCGTCCCTGAACTGGGACGGGTAGCAGGCCGCCGCGCCACCGAGCGGGCCGGTCGACATCGCCACGATTCCCTCGGCGCAGGCATCGGTGCTTTTGGTGCGGTATCCGTCCCTGACCGACTTGCTACCGGACTGCTGCAGTTCCTCGTCGAGCGAGGCGTCCGGGTCTGTGTGCTTTGGGTGGCGCCGCCATACCTGGACCTTTTTCTCGTCGGGTGTCCGGTAGACCGCGGCGATGACGGACTCCTCGTCCGGGCCGGGGAAGGTACGGGGCATGTCAGCCGCGGTGAGCGGCAAGTCGATGAAGGTCTCGGTGCGGGCGGCAGTCGGCGGCCAGGTGCCTGTGGACGGTGACACGCACGGCTGATACGCCTCCACCACGGCCAAAACCAGGTTCGTCACCAAGTAGGTCGGAGCCGCGAGGGCGGCCAGCACAGCCAGCAGGACATACCACCACGGCTTTTTGCCGGGCTTGGCTTTGTCGGTCATGCTTCAGAGCCCCGCATTGTTGTACATGCCCCCCAGGATGGGCACGCCCCCTTGGAGATCACTTGAGCCCGGACGCACTCCCTGATCAGCAGGCGAGAACGGGACTGACCGCCGTGGAGACGTCGGCCTGTTCGCCCCCCCGCTGGAAGTCGTAGGCGCCTTCGCGTGAGGGGGCGGCAGGTTTTCGGCGATGCGTCTCGCCGGGGTGTGGCGGGGGTGAGTGACCTACTTGGTGTAGGTGACCTCGGGGAAACGTGATGTCGGCCCGTCGAGCAGCGGGGACTTCCTGCCGCGCAGGAACCGGTCGAAGAAGGCGAGCGGGTAGGCGCGCTGGAAGGCCAGCGCCCGCTTCTCGGTGATCGTCCCGACGGATTCCACCAGTTCCTCTACCGGCAGCCCGGCCTTGCGGATGAGCCGGACGTCGTCGCCGAAGGAGTTGTGCGCAGCGCCCCTGACGGTCAGGTGGAGCCGCCATCCGCGCAGGTTCTTCCAGAACGTCCGCAGCGCAGGGTTGCTGACCATCCCTCCCTTGCCGGGCGTGTCGACCACCAAGTACGGCCGGTCCAGCCCGGCGTTGGCGACGGGGCCGAGCACCGCGCCGTCGAGGCTGAGCCCGGCCTTGATACGCCTGTCGGCGTACATGGCCGAGGAGGTGGTGGCGCCACCGAGGGAGTGGCCGAACATCGCGATGCGCTTCAGATCCAGCACCCCCCTCAGCCCCGCGGGCAGGGCGCCGGGCAACTGGTCGAGCACGAACCTGGTGTCGTCGGCGCGTACCTTGGCCGCCTTGACGAAGTCGGTGATCTCGCCCTTCGGGTTCGTGACGACCCGGCCGCCGGGAAACTCGACCACGGCCGCGTCGTAGGTGTGGTCGATCGTCACGACCGCGTAGCCACGGCTGGCCAGCTCCTGCGCCACCCCGGTGCCGAAGGAGCGTGAGGCATTGGCACCGGGCGAGTACAGCACCACGGGCAGCCGCCCGAGCCGCCGGTCGGCCGGAGCGCCCTGATGGCCGTCGGTGTCACCCAGGACCAGTTTGCCCGGCGGCAGCCCCATGTCGCGCAGGTAGCGGTCGGCCGCCGCCTTCGGCATCCAGGGCACGAGCGGGTATCCGGCCGTCTTGCGCGCCGGGTACCAGATGCTGATCATCAGTTCGCGTTTGCGGTCGGTCACCCATGGGTCGGTCCTGGACTGGTCGACCAGGTGCAGCGCGACTGTGCCGATCTTGTGTGGGCCCGTGGGAGAGGGCGGTTCGAACCGCGCCGGGGCTGTGGTCGCGCCCGCCGGGGACGCGACCGTTACCAGGAGCGCGGCAGCGGCGATCACGAGAGGTGTTGTCTTCATGCCTCCACGCTGTCGCCAGGACCGAACGGTGGCATCGCCCTGCCGGACGAAGCCCACATCAGCCCAGGACGCTACGCCAGACAGGCGTTCCTCCTTGCGGACGATGTCGCGCAGGTGACCTGCGCGGATACTGTCGGCTGATGAGAGAGAGCCTGGTGGTGCACAGGCTGCGCCACGGCCACTGGGTGGCCGTGGACGTGGTGGTCGCGCTCCTGCTGGCCGC
The DNA here is from genome assembly GCF_042899335.1 of Streptosporangium sp. NPDC000095. Classification (NCBI taxonomy): domain Bacteria; kingdom Bacillati; phylum Actinomycetota; class Actinomycetes; order Streptosporangiales; family Streptosporangiaceae; genus Streptosporangium; species Streptosporangium sp. NPDC000095. Next base: position 110,854 of record NZ_JBIAZS010000018.1, read on the forward strand.
CGCCTTCGCGGCGGCGGCGCAGCTGCGGACCGGCGTGATCGCGGCGGTCGTCGCGGCCGCCCTGGCCGCGCTGCCCGTCGCGACGCGGCGACGGTGGCCACTGCCCTCGCTGGTCGTCTCGCTCGCCGCCGCCGCCGCTGCGCTGCTCATGGGCGTGGAGGCGGCTTACCTGCCGGTCGCCGTGGTGCTCTACTCGGTCGGCGTGCAGGAGCCGCGCGGACCGGCCATCGCCGGCCTGTCCGCGTCGCTGGGCTGTGTGGCCGCCGCCCTGCTCGCCGCCGCCTGGCCGTCCTGGACGCAGGCGCTCGGCGACGCCGGGTTCGGGCTGACCGTGATCGGCTTGTCCTGGACGGCGGGCCTGGCCGTCGGTGAACAGCGTCTGCACGCGGCCCGTACGGCGGAGCGGGCAGCCCTTGAGGAACGGCTGCGCATCGCCAGGGATCTGCATGACGTCGTCGCGCACAGCATGAGCCTGATCACGATGAAGGCCGGGGTCGCCGGGCTCGTCGCCGAGACCCGTCCGCAGGAGGCGCGCGAGGCGCTGCGGCTGATCGAGACCATCGGCCGGGAGGGGATGCTGGAGATGCGCGCCATGCTCGGCATGCTGCGCTCGGAGTCCGGCCTCCAGGGCACCGCGCCCGTGCCACGGCTGCAGGACCTGCACGCCCTGGCCGCGCACGCGGGGGTCGAGGTGGACCTGCGCGTCGAGGCCGGGGACTTGCCCGATGGGGTGGCGCTGGCCGTGTACCGGATCGTCCAGGAGGCGCTGACCAACGTGGGCAAGCATGCCGGGACCGGCTGCCGGGTGCGGGTCACGGTACCTGAGGCTGGGGTGGTGGAGGTGGAGGTGACCGACGACGGCCGGTGCCCACCGGGTGACGGAGGTGGGCACGGGTTGCGCGGCATGCGCGAGCGCTGCCTCATGTACGGTGGGCGGCTCATCGCAGGCCCGGTCCCGGGCGGCGGCTTCCGCGTGCTGGCTCACCTCCCCTACGCCTCGCAGGAGGCGCTGTGATCAGGGTGGCGATCGCGGACGATCAGCCGCTGCTGCGTGCCACGCTCACGATGCTCGTCGGCACAGCGGCAGACCTGGTCGCCGTCGGCGAGGCGGGCACCGGCGCGCAGGCCGTCGAGCTGGCCGCGCGCACCCGGCCCGACGTCGTCCTCATGGACGTGCGCATGCCGGACATGGACGGACTGGAGGCCACCCGCCATATCCTGTCCGACCCGTCATGGGCCGGGGCCCGGGTCGTCATCCTGACCACCTTCGACCTGGACGAGTATGTCTACGCGGCACTGCGTGCCGGGGCGAGCGGGTTCCTGCTCAAGGACATCCCGCCGGCCGACCTACTGGCCGCGATCCGCGTGGTCGCCTCCGGCGAGGCGCTGCTCGCACCAACGGTCACGCGGCGGCTCATCTCCGAGTTCACCCGCAGGGCCGCCGCCGACGCCCTGAGCGCGCGCGAGCTGACGGCGGTGACCGGCCGCGAGCGCGAGGTGCTGACGCTCGTCGCCCGCGGTCTGACCAATCCCCAGATCGCCGCCCACCTGCGCCTCAGCATCTCCACCGTCAAGACCCACGTGCGCAGCCTGCTGTCGAAGCTGGATGTGCACGACCGTGCCCAGCTCGTCATCATCGCCTACGAGAGCGGCCTCGTCAGTGCCACCAAGGCGTGATGCCCTTGGCAGGAGGAGGAATTGCCGGCAGGTCCATGCCGTCCAGCGCGGTCCGCGCATCACCGTCCGGGTCGGCGGCCGTATCTCGCGTAACACGATCGCGGCGCTGTCCAGGTCCTTGAGCGTGCGCAGCCGCTTTCCGTAGAAGTACCGCCTGTCCGCTGAGCAGCCGGTGTTTTATCGTGAACCGATGCTCACGGTTGGTGTTGACCTGGCGACGGAAGCGAAAGAGACGGCGGTGGCCTGGCTTGATTGGTCTGCCGACGGGGCCCGTGTCCGCAGGCTTGAGACTGTGGCCGACGATGATCTGATCGTCGAAGCGATCAAAGGCGCGGACAAGGCCGGTATCGACTGTCCGCTCGGCTGGCCGGACAAGTTCGTTGATTTCATCACGGCTCACCGCACGGGACATGTCGCCGTGCCCGAGGGCAGCACGGACGTCGCCTGGCGCAGGCAGTTCACCATGCGGGTCACCGACTACGAGGTGAAGGAAGTCCTCGACTTCTATCCTCTGAGTGTTTCCGCGAATCTCATCGGCAGCACGGCCCTGCGTTGCGCGGCCCTGCTCGCCGAGCTTGCCCGGCAGGGGCAGCCGGTCGACCGTAGCGGCACCGGTGTCGTGGCGGAGGTCTACCCCGCGGCCTCGCTCAGATGCTGGGGCCTGCCCCACGGCCGCTATAAAAGCCCGGCGAACCGTGGCGGACTCGCGGGGTTGGTCGATGAACTCCAGGAAGCGGCGCCATGGCTGGACCTGGGGGAACACGAACAGATCTGCCGGACGTCCGACCACGCGACGGACGCCGTCATCGCCGCGCTCACCGCCCGCGCCGCGGCTCAGGGTCTCGCGACCGTTCCGGCACAGGACCAAGCTCACTCGGCGCGCTCCGAGGGATGGATCGCGCTCCCCACCGGACCTCTGAGTGAGCTGTGCCCGGCCGGCTGAGGAGAACGTGTAGCCGGGCACCCTGGTCGTCCTGAACGAGGCGCCCACCCCCGATGTCGTCTCACCTCCTCGGGATCGGGATCGGGATCGGGGACGGCAGGGCGAGCCGGGTGGATCCGCGTGTCCTGGACGATCCGGCCGGGTTGTTCGCGGGACAGCCGCGAGTCGCCGGGCGGTTCGTTAAATCCGTGGCCGGGACGCTTGAACGTGGATACGGTCGCCGGGTGCCTGATGCGATTTTCGCGCACCCTCGTCTCGCACCCGTCTATGACGCCTTCGACGGCGACCGCGACGACCTGGCCGCTTACCTCGACCTCGCCGACGAGTTGGGGGCGGACCGCGTACTCGACGTCGGCTGCGGGACGGGATCCCTCGCGGTCCTGCTCGCCGCAACCGGCCGTACCGTCGTGGGGGTCGATCCGGCGGAGGCGTCGCTTGAGGTCGCGAAGTCGAAGGACGCGACCGCAACGGTCACCTGGGTTCATGGAGATGTCAGGACGGTGCCGCCGTTCGGCGCCGATCTCGCGGTGATGACGGGAAACGTGGCGCAGGTCTTCCTCACCGACGACGACTGGGCGGAGACTCTGCGGGGCGTCCACGCCGTTCTTCGTCGAGGCGGATATCTCGTGTTCGAGACCAGGAGACCCGAGTATCGGGCCTGGGAGGAGTGGGCCGCCGACGATGATCACCTGATCCTCGACATCCCCGGGAAAGGACAGGTGGAGCGGCGCCGTGAGGTCACCGAAGTAAGCCTGCCGTTCGTCTCCTTCCGCTACACCTACAGGTTTCCGGTGGACGGTGCGACGGTCGTCTCCGACTCGACCCTGCGGTTTCGCAGCCGCGAGGAGGTCGAATCGAGCCTGGTCGCTCATGGCTACCGGGTGCTCGATGTGCGAGAGGCCCCTGACCGCCCGGGGCGCGAGTTCGTGTTCATCGCCCAGTCCACGACCTGAGAACACGGGACGGTCCAGGCTGAGGCTCGAAGGCGGCCCACTGCGGGAGTCGTTTCCCAACGCCAACGACGAACAGGGCATCAGCTCGCGGAACGCACTCTCAGGATGATGCGGCTGCCCGCACCATCAAGCCTCGACCGCGAGCAGGTACGTCGAAACGCGTACGCGCGTCGGGCTTTCAGGTCGACGACGGGGCGAGGGGCGGACTCGTAGCGTGACCGGGTCCGAGCTTCCCATCCGTTAGGTGAGCCTGCTGATGCGACATCAACTTTCTCTTGTCGTCCTTACCGCGTACGTCTGGATCGCCATGGTGGCGTTCGGGGGTATCGCGGTAGAGACGATCGTCATCTACCCCAACGTGTTCCACGACGTGCCGGCCTCCCTGGCCGAGTCGGTGGAGTTCTTCGTGGTGAGCGGTCCCGCCGACTTCTTCCCGCCGATGGGCGCGGTGACCGTGATCGCCTCCGTGGCGACCCTGATCCTGGTGTGGCCCATCCGGGACACGCGGTTGTGGGCCGGCGGCAGCCTGCTGTCACTGCTGCTGGGCGAGTTCCTGTTCTCGGTCCTGTACTTCTGGCCGCGCAACGACATCATGTTCGAGCAGGGCGCCGCCGTTCATTCCGTGGAGGTGCTGCGCCAGACCGCGTTCGAGTTCGAGACCGGTCACTGGGGGCGGCTCGGGATGAGCGCGGTGACGGCCACGCTGGCCTTCGCCGGCCTGTGGCGACTGCTCCGCGCCGGCGCCCTCGCGCGAGATGACGTGTGAGGCGGCTCCTCGGCCTGCCCGCGGCGGTGATCCGAGGGCCGGCGCCGCTGGGCGTGCCGCGCGTGGTCGCGCACGACAGCCTGCGCGACGACCCCGGGGTCCTCGAGTGATCGCCGGTCGCGGCCCGTGCCGCGTGCGGCAAGGAGGCAGTGGAAGGGTTGCTTGATCTGGGCGGCGGCGCTCGCGGTGGATCGGCTCAGGTCGCTCCTGGCGCGGCGAGCAGTGGATTCTCTCCCCTGACGGATGCCCGTTCAGTGGCAGTGCGGTTGGTGATGATCACCGGATGAGGCGCCGAGGTCGTCGTCGTATCCGGCCTTGATCCGTGACCACTGGGCGGTCGGGCGGCCGTCCAGCAGAAACTGGTCGCCTCGGGTGTCCCAACGCTGAGGCCAGCCCTCCGGCGAGTCCTCCCAGAACTCCTGCCGACCGTAGACGGTCAGATCCAGCAGTCCGTACGACGGTGCCATCAGTTCGTTGCCGCGGCCGGTGGTCCAGTAGGTCTCGTAGACCTTGTCGTCGTCGCGGAGATAGGTGACCAGGATGCCGAAGTGCCGGTCCGCGACCAACCGGTCCACGGCGTCCTGCGGCACCGAATACCAGGGAATCGTCCAGCCCATGAAGTCGCGGTAGCGCGAGCTCTCCTCGTACGGTCCCTGGCAGAAGGTCGCGTAGCCGACGTCCCGCGAGTGCAGGTAGGACAACTCGTTGATGTGGGACGTGGAGAAGGTGCAGCCCATGCACTGCTTCGCAGCGGGCTCACCGGTGTGCCACATCTGGAAGTAGGCGATCAATTGGGACCGGCCGCCGAAGATGTCGATCAACGGCACCGGGCCGTCGGCTCCGATCAGCGGAGTCCGCGGATCGACTTCGACCATCGGCAGCCGACGGCGTTCGGCGGCCAGTGCGTCTCCGGCCCTGGTGTGGGCCTTCTCCTTGGCCCGGAGTTCGTCGATCTGTTTCTGCCAGGTCCGCCGATCGGCGATCGGCGGCCGTGGAAGGGGGCGTCCGGCTGCTGGTGTCTCTGTCATGTGAACCTGTTTAGCCCGGTTGGAGAGGGCGGAACAACACCTTCGACCGATCGTCGTCAAATTCTGATCTTGGGAATGGCCGCCGGTTTCGCCCGTGACGTCGATGGTCTTCCGGTGGCGCCGACGACGCCGTCCGGGCGCGTGGGTGGTTCGTCGGTACGGTCCGCCACGGCTGCGGGACGCCGTCGTGGTCCGGCAGCGGCGACCGGTCGAACGCGGGTGACCGTGTCGCCGCTGTCGCCGCTGCCGCCGCGCTCTCAGCCGACGCCCTGGTCGAGGCCCCAGCGACGCCGCAGGGCGTTGTCCGCCGCGCCGAAGCACATGTCCACCACGATGCCGATGACCAGAATCACGATCATCGTGGCGAGGAGGCCGGGGGCGTCGGAGAGTTCCCTGGCGTTGTCGAGCTGCTCGCCGATCGACGCCTGATGGGCGATGATCACGAGCAGCTCGCCGGCCATCAGGGAGCGCCACGCGAACGCCCAGCCCTGCTTGAGTCCCGACAGGAACGACGGCAGTGACGCGGGCAGGATGACGTGCCGGTAGAGCGCGAGGCGCCGCAGGCCGAGGATGTGCCCGGCGCGGAGCAGGATCGGCGGGGTGTAGTCCACGCCGGCGATCAGCCCGTTCGCGATCGACGGTGCCGCCCCGAGGACGACCACGAACAGGATCGCGCTCTCGCTGAGCTTGAAGAACAGGATCGCGAGCGGGAACCACGCGATGGAGGGCATGGTCTGCAGGCCGGTGATGAGGGAGCCGAGCGCGGCCCGCAGCGGCTTGACCCGTGACACGGCCGCGCCGACCACGAGCCCGACCAGCACCGCGACCGCGAACCCGGTGACCGCGCGGCGCATCGTCACGGCCACGGCCTGGTAGAACTCGGCCTCACCGAGGCGGTTCCACAGATCCGCCAGGACGGTAAAGGGACCGGGCAGGACGTACTCCGGGCGCCAGCCGCTGAGCACGACCAGTTCCCAGACGGCGAGGACGAGGGCGATCGCCGAGAGCATCGGCCAGGTTCTGGCCCAGATCCTGGAGGCGAGGCTCTGTCGTTCCCGGTGGGACAGTTCCAGCGCGTCCAGGCCGGCGATGTGCTGGGAGAGATCAGCAGTCATTGGTCACCCGCTACTTCTCGGTCCCGGTGCCGGCGGGCCGCTGCGCCGCCGGCTGGGCGTGGCGCAACACCTCCTGGCGCAACCGGTCGGTGATGGTGGAGGCGAGTTCGGCCACTTCGGCGGAGTCGGTACGGCGGGGCCGCGGCAGCGTCACGGGGAAGTCCTCGATCACCGTGCCGGGCCTGCTGCTCAGCAGGACGACCCGGTCGCCGAGCCGTACGGCCTCGCGCACGTTGTGGGTGACGAACAGGACGGCCAGCTCGCGCTCCCGCCAGATCCGCTCCAGCTCGTCGTGGAGCAGGTCGCGGGTCATGGCGTCGAGGGCGCCGAAGGGCTCGTCCATGAGGAGTACGTCGGCCTCCTGGGCGAGGGCCCTGGCGAGCGCGACCCGCTGGCGCATGCCGCCGGAGAGCTCGTGCGGGCGCTTGTGGCCGAAGTCGGCGAGGTGGACGATCTCCAGGAGTTCCTTCGCCCGCGCCTGACGCTCCTTCTTCGTGGTCTTGCCCGAACTCGTCACCCGGAGCGCCAGCTCGATGTTCCCCGAGACCGTGAGCCAGGGGAACAGGGCGGGCTCCTGGAACATCATCGCGATTCGGGCCTCCCTGGTGTCGATCTCCCCGGCGGTGGGACGGTCGAGACCCGCGACGAGATTGAGCAGTGTGCTCTTGCCGCAGCCGGACGCTCCCAGCAGGCAGACGAACTCGCCCCTGTCCACCGAGAGCGTCACCTGGTCCAGGGCCAGGAGCTCTCTGCCGTACACCTTGGAAACCGCGTCCAGCCGGACCGCGGGCTCGTGCCCGTCGGTCCGGCCGGGGCGCAGCTCCTGGATCGGAGCTGTCACTTCGCCTCCCTGACCAGCGGCTCGCCGGATGGTGACCGGGGGTGCCGCCTCGACTCTTCTGTTCTGTGGTGCTCGCTCTGGCCGGTCACTTGTCGCTCACGGCAGGCTGGTTCTTGGTCTTCAGGACCTCGTTGAGGATCGTGAGGTCGTAGATGCCGTTCAGGTCCACCGGGTCGAGCAGGCCGACCTTCTGGGCGTGGTCGGCGCTGCCGACGAGGGAGGACGCGATCGGGTCGTTGGTGAAGGTGATGTTGCCGAAGGCGCTGTCCAGGACCTCCTGGGCGATCGGCTTGCCGCTCAGCTCCTTCAGCTCCGCGTTGATCGACTCCTTGGCGCCCGCCGGGTCGGACTTGATGAACTCGTTGGCCTCGACGTGCGCCTCGACGAGCTTCTTCACCAGGTCGGGGTGCTCCTTGAGGAACTGCTGCCGCACGATCAGGTGCGTGATCACGAACTGCTTGTTCGGCCAGAGTTCGGTCTCGTCGAGGAGGATCTTGCCCTTGCTCTCCTGGACCAGACGGCTCGCGAAGGGCTCGGGCACCCAGGCGCCGTCGATGTCGCCGGTGGCGAAGGTCTGCAGGGTCTGGGCGTTCTCCTGGGGGAGGATGGAGACCTCGCCGCCGCCCTTGGTGTCGGTCTTGATCCCCTTCTCCTGGAGCCAGTAGCGCAGCGCGACGTCCTGGGTGTTGCCGAGCTGAGGTGTGGCGATCTTCTTGCCCTTGAGGTCTTCGACGCCGTTGATCTCGGGCTTGACCACGAGGAACACGCCGCCGGACGCCGCGCCCGCGACGATCTTGATCGCCTCGCCCTTGGACTTCGACCAGGCGTTGATGGCCGGGTTCGGCCCGATGTAGGTGGCGTCGATGGCGTCGGAGAAGATCGCCTCGGTCGCGGCCGGGCCGGCGTTGAAGGTCGAGATCTTCAGCGTCGCGTCGTTGCCGAGCGCCTTGGCGAACAGCCCCTTCTGCACCCCGACCAGGGCCGTGGAGTGCGTGATGTTGGGGAAGAAGCCGAGGCGGACCTCTGTCTTCGCCGTGGCACTGTCACTGCCGGAGGACCCCCCGCCTCCTCCGCAGGCCGCCGCGAGGGCTGTCACCGTGACCGCAGCCAGTGCCACTGCCGTCCCCCGGAGCCTGCGAGCCTTCATGGATTACTCCTTAATTCCTACTTAATAAGTCGGTTAAGTGCATAACATTGCAAACGAGCCCTCCTGTCAAGCGTTGTGATCGCACGGGCACGAGCCGTTACCGGTTTGTGTTCCTGGACGCCTCGGCGTCGTTCCGTATGTCCGCTTATTGGGTTCTATGTCGCATTAGGGCGTCGATGTGTCTGGCGGGGAGGTCTCGACGGGACGATGATCCTGGTCAAATTCTGATCTTGGAGATGGTCGCCGTACGGGGCCGGTTCGTCGATCAGCCGACCCGGGCGGCGATGATCCGCGCGCACGCCAGGGACTCGGTATGCGTGGTGTCCACCTCCACGTCATAGATCACGCCGTCGTGAACCACCTCCGCCTGCGACGCGGCCATCCCCTGGACCCGATCACCGCGTGCGATCTCACGGCCCGCGGCGACCGCACCCTCACACCTCACACCGACCCACAGCACGTCCATCTCGCCCAGAAGCCTCTGCCACCGCTGCTGGGTGGCGGCTCCACCGAGGAAGACGTCATCGACGATGACCCTGGCGCCGGCGTGGGCCATGGCCACGACGCCCCGCATCCAGGCCGTCTGCAGCTCCATGAAGTCCGCCCCGACGCTCACCCCGCCGTCCGCGGTGATCTCGAGCCCTTCGGTCGACGCCCGCATCCTCGCGGGTATCGCGTCGATGAACGAATCAACGCCGAAGGCCGGCCACGGATCCGGAAGAACGGCCTGCAGGCACCGTACGATCCCGGACTTCCCCGAGCTGGAACCACCGTTGATGATGATCATCTGAGTCGCCACCCGGCCACAGTAGAGCCTCTCCCGCACGACACGAAGCGAATTTCGCGGCCCCTCGGAGGCTCGGAACGCGGTCGAAGATCGTGGTGAGTGCCGCAGCCTTCGACGGATGCGCCGCCGCTCCCGTCGAAGTCGGAGGATTCGAGGCTCGGTGCCGGAGATGTCTTTCTGTAGGCTGCCGCGATGAACCGTACACACCGTGCCATCGGTGCCGTCGTGGGCTCGGCGGTGGGCGACGCGCTGGGCGCTCCCTTCGAATTCGGTCCCGCCGGGGCGTTCTCCGCCCGGTTTCCCGTTCCAGACGGCGTTCCAGGCAGTGCTCCCGGCGACGTTCCAGACGGCGTTCCCGGCAACACTCCCGGCGACGTTCCCGGCAGGGAGAACGAGATGTGCGGGGGCGGCGGCTGGGACGTCGGGGAGGCGACCGACGACACGCAGATGGCCCTGCACCTGGCCGAGTCGCTGCTGGAGCGCGAAGGGCTGGACCTGCCGGATGTCTTCGCCAGGTTTCAGCGCTGGGAGGGCTCCAAGCCCAAGGACATCGGGCTGCAGACCGAGGATGTCCTGACCAACGGCATGCCCTGGGACCGCGCGGCCGCGACCCACTTCCAGATCAACCACCGCGCCGCGGGAAACGGCTCGCTGATGCGGGCCACCACCTCGGCGGTCTACTTCGCCCGGCACGGGCAGGCCGCCACCATGGACGCCGCCCGCCGCATCGCCGCGCTCACCCACGGCGACCCCGCGGCGTGGGAGGGAACGGCCATCTTCCACGATCTGCTGCGTGTGGCGCTGGAGGGCGGCGACCCCGTCGCCGCGCTGCCGGACAGCCTCGCCCTCGTCGATCCCGACCAGCGCGAGCGATACTCCGTCGTTCTCGCGTCACACTGGCACCCCGACGACGCCACCGAGCCCAACGGCGCCGTCTGGCCCTGCCTCGGCTCGGCGCTCTGGGCGCTGCGTACCACCTCCGGCTACGCGGACGCGGTACGCGCCGCGATCGACCTGGGCGGTGACACCGACACCGTCGCCGCGGTCACCGGCGGCCTCGCGGGTGCCGTCTACGGAGCCGACGCGATCCCCGTACGCTGGACCGAACCCCTGCACGTCCCGCTGCCCGGGGCCGGTGAGCGGGTGCTGCGCCTGCCCGAGCTGGTCGATCTCGCACAGCGTCTGGTGAGATGAGGTCACGGCTTCGGGGAGCAGGCGCGTCGCCGCTGTCCGGGACGTTCTCCTGACGGGCGGAATCCTCGTCACGGGAGGGCGGTCGCGTTGGCGAAGCGGTGGGACAGTTCGCGGAGATGCCGGGCGAGTTCCGGGGGAGATTCGACCTCGAAGTCGACGCCGAGCATGCCTACGGTGAACGCGACGAGATCGAACGAGTCCGTGGCGATTTCCAGCAGGCAGGTGTGGTCGTCGACGGGGGTCACGATTCCACTGACGCGCCCGGCGATGTCCGCCGCGGAGGCGTGCATTCGCAGCCGGGCGCGGAGTGGCCACATCTCGAAGCCCATCTTTCTGCACAGGTAGGTCGTGACGTCGCCGTCGGGTGGTTCTCGGTGGGTGAACCGAGGGCCGTTGGGCGTTCGCAGCGAGATCCGGTCGACCCGGAAGGTGCGCCAGTCGGCCCGTTCGACGTCCCAGCCGACCAGATACCACTTCCGTCCCCAGCAGACGAGGCGATGTGGCTCGACGCCGCGGCGGGACTCGACCCCGTGATGGCTGACGTAGTCGAAACGCAGCCCCTCGGAAGCGTGGATCGCGGCCGAGATCGCGGTGAGCACCGCCGCCTTCACCGGCGGGCCGCTCTCGGGAGACATCGCGACCACCGCGCTTCTCAGCGCGATGACCTGGTGTCGCAACCGGGACGGCAGCATCTGCTCGATCTTGGTCAGGGCACGCAGCGAAGCCTCTTCGACCTCTGCCACGCTGTGCAGGCCGACCGTGACCGCGACCGCCTCCTCGTCGTCCAGCAACAGCGGGGGTAGCGAGGAACCGGCTCCGAGCCGGTAACCGCCGACCGGGCCCATCGAGGCGCGAATCGAGTAGCCCAGCTCACGAAGCCTGTCGACATCGCGCCGTACCGTCCTGGTGGTGACTCCCAGCCGCTCGGCGAGTTCCGTACCGGACCAGTCGCGGTGCGTCTGCAGCAACGACAGTAGTCGCAGCAGTCGAGCGGGTGTTTCCAACATTCCTCCACTATCGCCCCTGTATAGGAACGGAGCTGTCCTACACGGGGCACAGGGTGGACGGCATGAGCACAGAAACGCCCTTCCGTATCGACATTCCGCAGACCGAACTCGACGACCTGCGAGACCGCCTCGCCCGTACCCGCTGGCCGGACGAACTTCCCGGCGTCGGCTGGTCCTACGGCGTGAACAAGGACTACCTCGTCGAACTGGTCGAGCACTGGCGTACCGGCTACGACTGGCGGGAGCACGAGGCCCGCCTCAACAAGGTCCCGCAGTTCACCACGACGATCGACGGGCAGAACATCCATTTCCTGCACGTACGCTCGCCCGAGCCCGACGCCACTCCGCTGATCATCACCCACGGGTGGCCGAGCACGGTGTACGACTTCCTGGACCTCATCGGGCCGTTGACCGACCCGCGGTCACACGGCGGGGACCCGGCGGACGCCTTCCACGTCGTCATCCCGTCGCTGCCGGGCTTCGCGTTCTCCGGGCCGACGCGGGAGACCGGCTGGGGGGTCACCCGCGTCGCGCGGGCCTGGGCCGAGCTGATGCGACGCCTGGGATACCGGCGCTACGGCGCCCAGGGCGGCGACTGGGGCAGCGTCGTCTCCCCGGAGATCGGCCGGGTGGACTCCGAGCGTGTCATCGGCATCCACGTGAACGCGCTGGCCAACGCCGCGACCCCGGCCGATCCCGGCATGCTGGACACGCTCTCGGAGGCGGAGAGGGAGCAGGCCGAGCAGAACGAGATGTGGTGGTACGGCCGCTCCGGCTACGCCACGCAGATGGGTACTCGGCCGCAGACCCTGGCGTACGCGCTCAACGACTCCCCGGCGGGTCAGCTCGCCTGGAACCTGGAGTGGTTCGTGGACTGGGACCCCGCCGGAACCGAGCAGACCTCCGTCGACCGTGACACCATCCTGACCAATGTCACGATCTTCTGGCTGACCGCGACCGCCGGATCAGCGGCCCGGCTCTACCTGGAAGCCGGGGAGACGTGGGGCCGGTCTCCCGAGCGTTCACCGGTCCCGACGGGTGTGGCGAACTTTCCCGGCGATCGGGCGATCCGCGGGCTGGCGGAGCGGTCGAACACGATCACCCACTGGTCCCATCACCCCCGAGGTGGCCACTTCGCCTCGCTGCAGGCCCCGGACCTGCTGATCTCCGACATTCGGCACTTCTTCCGGATCGTACGACCGCGGTAACCGAGCGCGACGGCGGAACGGCGCGGACCGGTCACTCCCCCACGGGGACACCGTCTGCTCCCGCTCTCACCCGGTGAGACGGTGACGAGCGGGAAGAAGAACAGCATGGCTGCCACGAGTGTCGACCATCCGCTCTTCGCCCGCTGTTATGCCCGCATCAGCCGGGTCGTGGAGAAGCGAGGGCTGGCCGGACATCGCCAGGCGCTGCTGGAGGGCCTGTCCGGTCAGGTGATCGAGGTGGGTGCGGGAAACGGGCTGAACTTCGCCCACTACCCGTCCACCGTCACGCGCGTGCTCGCGATCGAGCCGGAGCCGCGGCTGCGTCACCTGGCCCGTGCCGCGGCTGTACGGGCACCGGTCCCTGTCGAGGTCCGCGAGGGCCTGGCCGAGCACCTTCCGGCCGCCGATGGCACTTTCGACGCCGCGGTGGCCTCACTGGTGCTGTGCTCGCTGCCCGACCCGCACGCGGCGCTGAGCCAGATGCGCCGGGTGCTGGCTCCGGGTGGGCAGCTGCGGTTCCTGGAGCACGTACGCGCCGACTCGGCAGGGATGAGGTGGGTGCAGGACCTGCTGGACGCCACCGTCTGGCCGCGCCTGGCCGGTGGCTGTCACACCGGTCGCGACAGCGCGCTGGTGATCCAGCAGGCCGGGTTCACCATCACCGCTCTGGAGCGCTTCTTGCTGCCCGCGGTGCGTACACCGATGTCCTTCCTCATCCGGGGAACGGCCTACCCGACCGCATGAGTGCCTGGTAATCCGACGACGGGCGGCACATCGAGTCGGAGGCCGGGCATTTTCCCGGACCACGGAGTGGCTTCCCCAAGGATCGTCGTGCTGTCACGATACGGTCCGCTATCAACAAGGAGGACGGCACGATGAAGTATCTGATGCTGATCTACGGCAACGAGGAGATCTGGAACGCTCTCGCGCCGGAGGACATGGCGAGTCTGATCGCCAAGGTCGACGGGTTCAACGAGACGCTGCGTGAGTCGGGGGAGCTCCTTGAGTCCGAAGGGCTGATGCCCAGGCCGCGGTCGGTTCGGTGGGTGGGTGGTGACGCGGTCGTCACCGACGGCCCGTACGTCGAGGCGAAGGAGTTCGTCGGCTCCTACTTCGTGGTCGAGGTGGACGACGAGGAGCGGGCGATGGAGATCGCGCGGGCCTATCCGGGGACGTTGTACGGCGGTGGCCTGGAAGTGTGGCCGCTGATGGGACGTGACTGGGCGAGTGGCGAGGTCTGACGAGCCTTTCGAGCCGGTCAAGCCGGATGAGCCGGTTCAGCCGATCGAAGCGGACGAGGCGGTCGAAGCGGTCAAGCCGGCTGGGCTGATCGAGCCGGTTGAAGCGGACGAGGCGGCTGAGTCGGTTGGGGCGGCTGAGCTGGACGACTCGGTCGAGCCGGTCGACTCGGTTGAGTCGGTCGACTCGGTTGAGTCGGTCGAGGAGCTGCTGAGGTCGTCGGCGTCCCGGGTGCTCGGTTCGCTGGTGCGTCGGTACGGGGACTTCGACCGTTGCGAGGACGCCGTGCAGGAGGCGCTGATCACCGCGGCGGACGCCTGGTCGCGTGACGGTGTCCCGGCCCGCCCGCTGGGCTGGCTCAACAAGGTCGCGGCGAATCGGTACATCGACCGGGTCCGGGCCGACAGCGCCCGGGAGCGCCGGGAGAAAGCCGCTCTCGACGCCACGCCGCGCGACGCGCTGGTCGCGCCGCCGCCGGACGCCGAGGTGGTCCGTGACGACCTGCTGGAGCTGCTGTTCCTGTGCTGTCACCCGGCGCTGACCGTCTCGTCGCAGCTGGCGCTCACGCTGCGGGCGGTCGCCGGGCTGACCACCGGCGAGATAGCGGCGGCCTTCCTGGTGCCGGAGAAGACGATGGGGCAGCGCGTCTCGCGGGCCAAGCAGCGCCTGCGGGAGGCCGGGGCGCGGTTCGAGCTGCCCCCGGATCCCGAGCACGGGCCTCGGCTGCGGGTCGTGCTGCACGTGCTGTACCTGATGTTCAACGAGGGCTACAGCGCCAGCTCCGGCTCGGACCTGCGCCGGCCCGACCTCACCGGACAGGCCGTCCACCTGGTACGGCGGCTGTACGCGCGGCTGCCCGACTCCGGCGAGGTCGCGGGCCTGCTGGCGTTGATGCTGCTCACCGAGGCGCGCGGCGCGGCGCGTACGGGCCCAGACGGGGTGCTCGTGCCGCTGGAGGAGCAGGACCGGTCCCGCTGGGACGCCGAGGCGATCGCGGAGGGGACCGAGATCCTCACCCGTACGCTCGCGACCCGCCGGCTCGGCCCGTACCAGGTCCAGGCCGCGATCGCGGCGATACACGACGAGGCGCCGTCGGCCGAGGCGACGGACTGGAAGCAGATCCTGGAGCTGTACGAGATCCTGGAGCGCCTGCAGCCCAACCCCGTCACCACCCTCAACCGGGCGGTCGCGCTGGGGATGGCACGCGGACCGCGTGCCGGGCTGGCGCTGCTGGACGAGCTGGAATCCGGGATGCTCGCCGGTCATCACCGGCTGCTCGCCGTCCGCGCCTACCTGCTCGACCGGGCGGGGGAGACCGCCGCCGCGTCCTCGGCGTATCGGGAGGCCGCGCGTCTGGCCGGTAGTCGTCCTGAACAGCGGTTCCTCCTGCTGCGTGCCGCCCGCTGCGCGCGCTGAGCCGACCGGACGCGAGGTCGTGTCGTCCGTTGTGAGAGTCGGACCGGACGCGAGATCGCGTCGTCCGGTGGCGTGAACCGGTGACCGGCCTGAGTAGCGATCGCGCCGCCCGCCGCGCGAGCCGGGCCGACCGGCCGCGAGATCGCGTCGTCCGCTGTGAGAGCCGAGCCGAGGCCGCGCAAAAAATATTCGCGCGGGCAGGTAGAAATCCGGTTCGCGGCTCCGATCCTCCACCGAGCGGGCCCCGGAAGGGGGGCCGCCGGAACAGGAGCGAAGCGATATGACAAAGGTGACGGCACAGATGTCGGTGTCCCTCGACGGCTACTACGCCGGTCCGCGACACACCGGCGAGCGGTCGGGCTGGTTGCAGTCTGAGGAAGCCGCGGGCTTCTTCCGGGTCACCCGGTGGGTGATCGACGCCATGGCCTGGCGTGAGCGGCAGGGCTTCGCGGGCGGTGAGAAGGACGTCAACTCCGACATCATCGCCGAGTCGTTCGAGGCCGCGGGGGCCTACGTCATGGGACGGAACATGGCGGACGGAGGCGAGGTGCCCTGGGGCGACGAGCCGCCGTTCCGCGCGCCGGTGTTCGTCGTGACCCACCGCCCCCGCGAGACCCTGGTGCGTCAGGGCGGGACGAGCTTCACGTACGTGACCGACGGCGTCGCCAGTGCCGTGGAGCAGGCACGCGCCGTCGCGGGGGGTAAGAACGTGGCGATCGCCGGAGGCGGCACCCTGCTGCGCCAGGTGTTCCAGGCCGGTCTGCTGGACGAACTGGAGCTGCACATCGTCCCGGTGGTGCTCGGCAGGGGGATGAGCCTGTTCGGCGCCGACATCGGCGCGGGCCTGGGCGCGGGTCCGGGGGCCGACCTGGACGCGGGGCTGGGCGCGGGCGCGAGGCCGGGTGCCGACCTCGGCCTCGGCCTCGCGGATAAGGAGGCGATCGAGCTCATTCCCACCAGGGTGATCCACACCCCCGAGACCACGCACATCCGCTACACGGTCAACGGGCGGTCCGCCCTCGTTCTCGACGACCGAGGCAGCGGGAGTTCAGATCTCCTGAGCTGAGACGGACTCTTCGCCGGCTTCCCTTGGCGCGGTGGATCCCTCGGTCGCTCCGGCGACCGAGGAGACCCTCACCCCTTCTCCGCCGCGCCGAAGGGGTTGTCGATGGCGTACCTCCAGTACCCGTCCTGTCCCCGTCGGGCGACGTCGGTGGCGGTGCCCTGGAGGTGCACGGGCCGGCCCCCGCGGTCCGTGCCGTCGATCACCCAGTCGACGATCAGCAGGGCGAGGTCGCCCGTGGTGTGGACGTGTCGCGGACGGACGGTGATCGGCAGTCCCAGATCCATGAAACGGCCGTTGGCGGCGTTGATCTGCTCTCCGGTCAGCGGCGCGCCGGATTCCGAGACGAACACGGCGTCGCTCTCGTAGATCTCCGCCACCGCCTCGGCGTCACCGGCGTTGAACCGCTCGGCGAAGACGGTGGGCACATCCTCCGGACGTTCGGCAAGCTGTCGCATCATCGCTCCGTTTCGGTAGAAACAACTCGGACGCGGCAACGCTAGGAGGCGCCTTCGTGGCTCACCAAACGGTTGGTTGTTCGGGCCTGCCCGACCATCCCCATGCGAACGTCACAGAACCCACCCCGTCATGTCCGGTGGAGATCACCCTGGCGGCCCTGCACGGACGCTGGACGACCCTGATCATCCGTGAACTGCTGCGGGGCGACCGTACGTTCAGCGAGCTTCGCCAGGCACTGCCCGCGCTGTCGGACAAGGTGCTGTCCGACCGGCTCGCGCACCTGGCCGAGGCCGGTGTGCTGGATCGCCACCGCCGCCCCAACTGGCCGCCCCGGGTGCGCTACAGCCTCACCTCCCGCGGGCGCGATCTCGGCCCCGTCCTCCAGGCACTGTGGGACTGGGGTTCGCCGCACCGGCCGTCGGACACATGAATCACTCGGCGGGCACCCGTCTCCGGTGGCGGGTGCGTGTCACCGTGAACCGCCGCCACGGTGCCGGACGTTCGCAGCGGTTTGTGTCGGTCGCCGTCGCTACAGTCGCCGCACCGTTGACCTTCCGCCGAGGAGACCGCATGACCGAGCCCGATGTGACACCCGATGTGATGATGGCCAGGATCGGCCATGCCGCCGATCTGGGCAGGAGGGGTGAGCGGAAGGCCGCTCGGAGGCTGTTCTCCGAGTTGTGGGAGGAGATCGGGGTGACGGGCGATCCTCTGCACCGGTGCGCTCTCGCTCACTGGATGGCCGATGTGCAGGACGAGGTGAAGGAGGAGTTGCTCTGGGACCTGCGCGCCCTGGAGGCGGCCGACCTGGTCACCGACGAGCGGGCCCGGCAGGTGGGCGTCGCCGGTTCCGTGAGCGGCTTCTACCCATCCCTGCACCTCAACCTGGGTGACGCCTACCGCAGGCTCGGCGACCTCGATCGGGCACGCGACCACCTCGAACGCGGACGCGCCGCCGTCGGCGCACTTGATGACGACGGGTACGGACAGATGATCAGGCAGGGCCTGGACCGGCTCGCCGGACGCCTCACAGCCGACTAGATGTCCGTTTTGCGATAGGAGGCCCGGCCGGGTCGCGATGATCGTACGGTCGGACGTATGAGCATCGAAGATCGAAAGATCGGCGGCGGGGAGGACGGGGAGAAGCACACCCGCCGGGCCGGGCTCCGGGCGTGGGGACGGAGACGAACGCGGGGGCGGGACGCGCCGGACGGAGCATCCGGGGAGCCCTCGGGTTCCTGGGGTTCCTCGGGGTCTTCAAGGTCCTCAGAGTCTTCGGGGTCCTCGGGGCTTTCAGGGTCCTCGGGAACGCGGTCGCGGGGACGGGTTCTCGCGTCGGTCGCCGTGCTGGTGGCGGTGCTGCTCGCGTTCCCCGCCGTCGTGCCCAACGGCGTGGGCAATCTCGGCAGCCTGCTGGAGACCTTCCTGCCGTGGGCGGGCCTGGCCGTTCCCGCGCTGCTCTGTCTGGCGCTGCTGCGCCGCTCGGTCCTCGCGACGGTGTCCCTGGTGCTGCCCGCGGCGGTGTGGGGCGTGGTCTTCGGCGGGCGGGTGCTGCCCGCCGACCGGGAGGCGGCGGGTGACCTGACCGTGCTCCAGCACAACGTGGGCGAGGAGAATCCCGACCACGAGGGGACGGCGCTCGCCCTGGCGGGGGCCGGGGCCGACCTCATCGCTCTGGAGGAGTTGACGCCTGTCGTCCGGCCCTTCTACGAGGACGTTCTCGCCTCCGGCCACCCTCACCGTGCGGTCGTGGGCACCGTCGGCCTGTGGTCCAGGTTCCCGCTGGCGGACGCGCGGCCGGTGGACATCAGGCCCGCGGACGTCGGACCCGACTGGAACCGCGGGATGCGGGTCACCGCGCGGACGCCACAGGGGGACGTGGCCGTGTACGTCGCGCATCTTCCCTCGATCCGTATCCGGCCGTCGGACGGTTTCGGGTCCGGCCGCAGGGACGAGAGCGCCGCCGCGCTGGGTGCGGCCGTCGCCTCGGAGACGCTGGACAGGGTCGTTCTGCTGGGCGACCTCAACGGCACCCTCGACGACCGTGGCCTGGCCCCGCTCACCTCGCGGCTGGTCTCGGCGCGGAGGGGGTTCGGTTTCAGCTGGCCCGCGGCCCTCCCCCTCGCCGGGATCGACCACGTCATGACCCGTACGGCGGTCCCCGTCGCCGCCTGGACCCTGCCCGCCACCGGCAGCGACCACCTGCCGCTCCTGGCCCGCGTCGACCTCTGACACCCGGCCGCGGAGCCCTTCCGAAAGGCCGGGGGATCCGGGCTTCGTTATGCTCGGGCGGTGAGCTCCCCGAGAACGCTCGTACTGTGGGACATCGACCACACGCTGATCGACGCCGGCGGTGTCACCGCCGACACCTACGACCACGCGCTGCACGCCACCACCGGCCGCAGGATGGAACACCCGGTGAGCGTGGCGGGGCGGACCGAGCGGGCGATCATCTCCGAGATCCTCCAGGCGCACGGCGTCGAGGTGTCGGACGAGCTCCTCGACTCCTTCTACGTCGCCCTCGCCGAGGCGTTCGTCGTGCGCGAGGCCGTCATGCGGGAGCGTGGCCGGGCCCTGTCGGGGGCACGCGAGGTGCTCGCGGCGCTGGCGGAACGCGAGGACGTGGTGCAGTCGGTGCTCACCGGCAACACCGAGGCGGTCTCGATCGGCAAGCTCACCGTCTTCGGACTGGACGGTTTCGTGGACTTCGAGGTGGG
The DNA here is from genome assembly GCF_042899335.1 of Streptosporangium sp. NPDC000095. Taxonomy (NCBI): domain Bacteria; kingdom Bacillati; phylum Actinomycetota; class Actinomycetes; order Streptosporangiales; family Streptosporangiaceae; genus Streptosporangium; species Streptosporangium sp. NPDC000095. Next base: position 130,414 of record NZ_JBIAZS010000018.1, read on the forward strand.
CGCGTACGGCACCGACCACGAGGACCGCGCCGCGCTGGTGGCCGGCGCGCAGCGACGCGCCGCCGACAAGTACGGTGACTCCTTCACCGTGCGCAACACCGTGCTGATCGGTGACACGCCGAACGACGTCCGCGCGGGTCATGAGGGTGGAGCGAGGGTGATCGCGGTCGCCACCGGCTTCAACGACGTGAACGTCCTGAGCGAGGCGGGGCCTGAGCTGGTGCTGGAGGACCTCGCCGACACCGACGCCGTCGTACGGGCCGTGCTGGGCGTGTCGGACCGGACGGGCGGATCAGCGGGGTGAGCCGGTGGGCACCGTCTGGGTGTCGATCTCGGCCTCGACGAGGCGGACCAGCTCGGGAAGGACCGTGCCCAAAGGGCCGTCGACGGTGAGTGCCGCGTAGCCGTCGCCCCTGGTCGGGCCCTGATTGACGATCGCGACGGAGATGCCGAGCTTTGCGGCGTGCAGCACGAACCGGCGGCCCGACATCACCGTGAGGGACGACCCGAGGACCAGGAGCAGCCGTGCCTCCTCCACGAGGGCGAAGCACGCGCGAACTCGCTCCGCCGGAACGGTCTCCCCGAAGAAGACGACGTCGGGCTTGAGCATCCCTCCGTCGCACGCCCGGCATCCGACCACCTGGAAACCGTCGATCTCCTCGTCGGGCAGTTCGACGTCGCCGTCCGGGTTGATCGCGGTGGGCAGGGCGCCGAAGCGCGGGTTCGCCTCGGTCAGGCGGTGGTCCAGCTCCTCGCGGGGGCTGGAGTGGCCGCATTCCAGGCAGACCACCTCCCGCAGGTTGCCGTGCAGTTCGATGACGGACCGGGCGCCGCCCGCCTGGTGCAGGCCGTCGACGTTCTGCGTCACGATGCCGGAGACCAGGCCCCGCCGCTGGAGGGACGCGACCGCGCGGTGGCCGTTGTTCGGAGCGGCCCGGGTCATCGCCCGCCACCCGAGGTAGCTGCGGGCCCAGTAGCGCCGCCTGGCCACCGGGTCGCCGGTGAACGTCTGGTAGGTCATGGGGGTGTGCCGGTTCAGGGTCCCGCCAGGTCCCCGGTAGTCGGGGATCCCCGACTCCGTCGAGATGCCGGCCCCGCTCAGCACCAGGACGCCGCCCCCGGTCAGCAGTCTCGCCAGTGTGCTCGTACCCTCGCTCACCCCTCCATGCTGCCCCATCCGTACGGGTGGAGCGGCCTCGGGGCCCGCCCGCGGGCCTGGCCGGAAGTTCCGCCGTGTCCGGTCATGCCCGCCGCGTCTTCCCGGGTGATCTCGTCCAGGCGGCCGGCGAGGGCGGGACCGCCTCAAGCTCGCTGCGTCTCAAGGTCGCCGGCAGAAGTCACCACGGGTGTGGTGGTAATGTCGGCGAGATGAATCGGGAGCGGCGAGACCGTCTGCGGGACGCGGCCATCGAGGTGCTCGCGGAGAGCGGGGGGCGCGGCCTCACCCACCGGGCCGTCGACGCCGCCGCGGCCACCCCGCCGGGCACCGCGAAAAACTACTTCCCGACCAGAGACTCCATGCTGCGGGCGATCGCCGAGCGCTGCGTCGAGCTGTACCACCAGGTGCCGGGAGGGGAGCCTGTCGATCGGGACGGGCTGGTGGCCATGTTCCGCGGGCTTCTGGAGAACGTCGCGGGTCCCGGCCGTTCTCGCCTGCTCGCCTACCTGGAACTCCAGGCGGAGGCGGCGCGCAGGCCGTGGCTGGCGACCATACTCGACGCGATCGCGGCCACCGACTTCACCGACTTCGAGCGGGCCCAGCGCGCCGCCGGGTTGCCCGTCACCCCGCGTCGCGCCGCCGCCGTCACGCTGGCCCTGCACGCCGCCGTCCCGCACCTGCTGGCGGACGGTCACGACACCCTGGCCGCCGCCGGGTTGAACGATCTCGATCGGTTCGTCCGCGATCTCCTGGACACGGTCTACGGACGGGAGTCGGAGCCGCCGGAGGCGACGTAGGCGGCGTTGAGTCGCTCGAACGCGCCCGGGCCTTCGTGCGGCTTCGGCGGGGCGTCGAGGTGGCGGACGCGGAGCTCGTCCATGAGTTCCTCGACGAACGCCGGCCCCTCGTCGCGCATGAGCTGCTGGCGGCTGCGTAGCTCGGCGCTGCCGGAGGTCCAGTCGAGGCCCCAGTTGCCGAGGGCGTAGATGATCGGCAGGGTCTGGATGCCGGATTCGGTGAGGCTGAAGCGCGCGCGCTGCCCGCGGCCCGCGGCGCCGCGGGTGAGGATCCCCGCGTCGATGAGCCGCTTGAGACGGTCGGCGAGGATGTTCGAGGCGATGCCCTCGATCGACCCGGTGAGCAGCGCGCGGAAGTATCGGCGGTCGCCGAAGATGATGTCGCGCAGCACGAGCAACGACCAGCGATCTCCGAGCAACTCGACGCCTGCGTTGATCGGACAGCCGGACCGTGGTTCCACGACTCCTCCTTGACGGTTGTTTCGTTGCCAATATAGTAGTTGCAAAATGCAAGCACTATGGGAAGGAGGAGCTGATGGGTCGCTTCCTCTATTGGATGAACGTGTCCCTCGACCTGCGGATCGAGCAGGTTCCCGGGGACAACGGCGCCGGCGAGTGGCTGCGCATCGGCGAGGAGCTGCACCGCGAGTTCAACGCGCGGGCGCGGGAGCTCGCGGTGATGGTCCAGGGCCGGGTCATGTACGAGACGATGGAGGAGTTCTGGCCGCGGGCGCGCGAGGACGCGTCGCTGCCGGACTTCCTGCGTGAATACGGCGAGATCTGGACGGCGGCCCCCAAGGTGCTCGTCTCCCGTACCCGCCACAGCGCCGATCACGACACCCGGATCATCGGTGGGGACGACGCGATCGAGCAGCTCGCCGCCCTCCGTGACCAGACCGACGGCACCATCGGTGTGGGCGGCGCGGCGCTCGCCACGCAGCTGCTCCGGGCGGGGCTGCTCGACGAGTTGCTGCTCTTCACCCATCCGGCGATCCTCGGCTTCGGCAGGCCGCTGTTCGACGACTACGACCTGCCGATCGATCTCGACCTGCTGGAGCAGCGATCGTTCGACCAGGGCGTCACGATGCATCACTACGCCATCCGGGACGCGAAGGAGACGGGCTCGTGCTGAAGCAGGTCGCGGAGGGGGTGTGGGTCCACGAGAGCGAGTTCGTGCAGACCAACACCGTTGTGGTGCGGGGCAGGGCCGGTGTGCTGCTCGTCGACCCCGGCGTGACCGGCTCCGAGCTCGACTGCCTCGCGAACGACCTTCGCGAGGCGGGCCGGCCCGTGGTGGCGGGGTTTTCCACGCATCCGGACTGGGACCACCTGCTCTGGCACGCCGGGCTCGGCGAGGCGCCCCGTTACGGCACGGCGCGCTGCGCGGCCACGATCCGGGAGCAGCTGTCGGAGGCGGGTGCGAAGGACCGCATCGCCGACCACCTGCTCGAGACGGAGATCGCCGGGCAGGTGCCGATGGACCTGCTCGGCCTCATCACCGGACTGCCCGCGGAAACCACGCGGATCCCCTGGGACGGCCCCGAGATCCGGATCATCGAGCACCGGGCGCACGCCCCGGGCCACGCGGCGCTGCTGATCGAGGAACGCGGGGTTCTCGTCGCCGGCGACATGCTGTCCGACGTCCTGGTCCCGATGCTCGACATGGAGGGCACCGCCGACCCGATCGAGGAATACCTCACCGCGCTGGACCTGATCGAGGGCGTGGCGGACGGCGTAGACGTCGTCGTCCCCGGCCACGGGTCCGTCGGCGGATCCGACCAGGTGCGGGCGCGGATCGACCTGGATCGGGCGTACGTACTCGCGCTGCGGGACGGCCACGTCTCCACCGACCCACGGGTCGGCCCGTCGGCGAAGCCCGGCTGGGAGTGGGTGAGCGACGTGCACGAAGGACAACTCCAACGCCTCGCCCGACGAGGCGAGCGCGAAGGAACGCCCCGCTAGCGACCGGTGTGCGGCACGACGCCAAGGTGGCGAACTTCGCGTCAGTCGCGCACGTCGCGACCGCAAACACGATCGGGGCGAGCTCCAACTGCTGCTGTATCCGTATTCGCACCGGACGCGAGCGGACGGCACCCCGGACGCGTGAACAGCGCCGGATGCCGTCTGCAGGTCACCGCCACCGGGGATCTCGACATTCGCGGAACACGTCGTTCTCTTCGTCGGCTCACCTCTTTCTCGGTGTTGCCGGGAATCGACGACGAATAGCCGGCCGAGGCGCGTCAGCGGAAGTCGTCGGCGTGGTCGGCGGCCCACTGCCGGAACGGGGTGCCCGGCCTCCCGGTGAGTTCCTCCACGGTGGAGGTGACCGACTCGGGGAACATCGCCATCTGCGCGTGCCCGTCGATCAGTCCCTTCGCCGCCGCGGGCGGCCAGCCCCGGCCGACCAGCTCGCGCAGCGCCTCCTCGGGCGGGAGTTCCTCCCAGCGGACCGCCCGGCCGACGGCCTCGCCGATGGCGGTCACCTGCTCGATCTGGGTGAGGGTCTCGGGGCCGCTCAGCACGTACCTCGCTCCGGCGTGGCCCGTGCCGGTGAGAACGCTCACCCCGGCGGCGGCGATGTCCCGCTCGTGGATGAGTGCCCTGGTGGCCCCTCCGTGCACCCAGCGGACGGTGCCGGTGTCGCGGATCTGCGAGGCCCACATCAGGGTGTTGGCGGCGAACCCGCCGGGCCGCAGGAACGTCCACTCGGGCCCGGACCGCTCGATCAGCCGCTCGATGCGGGCATGGGAGCCGAGGATCGAGTTCGGGTCCGGCTCGGGCGTGCCCGGTGCGGGGTCGGGGACACCGCGTGCGGAGAGGTAGACGACGTGGCGGGCGTGCTTGGCGATCTTCTCGATGGTCGAGGGTGCCGCGTGGTCGGCCGAGAGGGTGGGCCAGACGAGGAACACCGACTCGACCCCGTCCAGGGCGTCGTCCAGCGTGGCGGGGTCGGCCAGATCACCGCGTACGACCTCGGCGCCCTTCGGGAGGGCGGCGGAGGTGGGGTCACGGGTGAGCGCGCGTACGGGGAGGCCCGCGTCGAGGAGCTGGGAGACGGTCTGCCCGCCGACCTTGCCGGTCGCTCCGGTGACCAGAATCATGCGGATCTCCTTCGTGGGTGAGGATGTCCCGACCAGCTTGCGACCTCATCTTTGGTTGAGGTCAAGCGGTAGGGGGTGCATGAGCGCGTTGCCGCTCTGGCCGAGGTCGGGCGGGGGAAGGCGTGTGAGGGTGTCGCGTCTTCGGCTGCGGTCAGCGGAAAGTCCTGGCCGTGGTCGGGCGGAAAGTTCTGGTCGTGGTCGGGTGGAAAGACGTGGCCGTGGCCGGGCGGGAGGTCTTGGCCGTGGTCAGGCGGGGAGGAGGCGCAGGAGGGCGTTGCGCGGTCCCGTCAGGGGGTGGTTCGAGAAGCGGGCCATATGCCGCGACATCGTCACGAGACGCTGAGCGGGCTTTCTGCGCCTGGCGTCGTACGCGCGCAACGCGGTCTCGACGTCGTCCGCGGTGCGGAGGCAGTCGGTGAGAGCCACGGCGTCCAGCAGGGCCTGGCACGCGCCCTGCCCGAGGGCCGGTGACATGGCGTGCGCCGCGTCGCCGACCAGGGCGACGTTGCCCGTCACGAAGGATCTCAGGTGCGAGGACAGCTCGTGGATCTCGTGCCGCAGAACGGTCTTCTCGTCGGCTTCGGCGAGGATCCTCGGGATCGGGTCGTGCCAGCCGGTGAAGCGGGCACGCAACTCGTCAAGGGTCTCCCGGTGGCCCTCTGGTGTCGCCACGGCGGCGTACCAGTTGGTGGACCCGGGTTCCTGGGGAGTGATGCCGAACACCTGGCCGGGCCCCCAGGTCTCACCGCGTAGGTCCGGCTCGAACCCCACGACGCCCCGCCAGGCCACGATCCCGGTGTAGCGCGGCCGGACGGCGGTGCCGAAATACGCCGTGCGGACCGTGCTGCGCAACCCGTCGGCCCCCACCACCAGGTCGTACTCTCCGCGTAGCGCCTCCGGATCGGTGATCTCCGTGCCGGTCGTGATCGAGGCGTCTCCCACGGCGTCGAGCAGCATGTCCATCAGGGAGATCCTGGACAGCATCAGGACCGGCGCGCCGCCCTTGCGCTCGATGCGCTCCAGCGGGAGGTCGGCGATCCTGCGGCCGCCCGGCGTGCGGATCTGGGCCCGCCGGTAGGGGACCGTACGGCGACGGAGCTCCTCGTCCAGTCCCAGCCGCGCGAGCGCGGCCTGCGCGTCGGGCCGCACCCCGAGGGCCGTGCCCTGGGAGTTGATCTTCGGCCAGCGTTCGAGCACGTGCACCTCCCACCCGATGCCGCGCAGCCCGATGGCGGTCGTCAGGCCGCTGATCCCGGCCCCCACGATGGCGGCTCTTCCCCTCATGCCCCGCTCCCCTCTAACCACCACAGCAGTGGTGCCACGTCTGTGGTACCACCGCTGTGGTGAATCAGGCAAGTGGGGGCGAGCGGAGTGAGGCGTCGGGATCGACCGCGGCCGGTTCCCGGTTCACCGGCCGCGGTCGGTCTCTCGTCGTGATCACCGCTTTCCCGCTGTGATCATCCGCTCCTCGTGGTCATCGCTCCGGTCGCGGTCGACCTCTCGTCGCGATCATCCTCTTGTCGTGGCCACCGCCTCCCCGGCGGGCTCGTCGCCTTCGAGGACCACGGCACCGCTGAACTGCGCCGAGTACAGGCGGTGGTAGGCGCCCCGCGCGGCGAGCAGCTCGTCGTGGGTGCCCTGCTCGACGATGCGGCCCGCGTCCATCACCAGGATGAGGTCCGCGTCGCGGATGGTGGACAGCCGGTGGGCGATGACGAAGCTGGTGCGGTCCGAACGGAGCGCGGCCATCGCGTGCTGCACCAGGACCTCGGTGCGGGTGTCGACCGAGCTGGTGGCCTCGTCCAGGATGAGCAGCGACGGGTCGGCGAGGAAGGCGCGGGCGATGGTGATCAGCTGCTTCTCCCCGGCGCTGACGTTGCCCCCCTCGTCGTCGATCACGGTGTCGTAGCCGTCGGGCAGGGAACGGACGAACCGGTCGACGAACGTGGCCCGTGCGGCGGCCTGGATCTGCTCCTCGGTGGCGAGCGGATTGCCGTAGGCGATGTTCTCGCGGATGGTCCCGCCGAACAGCCAGGCGTCCTGGAGCACCATGCCGACGTGCGAGCGCAGGTCGTCGCGGCGCATCGCGGTGACGTCCACGCCGTCGAGGGTGATCCGTCCGGAGTTCAACTCGTAGAAGCGCATGACGAGGTTGACCAGGGTGGTCTTGCCCGCGCCGGTCGGACCGACGATCGCGACCGTGTGCCCGGGGTCGGCCACCAGGGACAGATCCTCGATGAGCGGCTGCTCGGGGTCGTAGCTGAAGGACACGTGCTCGAACTCGACGCGGCCCCGCCTGACGGTGGGAGGCACCGGGGCTGCGGGATCCGGTGCCTGCTCCTCGGCGTCGAGCAGCTCGAAGACCCGCTCGGCCGAGGCGACCCCCGACTGCATCAGGTTCGCCATCGAGGCCACCTGGGTCAGCGGCTGGGTGAACTGCCGCGAGTACTGGATGAACGCCTGCACGTCACCCAGGCTCATCGACCCGGTGGCGACCCGCAGGCCGCCGACGACGGCGATGGCGACGTAGTTGAGGTTCCCGATGAACATCGTCATCGGCATGATGATCCCCGACACGAACTGGGCGCCGAAGCCGGCCTTGAACAGCTCCTCGTTCCGCTGCCTGAACACCTCCTCGACCTCGGGACGGCGTCCGAACACCTTCACCAGCTCGTGACCGGTGAACGCCTCCTCGATGTGGGCGTTCAGACTGCCGGTGTGGGCCCACTGCGCGACGAAGTGCTTCTGCGAGCGCTTCGCGATCAGCGCGGTGACGAACATCGTCAGCGGGATGGTGATCAGGGCGATCAGCGCGAGCAGCGGCGAGATCACGAACATCATCGTCAGCACGCCGATCACGGTCAGCAGTGAGACCAGTAGCTGGCTCATCGTCTGCTGCAGGCTCTGGGAGACGTTGTCGATGTCGTTGGTGACCCGGCTGAGCAGCTCGCCGCGCGGCTGGCCGTCGAAGAACCGCAGCGGGAGCCGGTTCAGCTTCTCCTCGACCTCCTCGCGCAGCCGGAACACGGTGCGCTGCACCACGTCGTTGAGCAGGTAACCCTGGAGCCAGCCGAAGGCCGACGCGGCGAGATAGACCCCCAGGACCCACAGCAGGACCGTGCCCAGCGCGCCGAAGTCGATGCCCCGGCCGGGTACGAAGTCCATTCCCGAGAGCAGGCCGGCGAAGTTGTCGTTGCCCGCGGCGCGGGCGGCGGCGATCGCCTGTTCAGGGGTCGTCCCGGCGGGCAGCTGCCTGCCGATCACCCCGGTGAAGATCAGGTCGGTCGCGTGGCCGAGGATCTTCGGTCCGAGGACGTTCAGCACCACGCTGGTCACGGCGAGGGCGATCACGACCAGCAGCTTCGGGCGGTCGGGGGCCAGGCGCCGTAAGAGCCGGCGCGCCGACGGCCCGAAGGTCATCGATTTCTCCGCGGGCATCCCGGCGGCCCCCCCGAAGGGGCCGCGCCCGAAGCCTCCGACGGGCATCGGGGGACGCGGTCGCGTGGTCGTCATGGGCCGGTCGCTGCTCATGCTGCGGCCTCCGAGGCCAGTTGGGATTCGACGATCTCCAGGTACGTGGGGCAGGACTCGATCAGCTCGTCATGAGTCCCCAGGCCGACGACGACACCGTCGTCCAGCACGATGATCTGGTCGGCGTCGGCGATGGTGGAGATCCGCTGGCCGACGATGACGACGGTGGCATCGGCGGTGTGCGGGCGCAGGGCCGCGCGCAGCCGCGCGTCGGTGGCGAGGTCGAGAGCCGAGAACGAGTCGTCGAACAGATAGATCTCGGGCTTGCTGACCAGCGCCCTCGCGATGGCGAGCCGCTGCCGCTGCCCGCCCGACACGTTCGTGCCGCCCTGCGCGATGGGTGCCTCCAGGCCCTCCGGCATCGCCTCGACGAAGTCACGGGCCTGGGCGACCTCCAGCGCCTCCCACAGCTCCGCGTCGCTCGCGTCCGGGTCGCCGTAGCGCAGGTTGCTCGCGACGGTGCCGCTGAACAGGTACGGCTTCTGCGGCACCAGGCCGATGCGCGTCCAGAGCATCTGGGGGTCCAGGTCGCGGATGTCGACGCCGTCGACCGACACCGTGCCGGAGGTGGCGTCGAACAGCCGGGGGATCAGCGAGATCAGCGTCGTCTTGCCGGAGCCCGTACTGCCGATGACGGCGGTGGTCTGTCCCGCGCTCGCGCGGAAGGAGACGCCGGACAGCACCGGTGCCGCCGCGCCCGGATATCGGAACTCGACGTCACGCATCTCCAGCTCGGCGCGCCCGCTCACCTGCCGTACGGGGTCGTCGGGCGGTGTCACCGACGAGTCGGTGTCGAGCACCTCGACGATGCGCTCGGCGCAGACCGCGGCGCGCGGGATCATCATCGAGATGAAGGTGGCCATCATCATCGACATGAGAATCTGCATCAGGTACATGAGGAACGCGGTGAGGGCGCCGACCTGCATCTCCCCGCTGTCCACCCGCGCGGCGCCGAACCAGAGGACCGCGATGCTGGAGATGTTGAGGATCAGCATGATGGTGGGGAAGATGAGCGCGGTCAGCCGCCCGACGCGCAGCGACGTCTCGGTCAGCGCGGTGTTGGCGTCGGCGAACCTGCGGGTCTCCTCGCGCTCACGAACGAAGGCGCGCACCACGCGGATGCCGGTGAGCTGCTCGCGCAGCACCCGGTTGACCTGGTCGATGCGATCCTGCATCGCGCGGAACTGGGGGACCATGCGGACGCTGATCAGGCCGATCGACACCAGCATCGCGGGGACGCAGACCAGCATGAGCCAGGACAGGCCGAGGTCCTGACGCAGGGCCATGACGATGCCGCCGACGCCCATGATCGGCGCGGCGATCAGCATCGTGCAGGTCATCACGACGAGCATCTGGACCTGCTGCACGTCGTTGGTACCGCGGGTGATCAGCGAGGGGGCTCCGAACTTGGAGACCTCCCTCGCCGAGAACCCCCCCACCCGGTGGAAGACGGCCGCGCGCACGTCACGCCCGAATCCCGTGGCCGTGAGGGAGCCGTAGTAGACCGCCGCGATCGAGCAGGCGATCTGCACGAGGGAGACGAGCAGCATCCAGCCCCCGGCGGACAGGATGTAGCCGGTGTCGCCGGTGGCGACGCCCCGGTCGATGATGTCGGCGTTCAGGCTGGGCAGGTACAGCAAGGCGATGGTGCCGACGAGTTGCAGCACCACCACGGCTGTCAGCGCCCACGAGTAGGGGCGCAGGTATGTGCGGAGCAGCCGGGTCAGCATGAGGGCTCCTCGCGTGGGGTGGCCGGGCGAGGAGCGTCGTGCCGGGGATCCGGCCGTCGTCGGCCGGTCGCGCTCGTCGCCCCGGTAACCGGGATCATGAGGGATCTCCTTCAGGGGAATGGTGGGAATCAGCCTGCGAGGTGAAGCTCGGTTGAGGTCAAGCCGAGGAGGATGTCGAGGCAGGAGGAAAGGGTCGAGGTAGGACGGAAGGACGGGAGGTCGCGTTCCCGGCTCGTCGGGGCCGCCAGGGCCGGTACCGCCGAGGTCGGGGCGGTTGGGGGCGGGTGCCGGGAGCGTCGGAGTGCCGGGGGCGCCGTGGGCAGGGTCGGGGAAGCGGCTCCGGTGGGTGGGCGGGAGGTCGGGAAGAGGTTCGGGAGGGGGCGGGAGGTCAGGGAAGCGGTTCCGGGGGAAGGCGGGAGGTCAGGGAAGCGGTTCTGGGGGAGCGGCTGTGAGGCGTACTCCGTCGAGCAGCATGGAGACGACCTCCGAGGCGGCCAGCGGATCGCTCTCGACGAGCCGGGGATGGGTGCACGCGATGACCAGCAACTGCAGTCGGCGGGCGGCCTCGCCCGGTTCGCAGCGCAGCCGTTCCCTGGCGGGTTCGATCAGGCCGGTGAGCGCCTCCCTGATCAGGGCGCTCTCCTCGGAGAGATCTCGGTGTTCGTGACCGGCCTCGATGGCCTTCATCCCTATCGCGTCCACCAGGCGGAAGATTCGCGCGGTGCGCCGCTGCAGGATCTCGACCGCCTCGACGAGCCGAACGTCCAGGGGGGCCGTACGGTCGATCGTCTTCAGCTCGCCCAGTAGCGAGGAGGAGTCGAAGGCGCTCGCGATCGCCACGCTCACGAGCTCGTCCTTGGTGGCGAAGACCCGGAAGATCGTTCCCTCCGCCACCCCCGCCGCCTGCGCGATCCGCCGGGTGCTCACGTCCGGCCCCTCGGCGAGCACGAGCGACAGGGTGGAGGCGATGAGAGCCGCGCGCCGCTCGTCGGGGGGGAGGGGGGTGGCACGCTGGGAGGTCGATGTCACGTCGGCATCCTAGCGAATGAATGAGTGAGTCGCTCACTCATTTAAAGCGGTCCGGCTGTGAGGCCCCGGCACGACTCGCTCCAGGTGGTCCGGCCGTGAGGTGTCGGCTTGTGCGTTCGGGGTGGCGGGGCTTCGGTGTGGCTCGTTCGAGGTGGTCCGGCTGTGAGGTGTCGGCGTGTGCTCGTTCGGGGTGGTGGGGTTTCGGCGTGGCTCGTTCGGGGTGGCGGGGTGTCGGTGCGACGTGCGGAAGGTGCGGTGGGGGCTTCGGTGCGGTGCGGACGCCGGGGCCTGTGGGGGTGCCGGTTCGGGGATGCGGAAGGTGTGAAGTGGGGCCCGTGTGAAAGAAGTGATCTTTTCTGCAGAAGTTGGCCGTATTTTTCCGGCAAATGTAGGAAAAAGCAGCTAGAAAGCCCGTCTTTCACCCGATGCGCTGGTCGTCGCCTGCGTTCTAACGTCGTCTGGCAGACATCCTGACATCCCCGCGACAGCCGTCTGCCTGTCGGCCAGGAGAACACCCGATGCCCCGTGCCCTCGCCCACCGCCCGTGGGTGCCCGCCACCACCGAGGATCGCGTCCAGTCCGTCCTGAAGGCCGTGACGGACCAGACGGCGTCCTCGGTCCAGAGTGAGATCGAGCGGCTGGTGGCCGAGAACCACCGCATCCACGACGTGGAGTCGATCAACCTCAACCCGGCGACGAACATCATGAACCCGAGGGCCGAGGCCCTGCTCTCGGCCAACCTCGGGTCGCGGGCGTCGCTGGGGTACCCGGGCGACAAGTACGAGATGGGCCTGGAGGCGATCGAACAGATCGAGATCGTCGCCGCCGAGCTGGCCGCGGAGGTCTTCGGCGCGGGCTACGCCGAGGTGCGCGTCGGCTCCGGAGCACTCGCGAACCTCTACACGTTCATGGCCGTCTGCGAACCCGGCGACACGATCATCGCCCCGCCGGCGAGCATCGGCGGTCACGTCACCCACCACCAGCCCGGCGCGGCCGGCCTGTACGGGCTGAAGACCGTTCCCGCCCCCGTCACGTCCGACGGCTACACGGTGGACGTCGACGCCCTGCGCGAGCTCGCCGTACGGGTACGGCCGAAGCTGATCACCATCGGCGGCAGCCTCAACCTGTTCCACCACCCCGTGGCGCGCATCCGCGAGATCGCCGACTCGGTCGGTGCCCGCGTGCTCTTCGACGCCGCCCACCTGTGCGGGATGATCGCGGGAAAGACCTGGCCGCAGCCGCTCGAAGAGGGCGCCCACCTGATCACCATGAGCACGTACAAGAGCCTGGGCGGTCCCGCGGGCGGGCTCATCGTGACCGACGACGCCGAGCTGGCCCAGCGGCTCGACGCGATCGCCTACCCCGGGCTCACCGCGAACTTCGACGCGGGAAAGACCGCGGCGCTCGCCATGACGATGCTCGACTGGAAGGCCGCGGGCCCCGCCTACGCGCAGGCGATGGTCGCGACCGCGCGAAGGCTCGCCGACGAACTGATCGCCCTCGGGGTCCCGGTCTTCGCCGCCGAGCGCGGGTGCACCCGTTCCCACCAGTTCGCCGTCCTCGCCCACCGCTACGGCGGTGGTCAGCGGGCCGCCCGGCGGCTGCGCGAGGCGAACCTCCTCGCCTGCGGCATCGGCCTGCCGTTGGAAGCGGTCGAGGGGGACGTGAACGGCCTGCGCATCGGTACGCCGGAGATCGTCAGGCTCGGGATGACCGAGGCGGACATGCCGGAGCTGGCGTCGTTCATCGCCCGGGGCCTGGACGAGAACGTCGACCCGGGAACCGTGGCGCCGGAGGTCACCCAGTGGCGGAGCCGCTTCTCGGGAGTGCGCTTCACGGTGGACGACCCCGCCTGAGGAGGGCTTGACCGGCCGTCCGGGGCCTTTCCGTAACGGCCGGGAACACCGCCGTCCGGGAGGCTCGGCTCACTTGATCATCAAGGCTCTTTTCCCGCCCGTACCCCGGCCCGCGTGTTAACGGGACGGAAGCCGGGGTAGGGCGGGCCGTGCGCCCGTCACCGCGCGCCTCCCCCCGTGGGAGGTCCGATCCGCGCCGGTGGCCGGTTCGTGTCCGGGGCGTGGCCTTACCGGCCCGGCATGAGAGGAGAGCACGGTGGCCGAAGAGTCGGATCTGATCCTCGACCTGGTGTGGCAGGAGTTCCACGAGGTCGTGAACATGACATCGGAGGAGCTGAGGGCCTTCCTGCTCGCGTCGGCCTCGGCCTCACAGGACGCGGCCGCCGTGAGCCCCGAGGCGGCCATGCCGCCGCTCGGGCGCCAGGTGCTCCAGGTTCTCGGCAAGCGGAAGGCTGACCTGACCACCGACGACATCGAGACGATGCGCAAGGCCGTCGACCGCGTCGAGGACACGCTGGCCGAGGGTACGGTCGACGAGGACGACGACGACCGGCGACGGGCGCTGCTGGAGGTGGGCCACAACCCGCTCAGACCGTCACGACTGGGAGGCTGACGCATCGGCAGGAAGCCGGAGGCTGGCAGGGCGGGAGGAAGCCGGAGGCTGACAAAGCAACAGGAAGCCTCCGAACCCTCCTTGATCGAAATGGAGACGCCGTGAACGCGCCGACGACCGCAAGGGTGGAGCTGTTCGCCCATCCGGCACTCTTCTACCGGGGCTTCCGGCAGTATCTGGACGGTACGGTGCCCTTCGTCCGCGAGGGCGTCGAGGCCGGAGAGCCGGTCGCGGTCGCCGTGCCGGGACAGAACCTGAAACTCATCCGGGCGGAGCTGGGCGAGGCGGCCGACGAGGTGCACTTCCTCGACATGGAGGAGGTCGGCCGTAACCCCGGGCGCATCATCCCCGCCGTCCTCTGGGCCTTCGCCGACCTCCACCCGGGCCGCCGGGTCCGCATCGTCGGCGAACCGGTCTGGCCGGACCGGCCGCGGACGGAGCACGACGCGTGCCTGTTGCACGAGGCGCTGATCAACCTCGCCTTCTCGGGGCGGGACGCCGTCATCCTGTGCCCGTACGACCTGGACGGGCTGGACGCCGAGATCATCGAGCTCGCCGAGGCGGCCCATCCCGTTCTCGTGGACGGCTCGGGACCGCGTACCAGCACCGGTTACGCGCCGGAACGCGTCATCCGCAAGTGCGGCGGGCCGTTGCCGGAACCGGAGGACGCCGACGTTCTCCCCTTCGGCGGCGAGGACCTGTGGCGGGTGCGCGCCTTCGCCGTCCGGTACGCCGAGCGGGCGGGCCTGTCGGGGGTGCGCCTGGAGGATCTGCGGCTGATCGCCAGTGAGCTGGCCGCCAACAGCATCGAACACGGGGGCGGCTCCGGGATCCTGCGGATCTGGACGGAAGACCGCCGGATCGTCCTCGACGTCAGCGACGCGGGCCACATCGTCGACCCCCTCGCGGGACGCCGCCCGGCCGACTCCCGGCAGCGGGGCTCGCGGGGACTGCTCGTGACCAACCTCCTCGGAGACCTGGTCCGCGTGCACACAGGGGAGGGCGGGACCACCGTCCGCGTCTGTTTCGACACCCCCTGAGCCGTCTGTTTCGACAACCCGTGAGCCGGTGTCCGCGCCTGTTCCGACGTCCCCTGAATCGGCATCCGCGCCCGTTATGGCATGCCTTGAACCGATGTCCGCGCGTATCCGGCATCTCGAAACCGCCGTCCGCGAGCAGTCGCCTCCCTGGAACCGGCCGGAACCGGCCTCGCGCGGTCCCGCTGCCCGTCGCCCGTCGCTCCCGTGAACGTTCAGTGGCCGCCGAACCAGCCGGGGACGTCGAGGCGGAAGACCTCCTCCGGGGTCACGGCGCGCAGGTCGGACTCCAGGGCACGCAGCCGATCCTCGCCGAGAGTCCTCGCCCAGCTCGCGCGCAGGTCCTCGAAGATGCGCGCCGACCGGACGAGGCTGTCGACGCCCCGCTCTGTGAGCCGTACGATCTTGCGGCGGGCGTCGCCGGGGTCGGAGCCGCGCTCGACGTAACCCAGTTGCTCCAGGGTGTCGACCGTCTTGCCCGCCGCCTGCTTGGAGACGCCGAGCCGTCGGCCGAGTTCCACCGCGGTGGTGCCCTCGGGGCCGATCGCCTGCAGAACGAAGCCGTGCATCGGCCGCATGTCGGGATGCCCCTGGCGGGCGAGCTCCGCGTGGAGTTCGTCGATGAGCACCCGGAAGCCGAGAAAGAGCCGGAGCGGGAGCTCGAAGCCCGGAGGGTCGGCCGCCACGTTCGCCTCCTGGCCTCGACGTTTCGACAATGGTGTTGTCGAGCTTAGGGACTGCCGCCGTACCTTGTCATCCTCGGCTCATCCGCAGCGCGCTCACCTGCGGTGCGGCGGGAGGGCTTTCACGGTGCGCGTCCGTCGGGGCGGCGCCGGTCCTGGAGCCACTTGTCGGTCTGGCGGGTCGCGTTGGGCGCGCTGGGAGTGCCGGGAGAGCGTCGGGTGGCACGGGTCTCGGTCACGGTGAAGTCGGACACCACGTGCCGGTTGTGCATCAGGAAGCCGACGACGCCCGCGATCGCCTGCACGCTGTCGCTCGCGCGGGCACGTCCCGTCAGGAGGTAGACCAGCGGGGTGGACGGCTGGTCGAGGGCGAAATGACGATCGTGATGATGCGCGTCCTGGAGCGTTTTGATCGGGAGCGGCCGTGAGGTGGTGAACCACGCGGCGACCTCCCAGAAGGGGTGCGAGGTGTCGGGATCGATGGACTCCTCGTAGCAGGTCGTGCAACCCCGGCGAGCGTCCTGCCCGTGGGGGCACGCCCAGGCGGCGAGGTCATGCGGCATGCTGCGCTCGGACATGAGCCGACCGTACCTTCCCGTACCGAGAGACCGACGCTTCCACCGTTCCCACGCGCCGGAACACCATGTTCTCACCGGCGTTTTCACCGGTTCTCGGTGAGGATCATCACTTCTTCTCCGCCGCCGGAAACGGCCGAAGACGCCGCACCGTCCTCAGGGCAGGGCTTCGCACCCGGAGACGCGCGAGGAGGCCCTCGCCGTGGGGCACCGCCCTCACGGGCAGGGCTTCGCACGCAACATCGTGGAACATCCCGGCCGCCTCCGCCGACCGGTACGGAACCGGTGGCTCCACCGGTCGCCGCCCGCTCGATCCGCTGCTCGTCCTCGGTGGACCTCCTGGCGGCAGGAGTACCTCAGGGCTACGGAATAGCTGAGTATTTCGCTGTTTCCGCAGCTCATCGAGGGGAAAGAATGATCTTGGCGGCGTTTCGCCGGTTCCGGGTCGGGCAGCGGATCGCTCTGGGTATCGAACGGGGGACGCATGGCGCGTGAGTTCGACGCGTCCGCTCACTACGGGCGGCGCATCGCCGACGTCCACGACGACGGCATCGCGGTGAAGGATCAACTCCCCGGCAGGGCTCCGGCGCTGCCCGCCGTGCGGGGCCCGATCACCTCCATGCTCTTCGAGAGGCTGGTACGACCACCACACCGCTTCGGCCTCCTCTCGCTCCCACTCCTGTCGTTCCCCGCCCGGTTCGCGGGCCCCGTCCTCATGGACGAGGACGTGCAACTGGCGCTCTTCGTCTGTTACGAGCTGCACTACCGGGGCTTCGCGGGGGTGGACGACCGGTGGGAGTGGAGCCCTTCCCTCCTGGAGGTGCGGGAGATCCTGGAGGCGCGGTTAGAGGAAGGACTGGCGCGGGCGATACCGTACCCACCCGCCTCGCGGCCCGAGCAGACCCGCCAGGCCCTCGCCGAACTCGTGGGCACGGCCGTCGACGGGCCCGACCTCGCGGGGTTCCTCCAGGGGCAGGCCGACCTGGAGCAGTTCCGCGAGTTCGTCGCGCACCGGTCGATCCACCACCTCAGGGAGGCCGACCCGCACACTTGGGCGATCCCCGGGCTGGACGGCCGCCCCAAGGCGGCGCTGCCGGCGATCCAGGCGGACGAGTACGGCGGGGGGAGCGCGAGGCGGACGCGCTCGGAGCTGTTTCGGGTCACCATGCGCGGCCTGGGCCTGGACGACTCCTACGGCGCCTACCTCGACCGGGTCCCGGCGATCACGCTGGCGATCTCCAACACCACGTCACTGTTCGGTCTGCACCGACGTCATCTCGGGGCGCTGCTCGGTCACCTGGCGGCGTTCGAGACGATCTCCTCGATCTCCAACCGTCGTTACTCCACGGGACTGGGCAGGCTGGGCGGCGACGAGGCCGCGAGGCGTTTCTACGACGAGCACGCACGCGCCGACGCCGTCCACGAGCAGGCCGCCGCGCACGACATGTGCGGCGAGTTCGTGACGCGGCACCCCACCCGGGTCGGTGACGTCCTGTACGGAGCGGCCTGCGCCCTCACCCTGGACCGGCTCTTCGCCGAGCACGTCATGAGCCGCTGGCGTCGCGGCGCCTCGTCGCTGCGAGAGGCCGGCGCGGCGGCGAAGTTGTGAGCGCTCCTGTCGCGAGAGGTGGGTGTGGCGCCGAGGTCGTGACCACTCCCGCCGTGAGAGGCGGGTGCCGCGCCGAGGACGTGAGCGCTCCTGTCGCGAAAGGCGGGCGCGGCACCGAGGTCGTGACCGCCCCTGCTCAGCCGCCCGAGCCGCGCATGGCCTGGCGGATCACGTCGCGGGTCCGGTCCACGATCGCGAGAGGCGGCCCGAACAGCAGGTTCATCATCATCGACTCCGTACCGGGGTGCGGATGGGTCGGTGCCAGAGCCTCGGCCGCCTTCACCCCGGCCGCCATGGCCCGGCGCTCGGCCACGCTCGTGCGGGCGCGCAGCTGGGCGAACTCGTGGCTCTCCTCGGCGTGGGCGTGGGCGAGCACCGCCGCACGCAACACCTGGAGACGCGCGGAGAACTCGGGGTGCCCGGGACCCAGCTCCTCCAGGTCGACGAGTAACTGCTTCGCCTCCCTCTCCTCCGCGAGACGCTCGTCGACCACCTCGCCCCCGTCCTTGATCTTGAGACGCGCGTAGGGGTGCACGATCTCCTCTTCGGCGGTCTCGTGCACGGCGAGCATCCGTACGAGACGCCGGAAGGCATCGGCCCGCCGCGCCCCGGTGGGGGCCTCCTCGACCTCGTCGAACAGATTTCTGATCATCGCGTGCTGGCGCACCAGCAGGTCCACGACATCGTTCTCGCTCATCAGCTCGGGCATGGTCCGGCGGTCGTTCATGGGTCCCCCTTCGACTACCAGGTCGATTACCCGCACCCGGGCACCGAAACCCGGGGGACCGGCACCGCGAAGGCGGCGGCACGCGCAGGCGTACGCGGGGAACCTCGCCTCGCCACCCGGCGGGGTGAGCCGCCGTCAGACGGTGATCCACTCGGTGACGACCGTCGCGTCGCCGAGACGGCAGCGGAGGCTGAACGGCCCGGCGGGAACGTCGTTGTAGATGAACCTGCCCAGGTCGTCGGCCGTCAGCGTGACCGGACGACCTCCGAGGACCTCGACCTCAAGGGGACGCGGCGGCATCAGCTGGCCCACCACCCGGCCGCCGGCGGCGGTCACGGTGATCTCCAGGTCGACGGTGAGCCCCACGCCCTGGAAGGTGAGCATGCGCGGCTGCCGCTCCCCCCGCACCCGCGAGGATCCGCTCAGGGAGTCGAAGACCAGCTCGGCTAGCTCGGCGTCGAGCGTGCGCAGCGTGTACGCCTCGACCGCGATCTGCAGGAGCTGTGAGGGAACGGGGTCGAACAGCTCGATGGCTCGGCGCAGCTCCGCCTCCAGCTCGTCGTCACTCATCGGAAACCCCGTCCGCCCGGGAGGTCCACCCGGAAACCTCGCCTGCCGAGGAGGTCCACTCGGAAGGCACACCTGACAAGGTCCGCTCGGAAGGCACGCCCGAAGAGATTCCCCCGGAAAGCACACCTGAGGAGGTCCACGCGGACATCCCGTCCGCTCGGGAGGTTCACTGGAAACCCCTCCTGCCCAGAAGGACGCGCAGCCGTCGCAGGCAGCGCTGCCTGATCGGCCCGACGCTCCCGACGGCGATGCCGAGCGTCGCCGACACCTCCTGGTAGCTGAACGGCGGAGAGGCCGTGAGCAGCCGCAGCAACCGCTGGCAGCTCTCACCGAGCTCCTGGAAGGCCTGCCAGGCCGCCCGTGCCCGCTCCCGCTCCCGGGCGGCGTCCTCGGAGTCGATCAGCGCCTGCTCCGGCGTACGGTCGTCGGCGACGCGATCGAACATCTCCCGGTCGTCGCTCGGGGAGACCCGCCGGGCGGCCCTGATCACCTTGACGCACTCGTTGCGCGCCGTGCTGGCCAGCCACGCGCCGACCTTGTCCGGTTCGCGGATCCGGGTGAGATTCTGGGCGAGCCGGAACCAGGTCGTCTGGTAGACCTCCTGCGCGTCCGCGTCCCTCAGCCCGTGAGCGCGCACGACGGACCACACGAGCGGGCTGAGGCCCTCCACCAGGGATTTCCACGCGGCGGCGTCGTCTGAGTCCACCGCGGCGCGGAAGAGGATGCCGATCGAGTCTCGATCCACGGTGACGTCCCCTTGCTTTCTGGACTGTCATCGTACGTCGCAGGACCGATCCGCCCGCACTGGTTTTCAGGGCGTGGCCGGGACACTTTGTACGCTCCGTGGCGTCCAGGTGGCGGGGATGAGGGCCGGGGTGGTGATGCCGGACAGCCTGCCGACGGGGATTTCCTGCAGAAGCCTTCCCGCGGCCTCCCGGGAGCCGACCCCCGGGTTCCGCGCCATGTAATTGGCGATCATTGCGACCACGAGGGGAGCGGAGAAGGAGGTGCCGCTCCACTCCGCCAGGCCGTCGAACTCGACGCGCTCGCGGATGGCGTTCGGCGACGACGCCATCTTCTCGGTGAGCTCGCCCCGGTGCGGGGGGAACTGGCAGGTGCAGTCGTACAGGTGGCCGTACCTGCAGGCGGGGAAGGTGGAGTGCTGGTAGTCGTACGCCGCGGGAGTGGGGTCCACCGCGGTGAAGGCGCTCACCAGACGCTCACCGGGCGCGTACGTCGTCACCCACGGCCCGTGGTTGCTGAAGCAGGCGCGGGCCGTGCCGTCCTTCCTCAGGGCGCCCACCGACACGACGGCACCCGCGTAGTCGGGGTGGTCGGCGTAGGCGGCGGGCCAGAACCTCACTTCGTTGCCGTTGTTGCCCGCGGCCGCCACGAGCAGCGTCTCGGGGTGACCCATCAGCGCGTCCATGAAGCGTTCGAGCCCGAGGAGCGCTTCCGCCCCGGTGCTCGGCGTCCCCGCCGACAGGTTGACGATGTCGGGCCACCTCTCCTCGGGCAGCATCCCCCCGAGCAGCTTGTCACCCAGCTCCTTCTCGCTGATCGCGCCCGCGTTGACGAGCGTCGCGTGCACCGTGACGTCGGTGTTGGGTGCGACGGCGCTGACCAGCCCGGCGATGAAGGTGCCGTGCCCGACGTACTGCTTGAGGATGCCCTCGTCGTCGAGCTCGATCTCCTTGCCCTCGCCCACGACGCGGTGCATCCACGGGTGCGAGCGGTAGTTCTCCACCAGCCCGGTGTCGACCACCAGGACCGACACCGGCGCGCCCCCCTCGCCGGCGAGTTCGGCCACCGCCGGGTTGGGCGACTCGCACCGGGAGATCGGCACCGGCTCGTCGCCGGGGCAGCAGTTCACCGCGATGGAGACGATGTGGTTCCTGGACACCATGGGGCGCCTGTTCTCGCGCTCCAGGTCCTCGACGGCCCTCAGCGCGTCCGACACGTCCCGGTCGGCGAAGCGCTCACTCCTGTCGGGCTCCCCGACCCGGATCCTGAGCACGCCGCCGGGACTCTCCTCCCGCTCCACCCGCACGCCCGCGTCCCGGTCGCCGCGATCCCTGGCGAACGCTCTCCTCACCGTCGAGGCGACCTCGTCGGCGTCCTCCACGCGGGCGAGGACGTAGCCCTTCTCGTAGAGGAACATGGGCTGTGACCCCTCGAAACCCGCCGCGAGCACCACCTCTCCCATGGCGTCCTGGATCTGGTCGAACTGTTCCTGGAACCTGTCTGGTGCCATACTCGCCATCCTGTTTCGCAGATGTCCTGACGTCGCCATGGGTTAAGAGCCACCGGATGCCTCACTGATACACCTTCCGAGCGATCGGCTCGATACGAACCGGGGGAGTCACCCGGCACGGACGAGCGAATTGCCCGGTAAGGAGAGGGGAGTCCGGAGCTGGACGGGGGGTGTTCTCGGGGAGGGCTCCGCGGCATGGACGCCCTGAACACACCACGTCTAACATCGATCCGTGACCGGGGGAAGCTCGCGGATCCCGCGGCCCGCGGGAGACCCTCTCGATCTGCTGCCCCTGGTGTTCGCCCGCCCGGCGGACGCGCTGGCCGGAGCGCGGGCCGTGCTCTCCGACTCCCCCTCCCCGCACGACGCCTCCGTCGCCCACCAGGTGATCGGCATCTGGCAACGCGACTTCGGCGACCTCACGGCGGCGATCGGCCACCTGAGGAAGGCCCGCGCCCTCGCCGCCAGGTCGGGCTCCGCCAACCGCGAGGCGGACGTGCTCGCCACCCTGGGAGCCGCCCTCATCCACGCGGGCCGCACCCGGCAGGGGCTGGCGGCGCTGGAGACGGCCGTCGAGAGGGGCAGCGGGATCACCGGCGCCCGCGTGCTTTTTCGCCGGGGCTACGTCTGGTGGGTGCTCGGCGGGCACCGCGAGGCGCTCGACGACCTGCGCAGGGCCATTCCCGCCCTGCGCAGGGCACAGGACACGATCTGGACCGCGCGGGCGCTCACGCTCAGGGCGACCGTCCACCTCGCGATGGGATCCGTCGAGCGGGCCGAGGCCGACTTCGTCGCCGCCGAGCGGTTGTGGGAGACCACCGACCAGGAGCACGACAAGGCCGACGCGGTGGAGAGCCGGGGGCTGGCGGCGTTCAGGTCCGGCGACCTGCCGGCGGCGCTGCGTCTCTTCGACGAGGCCGCGCGCCGCTACGAGGCCCTCGGCACGCCGATGTTCGTCCTGCACATCCGCCGGTGCGGGGTGCTGCTGGCGGCGGGGCTCGCCCGCGAGGCGCTGGAGGAGGCCGACACCGCCACCGAAGAGCTGAACCGGATGGGAGGCCAGACGACCCGCAGCGCCGAACTCCTCCTCATCGCCGCGCGGGCCGCGATCGCGGCGGGCGAGCCGCACGCGGCGATCGCCCGCGCGAGCGCGGCCATCCGGCTGTTCTCCAGCCAGCGCCGCGACTGGTGGCAGGCCCACGCCAGGCTCGTGCTCGTCCAGGCCAGGTTCGCGGCGGGAAAGGTCTCCGGCCGCTCGGTGCGCGACGCCGCCGAGGTCGCCCTGCGGCTGGCGGAGCTGCGTTCCCCCGAGGCGGTCCAGGCCTCGCTGCTCGCCGGACGCACCGCCCTCGCCCTCGGCTGGGAGGCCGACGCCGAACGGCACCTCGCCGCCGCCGCCAGGACCAGGGCGCGCGGCCCCGCCTTCGCCCGGGTGGACGGCTGGGTGGCCCAGGCGCTCAGAGCCGCCGCGGCGGGACGTACGCGCGGCGTGCTGGACGCCTGCCGCCGAGGGCTCGACCTGCTGGACGAGCACAGGATGACCCTGGGCGCCTCGGAACTGCGGGCGCGGGCGACCGCGCAGGGGGCGGAGCTGGCCGTACTCGCGCAGCGGGCGACCCTCGCGCGGGGCGGCCCCCGCCGCTTCCTCGACTGGAGCGAACGCTGGCGCGCCACCGTGCTCGCGGTCCCGCCCACCCGTCCCCCCGACGATCCCGAGCTGCTGCGCGACGTGACGGCCTTCCGGGAGATCAGCAGCCGGATCGACACGGCGAGGCCGGGCGGCGTGCCGGCCCCCGCGCTGGAACGCGAACAGCGGAGGCTGGAAAAGGAGATCCGCGCCCGGACGCTCCGCACCCGCAGCGCGGGCGGCTTCGACGGGCACCGCTTCGACGCGGGCCCGCTGCTCGACGGGCTCGGCGACGGATGGCTGATCGAGATCGTCGCCGTCGACGGCGAGCTGCACGTCCTGCTCTGCGGCAGGGGCCGGGTGCGCAGGTTCGCCGCGGGGCGGCTCGCCGACGCGGCGATCGACGCCGACCACGCCCGCGCCGGTCTCAGACGGATCGCGTACGGGGGCTCGGAGGACAGGCTGCCCGTCCTCGAAGCGGGCGGACGCCGCCTCCAGGAGTCGCTGCTCGGCCCCGCCGTACGCCACCTCGGGGACGGCCCCGTGGTCGTCGTCCCGCCGGGCAGGCTGCACGGCGTCCCCTGGGCGCTGCTGCCGGCGCTGGGCGAGCGGGTGCTGAGCGTCTCGCCCTCCGCGAACGCCTGGCTCCGCGCCCGGCGGATCGAACCGTCGCCGTCCAGGGAGCGGGTCGTGCTGGTGAGGGGGCCGGGGCTCGCGACGGGCGGCGCCGAGGTCCCGCTGCTGGCCGCGCGCTACGGAGAGGCGACCGTGCTGGAGGAGGGCACCGCGCTCGCCCCCGCCGTACTCGCGGCGCTCGACGGCAGCAGGCTCGCCCACATCGCCGCGCACGGCACCTTCCGCTCCGACAGCCCGATGTTCTCCTCCCTGAGGATGGACGACGGCCCGCTCACCGTGCACGACTTCGAACGGCTGCACAGCGCCCCGTACCGGATCGTCCTGTCCAGCTGCGACTCCGGCAGGCTGCAGCCGGTCGGCGCGAACGAGCTGCTCGGCCTCGCCACGGCGCTGCTGCCGCTGGGCACGGCCGGGATCGTGGCGAGCTCGGTGCCCGTCGACGACGAGGCCGTGGTTCCGCTGATGCTCGCCCTGCACGAAGGGCTGCGGCGCGGCCTGAGCATGGCCGAGGCCCTGCGCGACGCGCGGCTCGCGATGCCCGGCGACGCGCTCAACCGGGCGACCGGCTGGTCCTTCTCCGCCATCGGCGCGGCCTGAAGGCCCCGGCCGGGCGGGCTCCGGACCCTCACCCGACAGGCGCGTCTCGGCGTCCGGTCGCCCGGTCGGGCTTTCACCGGACGGGTACGTCTCGGCGCCCGGTCGGCCGGGTCGCCCGGCGTGCTCGGTCTTCGCGTCAGCCAACGGTGAAGAGCCTTCCCAGGTCGGCGCGGTCGCTGCTGCCGAGCCGCGCGTAGGCGTCGCACAGGTGGTTGGCCACCGTACGGATCGACACGGTGAGCTGCTCGGCGATCTGCCGGTTGGTCAGACCCGCCGCGGCGAGGCTCACGATCTGCCGCTGGCGTGCGGTCAGCTTCGGCAGCGCGAGGTTGACCAGGGCGGAGCTGCGCGCCCCCTGGCACGTTCCCGCCAGTGCGGCGGCCCGGTTCCTGGAGGACTGTGAGGCGCGCCGGTCGTCGTGGACGAGGGCCGCGTGCGCGAACGCCTCCGCCGCGTACAGTGCCAGGCCGAGATCGGCGAGACCCCGCGCCACCTTGTCCAGCGCCTCCCCGTCGCGCCCGGCGAGCGCGCGGGCGTGCCGGGCCAGCAGGGGGGCGAGGTCTCCATCGGCGCGGTCGGCGAGGTCTGCGAGCCGGTCGACGACCAGTTCGGGCGTGCCGAGTCGAGCCACGTCGTGCAGGGCGAACATGTCGTCTTCGAGTGGGTCGTCCCCGGCGGCGCGCAGCGCGGACCGCAGGGCACCGTCGAGGTCTCCCTCGGCGGCGAGCGTCCAGGTCCGTGCCCGCTCGGTGGCGAGCCACATACGTGTCCGCACGTCTCCGCCGATGCCCGTCCGCGCGTCTTCACCCATGCGCGTCCGCAGGTCTTCGCTCGTGCGCGTCCGCGCGTCTTCGCTTGTGCGCCTCCGCGCGTCTCCTCTGGGGGCCGGACCGCGCGACAGGGCCTGCCGCGCCGTCGTCAGGTCGCCGATGTAGGCGGAGGCGTGTGCGAGTTCGGCCAGGCAGGCGCGGTGGTGGGGGGAGCGGCGCAGCCCTTCGCGGCTCCAGGCGATGGCCTCGCGGGTCTCCCCGCGCAGCCGGGCGACGCGGGCCCGCCGCGCGCAGAACTCCGGCATCGCGGGCTCGTCCCAGCCGGTGTCGTCCTCGGCCATCCGCTCGCCGGCGCCCCGGGGGATCCCCGTGAGCCTTCCCGAGTACGCGCGTACGGCGAGTTCCTCGCACTCGGCCTCCAGCGTCGTGGCCGGGGTGGGGAGGAGCCGTCGCGTGCCGGACGGGTCGCCCGCCCCGCGGCGTTCCGCGGCGGCTCGGAGCACCGGGCCGTGCAGCGGGTGGACGAGCCGTATCGAGAGCCGGTCGTCCATGGTGACCAGCCCTCTCGCCCGTAGGCGTTCGAGGACGCCGCAGGTCACTCCGGCGCCGGGTGTGACGAGTTTCAGCGGCCTGCCCGATGCGATGAGCTCAAGCACCTCCCGTTCGTCCCCGCCGACGTCGCGGATGGTCTCCTCCACCAACTCCCTGGCGCGCGCCGTCATCGGAGGAACTCCGCGCCAGGTCCACGTGCCAGACACGTGGCTCAGATCCCCTCCAGCGTGGACGGCGACGACCAGCTCGCGTAGAAGTCGCAGGTCGCCACGGCTCGCCCGGTGCAGGCGCCTGACGGTGAGGGCGTCCACGTAGCCGCCCACCGCACGGGAGAGCAGTTCCCCGCACTCGCTCTCCGTCAGGGGGGCGAGTGTCATGCGCGGCAGGAGGCCCTCCTCCCAGAGCCGGGAGACGTCCCGCGGTACGGGTTCCCCCTCCCTGACCGTGACGAGCAGGCGGGTACGCCCTTTGAGCGCGAGGCGGAGAACGAGCGCGGCCGAGGATTCGTCGAGGAGGTGGGCGTCGTCCACGACGAGCACACGCACCCCGTCCAGCGCCTCGACGGGGTCCGGCGGGCAGAGAAGTCCCGCGAGACGCGGGGAGGGTTTCGTGAGGTGCGGCGCCGCCCTATGAGAGGCGGAGAACTCCGTGAGACGCGAGGGGTGGGAAAGGAGGGACGCGAAGGCGGCGAGCGGGGTGTTCCGGGTGTCGTGCGTTCCGGTGATCCGTACGTGGAGAGGAGCGCGAACGGAGGCGTGGGCGTGAACAGGAGGGTGGACGGGGGCGGCCACAGTGTCGCTCACGGGGTTGCTTATGGGGGCGGTCACAGCCTCGGGGACGGCCTCGGCGGTGAGACGGCTCCTGCCGCTCCCCGCCGCGCCGGTCACGACGACGCCCCGGCGGCCGGCCGCCAGGTTTCGCCGTACGAGATCGAGTTCCTCAGTCCTGGCCGTGAACGGCCAGGGGGACCGTGGGTTTCTCACAGCTGTATGAGCCGGGTTCCCCGTCCGTGATACACGTCGAATTGAGTACCCCCTACTCATGCGCGTCAGGGGTTCCGTCTTCAGTCTCGTGGCATGTGGACACGGTTTCCTTGATCTCCTCCTCACGTCCGGGGGCCGGGGCCTCCACGCCACGGGAACGCCGATGAGGGCGGGCGCCGGCGAGCGCGTCCGGCACTGCTCGCTTCCCGCGTACCCTGCCCCCGCGCCGCCGGAAGGGCTCCACGGGAGGCGACGCGCGGCCCTGCTCTCGGGGCGGCGGGTGTGGCTGAACGGTACGGTCCTGCACTACTGCTTCCTGGACGGGAGACACGACGGCGGGCGTTCCGGCGGCGAGCAGCGTGACGCCGTGCGCCGAGGTTTCCAGGAGTGGAAGGACCTCGGCATCGGGCTGGAGTTCGCCGAGGTCGCCGAACGTAGCGAGGCGGAGCTGCGGATCGGGTTCCGGTGGGACGCCGGATCGTGGTCGGCGGTGGGACGCGAGGCGCTCCGCGTCGGCACCGCCTCCCGCACGACGAACTTCGGCTGGGACCTCACCGGGGCGTCGGGCCGGGGCACCGTGCTGCACCAGATCGGCCACGTCATCGGCATGGTCCACGAGCACCAGAGCCCGTACTCGGGCATCCTGTGGGACGAGGAGGCCGTCTACGAGGACTTCGCGGGACCGCCGAACCTCTGGCCCAGGTCGCGGACGTTCCACAACGTCATCCGCAGGCTCGACGAGAGCGAGGCGAACGGCCCGGTGTGGGATCCGCTGTCCGTGATGGGATACCGGTTCGGCCCGGGGCTCATCCTGGAGCCGCCGTGCTACCGGGCGGGGGTCGCGCCACCGGGCACCGTCTCCGCACTCGACGCCGCGTTCGCCCGCCGCTGGTATCCGCCCCCGGGCGCCGAGCCGCCGCCCGAACTGCCGCCGTTCCGCTCCGCCCCGCTCGGCGCCGGGGCGGGAGAACAGCGCGACTTCACGATCGTCCCCCGCGCGACCCGTGACTACGCCGTCGGTGTCTTCGGCGAGTGCGACACGGTGCTGGTGCTGTTCGAGGAGGTCGGCGGTGACCTGCGCTACCTGGCGGGTGACGATGACGGAGGCCGTCCGCGCAACGCGTCCCTGCGCGTCCACCTGCGCAGGGACCGCCGCTACGTCCTTCGCGTCCGCATCCACTCCTGCTGGGGCCCCGGCCAGGCGGCCGTCATGTGCTGGTGAGCGCCAGGCGAGGAGAGAGCGGAAGCCGCGCGTGCGCGGTCAGCCGTGCTCCATGACACCCTGCCCCCGTGGACCGGTGCCGCAGGAGTCGTGCGCGCGCGGTCAGCCGCTCACCGGCGCCGCTTCCGGGGATTCGGCGCTCGGGGCGAGCCAGATCGAGCGCCAGTCGCTCAGCTCGTGGAAGCGGCGCAGCTCGGCGAGGCCGCTGAGCCAGCCCATCCACCCGGCGTACGGGGGTTTCCTCTCGTTGAAGCTGCTCTGCATGAAGGTGAGGCGCGTCGCGCCGCCCGAGCCCTCCAGCTCCCAGGTGACAAGACCGAGACCCGGCCACTCCAGGGTGAGATTGCGGCCCGGCTCCAGCTCGACGATCTTCGCGGGCTGTCCGTCGGCCTCGAAGCCGCCCATCGCGAACCGCCCGCCGACGTACGGCTCGATGTCGATCCTGTAGCCGAACCACGTGCTGAACTTCTCCGAGTCGACGAGCGAGTCGAACACCGCCTCCGGCGAGTCGTCGACGACGAGCCGCTCCCGCATGACCGGGGAGGTGAAGTCGGTCTTCGGCGTGAGGTCGCGACCCTCCAGGTGGTCGACCAGGTTCGCGATCGACAGGCACCAGAACGTCTGCAGCATCCCCAGGACGCCGCTTTCCGCCAGCGCGGTCTCCCAGTCGAAGTGGGTCTGCGTCAGCGACACGACGGTCGACTCCGCGCTCTCCTCCTCCAGGGTGATCTCGACGGTCGTCTCCTCGCCGCCGAGCAGCCAGGAGAAGCGCAGCGTGTGGTCGTCGACGTGCAGCGGGCGCTGGTGGGGCGCGTCTCCTTCCGGGGTGTGACGCCCCCAGAACTCGTACCGGTGCGGCAGCTCGACCTCGGCGTGCTCGGCCAGCCAGACGCGCAGCTCGCCCGGGTCGGTCAGGGCGTGGTGGACTTCCTTGAGCGGTGCGGCCACCCGCGCGCTCAGCTTCATCGGATCACTCACGGGGTTCTCCCTTGGGGTAGCAGGCGACGGCGAGCTTGAAGGCGTCCCCCTCGGCGCCGCCGTAACGGGTGAAAAGGTCTTGCAGTGTCGTCTGGAGCTCGTTCAGGAACTCCTGACGCCGCTCGGGAAGCACGCGGATCTCGCCGGACACGCCGACGGACGGCAGCTCGGGCGCGGTCCTGTCGAGCGCGCCGATGTCGGCCTGGACCTCCTCCATGAGGTCCAGCAGGTAGCCCAGACCCAGCTCGTTCCCGGTCGGGCGCAGGCCGATCCGGCCGACGAGCCGGGGCGAGAGCCAGTAGGAGCGGGCGCTCGCCTGGTAGACGCCCTCGTGGATGCCGCGCACCCTGCGCTCGGTCACCTGGGTCACCAGACCCGCCTCGACCAGGCGTTTGACGTGGTAGTAGACCCGCTGCGGGGTCTGGTCGAGCAGTGCCGCGACCTCGGTGCACGAGCGCGGCTCGGCGAGCTGCCGCAGCACCTCGATGCGCTGCGGCTTGAGCAGGGCCTCGGCCTGCTCGATCTGTTCCAGGTACAGGACGTCTCTCATGACACAACAAATTTTGTACGTAAAAACAGTTTTTGGCAATAGCTCGCGAGACGTCTTCCGTGAACCGGTGCCGCATCCTCCGCGAACCGGTGCCGTCCTCGCGTGCCGGGTCGCCGAACGGGTCGGCTCGTCCTCGGTGAGCGCGGGACCGTACGGCGCGTCCACCGGCCGATCATCCATCCATCCGCCGGTGGCCAAAGGCCGGCCTCACCCGAAGCACCTCTGTCCTCTCAGGGCAGAGGGTCGAGCTTTTCGGTCCGGCGCTCGCCCAACCCCCGCCCTTCGCCCGGGACCAGGGCGGAAACGCCGACGGAGGAGATCAGCCCTCGGTGCGGTGCGTTCTTTCGCGCGTTGTCGTTATCGGTGGATAAACCCCGGAGTTGGATTTCGTGCACCACCACCCTCTCTCCGTGCCGTGACAGGGCGATCGCCATCCAATTCGGTGTGATTCACGCACCGAGAAGGGCGGAGAAATGGTGTACGCAGCTACCGTACGGGCGCCTTCCGCTCGGTGGACGCCGCCTCGGTCGCGGGGACCGCGGACGCCGGACACCCCGTGAGCGTGCGTGTTCGGGGCGCGAGCGGCCCGTACGTGCGTGTTCGGGATGCGAGCGGCCCGTAGGACGATGTCGCGGACGCCCGGGTCCGCACACTTTGAAATGCCTCGCCCGATCGCCGACTTGGTGACCGAAAATGCATGACAAATGGTTTGTTCTGCCCTGTCATTAAGCGGCCATTGGGCATTGAATCGTTGATTCTCGTGGAAATTTTCCGCCAACCGCGATCTCATATTCCAGCCAGTTCTTTCGGGATCATTTCTGGGAAGAGGAGAGTCATATGGCCAATTCGCGAAGAATCACGGCACTCGCGGCCGCGCTCGCGACGGCGGTCAGCCTCGGGGCCGTCGGCGCGCAGGCGTCGGCGGCGGTCGCGCACCCCTCGACAGTGGCCGCACAGCCCGCTGCGGAGGTCGCCGCTCCGCCGCAGGGGCTCCGGATCACCCGCTTCCTCGGCGAGCAGCGCCTGCCGCACAAGATGCGCTTCCGTGGAACCACCGTCGGCGGCCTTTCCGGTCTCGACCGTGACCCGCGCACCGGCACCTGGTACTTCGTCTCCGACGACCGGGGGCGCTACAACCCGGCGCGCTTCTACACCGGCCGTCTTGACATCCACCCGGTCACCGGAGCGTTCACCCGGGTGAACCTCACCGGGGTCACCACCCTGCGGCGCCCCGGCGGGAGCCCTTACCCGGCCGCCGGCCGGCCCAGGTCCGCAGATCCCGAGGCGATCCGTTACGACCGGTGGAGCCGCAAGCTGCTGTGGGCCAACGAGGGCGACCGGCCCGACGCGGAGAATCCCAACATCCCGGTGACCGATATGTCCGTCCGCTGGAGCGGCGCCGACGGCCGCTACCTCGGGGAGCTGGCGATTCCCCGCAACCTGAAGATGACCTCCACCGAGAACGGCCCCCGGCGCGACCTCGGGTTCGAGGGGCTCACCTTCACCGAGCGGGGCATCGCGGCCATCACGGAGGGGCCGAGGTACGAGGACGGCCCGCTGCCGACCGTCGACAAGGGCGCCACGGCCCGCATCACCGTGTGGGGCCGCGACGGCCGGCCGCGCGGCCAGTACGCCTACCCGATCGACAAGCTCCCGGCGGCACCGGTCCCGGCGAACGGCAAGTCGGACAGCGGGGTCTCGGAGATCCTGGCGATCGACGAGAACCGCTACCTCGCCCTTGAGCGCTCCTGGATCGAGGGTGTCAACTACAAGGCCAAGCTGTACGAGATCGACCTGCGCGGTGCCACGAACGTGCTGACCCGCGACAGCCTGGTCGGCGGACAGCCGTACCGCCCCGTTTCGAAGCGTCTCGTCTCCGACCTCAGCACGGTGCGGCCGCCGGTGCAGAACCTGGAGAGCCTCGCCTGGGGGCCGCGCCTGCGCAACGGCGAGTGCACGCTGGTGATCGGTTCCGACGACAACTTCGACAGCAACGAGGTCACCAAGTTCCTCGCCTTCGCGGCCCGGGGTTGCTGAAAGCGCCACCTTGAAGCCGCCCGGAAAGTGCGGCACTGAAACGGTTCAGCCCGTCGATACCACGTGCGAACGGTGGTGTCGGCGGGCTGAACGCGTGAAACGGCGAGGTGGCCGCGCACGGTTTCGGACTCGGCGCGGATGCGTACGCCGCCCGATACCACTGCCGTGTGGGTGGTGGAAGCCGGGACGGCATTACGCCGGTCCCAAACTTCGAAAAACGCCCGCATCAAACCCCGTGATGATTCGCGGGGATTCATCGAGATTTACAAGATCGCGCTTTTTTGAGCCTGCTGAGCAGGGCATTCTCCGGCTTCGGGGCCTCGGAGCCATCTGCCTCCCTGTCGCCGTCTCCGGTGACCAAAAATATGTAAATTCTTGGATTCGTCCGTTCTTTCGATACACCCCTTGGTGTAGCTGGGGGTTGTTGGTCATATGTCCGTTTCTTTAGTTTTTGCCGATCCGATCCGTGTCGGGTGCCAGAACCTTGTTCACGTAATGACAAATTTAACGATTTACCTATACGATCGCCGTTCGTGGTTGGAGTGGATCTTTCAGGAACCCGATTGGGCAACGACCTGTTCTTTGTCATGCATGACAACGCGACCGGCCGGATGCGGCTTCATGCCCGCCTGACCGATTTAGGACTGGCCGCAGCCATTCTGGGAGAACTGATGCTCGCCGGACGGATAACCGTGGGACTGGTGGCGGGACAGGTACAACTCGTCGTCCTCGACGAGGCGCCGCCCGGAGACCGGGTCGCCGGGACCGCCCTGGAGCACATCGTCGCCGAACCCTCGCATCGCTTCCGTACCTGGTTGCACTTCCTCGCCCGTACGGCACTCGCCGACGTGGCGGCCCGGATGGTCGACGACGGCCTGCTGCGCCCGCCCGGCAGACGCCCGTCGCGGAAGCGGGTGCCGGTCGACGTGAACGTCGCGGGATGGCCGGCGGGACGCGTCAACCTCGCGATCCAGCGCCGCGAGCCACTCAACGTCCAGGACAGTGTCCTGCTGGGACTGCTCGTCGCGACCGGCGGCAACCGGCTCGTCCTGTGGGAGCAGAACCCCGGCTACCTCTCCGACGCGATCGCCGCCCTCCCGGCGCCGCTCCAGGAACTGATCGCCCAGACCGAGGCTGCCGTAGGTGACGCCGTCATCAGCCGCCGCTGAACCCCCACCCCCCTCACCGCAAGGAATCCCCCCATGTCCGTGACAGAACGCAGGGTGAGCGCCGTTTCCGAGGCGCTCGCCCAGGACCGCCTCGGCGTACCCTCCGTGGTGTTCTTCGTCATCTCGGCGGCGGCGCCGCTGACCGTCATCGGCGGCTCGGTGACCGCCGCCTACGCCGCGACCGGCGTGATCGGCGTCCCGCTCGCCTTCATCCTGCTCGGAGCCATCCTGGGCCTGTTCGCCGTCGGGTACGTGACGATGGCCCGATACGTCGTCAACGCCGGGGCGTTCTACGCGTACACCGCGAAAGGACTCGGCCGGCCGCTGGGAGTGGCGACCGCCTGGGTCGCGCTGCTCGCCTACAACGCGCTCCAGGTCGGCCTCTACGGCATGATCGGCGCGGCGGGCGAACCGCTGATCGCCGACTGGTTCGGCAGCTCCCCGCCCTGGTGGGTCATCGGGCTGGTCGCCTGGGTGCTGACCGGGGTGCTCGGGCTGATGCGGGTCGACGTGAACGGAAAGGTGCTCTCGGTCCTGCTGCTGACGGAGATCGCCATCGTCGTGCTGTTCGACATCGCCGACCTGATCAACCCGGCGGCCTCCGGCTACAGCCTCGACGTCTTCAACCCGGCGAACCTCTTCGTCCCCGGCATCGGAGCGGTCGTCGCGATCTGCATCGCCTCCTTCGCGGGCTTCGAGTCGTCGGTGGTGTTCTCCGAGGAGACCAAGGACCCGAGGCGCACGGTGCCGATCGCGACCTACATCGCGCTCGCCGTCATCTCCGGCCTCTACGCCCTGTCGTCGTGGGCGATGACCGTGCCGGTCGGCTCGGACAAGATCGTCGAGGCCACCCGCGAGCAGAGTTCGAACCTCCTGTTCAACCTGGCCGGGCAGCACCTCGGGGCGACCATCGCCACCCTCGGCGGCCTCCTGTTCGTGACGAGCCTCTTCGCCGCGCTGATCGCCTTCCACAACACGATCTCCCGCTACATCTTCGCCCTCGGCAGGGAGCGGGTCCTGCCCGCGGCCTTCGGCCGCACCTCCCCGCGGACCGGTGCCCCGGTCAACGGCTCGGTGGCGCAGAGCATCATCGGACTGGCCACGATCGTCATCTACGCGTTCTTCGGCCTGGACCCGGTCATCCAGCTGTTCTTCACCGTCGGATCGTTCGGCGGCCTGGGACTGCTCATGATGCTGGCGGCCACCTCGGTCTCGGTATTCGCCTACTTCGCCAGGAATCCCGCCCCGGAGAACGCCTGGCGGACCCGGATCGCCCCGGTCATCTCCTCCGTCCTGCTGTTCGTCGTCATCGTGCTCGTCATGCTCAACTTCGACACCGTGCTCGGCGTGGCCCCCGACTCCCCGCTCCGCTGGATCATGCCCGCCATCTACTTCGTCGCCGCGGGATTCGGCGTCATGTGGGGGCTCGCCCTGCGGTCCAGCAAGCCGAACGTGTACGCCAACATCGGGCTCGGCGCCCAGGCGGCCGTGAAGGGCAACGAATGACCGAGATCATTCGCGTCCCGAACACGCCGGGAGCCGCGGAGACCATCGGCGCGATCATCGCCACCTCCTTCCACGAGCAGGAGATCTCCGCCTGGATGATCCCGTCGGACGACGACCGCCGCCGGGTGATGCCCCCCTTCTTCGCCATGACCAGCGAGAGCGCCCTCGCCCACGGCGAGGTCCTCGCGACGGCCGACATGTCCGCCGTCGCCGTGTGGTTCCACAAGGGGGTCGAGCCGCTCCCGGAGATCCCCGACCGGGCCGCCCGGGTCGAGTCGTTCGCCGGTCCCCACGCCGAGCGCATCGAACTGATGGGGGAGGAGATGGACAAACGCCACCCCCACGACCCGCACCACTATCTGGCGTTCCTCGCCGTGCTCCCCGGGCACCAGAGGCGGAAGACCGGGACCCGGCTGCTCGAGGAGTACCACCGAGGGCTCGACGAGGAGGGGACACCGGCGTACCTGGAGGCGAGCAGCCTCGACAGCCGCAGGCTCTATCTGCGCCACGGCTACCAGGACCTCGGCGACCCGATCCTCATGCCCGGCGGCCCGCCGATGTATCCGATGTGGCGCCCGCCGAACCCCTGACCGTGGGACCCCCGCGGGTTTGAAACCGTGGTGGAGGGTATCGCCGCTGTTGATCGGGGTATCGCGGGGGTCCACCAACGGTACGGGGTCAGGGAGGGCTGAGTGGATCACCACGGTCAGGCACTGTGGGTACGGGCGACCCATCGGGGGCACTGCAGCGTGCTGGAGGTCGGCGGGCACCTGGACTTCATCACCGCGTCTACGCTCGCCCAACACGTCGGCGAGGTCTGGGCGATGAGCGACGGCCCCCGCCTCGTGCTGGAGCTGTCGCAGCTGGCCTTCTACGACTCCACCGCCCTGGGGGTGCTGGCTCAGACCCGGCAGCGCGTCCAGGACACCGCCACCGGCCGGCTCGTCCTGGTGGGCCTCCCCGACGGGCTGGCGCACCTGCTGCTGCGTACCGGCCTGCTGTCCCACTTCGAGGTGCGCGACGACATCGAACAGGCCGTCGCCGACCTGCTCCCCCCGGAGTGATTCACTCTTCGCTCCGCCGGGGCTCGAAGATCCGCACCGGTACGCGGCGCGGGGCACGGTCCGTGAAGGACAGGGGTCTCCACGGACGGTCACCGTGAAGACCCGCGTCCCGCACGGGCATATGGCGCGGGGTGCGCGGCGCGGGGGCGAGGTCAGGGGCCGGTGAGGCGGCGATCTCCACGGGTGGTCACCACGAACACCTGCCAGTTGTAGTAGGCGTAGTAGTTTCTGATGTCCTGCTTGATCTGGCGCGCGTGCAGCAGCACCGCGTTGACGTACGCCTGGGAGTGGTTGTAGGCGTACAGCGCGCGCCGGTAGTCGCGCGGTGCCCCCGACGCGCGAAGATAGTTCGCCGCGGCGAGCAGGGAGTCGCGGGTGTCCTGGATGTCACCGCCCATCCCGTAGGCGTCCCACGTTCTCGGCATGAACTGCATGGGGCCCTTGGCGCCCGTGTGGCTCGGTGACCGTACGCGGCCGAACTTGGTCTCGACGAACATCACCGCCGCCAGCACCTCCCACTCCACGCCGAACCGCTTCTCGGCGTACCGGAAGTGACCGAGCAGGAAGTCGGCGGGCTTGGGCGGCTGGACACGGAACTTCACCGCCCCGCTGATGGGCCGGACGAGGGAGCGCAGATCCCGGCCGGCCGTCACGTTGTCCTTCGCCTGCCCGGCCAGGGCCTTCGGCAGCTTGGCGTAGGTGCGGGCGGCGACCTGCGGGTTGAGGACGAGGTAGCGGTAGATCCGCTGCTGGTGCAGGGCGAGCAGCACCACCGGCTCGGGGGGTTCTCCCTTGCCGGGATCGCCGTCGCGCCGCCAGGCGTCGATGGCGCGCCGGAGCTCCGCGGTGGTCGTGGTCAGGGAACGGGCCAGTCGCGCCGGGTCGGTGGGGATCGCCGCCTTCGGGGAGGGCGGAGTGGGCACCTGACCCGCGGGCGGCGTCTGCTGCGAGGACTCCTCCGCCGGTGACGCCGTCTCCTGGCCGGGAGCGGCCGGTGGGGCGGTGCTCCCCGAGGGGGCGCCCTGGGAGGCGGTGTTCGGGGAGGTCCCCTGGGAGGTGGAGCCCTGTGCGGCGGCATCCTGTGAGGCAGCGCTCTGCGAGGTGGCGCAGCCGGAGATCGCGAGGACCAGACCGACGAGAGAGGCGACCACCGGCTTCCCACGCGACCGGCCCGCGTGCTGATCGTTCATCGGCCCCAACGTACCCGAGCGACGACCTCCCGTCCTACCGGTGCGGCCCGCGACGTTCGGCGGACGCGGCCATCACGTCACGATCACCTTTCTGACCTGCGCCGAAGGACTTTGGTCCTGATCCGGTAAGCCGAACAGCCCTATTTTCACGAACTGTGTCCGAATAATCCTGATATGTGAGGGAAGCAGCACATATGGCTTGTTGGGGGAGACATGGGGCCGGTGCTGGGAGGAATCTTGTTCGGATCAGTCTTAGCGATCATGACGTTGGTCGGCGTCGTCGCGGCAACCGTGATTGAAGATCGACTTTTGCCACCCGGACCGATCGAGCTGATCAAGCCGTCCGAGCCATCCGAGTCACCGGAGTCGCCCGAGCCGATCAAGCCGACCGAGCGGTCCGACGCTCCGGCTACTCCGGACAACACCGACCGGTAAGGCGACGAACCGCGCGTCTCGTCAGGTCGTTCCGCACGGCACCTCGACCCTTCCCCGTCTCGCCGAAGCAGGATGAAGCGAGAACCGGCCCGCGAAATCGAACGATCACTACTTGAACACGCATCCGGTTAGATCTGGGTTCTTTCCTGGCGTTATCCCGAGATGTGAGTGATCATTGGACCCACCCCGCACCGTGCCCCCTGTCCGTACCGTCTCCGCGGGAGTGGGCGCGGTCACCTTCCCCGATCTTCCGTGACATCGCGGACGCCGCGCAGGCGTCGCCCGCGATGACCGGATCCCGCCACGCCGACTCCGCCCCGCCCCGAGGAGACGTCCCAGGAAATCCGAGGAAAAAGAGGAAAGAGGACCACCCCCCATGGCCCTTGCCGGTGTCTTCCTGCCCATCGCCCTCGCGATCATCATGTTCGGTCTCGGTCTGAGCCTCACGATCGCCGACTTCCGCCGTGTCGCCGCCTATCCCAAGGCCACCGTGGTCGCGCTCGTCTGCCAGGTCCTGCTGCTGCCGGTGATCTGCTTCGGCCTGGTGCTCGCCTTCGACCTGCCGCCCGCGCTCGCCGTGGGCATGATGCTTCTGGCCGCCTCTCCCGGCGGGACCACGGCGAATCTCTACAGTCACCTGTTCGGCGGCGACGTCGCGCTCAACGTCACGCTCACCGCGATCAACTCCGTGCTCGCCGTCGTCACGCTGCCGCTGGTCACCAACCTGTCGCTGAACTACTTCGCCGCCGACTCCGCCGCGCTGGGCCTGCAGTTCGACAAGACCGTCCAGGTGGTCGCGATCGTGCTCGTCCCCGTCGCGATCGGCATGGCGGTCCGGGCGTGGGTGCCGCGCTTCGCCGAGCGGATGAACACCCCCGTGAAGATCGCCTCCGCCGTCATCCTGGTCCTGGTGATCCTCGGCGCCCTGCTGCAGGAGCTGGACAACCTCGGCGACTACATCCGTTCGGTCGGCCTGATCACACTGCTGTTCAGCGTGATCAGCCTGGCCATCGGCTACTGGGTGCCGCGCCTGGCCAGGATCGAGCGCAGCCAGGCCGTCGCCTCCTGCATGGAGATCGGCATCCACAACGCCACGCTGTCCATCGCGGTCGCGCTCACGCTGCTGAACAACACCCAGATGGCGATCCCCGCCGCCACCTACGGCGTGCTGATGTTCTTCACCGCCGCCGCGGCCGGATTCCTCCTCAGGTCGTCCCGTACCACCCAGGTTCCGTACGACGAGGCACGCCCCTGACGCGGCCGGCTCGGTGCAGGCGGCGCCGGTTCGGTACGCCACCGGTGCGCCGGGGCGTAGGAGTGACGACCCGATCGACGGGAGCCGATCCGGCAGGAGGAGCGGGACGGCCGGACCACGTTGTGGGGCACGTACCTGGTGCTGAGCGGCATCGAGACCGGCCGCCTTACTTCCCCCGTCGCCGTGGGGTCAAGCTTGAGTAAACACCGTGGGCGCTGTTAGCTTCACTCCGGTGGATGACATGCCTGCACGGGTGAAGGCGATCGAGGGCTTCGCGACGGCTCTGCGAGAACTTCGCAAATCTGTCGGCAACCCACCTTTTCGGGAGATGTCCGGTCGGTCGGGGGCGATCTCGCACACGACACTGCACGAAGCCACGAAAGGCAACCGGCTCCCGAGCTGGGAGACCACCGTCGAGTTCGTCAAGGCGTGCGGCGCGGACCCGGCCGCGTACCGCGAACGCTGGGAGAGGGCGAACCTGGCGGTCAGGTCGGTGAGCGCCGGAGATCCTGCGAACCGCGTCGGCCCCCCGGTGGCCGGTCCGCCCGGTGGGCTCGCGGTCCCCGCCCCGGAGGGCGGGGAAGCCGCGGCGACTCCTGAAACCGCGGCAGCCGCGGAAGATCGCTCCATGCGCATCGTCGTCGGGTCGTACGTTCCACCGGCGGCCGGTGAGACTCAGGCACCCGTACCCACGACGACTCCGCCGCCACCGCCCGGCGAGATCGTGGGCGACGCCCGGCAGGTCTCCCACACTCCCCGAGGCCGAGGGCGATTCCGGCTGCCCCGCCCGGCAGCGGCGGCGCTCGCGACGGCGGCCGTCGGTGTGGGGACGGCGGTTCTCATCGCGGTGGCCGTCAACCGTGACTCCGGGAACGACGATCGCGGCCCGGCCCCGTCGGGCAGCCCGTCGAGGGCATTGCTGGCGGCGACCGACTGCCCGGTGGTCCCGACCAACCCGCCGTACGATCCGCCCGCGAACGAGGGGGATTCCGCGGTGTTCATCGGGGACATCACGCTCCCCGACTGCACGAGCGTCGGCCCCGGCCGGACCAGGACCAAGGTGTGGCGGATCAAGAACGCCGGGACCGTGCCATGGAAGGGATACTCACTGCGCCGCCTCGACCTGCCGCAGCAACCCGATCAATGCCAGACCATCTCCGACGTGCCGATCAAGGACACCCGACCCGGAGAGATCGTCGACATCCGGACCGAGATCACCACGCCGAGAAACCCGGGCCTGTGCTACGTGCGGTTCAAGATGATGGACGGTTCCGGACGGGTCGCGTTCCCCGGAGGCCGACCGCTCAACTTCCAGATCATCGTCGACTGACGGAGACGATGGAGGTGAGCACCTCCCACCGGGGCCGATCCGTCGATCGACCGGCCTCCAAGCCCGCCGGCCGCATCGGGAGGACGCCCTCGACGCCCAGGACCGAACGCCCGTTCCCCGCCGTGCGACGCACGGCGGGGAACGCGGGGGAGGTCTTCGAAAGAGGTCAGGAACCGAGAACGATCCCCCTGTAGTAGGACTTGAGGATCCTGGAGTGGCTCCAGCCCGCCTTGCTCTTGTCGCGGGAGCCGGTCTGCGACATCCAGTCACCGGTGACCCAGTGGCCGCACGCCGTCGTCGTCGCGCAGTACTGGGCCCTGAAGATCTTCCCGTTGCGCGTCAACCGGGTGCCCCACGTCGCGTCCACCGCGGCGTTCGTCGCCGCCGTCGCGGAGCCTGGCTTGTACACCTGGCTGGACGTGTGGTCGGAGACGTCGTAGCACTCGCCGCTCGGCGTCCTGCTCGCCGAGTTCAGCGCCCAGTACCAGCCGAAGTTCTTGACGGCGATCGCCCCGGCCCTGAGAGACTCCTTCGGCCAGTACGACGGCCACTCGTTGGGCAGGACGTTCTTGATGTAGGTCTTGAACGGCACCCGGTCCACGCGGTTGAGGGACTTGCGGTAGACGAGGATCGTCGTGGGCATCCTGCTGTGCGTGCCGTCGGTCTTGCAGTGGTTCGGCGACGAGGAGCCCATCAGCCGGTGCGAGGCGTTCTGGTTCTTGAGCGCGGGCTTGAGGTTGCCCTTCGCGCCGGGCTTGAAGTCCTGGTAGGTGCTACCGGCGTGGTTGCTGTTGTAGTGGACCCGGACGGTTTTGGAGGTGCGGTTCCAGACGGAGGCGGCGGCGTTCTTGATGCATTTGCCCTTGCCGTTTCCGGGTCCCTTGTAGTCGAAGCAGGAGGGCTGCTTGGTGCCGTAGTCGTTGACGGATCCGGTGAAGTCGGAGACCGACCCCTGGTTGTTGCTGTTGAAGTAGTAACAGAACTCGCCGCTCTCGCAGACACCGTTACGGCCGGCGGCCGAGGCGGGCGGTGCGACGGCGAGCACCGTTCCGCCGAGCACCATCGCGGAGGCCACGGCGGCGAGTCGCGAGATCGGCCGTGCGGTTCGTGCGGACACGGTCGCCTTCCTCTTCTTCATCGTCGTCTTCATCGAAAATCGAGAGCCGTGCCGCGCTCAGCGGAGGTTGTAGCCCTGGGAGACCCAGAACGAGGTCGGGTTCGGGTTGCTCAGGACCGGGTCGCCGACGCTCTTGGCGGCGAGCTTCTGCCGTCCGGGACGCACCTCGACGTGGGTGTGCGCGGCCCCGCTGGACGACACCCCGCGCCACGCCTCGTTGGCGATGAGCTGGCCGCGCGAGACCTGCTGGCCCACACGCAGGGAGGAGCGCGGAGCGGAGTGCAGGTAGATGACCGTCCTGTTCGACGAGGCGTTGTAGATGGAGATCGTGGAGAGCCCCGAGCCGCCGTTGGCCCCGCGTGCGAGGTGGATGATCTGACCGTTCACCAGGGAGTGGACGTTCGTGCCGATGCCGCGGTAGAAGTCGATGCCCTCGTGCCGGCCGGGGGTGCTGGTGTAACCGTCGAAGGCGCAGCTGATGTATCCGCCGCTGGTCTTGTACAGCGCGGACGACAGGTTGACCCGCCCCGGTGACGACGACGACGGGCTGAACTGGTGCGAGGCGTTCTCGTTCTTGAGACCGGGCTTGAGGTTGCCCTTCGCGCCGGGCTTGAAGTCCTGGTAGACGTTGCCGCCGTAATTGCTGTTGAAATGGACCCGGACGGTTTTGGAGGTGCGGTTCCAGACGGAGGCGGCGGCGTTCTTGATGCACTTGCCCTTGCCGTTGCCGGGTCCCTTGTAGTCGAAGCAGGAGGGCTGCTTGGTGCCGTAGTCGTTGACGGATCCGGTGAAGTCGGAGACCGACCCCTGGTTGTTGCTGTTGAAGTAGTAGCAGAACTCGCCGGTCTCACAGACGCCGTTGCGGTCGGCGGCCGAGGCGGGCGGGGCGACGGCGACGGCCGTTCCGCCGAGCACCATCGCGGAGGCCACGGCGGCGAGGATCCTGTTACGCGTTCTCATGCTGTTCTTTCTCCTTGTGTCTGTGCGGCCTGGGGTGTCCTGTACGGCCTGAGGTGTCGGTACGGCCTGGTGGGGGCCTGAGATGTGGCCCGGGGGTGCGGCCTTGAGGTGTGTACGGGGTGGAATGCGTGTGGCTCGGGGAGCCCGGGGCTGTGTGCGGTTCCGGGGGGCGTGCGGTCCGGGTGTCCGCGCGGTCGGGGTTTTGGATGGTCAGCGACGCCGGTACTCCTCCCAGGTGCGGATGGCCACCTTCGGGCCGTCGTCGGGACCACGGCCGGAGAGCCCGTTCAGACCGAGGTAGTAGTCGCCGACCTGGTTCTGGGCCTGGCCGGAGAGGTCGGTGTCGTTGATGGCGACCGCGTGGATGTGCCACGGCCAGTCGGCCTGAGCGGGACTGCGCAGCCATGCCGCGAAGCCGACCCGTCGCAACGCGCGGACGGCCGCGGTACGGGTGGCGGAACTCATCCCCTTGACCGAGATGTCCACGGCGCCCCCGCCGTCGTGGGTACCCGCGGACGTGGGGTCCCCGCCCCGGTTGTACGACCCCTGCAACAGCACGAGATCGCGGCCCAGCAGCCGATTCGCCTCGACCAGCATGCTCCGCGTGCGGGTGTTGACGACGCCCCCGCCGAACGACACCTGGCCCCCCGGCCCGACGACGTTGGTGACCTTGAAGCGGCCGGCCCCGAGCTTGGTGAGCGACGCCTTGCCCGGCAGGCCGTTGGCGGCGAGACCGGTGAAGCCGAGCGACCGCTGGAACTTCGCGAAGGCGGCGACCGTCGTGCTGCCGAAGTAACCGTCCACCCACTTGGAATCGAGCAGGCGCCGGTCGCGCAGCGCCCGCTCGACGAGGAGCACGCTCGCCTTCGCCCCCGGGGTCAGCGTGTCGTCAGGCCGTCGCGGGTCGATCTGGGCCGCCTTGAGGGTGGCTTCCATGTTCACGCTCGGAAGGACCCTCGCGTCGGCCGCCTGTGCCGCCGACACCCCGGACGCTCCCGTCAAGGGGGCGAACAGGGCGGCCGCCACGAGGGCGGCGGCGGATGAGGGCAACTTCATGGGTTCTCCTGGTTTCGGACACTGGAGGGGATTTCTGCGGCGGGATCCACAGTTTCGGATCGCTCGCGCTGTCCACAACGAGATCGTGTTGTCAGCCTGTTCGAAGGGCTTCCTTACAGGGCTGACAGGCGATCCGAGGCGTGGCCCGCGACCGCGCGGGGCAGTATCCGAGCAGGACAACGTGGCCGTACAGCGGTCGCGCAGGGCAGTGACCAGGCAGGACAACACGGCCGTACAGCGGCCACGCGCTCGCCTCCCGTAAGGAATGCCATGACCGAAGTCCTCGTCACCGATACCGGTGAGCGATACCACGCCTCCGAGTGCTGGGCTCTGCGAGCCGGGCAGCAGGGCGGCGAAGCCCTGGGGTTCGACATCCACCGGATCAGGAGCGTGAGCGTCGCGGACGCCGAGGCGGAAGGAAAGACACCGTGCAAGGTATGCGTCGCACGGTGAGACCGCCCGGTGTCCGGCAGCACTCTCGGCACTCGAACGTGACGATGAGAGAGGCCCGGGTAGCGACCACCGGGCCGGTCCACGACGGGCCGGTGACGCGTACGGGACCGATACAGCGGACGATCACCTGTCGCCGCCGCGAAGGGCGGAGGCCGTTACGCTCGTAAAGGGGAAGCTGTCACCGCCGCGAAGGCGGAAGAAGGGCGAAGGCGATAGAGAGGGCGGCTGCCCGCTTACGAGGTGATCCCCTGAAACCGGCGCCTACGCGTTGGTGCGTCGGCGGACCATTTCCATGTCCTTCTCCGGCAGCGCGTCGGCGACGAGCAGCCGCGGCAGCAGCTTCGGCTCCAGGGTCATCGCACGGAAGACGAGCGCGACGGTCACGTCGTGGTCGGGACGACGCACGATCTCGACCGGGTCGTCGGTGCGGATCTCACCGGGCTCGATCACGCGCAGGTAGGCGCCCGGCCGGACGGCCTGCGTGAACCGCTTGATCCAGCCTTCGCGCTCCAGCCACCCCTGGAACGTCGCGCACGGGATGCGCGGGCACGTCACCTCCAGGACGAGGTCCGGCCCGATCCGCCAACGCTCACCGATCAGGGCGCCGTTGACGTCCAGCCCCAAGGTCGTGAGGTTCTCCCCGAAGACCCCGTTCGAGAGCGACCTGCCGAACTCGGACTCCCACTCGTCGAGATCCTCGCGGGCGTAGGCGTAGACGGCCTGGTCGGAACCACCGTGATGCTTCACGTCATAGACCCGGTCACCGGCGAGGCCGACCGCGCCGGTGCCCTTGGGGCCGGGGGCGGTGACGGCGACCGGGCCGTCGACGGGCCGCTTGTCGATACCCGTCTGCATGTCCGTGGATCCCGACCCCTTCCACGGGTTGGGGCGAGGCCGGCCGATGTTGACGGAGAGCAGCTTCATGACGGCGATTTTTCCAGACGT
The DNA here is from genome assembly GCF_042899335.1 of Streptosporangium sp. NPDC000095. NCBI lineage: Bacteria > Bacillati > Actinomycetota > Actinomycetes > Streptosporangiales > Streptosporangiaceae > Streptosporangium > Streptosporangium sp. NPDC000095. The sequence continues at coordinate 174,117 of NZ_JBIAZS010000018.1, forward strand.
TCGACACGAGTGGGATTGCCGCGTACGAGTTCGTCGTGGATGCGCCAACGGCCGGTGACGGCGGCGCGCTCCGCCGCCGAGTCGCCGTCCTCGATGCGCTGCCTCAGTAACCGCATCGCGATGCGGCGGTTGAGGCCGAACTGCCGCTCGGTGTCGACCACGACGACGATCCCGGAGGGCCGGTGGGTCGCCCGCACCGCCGTGCTCGCCTTGTTGCGATGTTGACCGCCGGGGCCGCCGGTGCGGCAGGCGACGACGTCGACGTCCGCTTCCCTGAACGTCGTGCGCGGGGTGTCGACCTGGCACGGTTGTGCGATGACGTACCAGTTCTTCCGGCTCGTGCTGGTCCGGTACGGGCTGGGGGCCTGCCAGCACAGCGTCCCGGTCCACGAGGCGGCGAACGCCTCGGCGCCGGCGCCCGAGATCTCGATCAGGACCGACCGGTAGGTGTCCGGCCGCTCACCGGGAACGCTCTCGACCCGGCGGATCTCCACGTTCTGCCGGGTGGCGTCGGCCTCCAGGCGGCGCAGCAGCCGGGCCAGCGCCCAGGCGCACTCCTGCGGACCACGCCCGGCCGACAGGAGCAGGTGGACGCTCATCGCCGCCCCCGCTCGCGGCGCCGGTCCCGCTGGGAGGCGGGCCCGAGGTCGGGCGTCTTGTAGGTGACGAGCGGAACCGTGGTGGCCACGGGCGTGGCCAGGTCATGGTGAACGAGATCGGCGATCACCTGCTCGATGCGCTTGTAGGCCGTCGGCGCCTCCTCGAAGAGCAGCTGGCGGTCTCCGCACACCACCAGCGACCCCACCGGCGTACGGCGCAGCTCCTCGACCGTGTGCTTGGCCCGGCCCCGGCGCAGGGCGTCCGCCCGCGACATCTTGCGACCCGCGCCGTGCGCGACGGAATGACCGGCGTCCGGCCCGGCGTGGGCGGCCACGAGGTAGGAGGGGGTGCCCCGCGTACCGGCGATGAGCACGTCGCGGCCGTCACCCCGTGCCGCCCCCTTGCGGTGCAGGTAGATCCCGTCACGGACCTCGACCAGGTTGTGGCACTCGTCGACGAGCGGCTCGGTGGGCTCGGCCCCCAGGGCGTGGGCGACCCGGGCGGCCATCAACCGCCGGTTGAGCGACCCCCAGCGTACGGCGTCGTCGTGCATCGCCAGGTAGGCGCCGGGATCAGGCGCGGGACCCGCGCCGTGGACCTCGGTGTGCGCCCGCAGGATGCGCTCGCCCAACCCTCGGGAACCGCTGTGCACGATGAGAACCAGGTCGCCGGCGGCGAGCCCGAGCCGGCTCGCGTGGTCCGGCTCGAAGACGGTGTCGATCCGCGCCAGTTCGACGAAGTGATTGCCGCGGCCGACCGTCCCGAGACCCTCGACGTGACCGGCGGGAATCTCGCCCTTCAGCACGGCCCAGGCCGGGTCGTCGGCATCCCGCTCGGGATCCAGCGCGCGATCGAGATCGGGGAACCGGGCGGCGAGCTTCTCCGGCACGGCACGCCTGAGCCTCATGGGGAACACGGCGATGCCGCACCCGATGTCGGAGCCCACCAGGAACGGATACAGCACGGTCGACGTCATGGCGGCCCCGATGGGCGCGCCCTTGCCGGGGTGCAGGTCCGGCATGGCGGCGACGTGCGTCATGCCGTCGAGGGCGGCCACCTGGTGGCACTGCGCGAGGGCGTCGGACTCGATCCAGCTCGCGGGGGAGGCGAACACGGCGACGGTGGCCGACCCGGTGGCCGCGTTGTCCCTGGTGTCCTTGGTGTTCATGGTGTCCCCGGCATCCGTGGTGTCCGTGGTGAGCGGCAGCGGGGACTCCTGCCGGGAGCGTTGCTGAGACAAAAAGAGGCTCGTTTCCCTCGGGAGGAGGTTGTCAGGATCCAGGAGGGGGTTATCAGGATCCGGAGGGGCGGTCGGGAGCACGGCGCGGGGGAGCGCCGTGGCATCTCGGAGCGCAGGGGTGCTGTCTCTCAGAGCGTCATGAACACCACGTTCCCGGACCCCCACCACACGAGGCAAACGATTTTCGGCCACCCCTCTTCGGCCGGCCCAGGTGAGACCCGGCTTGTGGTTCTTACTCCCAGAGCAGGCGGCACCTCATCTGGACACGGTCCATGAATCGCGGAGCATCTCACCCCGGCGTCATGCCCGGCATGCCAGACATGTGAGGCCCTGGCGTCATGCCGGGCATGTGCGGGATGCAGGGCCTGTTCTGCTCCCCGAACCACCGGGCGAGGTATTGCCGCATCGTGCGGACCTCCGCCCACTGGTCGTCGCGCACCTCGCGGGCGAAGGCGGCGACCTCGGCGTGCCGCACCTCACCGTGGATGAGGAGCTGTTGCGACATCATGATCGCCATCATGTGGTGCCGGATCATGTACTGCAGGAACGTCCTGTCGAGCTGATCTCCAGAAAGCCCCGACAGGTCCGGCATCGTGGTCCCGCTCGGGCTCGGCGCGGGGCTCTGCCGGTACCACCGCTCCAGCCAACCCTTCATCCTGGCGACCTCGGTCGTCTGCGTGGTGACGATGGACTGCCCGAGCTGTCGCATCTCGGGCCTGTTGGAACGCTGTAGTTGCCGGGCAGCGATGATGGCGTCCTCGTGGTGCGGCACCATCTGCGACAGGTAGTCGTACTCGTTGGTAACGGGATGCATCTGCCCCATGCCCGGGCATGTCGGCTGCGGACCCGTAGGAGAAGGACTCGGGGACGGCATCGGTGGAGATGCCATGGCCGCCGCAGTGGACCCCGACCCCGTGGTGATGACGGCGAGGAATGCCCCGGCGGCCATCACGGTCTTCATGGAGCGTCGCTTCATGCGTCCCCCTAACGCCGATTCGACACCTGACCTCCACGGTAACCTCGCTGCCCTGACCGGCCGACGTGCAGGTCCGACGGTCCTGAGTGTCCGTCCGGAGCCGCGCACCCTTCACGTGGGCCCCGACCGCAGGCCGAATCCCCTGGCGCCGCTCGGGTCGGCCTTCGCGACGGCCGGATGCTCGGCACTCGGCTTCGGATTTCCCGGAGACGAGCTCGTCCAGGCGGCGTCACGCAGAGTCGCCGGCGTACGCCCCCCGAAGGTGCTTCGCCCCGCGCATGGGGCACGCTTTGCGTTCGGCCCGCATGCTTCACCTGGCTTTGCCGGGACGACCGTTACCGACCACCCGCTCCAGGTAAGTCCTCTCCTGATGGCAGGAAACAGCCGCACCAGGCGGGAGGTCGAAATGATCACCTCGTTCGCACGCGCAGTCGTCACCGGCGCGTTCACCGTCGCTCTGAGCGTGCCCGTCGGCGGCGCGCTCGCCGCTTCCGCCTCACCGGTGGACCCACCGAGCCCGCAAACCCAGAAGGACCTCGAACAGTCGATGCGCGGTGAGGCGTTCGCCAACGCCTCCTACCGCCTGTACGCGGCCCAGGCCCAGCGGGAGAAGCTGCCGTCGGTGGCCCGCCTGTTCGAGCGCACCGCCAACGTCGAACTGGGCGAACACTTCAAGGAGGAGGCCCAGCTGAGCGGCCTGGTCGGCAGCGACGCCGAGAACCTGCGTGCTGCGGTGGCCGGGGAGACCTACGAGTCCAGGCAGATGTATCCCGGTTTCGCGCGGCAGGCCAAAGCCGGCGGCGACAGCCGGGCGGCCGCCCGCTTCTCGGAGGCCGCCCGCGACGAAGGCAGGCACGCGCGGGCGTTCGAGGCCGCGCTGCGCGCCGTCGAGTCCGGCGAGGGTACGGTGCCGAAGCCGCCGAAGGCCGACAAGGTTCGGGTCCCGCAGGGACCGCCCGAGGTCCGCGCACAACAGACCAAGGCCGATCTGGACGCGGCCCTGCACGGTGAGGGGCTCGCGTACGCCAAATATCAGCAGTACGCCGAGCACGCCAAGGACCCGGCCGTGGCGAAACTGTTCCGCGGCACCTCCGACGTGGAGCTGCACGAGCACTTCGCCGCTGAGGCGAAGCTGGCCGGGCTGGTCGGCGACACGCGCGCCAACCTGACCAAGGCCATCGCCGGCGAACAGTACGAGTCCCGGACCATGTACCCGACCTTCGCCAAGCGCGCCGAGGCGGCGGGCGACAGCCAGGCGGCCGCCCGCTTCTCGAACAACGCCGAGGACGAGGCCGGACACGCCCGCGCCTTCCAGCGAGAGCTGGATCGGCTTCCCGAGCAGCCCGAGCAGCCTCCGGCGGCGGACTCACAGTGAGGAGATGACGGGCTCCGGCCGCTTGACGCCGGAGGCCACAGAAGTCATGGCCGCCGGCACCGCCCGCGGCCATCGGCGCTCCTCACCGGTCGCGATCCGGCACCCGGCGTCGCGCGAGACAGGAGACGGACATGTTCTTCGGCCTGCCGCTGCACCCGCTGGTCGTGCACGCCGCCGTCGTGTGCCTGCCGCTCGCGGCGCTCGGCACCATTTTGATGGCGTTCTGGCCCGCGGCGGCGCGGCGGTTGTGGCCGGCGGTGCTGTTCGTCGCCACCGTCGCGCTGATCGCCGTGCCGCTGTCGATCAGCAGCGGCGAGACGTTGGCGGACACGGTCGGGGAGAACGCGCTCATCGAGGCCCACGAGGAGCAGGGCGAGCAGGTGCTGCCGTTCGCCATCGTGCTCTGGCTGGCCGCGCTGGGCCTCTCCCTGGCGACCCGGTTCATGGGACACGGCAGGAACTCACCCCGCGAAGGCGCCGTCACGCGACCGCGGTGGTACACCGGTGCGATGATCGTCCTGGTGATCCTCGCCCTGGTCGGCGGTGTGGGAGGCACCGTCGCCATGGTCCGGGCGGGCCACAGCGGAGCCGAGAGCGTCTGGAGCAAGTGAGTTCCTGAGGTCCCCCGGTGGCCCGGACCTCGGCGCCGGGCCATCAGGCTCCCGAGTTCGGCAACCGGGGAAATCTCGGTCGCTTGTTTTCCACATCGACTTCCAGTGCTGTGGCATCGTCCCCGACGAAAAAGAGGAGGGCTTTCCTGCCGAGAGCCCGGCCGTACGGTCCGGCTCCGGTTTCCGCCGGAGACGAGGACGCTCAACCCCGGCTGTTCAGGGTCGCCAGGTCCAGGACGTGGTAGCCGTCCGCCGTCTTCCACTGGAGGTACCGGGCATTGGAGATCCTCACCTCATCCGTTTCCCGGCCCGGTAGGCGCACCGCGGTCCGTGTCCGTGCGTCGAGAAGCCATCCGGCCCCGCCCTCACGCCACGCCGCGAAGCGCCCGTGCCGCGAGATGCCGATGTTCCTGGCATTCGGGCTCAGGCCGGCGACGGTGCCGTCGTCGTACTCCAGGCTGTCCCGGTTCCTGCCCACCCGGGCGATGTACGAGGCCGGATCGGGAGCGCCGCGCCCGGCCCCGTCCAGGCCGTGGCGGGCCGGCGGCGAGCCGGTGAACTCCCCCGGATCCGACGAGTCCGCCACGACAGGGGACCTCGCGAGGAAGGTGTCGCCCTCCCAGACGATGTCGTACAGTCCGCGCAGCCAGAGCCGTGGAGTCCTGTCGCCGGGCCCCATGCGGTAGACGCCCACGTCTCCGGTGGCGCCGGTGACGCATCTGGAGAAGTAGAGCTCACCCCGATGGAACTGCAGGTCGACGGGGTATCGCCAGCCGGTCCCGCAGTGTCCCCCGGGAACGCCCCAGGTGTTCAGCATCTGCCGGGTCAGGCCGGTGCGCATGTCGGTGACCTCGAGAATCCATCCGCCCGGCTCGTCGTTTCCGAGGACCTTCACCACGCGGGTGCCGTGCGCCGCCGCGGCGACGGTGTACGACTCCCTGTTCTTGCGCTGCAGCAGCGTGCTGCGGCCGGTGGCGGGGTCGAGGATGTCGACGTGGTCGAGGTACGGGAGGTAGCGGGAGAACCTGCGGACGATGAGCCGCCCGTCGGGCAGGGCACCGACGACGGAGCGGGACATCGTGTCCTTGGTGGGGATCCACAGGATCCTGGCCCGCCGATAGACCCGCGCGAAAGGCGTTTCCGCCTTCAGAACGGGAGGGGGGACGGGCGGGGGCGTCTCCGGAAGGCCGACTCCGGAAGGGAGGATCGGAGCCTGCTCCTCGGTGGCCGACGGCGGTACGGCGGGCCCGCAGGCGCAGACTCCCATCAGCAGCACGACCGCCATCACGCGGAAACGGTGCTTCACCCGCGTCCGTTCCCCTTTCCGCCGGACCGGCGTGACATAAAACGACAAACACACCTTAAGAAGAACGAGTTCGGAAATTCCGCCGATGCCACTGAAACCTCGTCAGTGAGTTTCCGAACTCCGGTCCTCCTCGCACCGATGTTCCTTGTCGCCGAGCCGACGCTTATCCGATGTGGTGAAATATGCCGAATGGAGCGCGTGAGGCAACTGGTGGGCGAGATGCTGGTCTACTGTTTTGTGGCCGTTCTGCTGACCGGAGGGTTTCTGGCCTTCTTCTACGTGCCCAGCGGTCAGACGGTGATCTACAGCGGTCCTTACGAGCCCTTTCGGGGCATTCCCATGAGTGCCGCCTACGACTCGCTCCTGAACCTCAGCTTCGACGTGCGCGGTGGCCTGCTCGTCCGGAAACTGCACCATACCTCCTCGGTCCTGCTCGTCCTGGGAACAATCTTCTGGGTCCTGCTCGGCCGGCTCCGGTACGCCTTCGCGGCACTGGGCCTGGGCCTGCTCGCCGGACTCTCCGGTTACGGAGCCGCTGACGACCTGCTGTCGGGCACCATCCTCGGGAAACCGCCCATCCCCGTCTGGTACGGCCTGCACCTGCTGGTCGCGGTGGCGGTGGGCGCCGTGCTGGTGATCTCCTCACGGAAGGAAGCCGCCCGACAGCCCAGGACGCCGGCCTTCATAGCCCTGGGCATCGGCCTCACCGTTCTGGCGATCTTCTATCTCTAGAGGGGCGGGAACGCACGACGGCGGTCCCCGACGGTCCGGCGAACCCGGCCTCGTACCGGCTGACCGAAGGACACGTCGCCCCAGGAAGTGACCCGTGGTGTCCGAAGAAGGGGCCGCGGTCGAGGGGGTGGAGTTTCCGGTCCTCATCGATGTGCGGGCATCGAGCTCATGAAGGTACGGGCGAGGCGGTCGATCTCTTCGTCCTTGGAAGCCTCGTCCACGCGCTGATCCCGGTCGATCCGGCCGCGTGCGGCTTTCAACCGGCGCTCTTCCTCGCGCAGTTTGATCTCGTACTCGCCGGTCCTCTGCCGGGTGGTGAAGTTCAGTTCGGCCTCGTGGCAGGCCGAGCCCGCGCGCAGCTCCTGGGTGAGAAGGCGGTCGTACTCGGTCTTGCCGTTCAGCATCTTCGAGATGATCGGCATGCAGTCGAGCAGCACGAAGATGACGCGCAACAACCAGTGGGCGAAGTTGACCATGCCGCTCTGCGCTGCGACCGTGCCCAATGCCTCCCATCGTTCAAGCAGGCCGATGTGGGTGTAGGCCCGTTTCTTCTCCTCGACGCGCTCGGTGATCTTCTTGCTGATTACCGCCGCGCGTTCCGTTTCCGCACTGGCGCGATCGGCCGCGAGAGAACCGAACTTCTCCTTGAGTCTCGCCACCTCCTCCTGCTGCCGGGGGATGTTGTGGTTGGCGACGAAGGTGGCGAGCTCGTTGTTTCTGACCTTGCACTCGGGGCCGTTGCCGGGCACGCCCGTGGTCCAGTTCGGGACCTTGCGGCCGCCGTAGCATTCCCGGTCGCGGCGTTCCTTCAGCTTCTCCTCCTCCTTTGTGTCCGCTGCCAGCCGATCTTCCGCGGCCTTGAGGAGGCTCTGCTGCTGCGTCATGTTGTCCTCGACGGCGAATGCCCGGTCGCCGCCGTCGAGGACGAAATCGGCGCAGTCGACACCTCTGGGATCCGGTCCCTTAAGGGGGTTGCACTGTTTGTACCGGCTCTCCGTCATGCTGATCACCTGGTCGCGTTCCGCCATGATCTGCCGGTCGAGCCGTTCCTGAAAGATCTTGAGGGTCAGCGGCTCGGCGATGAAGACGCCGATGGCGAGGGCGACGGCGAGCCGGACCAGCAGGTTGCCCCAGCGGGACCAGCCGTCGCTGTCACCGGCGAGGCTGGTGATCAGAAACCGGTCGATGTTGGCGATGTTCAGGCCCCACAGCGCCGCCACCGGCAACAGATACAACGGAGACGCCGAAAAAATCAGGGTCAGCGCGCCCAGCAGGGAGGCGCCCGCTATGAGCGCGGTGCTGGCCACGATTCCGCCGAGACTGGTGTAGCGGGAGCGTTCCTGAGGAACGCTCGCGAGGATTTTCTCGTCGACTCCGGTGAACCGCCGGAAGAACCTCCCGAGATCGGGCCTCTCCCGACGCCGGGGGTGTCGTCTGTGCTGCTGGGCCGCCTTGGGACCGTGGAGGATGTCAACCACGGACGTCCTCCTCCATGAAGAAGTCGTCGTCGTTGTCGCCTGCCGTCACCTCGGCCTGGGCCTCGTAAGCGGGCCTTTCGAGGTCTCTCACCTCCGCCTCCGGCTCGACCTCGTCGAAGGTGGCGAGCAGCTCCTTGCCGGTCGTCTCGTTGAACAGGCCCTGGGCGATCGCCGCCCGGACGACATCGGCCCGGGCACGGGCCTGAACGACCTGCAACTCGTGTTCCTGCTGGATTCCGCGCTGGGTGGCGCTGTACTCCCGGTCGCCCAGGGCGGCGTAACGATCGGCGATCTGTTGTCCGCTGAGACCGGGAACGGTGACGTACAGGCCGTCGGCGGCGCCGGGACCGCTGTTGAGGAGGTCCCTGATCTTCTTGGCCCCGGTGATCTGCTGATCCCGGTCGAGGGCCGCCTCCTGCCGGGTGAAGTCGTTCGCGCTGTGGCCCTTGGTGTGCAGGTAATCCTGCTCGTCGAGCTCGTAGTCACGATCGAGCTTGCGTTTGACGTCACGGAGGCCGTGTTCGCCCCGGATGTTGTGCAGGCTGGTCTCGTAGTGTCGCCGCCCCTGGGCGATCTCGTCGGGGGCGTGCACGTTGAGGCCGGAGAACTCTGCCGTCATGCCGGGCAGCACACAGGGCACCACGGTCGTGTACGCCTTCACCTGGGCGTGCACGAGCGTCCACAACTCGTGAACCTCGTGCAGCCCGTGGCTGCGGCCGAGTTCGAAGAGCTTGTGGTAGGCCTGGACGTAGGTGACCAGGTGCTCGGTGACGTCGGTCAGACCGGCGCGCACCACCTCGATCGGCTCGTCGACCGTGCAGCGGAAGTGGATCGAGACGGTGAAGTCGTGGGCGCCGGAGGAGTTGATCGGCACCCGGATCGTGGTGGGGTGATCCTTGGTCATGTCCACGACGCTGACGCTGGCGGCGTGCAGCACGTGCGGTTCGTCGCCGTGCAACCGCCGGTCGCCCAGCACGAACGTGCCGTCGTACTCGAAGACGAGCCGCTGGTGCGGAAGCTGGCGGGGGAGGCTGGAGATCGGCCGCCGGGGTTTGCTCAGGAACCCTTGCCTGGCGACAGGATCAAGGGAGACCTGGCTGATCACGGGGTAAGTCATGGACGCTTTCCGATGGTGTCGAGGGACAGAACAGCCGGGCTCAGGAAGACCCGGAGCAGCGACAGGAGAATCTCCAGCCGGTTCTCGTCGGTGTCGCGGGAGATGGCATAACGCCGCAGGTCATGGGCGAGCAGTGGCCGTTCCTTCGCGGGGAGCGCCTCCACGAGTGCCGCGAACAGGGCGTGGACCCGGTCGCGGTCGTCGCCGTCGCGGTCGTCGAAGGCGCAGACGGCGTCGTACAGGGCGGTCAGCGCGTCCTTGCGGTGGGGGCGCTTGACGAGAACCGCGGACCAGAGTCTGGCGAGAGGGACGGCCGAGGCGGGGCAACTGCGCAGATGAGCGGTGACCGTGGGAGTCCCGACGCCGTCCGCGCGAGCCGACAGGACACTCAGGATGGCCCGAATCAGCGGATCGACCGCACGGCCGATCCGTCTGTCGTTGCCGATCTGGCGGGCCAGCCAGTCGAGCATCGGCAGGGCGTTGCCGGTGGCCTCGGTCAACGCCGCGAACAGACGGGCGAGCGCGATCTCCGCGTGCCGGACGGGCTTCTCACTGCCCCTGATCTGTATCCAGAGCATCCGGACCGCCTCCAGCGGGAACCGGATGCCCAGCTCACCGGACCAGGCGAGGGTGGCGGTGAATTTGGGTCTGGCGGCGGACGCCCTCGTCCACGAGCTGACGGTACGCAGCACCTCCGGACGGGTCGTCTCGTCCAGGCACAGCCACGAGATGGCCATCGCGGCGGTGGCCTGGCTGCGCATCACGCCTCTTCCACGGGCCCACGGGGTGAGAAAAGCACTCTCGACGTACGAGTAGTCCGAGACGGAGGCGAGAACCGCCACCCCCCTGGCGATCTCCGCCTGCGCGCTCGGGTCGCGGAGAGCCGCGCACTCATGGAGCCATTCGGTGACCGGCTCCCACAACCGCATGCCGTGCCGCCGGTACAGCTCCCGCATCACGTGCGTTCGATGACTCGGGACCCTGAACTCCAGCCTGCGCCCCGGCGACAGGCTGAAAAGGGAGCCCTCCGCCACCCGAAGCAGGCGGCGGCTCGGCATCGGATCGTCCGCGGAAACGGTGACCGCACCCTCGGCGCCGATACCGGCGATCGACTCCAGCCGGGCGAGCAGCGACTCGAAGCCGGCTTCGGGAAGGCCGGCGGTGAAGGCCATGGCGGCCATCTCGAAAAGTTCCCCCCGAGTACGCGGGCCGTCGAACCAGGCGACCACATCGCGCCGCCCGGCCGACTCCAGCCTGTCGAGCGCGTTGTCCAGCGAAATCCCCGACGCCAGATCGCGCGCGAGTGTCACCACGTCGGCCATGGCGTGGTCGGCGGTGATCTGTGCGGCCGCCTCGTCGGCGACCTCGGGCGCCACCCGGTGAGCCAGCAGGACGTCACGGGCCGGCGGCGGGCGCCAGGCGATCCGGTCTCCCTCCGGCAGCGAGGTCGCCGTCGCCGTGATCACCAGGTAGGCCCCGGCGTCGCGCACCCGGCGCCTGATCTCCCGTACGTGGAAGTCGGCGATGTTTCCTTCGACGTCGTCCTTGGGCCAGTCGCACAGCAGGTAGCCGTGGGCTTTCCGGTATTCGCGGGCGGCCAGCTTCTCCAGCGTGTAGGCCGGGCTGAGTTCCACCACCTCGCGCCGTTCCGCGACGAAGTCCTGAAGCAGGTTGAGCGCCGCCGTCCGGCGGCCGGTGCCGGCAGTGCCGATCAGGGCCACCAGGTTGCATCTGCCCAGTTGTTCGGCGGCGGCCTCGTAGGTGGTGTGGCGCACGTGGCGGGTGCGGGTCTCCGCCATCTCGTCGGCGGACACGGGTCCCGAGGTGCGGCGGGACCTGGGGCGAGCACCCGAGATGCCGAATGAGGCGTCTCCCACGTTGCCGTGAATGTGGTTGATGACGGTCTGGAGCTGGGAGACCTGCGCGAAGCCCTCGTCCGTCGCCTCGGCCTGATCGGTCAGATCCACCGACGTGGCCGCCTCGCCGATCAGGACGCCGTCGGGCGGCGAATCAGTTTCGGATACCAAAGTTGATCTCCTCCCCGGAGATGGGAGCGGTGATCATGTTCACGGTCATCTGCTCGGCGTTGAACTGCTGCGCGAACTTCTTCGCGGTGGGGTCGGCCCGCACCAGCTTCTCCAGGGACTCCAGCAGGTCGTCCCGCGACTCCGGGGCGGCCGGCTGGCCCTGCTCGGACCGGAATTTCTTGATCTTCGCGAGCAGTCTGCGTGCTCCGCCCAGGCCGGTCTCGGTGCCGTAGGCGCCGAGACGCTCGATGGCACCCCCGGCGATGAGAGCCCACAGGGTGTCGGCGACCTCGGGCAGGTTGTCCATGTCGAGAGTTCCTCTCTGAGCCAGGTCTTCGGAAGGAATCCACATCCAGGCGATCTCGGTGCGTTCCTTGGTCGGTACTTCCAGCCGGGTGAACGCCTCCGGCCGGTAGGAGGTGTGGAGCTGTCGGACGACGTCCTCGTAGAGCCGATCGGTGAGGATCAGCACCAGGTCGGCGCGCGGGTTCACCTGCAGGGCGGTACGGGCGGCCTCCGCGTCGAGCAGCCGGGCGGTGGTCACCACGACCTGGCCGACGAAGCCCATCGCGCCGCGTTTCACGACGCCGTGGCCGATCGCGACGCGTATCCGCAGGCGGGCGTCGTCTCGGCGTTCGCGGTTGTGGTCGTGGAGCGCCTTGCGCACCCGGTGGACCAGGTCGTCGACGACCCGAAGCTCGCCCTCCCTCTCGGGGATGACGATGACCTCGCCGTCGCCGGCCTCCTGGCGGGCCCAGGTCTCGCGCCGCAGGCCGGCCTCTCGTGCGCCACGGTCCATGACCTGGGCCAGGCCCGACTGGATCGAGTCGTGCCGTAGGTCGTCGCCGCGGCCGTATCCCTCCGCGTCGACCGCCATGACCAGGCGGCGGCTGAAATCAGAATCGAACATCACGTCACCTTGTGGTTGCGAGAAAGATCCACCAGAGCGGTGGGGAGATCGCCGGGGATGAGTCTGGCGAAGGTCGCATCGCCTCAAGACGTACCAGTACGTTTTACCGGTAATTGGACAGACCGATTGGGTCGATGACGATCTTCCTGCGATGACCGGAGGCGATCAGTTCAAGCTCCTTGAAATGTCGGAAGGCCTTGAAGACGGCGTCTTTCCCGGCCCCGACAAGATTGGCGATCTCCTCGTGGGTGAGATCGACTCCCAGTTCCCGTTTGCCGCCCGCTCGGTCGATCCCATGTCGGCCGGAGAGTTCCACGAGCACGTTCGCGACCCGTACGGGCACGCTGAACTGGGCGAAGTCGGTTCTTCTGCGGTTGGCCCAGTCGAGCCGGTCGGCGATCATCCTGGCGAACGCGTTCCATGCCGCCGGATGACGGTCGAGGAAGTCGGTGAACACCTCCGCGCGGATGACGTGCACCCACATCGGACTGCACGCGGTGACCGCAGCCGATCTGGGCTCCCTGCGCAGAGCCGCCAGCTCGCCGACCACATCACCGCTGACCCGGATGCCCAATATGGCTGATCCACCCGATTTCAGGTATGCCGTCACTTTCACGCACGCGGTGATCCGCTGGCCCGGGACGGACCTCAGGAGATAGACCTCGGACCTCTCTCGGTCTCCGTGATAGATGAGCGGTTCGCCGGCCTGCCGCGGGGACGGCGGCGCGAGATCCAGGAGTTCCTTCCGCTCCTCCGGGCTGATTCTGTCCATGAGGGTGCCGACAGGCCACCTGGCGGGGATTTGATCATTTATCACGGATTAAGCGCCTTGAGTCATCGATGCGAAGCTACACCCTGGAATATGTGGTGGCCAGGTTAGATGGTTATCGGTGTAGATATTGGGCATATCGTGCGCCCTGTCGTAAAGGGCGGGCCGAAATTTCCGGGAAGCGGGACAGGATTCCTGTGATCGGCGTGACTTGGCGGAACGTCGGCACCGATTTGCGGCTTATGTGCTTCCAAGGTTGTTGTGGCTTTCTGAAGGCGAAGGCTCCTGCCTTCTCCGGGGTGCCGCCATCGCTCAGAACGCTTCGTCTTCGTGTGCGGGAAGCCGTCGGCAAGTCGGGGACCTCACAGACTCGACTGGTGATCGCGTCGGAAGGGCGCGCGAGACGCGCCCGTCGCGCGGTGGCCTCGGTCAGGGTGAACGTGCATCACGAGTAAAGCGTATCGTGAACTCAGTGCACAATAGATATCCCTGTGTCGATTCCGGAGCGGAAGGCCACGCGCGATGGGCCCCCTCGGACCCGAGCCGCTCGTCCCAAAGGGCGACTCGTCCAGGCGACGCCCAGGAGAGTCGTCGACGCACGACCCTCCGGGGGTACTTCGCCCCGCGCATGGAGCACGCTTCGCGTTCGGCCCGGATGCTTCACCTGGTTTTGCCAGGATGACCGTTATCGACCACCCGCTCCAGGTAAGTCCTCTCCTGATGGCAGGAGGCAGCCGCATCAGGCGGAAGGTTGAAAAACGATCACCTCGGTGACCGGATCCGCGGACTCGGCTTCGACTCAGACCTGCCACTCGTCGTCGCGGAGCAACTCGATCGCACCGCCGTCGTGCCCGATCCCCGTGACGGTGACGTCGGGGCCGCCCACCATGAAGTCGACGTGCACACCGGAGACGTTGACCCCGGCCGCCTCAAGCCCGGCGGCGTCCCGCTCGCGCAGGTGCTCCGGCACGCCAGGAGGCAGGCCGGCACCCCAGGCCAGATGGCAGGTGGCGTTCTCGTCCAGCAGGGTCTCGAGAAAGGTGAGGCCCGATCGCCCGACCGGTGACGAGCCGTCGACCAGGGCCAGCTCGCCCAGACGGGCCGCGCCCGCGTCGGTCGCCTGGTGGGTGCGGACCACGTCGGCGCCGGCGCTCGCCCGCACCTCTGTCACCACCCCGCCGGTGAAGGTCAGTTCCAGGTCGCGAATGACGCTCCCGTTGAGCGCGAGTGGCCGCGTCGAACGGACGGTGCCCTCCACCCGGCGATGGTCAGGGGTGGTGAACACCTCCTCCGTGGGAAGGTTGGCCTGGAAGCGGTGCCCCCGTACGGATTCGAGGCGTGCCGCGGTCCAGTGCGCGTCCGGGAGCAGGCCGATGGTCAGGTCGGTGCCCGGCCCCTCGAACCGGACAGCGTCGAGCCGCATCCCGTTCAGCACCTCCGCGCGGCCCAGCAGCTCGGTGATCCGCTGCTCCCAGGCGGCGCGGGGATCGGGCCGGTCCAGGCGCAGTATCGGGCGCAGGTGCTGCCAGAGGAGGGTTTCGTCCGGCTCCCCGAAGACCGCGCGCGCCCATTCCGCGGTCGGGCAGGGGACGATCGTCCAGCGGACGAGGTTGCCGAGTTGCAGCCGCTGCCTCGACGTGAGGTGCGGCATGCGGTCCAGGCCCGCCCGTACCGGGTCCTGCCCGGCGAGGAGGTCCGGTGCCACGGCGCCGCGGATGTTGAGCAGGACGCCGCAGTGGCGGGCCAGCTCCTCGTTACGTGCGTCCAGCCAGGCCGGGACCTCGCTCAGCGTGGCCGCGTCCGCGTGCTGAACCCGGGATCGCTTCGCATAGGGGTCGAAATACCAGATATCGGCATAGCGGGCACCTCGGGCGTATGCCGCCTCGGCCAGGGCACGTGCGAGCGGGGCGTGCTCGATCTCGGCGTTGATCAGCACCCGGTCACCGGCGACGACCGGTACGGCGACGTCGAAGACGACGTCGGCGTATCCGGCCAGCTCAGCGGCGGGAATGGCCATGGCTGTCTCCTTGGGGTGAGGTCCTGCGAACCTTGCGAGAGTCGGAGAGGAACAGCAGAGGCGCCAGCTCGTCCCCCTTTTCCCGCGACATGTTGGGATTATGAAATTTCCAACATGTCGTGGGAAAGGGGCGGCGGGCGCCACCTTGGCATCCCACTCGGTTCCTCGAATGTGGGCGCCCTTCGACCGGCGCTCCAGGGCATACCGGAGACGGGCCCGAATGATCAGCGGGTACGGTGGCCGTTCACCGCGCATCCCCTCTCTGCCGGACTCCTGTGAGACACGGACGCATGAGTCCTTTTTGCGAAGCAGGGCGAGACAGGACGACCGAGACGGTGTCGCCGTGGCGCGTCATCGCCTGAGCTGTCCGGCGTTCTACCGGAGGGACTGCGTCAGGTTGACCTTGTTTCCGTCGGGGTCGTGGACATGGGCCACCCGTTCTCCCCATGGCATGTCGTTCGACGGGCCGAGCACCCGTCCGCCGACCGATTCGACCCGGTCCAGCAGGCCGTCGACGTCGTCGACCTGCACACTCAGCAGGATCCGCTGCGGGGCGGACAGGTCGGCCGCCGCCTCGCTGACCAGCCCGAGCTCAGAGTCGCCCAGCTTCAGGCTCACGAAGAACACGGGTCCGTCGTCGGGGAAGCGGCTCACCTCCGTCGCCCCGAACAGGCGCTCGTAGAAGGCTCGCAGTCGATCCAGGTCGGGTGTGACGATGATGGGCTGGATGGTCGCCATGGTCGTTCCTTTAGTTCGTGGTGAGTAGCCGTCCACGGGGATACGCCGTGGCGTCGTGAAACTCATCGGTGTGCGGGAAACGATCGCGGCGGCGGCGAAGACGCGGCCGGAGCGCCGAAAAGCGGGATCAGTCGGTCGGCGTCCAGGTATGTAGTGATGCCGCTGATCAGACCCTCGGACACGTCCAGAAAAACCAGCCCGAAGGGCATGTGAACGCCATCGGGACCGGGTCTGGTCTGCCAGAACGCCGGCGAGCCGTTCGCCGCGGCCGGGACGAGACGCGCGCCCGCGCAGGACGCGTTCGGGTCCAGCAGCGCCTGCTCGATCAGGTCACGGCCGCGAAGCCACCAGGCGAAGGGAGGCATCGACATCGTCGCGTCCTCGTGCAGCAGGGCGACGAGCGCGGTGACGTCGTGACGCTCGAACGCGCTGCAATAGCGGGCGAGCAACTCGCGCTGGCCCGGGTCGGCGGGCCGGAACGGCTCACCGGGCATGGCGTCGACCGTCTTGAGCGTCGACCTCGCCCGCTGTAGCGCGCTGGTCACCGACGCGACGGTGGTCTCCAGGAGGTCCGCGACCTCCCCGCTCTTCCACCGCAACACGTCACGCAGGATCAGCACCGCCCTCTGCCGGGGCGGCAGGTGCTGCAACGCGGCGACGAACGCCAGCCGGATCGTCTCCCGCCGCACGGCCAGCTCTTCCGGATCGCCGTCCATCGGCAGCACGAGAGCGTCCGGAACCGGCTGGACCCAGACCCGCTCCGACACCGGCTCGCCGATGCTCGATCCGCCGTCCGCGGCCCGGCTGAGATCCATGGCCAGGGCCCGGCGTTGCGTGCTGCGCAGCATGTCGAGGCAGATGTTGGTGGCGATGCTGTAGAGCCAGGTGCGCAGCGACGCCCGTCGCTCGTCGTAGCGGTCGAACGCTCGCCAGGCACGCAGCAGCGTTTCCTGCACCGCGTCTTCGGCCTCGAAGCCGGAGCCGAGCATCCGATAGCAGTAACCGGTCAGCTCGACCCGGAACGGCTCCAGCCGGGAGCCTTCACCGGTCAGCGTTTCAGCCATTCCCCGACCGTATGCGCCGCCACCGACACATCACGCGAGGGGACCGATGACTTTCCGGCTCCGCGTTCGTACCCATACCGCGACCACGCCGTGAACGTACGCGCCGAACAAGCACGAGGAGACTTTGATGACCGAAGATCGACTTCGGGACGCACTGGTGACGGAACGCCGCGAACAGGCGGACCTGCTCGCGGCCCTGCGCCCCGAACAGTGGGATGCGCCCACGTTGTGTGACGGCTGGAAGGTCCGCGAGGTCGTCGCCCACACGACGATGCCCTTCCGTACCTCGCTCGGAAGGACCCTGGTGGAGCTGGCGAAGGCACGCGGAGACGTCAATCGCATGGCCGATCGGTGCGCCCGTCGCGACGCCGTCAGGTTGCCGCCCGAGAGACTGCTCGCCTCGCTGCGGGACAACGTCGCACATCCGTGGACACCTCCCGGCGGAGGCGTCCACGGGGCGCTCGCGCACGAAGTCATCCACGGGCTCGACATCACGGTGGGTCTGGGACTCGACCGCCTGGTTCCCCCCGATCGGGTGGCCATGGTGCTGGCCGGGATGCGGCCGAAGAACATCGCGTTCTTCGGAACCGACCTCGCGGGGGTCGCGCTGCGGGCGACCGACCTCGACTGGAGCCACGGGACGGGAACACCGCTCCGGGGGCCGGCCCAGGACCTGCTGCTCGTCCTCTGCGGGCGACGTCTGCCGCCGGGCCGGCTCATGGGGGAGGCCGCGACGCGGTTCTCCCGATAGTTCCCGAAGCCGGTGACGGCGACCGGGGGACGCTCGACCTGCTCTTGGGGGCGGCGGGTAGGCCGGCGGCTTGGGATACTCAAGCGGGTGGGACGCCGTCGGCCGAACGGGTCGGCATGTCACCGCCCGAGCCGGGTAGCGCGCGTTCCCGACGACGTCCGTACGCCCGCTCACCGCCGCTCACCGCCGCTCACCGTCAGAGGAGCCGGATGACCCACCCGCATGTCGACTTATGATCTTTTCGTCTGATATTTGCACTATTGCCGGAAGAGCCGCCATGACCCACCCCCTCAGTCGACGGTCCGCCCTGCTCGGCGCCGCGACGGTGGCGGGTCTCGCCCTGTGGGACAGACCGGCCGAGGCGGCGACCGGCACCGCCGCGTTCGACGACGCGCGCGAGCGGTGGGTGAACCTGATGGCCGGCGGGTCGGACACCTCCGCTCATACCAACACGACCTATATCGACAGGACGCGGGCACTCGAAGGCTCGGCCAACGCGGTGCTGCGCAAGCTGAACCCCGCCCCCGGCCGCCCGAGCCTGTGGCCCGACCTGCCGCTCTCGAACCCCCGGACCGGCAATTTCAACCGCTCCTACAACCGCATGCGCACCCTCGCGCTTGCCTGGGCCACACCCGGCACCGCGATGCACCACGACGGCCAGGTCGCCCGGACCGCCGTCAGCGCACTGGACTTCCTGTACGAGCACGCCTACCACGAAGGACTCGATCGGCGCGGCAGCAACTGGTACTGGTGGGAGATCGGCGTCCCCCGCGCGCTCACCGACACCTGCGCACTGCTGTACGACGGCCTGCCCTCGGGCCGCCTCGATCGCTGGCTACGCCCCCTGCACCGCTGGTGCCCCGACCCGGAACGCCGCGTCAGCCACCCCGGCGTCGTCGAGACCGGCGCCAACCGCGCGGGCAAGGCGATGGCGGTGGCGATGCGCGGAGTGCTCACCCACGACGCCCGCCTCGTCAGACGGGCCGGAAAGGCGGTCTCCGACCTGCTGCGGCCGACCAGGGGTCCGGGCGACGGCTTCTACCGCGACGGGTCGTTCATCCAGCACGACGTGTACCCCTACACCGGCAGCTACGGCGTGGACTACCTGGAGAGCGTGGCCAAGCTGATCGCCATGCTCTCCAGGTCACCGTGGGAGATCACCGGAATCGGCAACATCTACGACCTGGTGGACCGCACGTTCGTGCCGTTCGTCTTCGACGGGCTGATGATGGACTGCGTACGCGGCCGGCAGATCTCGGTACAGGGCCACCGCGACCACCACTCGGGACACAAGGCCGTCGAGGCCGTCCTCACCCTGCTGGAGACGGCACCCGAACGCCACGCCCGCCGCTGGCGACCGCTCGTCAAAGGCTGGCTCACCCGCAACCAGGCCGTCCCCTACGGCACGTACGCACCCCCGGCGAGCATCGCGAGGGCCACGGCCCTGCTCACCGACCCCGCGGTGCCGGTCGGTGAACGCACGACGGGCACGTACGTCTTCGCCGACATGGACCGGGTCGTACACCGCCGCCCCACCTGGGCGTACGCGATCTCGATGAGCTCGCAGCGCATCGGCGCCGCCGAGGCCATCAACCGGGAGAACCTGCACGGCTGGTACACCGGCGACGGCATGACCTACCTCTACACCGGCGACCTCACCCACTGGAACGACGACCTGTGGCCCACGATCGACCCGTACCGCCTGCCGGGAACGACGGTCGACACCCGCAGACGCGCCGACCTCCCACACGACCACCGCCGCCTGCCCCCCACCCCGTGGGCGGGCGGCGTGGCGCTGGACGGCGAGTACGGCGTGGCCGCGATGAAACTGATCGCCGGCGGCTCCTCGCTACGGGCCAAGAAGGCGTGGTTCATGCTCGACGACGCGGTGATCGCCCTCGGCACCGGCATCACCGCCTCCGACGGCCGTCGCATCGAGACCATCGTGGAAAACCGCAACACCCACGACCGGCACCCGTCGCTGACCCGGGGTGAGGGCTGGATCCACCTGCCCGGCGTGGCCGGCTACGCGCTCCTCGACGGCGCCGACGCGAAGGTGATCCGTAAGAAGCGCACCGGCCGCTGGCGCGACATCGACAAGGGCGCCACCACCGGAGGCGACACCACCCCCGTCACCAGGCACTACACGACGATCGTCATCGACCACGGCATCAACCCCCGCAAGGCGCGCTACGCCTACGCCGTGCTGCCCGACGCCTCCATCACGCAGATGGAGGCTTATGCGGGGCGGGTAGAGATCCTCGCCAACTCTGGAGCGGTGCAGGCCATCTCGCGTGATGGCGTGATCGCGGCCGTCTTCTGGCGAGGGGGGACCGTCGAGACCCAGGACGGGCCGCTCAGCGTGGACGGTCCTTGCGCGTTGTTGGTCCGGCGGGCGGGCGAGCGGGTACGGCTCGCGGTGTCCGATCCGTCTCGGACTGTTGAGGAGGTGAAGGTGACGTTGCCCTGGCGGGTGAAATCGGTGAGGGAGAGCGATCGTAGCGTGCGGAAGGCCAGGGGTGCGCTGAAGGTGGAGGTGGGGGGGAGTCGCGGGCACGCGCATACTGCGGAAGTGCGTGTCTGACTCTGGGGTGAATCGCTCCGATGCTCCTATGTTTGTCAAGCGGCGACGCGAAGATCGTTGCTCGTGGTGTTTGGGCTGGTGAGGACTTTGAAGAGCTCTCGGG
>NZ_JBIAZS010000019.1:0-184094 GCF_042899335.1 Streptosporangium sp. NPDC000095
AGCCGACAGATCGGAGCAAAGACACTCACTGTCGAGGCCAGGGTTTGATTGAGTCAGACCCCACCAGGAACGCCTGCCCTTCTAGTCTCACTGGGTCTGATGCGGTCTCCACTGATCCCGGAGCGGTTCAGCCGCCGCAGTCGACATCGAGGGCCTGCCGGGCCGCGGGCGCAGCCAGTCCATGGCCGCCGCACCCAGCGGCCGGCCGGTAGCGACATGCCGGTCGGAGTGGAAGCGAGCTTTGCGACGTGGTAATTCACCTCTGGCTCGGGTTCTGTCGGTGTTCTGGCACATGATGTGGGGATGGAGTATGACCTGAGTCGGCTTGATGGACGACGTTTCGAGGACCTGTGCCGAGCGCTGGCAGTTCGGGTCCTGGGCACTGGGATCCAGGCGCCGGGTGGCGGCGCGGACGGTGATAGGCAGGCCGTGTTCGAAGGCCGACTGCGCTATACCACGTCCACAGATGGGCCTTGTTGGGAAGGGTCCGGCGTGATGCAGGTCAAGCACCGCCGCGTCGGCAGCGGTACAGGAGATGTCGCCTGGCTTCAGGCAGAGATCGCGAACGAGCTCGACGCGTGGTCCAACGTGGAGCGCGTCCCTGCTGCCAGAGCGCGCGTGGTCGACTATTTGATCATAGTGACGAACGTTCGGCTGCCCGGCGCGGTCGGCGCCAGTGGCGTTGATCGGATTCGGACCCTGATGGCCAGCTACGCCGAGCGGATCGGGCTCAAAGGGTGGGCGCTGTGGGACGCCGAGCAGCTGGAGAGGTATCTTGACGTTTACCCTGATGTCAGGACTGCATTCGCAGAGTTCATCACCCCTGTTGACGTCCTGACATCGACCTCCAACGGTGGACACATCGGTGATGCGGCAATTGCCTTGATTCACCGTCTGGTGAGCGATATGGGCTTCCTTTGGCGTGAGCGTCACATCGATGCTGGGATCGGCGGGGAAATTGAGCTCCGCGACCTGGCGAGCGGAGCATCGACGAGTCGGCTGATTCTCGTGAAGAGCGAGGCCAGCGACCGACTGTTTCCCGGTGAGGACGATCGTTCCTTTTACTATCAGTGCGACAAAGCTGACATCGACTATTGGATGAGTGTGACTGCACCCGTCATACTGATCTGCTCCCACCCTCGGAACGGCGAGGCGTGGTGGCTGCACACCCAGAACTGGTTCAGTGACCCAGCCCACCGAGCGTCTGGCAGAGTCGACTTTGAGAAACGGGGTCAGCGCTTTGATAGGAACGCCGCCGACCGTCTACTGGAAATCGCCGGGGCTGGTCTTGTCGCGAAGTCGGCCAGAAGCCACAAGTTGACTTTGCGGCAGCTAGAGAAGCATCTGTGGACGGCAGCCGACATGCTGCGCGGCCGTATGGACGCCTCGGAATTCAAGGAGTACATCTTCGGGATGCTGTTCCTGAAGCGCTGCTCCGACCAGTTCGAGGCGGTGCGGGACCAGTTGATTGCGCGGCTGGAAGCCATGGGCCGCAGCCGAGAGGAGGCGGAGCGCAGCGCCGAGAACCCAGACTTCTATAAGGACGACTTCTTCGTCCCGGCGGAAGCGCGCTGGCCGTACATCACGGCCTACTCCTGGAAGAAGGGCGTCGGCGACCTGCTGAACAAGGCCCTTCACGCGCTGGAGACCGCCAACTCCGAGTCGCTCGAAGGCGTGCTGGAGCACATCGACTTCACCAGGAAGGTCGGCCAATCGACCCTCCCGGACAAGCACCTGCAGCAACTTGTTCTCCACTTCGACCGCTACCGGCTGCGTGACGAGGACTTCGAGTTCCCCGACCTGCTCGGCGCCGCATACGAGTACCTGATCGGCGAGTTCGCCGACTCGGCCAGCAAGAAGGGCGGGGAGTTCTACACCCCGCGCGGAGTCGTTCGGATGATGGTCGGCCTGGTCAAGCCCGGACCGGGGATGCGCGTCTACGACCCGTGCTCGGGTTCGGGCGGCATGCTCATCCACGCCAAGGAGTACGTTGAGGAGCATGGTCAGGACTACCGCGACCTGAGCCTGTACGGCCAGGAATGCAACGGCGGCACTTGGGCCATCTCGAAGATGAATATGATCCTGCACGGGATCAACAACGCGGGGCTGGAGAACGACGACACGCTCGCCAACCCCAGGCATACCGAGGATGGCGAGCTGATGCGCTTTGACCGGGTCCTCACCAATCCGCCGTTCTCCCTGAAGTACACGCGCACGGGGACGGGGCACCCCGAGCGGTTCACGTACGGTTTCGCGCCGGAGACCGGCAAGAAGGCCGACCTGATGTTCGCCCAGCACGTGCTGGCGGTGCTGACCCCCGACGGCATCGGGGCCACTGTGATGCCGCATGGCGTGCTCTTCCGAGGCGGGAAGGAAAAGGAGATACGCGAGGGCATCATCCGCGACGACCGCCTTGAGGCCGTTATCGGCCTAGCGCCGAACCTGTTCTACGGCACGGGCGTCCCCGCCTGCGTGCTAGTGCTGCGTGGCAGCGACCCTCGCCCGAAGGACCGGCGGGGCAAGGTGCTGTTCATCAACGCCGACGGGGAGTTCACCCACGGTCGTGCGCAGAACTTCCTGGACGCACAGCACGCAGAGAAGGTCATCGCCGCGTACGAGGAGTACCGCGACATCCCTGGCTTCGCCCGTGTCGTCGAAATCATGGAGCTGCGGGAGAACGACTTCAACCTCGACTTACGCCGCTACGTCGACAGTACTCCGCCGCCTGAGCCGTATATGGTGCGCGCGGACGAGTGGGAGTCGCAGGCCCGGGCTTTGGTGCGTGCTGAGCGGTATCAGGAGGCTGACACCCTGCTGAAGGATGCCGCTCATATGGACGCCGAGCGCACCGCTCGGCTGGATCTGGAATTCGGGTTTATTGGCCTACCCGATGCGGATCGGCGAGTCGTCGCGGGGGTTTGGGAACCCACCGCCCTCGGCAATGAATTCCCGTTATCGTCATGGGGGGTGACCCCCGCTGAGACTGGTAGTAGCGAGCTCACGCCAGTTGCCGAGGCCGAGGCCGATGACGAGCCGTCGGACGCGGAAGGTGCAGCTGACACGCGGCCCCTCCGTTCACCGCAAGAGTCGGGCGTCGCCCTGGAACAGGCGACTGTCGACCTACTAACTCGCCTATTCACGATGGAGGAAGACACACGAGAGCTGCTGCTCGAGCGTCTACGCAGGCAGGCAGCTGGTACGCAGTTCGGGCACGACATCGAGGTGGACTGCAAAGTTGCCGGCAGCCCAACAGTGCGGTGTCACGTTGAGTGCAAGAATCTGGATCGCGACGTCACACTCTACGACATTGCGGCAAAGTTAACGCAGCAAAAGTTCTACCACCGCGATGCCCAAGTGGACCATTGGATCCTGATCTCGCCGCATACCAACCCGTCCAACGAAGTCCGGGCAATGCTCAATACATGGGAGGGAACCGAGGAGTATCCGTTCTCGGTGCAGATCTGGAGCCCTGAGAACGGGATCCGTGAGCTGTTCGCCCTCGAACCGGAGGTTTATCGGGCGATATATGGAAGGTCGCCAACTGAACGCGAGTTGCTCGTCGCTGACGAGTCGATTGAGATGATCAAAGAAAGGCTAGCTCCGGGATTTAGGATAGGCGAAGTCTGGCGTCGCTACCTTGCGGATCCTCGGAAGCTCTGTTTCGTCAACGAGGACTCTAGCCATTTCCAGGAACTCTACGCGAATCATCTGCACCTCAGGGCGACCGACGAGCGTGGCTCTCTTCTCGAGGGCACCCTTATGGATCAGGTCGAGGCGTGGACCTATAATGACCCCCCTTCGCCCCTTCTGTTGCTCGCAGATTTTGGCGAAGGCAAGAGCGTGTTCACCTACTGCCTCGCCAGGCAACTTTGTGAAGCGTTCCGTCGCGCACCTAGCGAGCACCCCCTCCCATTGCGTATCCCTTTGCGGGAGTTCAAGCAGGCGGGAACGGGCCGCGCCCTGCTGGAACAGCGCCTAAGTGAGATCGGCGCGACAGTGGCGGATTGGCGGTCTTTGGCGGCCCAGATGCCGACACTGGCAATACTCGACGGATTCGATGAGATGTCATCAGACCTCTCACCGGCGTCGATCACAGAGAACCTGCGCAGCATTGAGTCGTGTCTCGTCGAACTGTCGGGATCCGCAGTGCTCGTAACTTCTAGGCAGCGGGTGCTAGATGGCACTCGTGACTGGCAGCGCACCCTGGATAGACTGCGACGTCCCAAGGTCATACATATTGCTTCCGGCTCTCGATCGGAAAGGGTCAAGTACCTCGAACAGTTCGCCATAAACAATAGTTCATCCCGTGTCCTCAAGAACTTGCGTAACCTCTACGATCCGATCGGCCTCGCAGCAAAACCGCTATTCCTGCAGATGATCAAAGAGACGCTCGGGGAGCTTCCCCGCGACAGCTTCAGTGAGCTGATCCTCTACGACACCTACATCAACAACAGCCTGCGCCGGAAGATCAAGTTCCTTGAAGACGATGAGTTGACACTGACCCACGACGAGCTGATCAATAACCTGTTGGAAATACTTGAGGACATCGCGGTCCAACTACAGCAGGCAAATGAGCCCTATATCTACCTCCGCGACCACCAGGCGACATCCAGAAGAAATATCGCCGAATTGCTGTGGAAAATACGCGACGACTCCGCGATCCGCCCTTCGTCGTTCGGGGTCACAGCGGATGACGACGCCACTGGCCGCGTCGGGATCCGCTCCCTGCTCAAAGCCGTGTCCGCGCCAGATACCCACAGATGGCCGGTCGACTTCTTCCACCGCTCCATGCGCGAATACTTCGTCGCGCGGGCGATCGTGCGCTGTCTACGGGACGACCAGGATCGCGCACGGCGTATCCTCAGCGCGACTCTGTTACTGCCGGAGATCACGCACTTCGTTTCCAAAATGCTGGCGGGACAAGCGGCGGACGCCCCGCTTCGCTGCCTAGAAAGCTTCGCGCGGTCCGCCACGACGGGGGTAGACACGGCTTACCTCGGTGGCAATGCGATCACGCTGCTTTACGCCAGTCGCGGCGAACTGCCACAGTGCGACTGGTCAGGCCTACGTTTGGACCATGCCAAAGTGCAGGGTGCCGACCTGCGAGGTGCCCGGTTCGTCGGGACCTCTCTTCGTTACGCCAATCTAGACAATGCCAACCTTGAAGGTGCTGACTTCACCAACGCGGACCTTGAAGGAGTCCAATTGGACGAGACCAGCCAGGTACTCGCCGTGACCGCGCTTGGACGGCACCGGATTATCGCCGCATATGAGGACAGGTCACTGCGAGAGTGGCGCGTGCAGCCGGGGACGACATGGGACAGCCGAGTCATCGCTCTGCTCGACCACAGGGTGGAGCAGTTACATTGGACACCGCTTGGACGGTTGGTGGCATCCGGTGAAAGCTCCCTCAGCGTTCTCGATGTCGCCGGAGAAAGCCTGACAGTCAGGTCCCAGTTCAGAACGAAATCGCGGTTCCGATCCGTCATGCTTGGTGCATCAACTGCCTTGTTTGTGGAGGAACTAGGAGGTGGCGTTACCCGGATTACTTGGCTTGATCTGAGTACGAGGCGTGCCTACAATCAGCGCGACATCGATGCGGCCGTGACCTGCTGTGCTCAGATCGACGGGACCATGTACGCGATCGCGACCGAGAATGCCGTGCACGTCGTGTCCCCTCCAACCGATGAGGAACGACCCGCGTCCATATTCGAGGACCCCGGGGTGAGCTGCCTCGACTTACGAGCCGATCACGACGGTATCATCGTGGCCACAGGTCACCATGACGGTACCGTGACAATCACCAGAGTAGCTAATGTAGGTCGAGACGATGCTATTACGCATCTCTGGACGCGCCGCCTGCATTCGAGCACCGTTACCACAATTTCGTTCAGCGACGATGATCAAATGATCACCGGCAGCAGGGACCGCACTGTTTGCGTGATGCCGGTCGCGAGCATGCGACCCAGCACGGCAGAACCCCGGATTCAACGGCTCCACCTAACTCTGCGCTGTCGGAACGTGCAATTCACAGGTGTACGCACCGAACGCGAGCAGGAGATGCTGCGCAAATACTCGTCGGCCTGATTCGCGAGTTCGACGTGAAGTTGATCGGGGCCCTCCCCCTCGGAGGTGTGGACACCTCGAGTGCCAGATCATGGAGATCGGGAGACCAGGCAGTTCCCGACCGTAATGGCTGTTGTGCACGCCCGCCGTCCCGGGGTGCCCGACTCCCCCGGGGGTCCGCGCACAAACGTCCATGACCATGGATGCTCAGCGCCGACGTTGCCGGTGGGGCACACGTGGTCTATACATGTTTTCGGACGGAAGGATGAGCCGGCAATGCGAGCCATCTCTCGCGCGAGGTGGGAAGCTCTCGCGGCTTACTGTCGTAAGCCGCTCGCGCAAGCTCTTTTGCATGAGCTCGCCTGGTTTGAGGCCGATGGTGAGCGTATTGTCGCCACGCTTGTCGTCGACACGGATAACGAGTATTCGGGGATCATCCTGGCGCGTGACCGCCTAGAGAGATTTCGCTGGGTTGGAGGCACAGGCTACTTCGACACCCCCGAGGATGCTCTCGCTGACCTGAACCGCAAAATTCTGGACCTGCTACCCAACCTAGAGGAAGAGCGCGTCCAGGGTGATGAATCCGGCAGAGCCGTCGACTTTTTCACACCGCTCGTCGCCTCGACGAAGTTGCATCCTCACTTCCGAACCATTTCCTCTGGTAACGAGTTCTCGGCCGCACGCGAGATCATCAGCGCAATGATGCGCTGGCACGAGGATGTGGACGGAAACTTTGTCGAACAATTTCAAACCACCGGCTTCGACACCCGTGTTTGGGAGTTGTATCTGTTTGCTGTCCTGACGGAAGCCAAACTGGAGGTTGCGCATCCCAAGCCAGCCCCGGACTTCCTGGCTCGCGGCCTTAATGGTGAGTTCGCCATGGAGGCGACGACCATCAACCCGAGCATGGGCGGCGATGGCCGACTATCCACGCCCCCGCGGCCACAGACGGATGAGGAACGAGAAGCGTACTTTCTGCATTACCTGCCTATCAGGTACGCGGGGCCCCTAACCACGAAACTGGGCAAGGAGTACTGGAAGCGTCCTTCAGCGGCTGGAAAGCCGTTGGCTTTCGCAATCCAGGACTTCCACGGCGTAATGTCGATGACCTACAGCGGCTCTGCGCTGCCCATCTATCTCTACGGCCGCACGCAGGACGCCCAACACGATGAAGAAGGGAAATTGGCCATTACATCAGCCGAAATCGTGGAGCACAGGTGGGGAAACAAGGTGGTGCCATCGGGCTTCTTCGCGCTGCCTGGGGCTGAGAATGTCAGCGCAGTAATCTTCAATGGTGGCGGCACGATCACCAAGTTCAACCGGATGGGCGTAAGCGCCGGATTCGGCTCGAACAACGTCGTACTCATCCGCCGGGGCACCGCTTGGGATCCCGATCCCAATGCGTCCACCGCCGTGCCGTTTCTGCATGTCGTGAGCGAGGGGTATCCAGAGACCTGGATCGAGGGCATGGACGTCTACCACAACCCGAATGCGCTACACCCGCTCGACTCGGATCTCCTTCCTGGCGCAGCGCATCACCGGCTACGGGCGGACGGGCAAATTGAGACGACCTCAATGGGCTGGAAATTAATAACGTCCGCTACTACGACTCTCACGTTCAGCGCCGACTGATGATCCGCCGCCCAAAGTGCATTGCAGAGGTGTGCATCCCGAACTCCACAGGGCTGACTAGATGCGTATTCTCTTTCCGCAATACATGTCGCTCGTCCCAGCCACAACGCTGTCCGCTGACCGACCCTTCGGTTCGGATTGCTCGGCGCTCGTCAGATTGAGATAGGTTGACTCACCGCGATGGCGTGAACCATGCTATGTGAAAGTAAGTCAGGGAGAATACCGCCCAGGCTGACAGGCGTTCTCACTGGTCGCGGCTCGGAAGAAACCGCTGTACTCCTAGTGTTTCAAGCAGCTGAGCTATCTCCCGCTCCCGCTCCTCAATCTGAGGGCCCTTATGTTTGACAAGCGTTTTGCCAAGCTCCTGCAGCAGTTTGGTGCCGGAGAACCATGCAAGAGTCCATCGGTCAGCGGAGTTGTTCCTGAAGTGAAGTAGTACGTCTCCGTTTCGCACCTCCACTGACGTTGGCGTGCCATGAATAATCTTGTTGACTACATCGCGTAGAGTCAACTGTTCAGCAGCGCCATTGCCCTTTAGGACGCGATCGACGTCTAAGAGTTGGCCGTCGATGGCAGTGCCCTGCTGATCTGAGGAGGAGGACCCATCTCGGACATCTGCAGCCAGCGCCTTGATGCAAATTTGTGCCAGTGCTGGTACGAGATCATCTGCGCTTTCTTTAACCATGTAGTTCCCAGGATACTGGACCCAGAGATCATGGATCGCAGTCAGAAAGTTGAGCGCCAACTGCTGCTCGGGCCGAGCGCCCACGGGTTCCTCCCATCCGGTTCGGTCTCGATCAGAAGTTACTCTCATGCCGCCGACCACGTGTTCATGTCGCCGTAGCGGTGCGGAAGTCCTCGTTGGTTGTGTTCCTGCCTGGTCGTTAGCTGATTGAGGTGCCCCGGAGATTCCGGACAGCCGTCTTATGGGCGTAGCCTATGCGGCCGTCGGGGTTGAAAGGGCCTCGTTGAGCACTTCGAAGGGTGGTCGGTAGCCCAGCGCCGAATGCAGGCGCCGGTGGTTGTAGAACCCTTCGATGTAGCGGATGACTTGTCGTCTTGCCTTGGCGCGGGTGGTGAAGACGAAGCGGTGCAGCCATTCGTTCTTGAGGGCGCTGAAGAACGACTCGGCCATCGCGTTGTCGTAGCAGACGCCGGTGCGGCCGACTGAGCGGCGGATGCCCAGGCCGGTCAGGAAGCGGCCGAACTCGTGGCTGGTGTAGTTCGAGCCGTGGTCGGGCTGGAGCAGGCCGGTGCCGGCGGCATCCGGATCGCGTCCTTGATCAGGTCGGTGCGGTAGTGGTCGGCCATCGCCCAGCCCAGCACCGCCTTGCTGTGACAGTCGATCGCGGTGGCCAGGTAGAGGAGGCCCTCCCAGGTGCGGACGTAGACACCTTACGCGGGTGAGATGTCAAGCGGAGGCTGATTCAATCTTCTCGCGAGGGGTGCACCCGCCGGTAGCCGTAGGTCTCGTGCGAGCCAGCGAAGATCTCGGCGACCGACGCGGCCAGCAGGGTGCGGCGGTGCGCGGTGGCTGAGGCTGGCCGCTCGTGCCATTCGTAGTAGCCCAAGCGGGACACGCCCAGCCAGGAACACATCCGCGTGATCGGGTGATGCGCCTTCTCCGCGTCGATGAACTCGTACTTGGCGAGCGTCATCGAGTCTCGGACGCGAAGAAGGCGGCCGCTTTTTTTAGGAAGATCAGCTTCTCGCGCAGCTCGGCGTTCTCCCGCTCCAACTCCCGGATCCGCGCCCGCTCCGGCCCGGAGAGCGTCTGCGGCTCCTCCTGTGCGCTCGCGATCCGATGCCGGTTCACCCAGCTGCCCAGCGTGCTGGCGTTGATGTCGAACTCCCGCGCCACGGACGCGACCGTCCGCTCGCCCTCCAGCACCATGCGGATGGCTTCTTCCTTGAACTCTGCTGAGAGCCGCCTGCGACGCTTCGTCACGTACCTACCTATTCCAGACTTCTGTCAGCTTATGTAGTCGACTGTCCGGAATCTGCTGAGCACCTCACCGGATCTGTCACGCGGGTCCTGAGCCCTGACATCAATTCACCTTGTGACCTTCGGTCGCCGCCACCACATCAACCGCCGCCACCACGACCGGGAGAGCCACTCCCGCTGCATCCCGAACACCTCCACCGCAGCCTCCATCCGCTGCTGACCATCCCGTTCTCCACGGAACTCCAATGCAGCGGTCGCCACCTGATAGCCGGCTGCGACGAGTTGCTCGTCGCCGCACCTGCTCAGCTCTAGGAAGACCGCGGCGATTCGTTCGCTCTTATCTGACACGGCCTGCAGCAGCTCTCTAGTGCCAGCGGTGTCCCAAGCGATGACTTGCTGGAAGGCGCTCCCGAGGCCTGCACCCCACTCGCCCGTCCATGCTCGGCCCTGCAGGATATGGGCGGTGGACGACACTATTGTCAACCACCTGGACCGCGGTGACTCCCACGCCACACGGTGTGCCGCCACGTAGCTACACAAGCCGGTCGCCGCCACCAGCAGCCGATCACCCGTCTCGATCTTCTGTTGCCGCTTCACCGACTTCTTCACTCCGGCGTCGTTAGCCATCTTTAGGAGCGGTCCAAGCGATGACGCGGCGGCCTTGATCGCCAGAGCTTCAACGGGGGCATCCTGGCATGCTCCCAGACTGCATAGGCCTCCGGTAGGCGATTACACGGCGTTCCCTGATCAACGACCTGGCGCACCATGGACCCGGATCACCCTGGGGATTTTTGTATTCTCAGGACGACCTGGGCAAACGCTGGCGGGGCTGGTTCGCGATCATTGACCTATGGCTGCATGCGACGGTGCCCGGTTGCATGTGATCGTCAGGAGAGGCCGCACTGAGCCCCTGGTCAGAGGCTTGGCGGTTGGTCAAGAGAGTGCCCCCGGCATGATTCGAACATGCGACACCCGCTTTAGGAGAGCGGTGGCTGTACGACCGGTTCGCGCGGTGTGAACTGTGCGAACGCCCCGCACAACCCGCACCGTTTGCAAGATCATCCCACACATGTCCCGCATCCGCAGAGGCTGGCCACCACGTCACCCGATGGCAAGCCGACCCGGAGCGCAGGGCCGTCAGGCCCGAGACATCCGATGGGCGGGGCGTGTCAACCCGGTCCGGAGTGACCGTCGGCGCGAGCGGCGGGATGTGGGCATGACAGTGGGCGCGCCGGCGGTTGCTCCGGTGCGCGGGGGTCTGGGGGCTGCGAAGCCCCCAGCGGCAACGGTGCTCAGCCCGGCTGGCTCATGCTGCGGCGGGCTGCTGGGCCGATGTGGGGAATGCCGCTTGTTCCCGGTAGGTCTGGCGGGTGGTCAGGCAGTGAAACAGGCACCCGAGGAAGCGGTTGTAGAGGTTGCGCAGTGCGGCGGCGTGGCGCTCGCCCTGGTCTTTGCGCCGGTCGTAATGGCCTCGCGCTCCAGGTGAGGCGGTCAGGGCGGCGAATGCCCACACATATCCGACCGCGGCCAAGCGCTGGTTTTTGACCCGGCGGTGCATCACGGCGCGGCTGCGTCCGCTGGAGCGGGTGACCGGGGCCGCGCCCGCATACGCCTTGAGGGCTCGGGCGTCGGCGAAGCGGGTGCGGTCGTCGCCGACCTCGCCGAGCAGTCGGGCGCCGGTCAGATCGCCCAGGCCGGGGAAGCTGGTGATGATCGCGTGGTCGGGGTGGGAACGGAACGCGGCGATGGCGGCTTCTTCCAGGGCTGCGGCCGAGGTGCAGGCGGCGTCCAGCACCGCCAGTAGTGCCAGCGCTTGGTGGCCGTAGGCCTCTTCGACGGGGCCGGGTTGGCGCAGGTGCTCGGCGCGCAGCCCGGTGTGGATCTTCTCGGTCCAGGCTTGCAGGTGGTAGATCCGGCCGCTGCGCTTGAGGGCGGCGCGGATCTGCGGTCGGCTCAGCCGGGCGGCTGCGGTGGGGGTCGGGGCGATGGCCAGGATCGCGCGGGCCTCGCGGCAGCTGACTCCGCCTTCTTGGGTGGCGAACAGCTCCAGGAAGGCGGGGTAGTACTCGCGTAGCACCGAGCGCAGCTCGTTGCCGGTGCGATGCACTCGCCAGACGGCGTCTTGCTGGGCGCGGGCCAGCACCGTGACCGCTTGGGCCTGGTGGGTGTCGGCCGGCAGCGGCCGGTGCATGGCCATGTCGGTGCGCAAGATGTTGGCCAGCACGATGGCGTCTTGGCGGTCGGACTTCTTGCGGGAGATCGCGTGCCGTTCCCGGTAGCGGGAGGCGCTGAAGGGGTTGATGGCGAACACCGGGCGGCCGCAGGCGCGCAGGCACGCCACCAGCAGGCCACGGGGTGTTTCGATCGCGACCGGGATCGGGGTGTCCGGACCGTCGCCGGCCTCGGCGAGCATGGTCAGGAGTTCCTGGTAGCCCTGCACGGTCTCGGTGATTCGCCGTTGGGCGATCACGGTTCCGCTCTCGTCCACCAACGCCACGTCGTGATGGCGCTCGGCCCAGTCGATTCCGCAGAAGACGCGCACTGTTCACCTCCGTTGCTCCGGTTGCTCCTTTGCCCGTGGCGGGGTCGTGCGGCGCCCTAATGACAAGGCTCTGCGGCCTACCATCCGATGAGCCGTCGGTGACCCCGGCGACCTGTGCAGGCCCCGGTCTTGCTCAGAGCTGGCCGCTCACCAACGTGTGAAAGGGGTTCCTCCTGCGCGGGCGGGCTCACGCCACGGTTTATCAGGTGCGGCACGTCCCCGTCCGGCCGAGTCGGCAACGGCACCAGTCTCGGGCGAAAGATCTCGGAGATCTTGCAACGGAAGTAGGCATCCGCTCCGCTCTGCCGGACCGGGGACGTGCCTGCGACCGTCATTAGCACCGGAAGCGGCGCGGCAGCAACGACCCAGCGTCTGCCTACGGCTTGCACGAGAAGCGAAAGACGGTGAGCTCTGCCTTCAGCAGCTCCATACGGAACTTCCTGCCGACGTTTCGTGATCGCCTCTGGAGAGTGTTCGGTTCAGGCGCAGTAGGCAGACTCACGCCCGTCTCAGGATGATCAGGGGTTCCTCTGTTGCGGATGGTGTCCGCTATGCGAGACTCGCAGTGGTTCGCTCCTCGACTGAAAGTGATAACTTCTATGGCGGCGACGATCTACGAATTCTTTGGCTTCCGTCCCCACGACATGAGCGCTACAGCTGTGCAGGCACGACACGCCGAGGAGTGTCCTTTCCTGAAGGAGACGTGCGAGAAGACTCTGAACGATGGCAAGGTCTCCGGCGTTTGTACCCTTAAGCCCATTACGAGTGGACCTGTAATCTGTTGTCCTATTCGCCTATACGCAGATGACTACAAAATCCTGCGAGAGGTCGCAGATATGGCATTTGATCAAGGACTCTCGCTTCACCCTGGCGCCTCAGCTCGGTATGAGGCAATGCGATCCGGGCGACCGACAGTTGCGGTCTTCGGTAAGAAGTGGGGTGGGGAACTCAGATTGCCTCAGCGAGGTGGCTCGGGCGCCTATTTCGTGGACTGGATCCTCGCCGTTATTGAGCCCAGTGGGCAACTTCGCGAGTTCGTAGCCATTGAAGTGCAATCGATCGATACGACAGGAAACTACCGTGACGGGATCGCGGCGATAGAGAATGAAGAAGTTGAGCTTGTAAAGACATCGGCTGGTTTTAATTGGGAGAATGTCAGTAAGCGGATCCTGCCGCAGCTTATCTATAAGGGGCACGCGCTTCAGCGTGAACCACTGTGCAAGAAAGGTTTGTTCTTCGTTTGTCCGCAACCCGTTTATGCAAGAATTAATAAGCGACTCGGGGCGGGCGACAGGCGTAACTTCCTTGATTCGTATCCGCTTCAATCGGGAAGTTTGACATTTGTTGCGTTTGATATTGATGCGGGTGCTGCTTTCGTGCCAGGAGAGTCGTCACCATTGAGGCAGACGATGCTTCTCTCGACTATCACGAATCAAGTGGCGATCGCTTTTACATCGCCTGCCAACTTGCCAGAACCGGGATCTTATGCCGCAGCCATTCGCGAGGCGCTATCGTAATTTGCCTCGGGCTAGACCAGACCTCGAACCACGCTCTGGCTTTGGTTAGTGTCTTCGGGTTCCCTAGATAATCGGGGCTATGACTGGCGGCCTGCTTAGGACGTTAGCGATCCCGGCGCCAACGGCAGCGGCCAGGAGGGGTGGAACAGCGTTTCCTACTTGTTCGTACTGCGCTACTCGGGAGCCCGTGAAGACGTACGTGTCAGGAAACGATTGAATTCTTGCTGCTTCTCTGACCGTGAACGCGCGGTCTTGGTTGTAGTGGAAGTACGCTCCCCAGTGAGGGTCACACTTAGTAAGAATTGTGGATGCCAGGCCATCTGGATTTGCGCGCCCGTAACGCTTGGTGTGATCCGACTTTCTCGCTCTCTTCATGCCTGCGGGGAGCAAATCGAACGGGATGTTGGTCCAATTGCCGCCCGGGGGAATGTGCTTCAAGCGATCCATGTTGATTTTTGAGAGCCTGGCCGCCTCGTGATTCCTCACTCCTTGTGAGTTCATTCTGAGTGCTCGCTGATAGTCGTTCTGAGAATCGACGGCATACAGCTTTATCTCATCACCTAGTTCGCCGTTGATCAGTGGCGGTAGGTCTGAAATTGCATCCCGAACGGTCGTGTGTTTCGGCGCGTCGTCGGCAGTAGAAAGAATTGTCAACTCTCGCCCGTTGAACTTAGATGTAAAATTGACCCGGAATGGTGCTTTAAATTGTGGCTGAGGGAACGCTTCCTGAGGGTCGGATCCGTCTCTGAATCCGATTATAATCGTCCGCCATCGTGTTTGCGGAACTCCGTAGTGAGGGGCGTAGAGGATGCGGACGTCTGCCGTATAGCCAAGATCGGCAAGTGATTTGAGGATAGCTTCAAGAGTTGCACCATTAGAGAAGCTAACGAGACCAGGAACATTTTCAATCAGAATTGCTCTCGGTTGAAATTCTTCGACAAATCGAAGATATTCCTTAAATAGGTGGTTCCTGTGGTCATCTTCCCTGCGCTCGGGTGCATTGATACTGAATCCTTGACATGGCGGACCGCCAGCAATCAGGTCAAGCTCGCCGCGTTCGAGATTCAGCTTTATTCGGATTTCTTTGGGGTCGACGTCTCGAATGTCCCTAGCGTCTGTCAGGGAATCAGGATGATTCTTTGCAAATGTCGCTGCATAGACATCTATTACTTCGTTGGCGTAAAGGGACTTAAAGCCGACTTCGCTGAGCCCCTCCGTCAGTCCTCCTGCTCCGGCGAACAGGTCGATAGAACGCCACGAGTGTGAGTTCAAGGTAATCCTCCAGTCGATCTATGTGCCCTACTGCCCACGACGACGGCAGGTGGCTGTACTGGCCTTACTCAAGCACAGACAACCGACACTTCCGGTCGCGGGTGGCGCTTCAGTAAACCTAGTGCTCATCTGTCCTACTCTGAACATGATTTGCCCAGGTGATCACTATCTGGTCTGAGCTCGTCTCGTAGAGGCGGCAACTGCCGCCCCAATGCGCTCGGTTGCATCAGAGAGATCTTCATGCTCCCAGATGCGGATGACGCGCCATCCGTGCGCAACCAGAGCTTCGTCTGCTTGTCGGTCGCGTTCGATGTTGCGTTTGAGCTTGGGCGTCCAGTACCAGTCGTTGTTGACGGGCTGGCGGCCATGTGTGGGGCATACGTGCCAGAAGCAGCCGTCTACAAACACTGCAATCCGTCGTGCGGTGAACACGATGTCTGGGCGGATCCGTACTTCGCCGAGCTGAAGGCGCAAGTGCTTACGATAGCGGTAGCCGAGCCGGTGTAGCTCCCTCCTCAAGGTGACCTCCGGCTTGGTGTCCTTCGCCCTGATAGAGCGCATGTTGCGTGAGCGGGCCTCGTTGAGAGGCGTTGGCCACCTGCCGCTCGCACGTTGGGGTGCTTCGGGAACCTTAGTCACATTGTCACGATAGACAACCTGTCGGTCTGCCCATCAGACTTCGCCAGGACGGTTTCACGAGCGTTGGCGAGTCTGCCGCGACTTCCTGTATCGCGTGGGTGGCGCTGGCCGCGACCGGCCGAAGAGCCGCAGCGCGGCCAGCGACCGCCCAACGCGCGCGGGATGCCGCAGGCAGCACGCGCCTTGAAGACGTAGAGAAAGTTCTCATTCGTCTGGTGATGGTTCGCCCTCGGGGTGGTCTTGGCCCTGGTCGTCTTCGGGTTCGATGTGCTCGGGTGCCCTGCCGGTCTTGGGGTCGGCGACGAAGGTTCCGATGTTCCTGACGGTGTAGACCAGACCCTCGGCGATGAGAGCGTTGATCACCTTGCGGGCGGTGCGTCGAGCGATCCCGAACTCTTCCGCCATGCGGGGTTCGCCCGGGATGGGATAGCCGGGCTTGTAGTCGCCGGCCTGGATGCGGCGGCGGATCTCGTTGAGGACCTGCTCTGACTTGGGCTGATCAGGCCGGAAGTGGATCACACGAAAAACGATAGGAAGCGACCGGTAGCCCCAGGTCAAGAGACGTTACGGTGCGTACCGGTCGTGATGGGTAGTAAAAAGCGTGGAAGGGTAGGCAGGGGTGATGATGCCTGCCTATGCTGTGCGCGTAGCCGTCGATGAAGTCTCTGAGGTGCCTGGGCTTCGACTCGGCCGTCAGTACCCGATGCTCTCGACCTTGGGGACGTGATGAGACACGACGCGATGACCAGCACAGCAGAGGGGCAGGAGGTGACCGCACTCTCCCCAGGCGACATGACGCTGACCGCTGCCGAGGAACTTCGTGAGGCTCTGAGCCATCACGGGATCGTGGCCGATGTGCATGACGGGTACGGGCTGGCGCTCGTGTCGGTCTGGGTGGATCTGATCGTGTGGTGTCGCGGGGATCAGTTCTGGTGGCGTACCGGCTGGAACCCCCGCCAGCGTCGCCCCGTCTACGCCCGTCACCCACTCGCCGAACCCGAGCGGGCCGCGCACCGCGTTGCCCTGCGGTACGCGGAGTTGCGGCAGACTCACCCGCTGCCGGAGCCGGAGTCGGCATCGAGGGCGGGGCATCCGTTATGACGGCGCCTGACCAACGTACGGGGTCGCTGGTGTGGCCGCCTCGTTCGCCCGGGGTGGTTGTCGGGGTGTTGGTGCGGCCTGCGCAGCATCTTCGCCTCGGGGATTGTCTGGCCTTTGAGCGCGATGACGACCAGCCGTTTCGGATCACTCCGGTACGGGGTGACGACTACGAGCGCGAACCTCGCGGGGTCGATCTCGTGTGGGGGCAGGTCACCCAACTGGACCGCTTGGGCGGTGGCGGCCGTTGGTGGAGACCGCCGACGTTCTTGCTCTCGGTGTCTTGCTCGTTTTGCTGCGATGCCTCCATCATCACCACCTTGTTCAACCAGTCCCCCGTGTTGCTGTGGCCCAGGCGCGCGCAGCGGGGTGGGGTGCTCCCTTGAACGGGCGTGACGGCGTTGGCTCTGGGAGGGGTGGCGCCGTCACGCCTCACCACACCGGCCCGGCTCAAAACGGAACGGAAACGAGGACGCGCGATGCCCAAACGCAGTGATGGCCGGTTTCTGGCCTGGCCGCTGCCCGCGGTGGCCGGTGGGCCGGTGATCGAGGGGTGGCGAACCGAACAAAGCGGCTGGGGTGTCTTCGCCGCGCACCGCACCCCCGACCGTATTCTGACCGAGCAGGAGACGCTCGCCGGGCTCACCGGGCATCTGGTCGCCGAAACGGCCGAGGAACTCCTCCGGCTGGCCGACGAACAGCGCCGTATCGAGGGCTGGCTGAACGAGACATCATCGGTGTGTCCGTACTGCGGGCGCGGTCAGGGAGACGCGCCGCTGATCGTGACGATGAACGAGTCGGTCACCGCTGAGCAATGCGCCCGCAGCTACGCCACCAAGACGGACTGTCCTCATGACGACGTGGAGTGGACCCGGCCGAATCCTCTGCCCGATGGCGCTCGTTGTCGACGGTGCGGCACCTGGTGGCGGCTGGATCTGATCCCGGCGGAGGTGGAGGCTCGTCTCAAGGGCGGCACTCCTGCGGCTGAGGACAACCGGCCTGCCGAAGTCGATCGTAGGCACCCATGATCTCGCGGGCTGCGGCGTCGGCTCCCAGACGGTCGGTGTGCAGGCGCAGGTGAAAGAACCCGGCGTCGGTGCTGGTCTCCAGGTCGGTGAGGGTCTCATCCCATGCGGTCAGGCGCTTGCCGGTGTCGACGTCGCCGCGGCTTCGGGAGCGCTGTTCGGTGACCTCGCGCGGCACCCACAACAAGACGCGCAACCAGGAATCCGGGGTTCGGCCAATCAGGCGTCTCAGGTCGCCGAGGTTGCCCATGTGCACGACGGGGACGTAGCCGGCGGCGTGGCGGTCTTCGATGCTCTGGCGGTCGATGGCGTAGACGTTGCCGTAGCGGCGAGTCTCGGCGACCAGCCTGCCCGCCTGGCGGAGCTTGTCCAAGTGCTCGGCGCTGACGAACTCATAACCGTCGGCGCGGCCGGTGCCGACCTTGAGCTTGGGCAGCAACGTGAACCGCGCATCCAGGCGGGTGAGGGCGGCGGTGATGGTGTCCTTGCCGCTGGCGGGCGGCCCGTAGATGACGACTCCCTGCGGGCTCACGTGAGAATCCGTTTGAGGGCTTCGCGGGTCTGGTCGGCAAGGCTGATCGCGGCGCCGAGTCGGTTGTCGACAGTGACGTGTGCGGTCGGCGGGCTGGCCTCGACGTTCAAGCCTGCGGCGTACTGCTCCCAGTTGCTCAGCTTCCACGCGTCACGGGCGGCTCCGCGGAACTCGATGTACTCGCGCATCGACTCGGGATCGCAGCGGACCCAGATCGCCGCCACATCGATTCCCTTGGCCGCGCACCGGTTCTCCAGACGGGCGAACCATGCCTCGTCTTTGAGTTCGGTGATGAACGGGGCCGCCAGGATGGCCGAGGTGCCGACGTTGAGGTTGTCCCACGCGGTCTCCATCAGGCACCGGTACTCCAGCGGGCGGACCTCCTTGAGATACAGGTCGGTGTGGCGGTCGTTGGGATCGCCGCCGAGGGAGACCAGGAGCCGCTCCACGATGGAGCGGGTCAGGGAGTCCTTGTCCAGGAACGCCCATCCGGTGATGTCGGACAGGAAGCGGGAGAACTCCGTCTTGCCCGATCCGGCGTATCCGCCGACCAGGGTGAGGATGGGGCGGGGGTTGCCTGCGCCGTGGCGTCTGCGCCAGGCGTCGACCACGCGGCTACGAAGAAGTCCCGGCGGGGAGTCGCTGGACTCGATGCCGCCGACGGAGACCTTGGTGAACGTCTCCTCGATGACCAGGGCGGCGGCGTTGTCGACAGCGGGATCAGCGGGCGTAGGCAAATCGGAAATCACGATTTCCGCTTTCTGTGATTCACCGGGCAGAGGGGGGCGAAACCCTAGTTCGGGTTCGGTGGCCTCATAGAGCAGGCAGTAAGCGCGCCGGTAATGCGGTCCGGGGAACACGCTTCCTTGCTCATGTCCCCAGAGCGTTTGGAAGTTCGCGGCGGGCACGGTCAGACCGTGGCGGCCTGCGGCCTGGCGGAGCCGTTCGCCTGCGGCCTCCAGCGTAAGGCCATGGGCTTCGCGGTGTTCGCGCAGGCGGGAGGGGTTCCAGCCGGGTCGCTGGGTCGTCTTCAGGTGCATACTTTCGCCTTCACGCTTCGGGGAGGTGGCGCGGTGTGCGGTCGTGCATATGAAAACGCTTGTGTAAATGGCGTTGAGTGGAACTGAAGAAGCTTAACTAGATCGGTGTGATACCGGAAACCCCCAGCTCACGGTGAACTTAAGCCATGCCGAAAGGCGCAACACACCGCAGAGCAAGGGAGGAACCGGTGAACGTCGACCCGCAGCGGATCATCTGGGAATTGACCGCGATTCGGTCAGAGCTGGACGAGTTGGCATGCCGGATCGGTGAGATCACTTCGGCTTTGCGAAGACTGCCGCCTCCAGAGCGGCGAGTCGATCACCCAGTTCCTTGACGCTCTGACGCGTCTGGGCAAGCTGGTCCAGGATCTCGGCGCTCACATCCAGCGCCTCGGGCCTGGAGGGCTCGGCGGGGGGCTGGCGGACGAACACGCCCTTGCCCTGCTGACCGATCACCAGTCCCTCGGTGCGAAGCACACTGATCGCGGCCTTGACCACGCTGGCGGAGACGTCGAAGCGCTCACCCAGCTGGGCGATGGAGGGCAGCGCCGTACCGGGGGCGAGTGAGCCGGTGCGGATCTGGCCGCGCAGCTCGTCGACGATCTGCAAGTAGGCCGGCTGGCCGGTCTTCTCCACCATCTACGTCTCGTCTCGTCGCGTCTGCTGCACCGTCTTGCACCACGGTGCACCGTGACGTGTGCCTCATGGTGCACCACGACTCCAGTTCAGCACACCCCCGTAAAGAAGCCAACCAAGCCGCCGAAGAACTCATTGACAACTTAGAATTCCATGTGTTCCATGTGTTCCAAGCATCCCAGCTAACAAAGGAACGATCATGCGCGCCATCCCCATCCCCGTCGACGTCACCAAGCTCCAGATCACCTGCGTCAAGGCCGCCAAGCCCCGCCTCGTCAGCAAGGACACCGGCGAGATCAAGCGCGACAAGGACGGCAACGTCATGTACGAACTCACCTTCCTGTTCGAGGACGAGCTTGGCCGGATGGAGCTGGTCAAGGTCACCACCACCCCGGAACCGCAGATCACCCCCGGCGAGGAAGTCGTCCCGGTCGACCTGGTCGGCTACGTGTGGGAGCAGGGCGGACGCTGGGGCATCGCCTACCGGGCCGCCTCCTTCCGCCCCGTCGGCGCCTCCCTGTCCACCTCCGCCGGAATGGGGGCGGACCTGTGATCACCCTCGACCACCCCCTGTTCAAGGTCCTCGCCGTCGTGCTCGTGCTGCTGGCCTGGCGGCGCTGGGCTCCGGCCTCCTACTGGTACGCCCTGGTCTTCCCCCGTAAAGCCGTCTGGCTGCGCTGGTCCTGGCGGCACGTCGCCTCCGGCTGCGGGCTGACCAAGAAGCGGCACCGGTGGTGGTTCACCACCGTCCCCGGCCTGGTCGCCTCGACTGGCGTCGTGCAGGTCAAGCGGCGCTTCCAGCGGGTCGCCGTCGACACCAAACCGTGGATGGGCCTGCCCCGCCCCGTACGGCACGGCTTCCGCATCACCTTCCATCTCCTCGACGGCCAGGTGCCCGACGACTACGCCAAGGTCTGTGAACGGCTCGCGCACGCCTGGCGCATCGAGGCCGTTCGCGTCGTCGCCTCCCGGCCTGGCCGCGTCACCCTCCAAGGCATCACCCAAGACCCGTTAACCCACGTCGCCCCCGCCTCCCCACCTGCCGAACCACGCGACGGCTGGCGGGCCGAGGACCTGCTCCGCCCCATCGTCGGGGTACTGGAGACCGGCGCGGCCTGGCGCATGGACCTGCGCCTCATCCCGCACTGGATGAACGCCGGTGCTACTCAGTCGGGCAAGTCCAACCTGATCAACGCGCTCATCGTCGGCCTGGCTCCGCAACCGGTCGCCCTGGTCGGCTTCGACCTCAAAGGCGGGGTGGAGCTGTCGGCCTACGCCTCCCGGTTGACCGCGCTGGCCACCAGTCGCGCCGAGTGCCTCGACCTGCTCGGCGACCTGATCGCGGTGATGGGCGCGAGGATGCTGGCCTGTCGCCGCTACGGGGTCCGCGACATCTGGCAACTGCCCGACAGCTCCCGCCCGATCCCGGTCGTGGTCCTGGTCGACGAACTCGCCGAGTTGTACCTGACCGCCGACAAGGCCGAGAAGGATCAGGTCACCCGGACCGCTACCGCGCTGCTGCGCATCGCCCAACTCGGCCGCGCGTTCGGCATCCACCTGATCCTGTCCGGCCAAAGAATCGGCTCCGATCTGGGTCCCGGCGTGACCGCGCTGCGCGCCCAGATCGGCGGACGGGTCTGTCACCGGGTCAACGATCCCGAGACCGCCGTGATGACGCTCGGCGACCTCGACCCCGATGCGCTGGTTGCCGCCCGGTCCATCGCGCCGGAACTGCCCGGCGTGGCTGTGATCACCGGTTCTGACGGCCGGTGGTACCGGGCGCGGTCCGGCTACGTCTCCACCACCGCCGCAGAGCAAGCCGCGGACACCTACGCCGAGATGGCGCCCTCATGGAACCAGGTCGCCGCCTCCGGCCTCGGTCACGAACTGCCCAGCGTCGACGACATCCCCGAACTCATCGCCTGACCTCCGCAATTTCGGAAGGGAGAACCACCGTGACCGCGACCGCGCCTCGTCTGGCCGTACGGCTGGCCGACTCCGCACCGGTGCTGATCCTCGCCGCGATCGCCGGGGCCGGCAGCTTCACCCACATCCGCGACACCGCCACCGAACACGGCCAGTCCGGGTGGATGGCCTGGGCCGTGGCCGTCTGCGTCGATCTCACCTGTGTCATGGCCGCCCGCGAACGGCAGCGCGACAAGAAGAACGGACGAGCGCGACAGGGCTGGATCTCCTGGCCGACCCTCGTTCTCGTCGGCGGGATCGCCTTGTCGCTGGCTGCGAACCTCGCCCAAGCTCACCCGTCGGCCTGGGGGTGGATCACTGCCGCGACCCCGGCAGGGGCGTTCCTGATCGCGGTCTCCATGCTGGAGCGCCGCTCCTCCGGTCCTCGTTCCGAACCGTCCCCGGCGCCCGTTCCCGTTCCGGACGCCGTACCGCAACCCCCGGCCGAACCTGCCGCGCTCTCCCCGTCGCCCGCTCCCGCCGTACCGACTCAGAACGGCACCGGGAACGGCCAGAACGGCGCCGGACCAACGAGTGAGCTCCTCGACTACGCGCGCCGCGTCGCCGACGAACACCACGCCCGGCACGGCAGAC
This sequence comes from Streptosporangium sp. NPDC000095, assembly GCF_042899335.1. Lineage (NCBI taxonomy): Bacteria > Bacillati > Actinomycetota > Actinomycetes > Streptosporangiales > Streptosporangiaceae > Streptosporangium > Streptosporangium sp. NPDC000095. The sequence continues at coordinate 22,504 of NZ_JBIAZS010000019.1, forward strand.
CCATCACCCGCGATGCCCTGCGCACCCGCCTCGGGGTGTCCAGTCAGCTCGCCTCCGACCTGCTGCGCAACCTGCGCGACAGCCCCACCCCCGCCTGAACACGAAGGAGAACCCCATGCCCGACACCACCGCCCGCGCCGCTCTCATCAAGGGCCTGCGCGAACTGGCCACCTTCCTGGAGGCCAACCGCGCCGTCCCCGTCCCCTCGTTCGCCGGACTCACCTACTTCCCCGAAGGGACCGACCTCGACATCCGCGCCGAGGTCGACGCCATCGCCGCTCTCCTCGGCACCCAGGCAGACCCCGGCGACTCCGAGCACGCCCACTACCGGGCCTGTCGCACTTTCGGGCCGGTCGAGTACACGGCCGTCGGCATCTTCGCCGCCTCTCGGGCTCGCCACCGAGCCAACACCTCCTATGAGGGGTGCATCACCCCCGACCCCGTCCCCTCCTCCCGTACCGCCTGACCAGAAAAGAGACCCCCATGCGCATCCGCATCGACGGCACCTACGCCGAAATCGTCCACTCCGTCAACAAGATCCGAACCATCCTCCCGATCGGCTCGGTCTCCCCGGTTCTGCCGCTACAGCGGCCCCACACCTGGCGTGTGTTCCTCGATACCGCACCCAAGCGCCCCGAAAGCAGGTGGATCACATGACCGACACCCCAGACTCCCCGCTCGTCGACATCGTCCCCAAGCGCTGGCTGTGCTGCTGCGGCGGGACCGGCGTCGATGGCCACGGCCAGACCTGCGAGCACTGCGAGGGCCTCGGCTTCACCTGAGAGCCCTTGGCGCCCCCGGCGTGACCACACATCCGCCAAGACGTCCGCCACGTCGGGGGCCATCCCGCACCGAACCCGAAAAGCCCGGAAGGGACACCCCCATCATGCCAAGCACCCACGCGGTAGCCGGGATGATCGACCGGCTCCACGACCCCCAATACGCCCGCTGGGCCGCCCAGATCCGCCGGACCGGCGGCTGCCGACAGCCCATCCACCTTCGCGGCCACGTCCACCACCTCGACCCCGCCACCGGCAACCGACTGCACAGCTACACCACCGCGACCGAACCGGACGGCATCCTGCGCGTCCCCTGCAAGACCCGCCGCGCCTCCCGCTGTCCGGCCTGCGCCGAGACCTACCGGGCCGACACCTACCACCTCATCCGCGCAGGCCTCGTCGGAGGCAAGGGCGTCCCGGAGACGGTCACCGCGCACCCATGCCTGTTCGTCACCCTCACCGCCCCCTCCTTCGGCACCGTCCACACCCGCCGAGAGAAGAACGGCAAGATCCTGCCCTGCCACGCTCGACGCGACGCGGCCACCTGCCCACACGGGCGCGTCATGTCCTGCACCGCCCGACACGGGGCCGACGAACAATGCCTCGGTGAACCACTGTGCCCGGACTGCTACGAGTACGCGGGAAGCGTGCTGTTCAACGCGATGTCCCCGGAGTTGTGGCGACGCTTCACCGAAGCTCTTCGCCGACGCCTCGCCAAGCTCGCCGGACTGACCCAGCGGGAACTACGCCAACAAGCCGTGATCTCCTTCGCCAAAGTCGCCGAGTACCAGCGGCGCGGCGTCGTCCACTTCCACGCGGTCATCCGCGTCGACGGCCCCGAGGGGCCGGCTACTCCTCCACCGGCCTGGGCGACAGCCGACCTGATGACCGACGCCGTACAGCATGCCGCCTCCGCTGTCGCGGTCACCGTCCCTGCAGTTCCCGGTGAACCCGCGCGGGCCTTCCAGTGGGGCGCTCAACTCGACGTTCGCGAGATCACCATGACCGGTGACCTCACCGAACAAGCCGTAGCCGCCTACATCGCCAAATATGCAACCAAAGCCGCCGAATGCGTCGGCACCCTGGACCGGCGCATCAACCTCCTCGACGACCTCACCGCGCTGCCGATCCGCGACCACGCCCGACGGCTCATCGCCGAGTGCCTGCGCCTGGGCGCCCTCGACGAACTGGCCGAACTCCGGCTCATCAAATGGGCGAACATGCTCGGCTTCCGCGGCCACTTCTCCACCAAGAGCCGCCGCTACTCCACCACCCTCGGCGACATCCGCCAGGAACGCACCGACTACATGCGCGCCGAAGCGATCACCACCGGACGGCTTCCGCTCTTCGACGAGGACACCGTTCTCGTGATCGCCAAGTGGAAGTACGCCGGACAAGGTCTGTCGATCGGAGACGCTCTCCTCGCTGCCGCACTGACGGGGAGCCCCCTGCCTTCGGTGCTCGGGGAGGTGCGCGATGCCTCGGCCTGATGACCGACTCCTCACCGTGCCCGAAGTGCTCACCGTGCTGAACGGAATCTCCCGCCGCACCTTCTACCGGTGGCGGGAACTCGGCAAGGCGCCGGTCTGCATCCAGTACCCCAATGACGAGCTGCGTGTCCGGCGCAGCGACCTCGAAGCGTGGCTCGACTCGCTGCGGGAGGCGTCGTGACCGTCACCTACGAAGTGCGCATCTGGGAAGTCCGCCGGAACCAGTCCAGCAAGGCACCATCCTTCGAAGCACGATGGAAGGTCGGTACCAAGTCACGATCCAAGACCTTCCGGACCAAGGCGCTGGCCGAGAACTTCCTGTCCGACCTTCGTCAGGCAGCGAGGAAGGGGGAGGCGTTCGATGTCGCCACTGGATTGCCGCTCTCGATGCTGGCGGCCTCTGAGCCTTCGGGACCGTCTTTCATGCAGTTCGCGCAGTCGTACGTGGTCAACCGGTGGCGCAGGACGGCTCCTCGAACTCGGGAAACTGAGGCGTACGCGCTGCTGTCGCTGATCCCGGCGCTGGTGGCCGATGTTTCGGACCGACCGGAGGACAACGAGTTGCGGCAGGTGCTACGTAACCACGTGCTGCTTCCGGAAGACCGGCGGGAGACGCTGACCCGTGTGCAGACCGTGGCGCTGCGCTGGCTGGAGAAGGCATCCCTTCCGCTGGCGGATCTCCAGGAGGCGCGTGTTGTCCGGATCGCGCTCGACGTCATCTCGGTCACCTTCGACGGCAAGGAGGCGGCGGCCAACACGGTACGGCGTAAGCGGGCGATCTTTCACCACCTCCTGGAGCTGGCGGTGGAACAGAAGGTGTTTGCGACCAACCCACTGCATGAGATCAAGTGGAAGCCGCCCAAGGCCGTCAACGTCGTCGACCCCCGTACGGTGATCAATCCGGCTCAGGCGAAGCAACTCCTGGCGGCTGTGCCCAAGGTCGGCCGCACTCGGGGAGTTCGACTCAGAGCCCTGTTCGCCTGCATCTACTACGCGGGTCTGCGGCCGGAGGAGGCGGCGGACCTTCGTCTGAAGAACTGCACCCTGCCCGAAGCGGGATGGGGTCAGATCATCCTGGAGAGGGCGAGGCCGCAGGCGAACAAGCGATGGACCAACTCGGGGGAGACCCACGAGTCGCGCAGCCTCAAGCACCGGGCGAAGAAGGAAACCAGGGAGATCCCCATCCCTCCTGTCCTGGTCGCCATCCTCCGTGAGCACATCGATGCCTACGGCACCGAGGACGACGGCCGGCTCTTCCGGACGACCAAGGGAGGTTCCTACTCCAGCTCGGCATGCTCCTACGTTTGGCAGGAAGCGCGAGCGCTCGTCTTCACCGATGAGCAGGTGAGGTCACCGCTCGCCGCCCGACCCTACGACTTGCGACACGCTGCCCTCTCCCTCTGGCTCAACGCTGGCGTACCGGCTACCGAGGTAGCCAAACGAGCCGGGCACAGCGTGGAGGTTCTCCATCGGGTGTACGCCAAATGCATGGAGGGCCAGCAGGAGCGGATAAATGGGAAGATCGGCAACGCTCTCGGCGAATGATTTCCATAGATGATCGCCTCCAGGCCTCGGCACAAGCCGGGGCCTCAACCTATGTGTGGCTTGCCCGGTCCTTTGAGGAAGTGGCCGATTCGCAGCCGCATTGAGCGGTCCATCGACAGTGAGCAAACCTCGTCCCGCGGCACCCAACGCACTTCCCGGGACTCTTCGCTCGGCGTCGGCTCCCCGTCGACGGCTCGGCCGGTGAGCACGATAGAGAACTCCTGCCGGGTCTCGCCGTCGCTGGTGTAGAGAATCACGTGCTTGGGATCCGTGTACGTCCCGACAAGACCGGTAATCTCGCACCTGACGCCGGTCTCCTCCAACGTCTCGCGGATCGCAGCCTCAGGCAGGGACTCGCCCAGGTCGATCGCGCCGCCGGGCACGGCCCAGTTGCCGTTGTCGCTGCGACGGATCATCAGGATCTCGCCCGCCTCCTTGGTGACTACGACGTTCACTGACGGAACCAGGCTGTTGGGCTTGGGCGCAGCGGGGTCATCGTAGAAGTCGATCCGGGCACTCATGCTCAGGACTCTACTGTCATTGTGCTGGTGCGGGACCGTCTTCCAAAAGGATTCGGAAGCGTTTGATTGGAGCTTCAATGATTGATTCTCGCTCATGCATCGAGAGCAAGGCGCTATCGCAGGATTCAGTTATGTCGATATCGGGCCCAAGGATGATTCGTCGCATAATTGACCTACGGAGAACTTTGCGCATCTCACTGGCAAGCGCTGCGGTGGCATGGTTGTCGCTGGGGTTACCCCCATGTGCAAGTATGGATCGAACTCCATATGCCTTCCTAACTAATTTTTCAGCTTGGAGGCGACCGTTATCATCATGGCCCACTAGCACAGCAGTGCGTTGAGCGACGCGACGTGTCAAGTCGCCATCCTTTTCTCCGGGAGTGGTCATCAAGTGCTCAAGAGCGGCAACACACCAAAGCACAATCTCTCCTGACCGTCTTTGGAAAACAATGTCACCGTTTTGGCCGATATACGGGTTAAGTGATAATAGTCGCTGTGCACTCTGCTGGAGGCGATAGAAAGGATGCTTTTTGGGATGCTTTGCCTCTCCATGAGGCGGCCATATCGCTAAATGATCAGACAGGAGGCGAAGAAATCTAAGTAGGATCGTCAGTTTTTTTCCTGAAGCCCAAAAAGGGCCGAATGAAACAACTTCATGCTCATCGTCTGGATTGCCTAAGAATGTAGTGGTTAACCTTTCACCTTTGATCATCTCCATATAACGCTCTGCTTCTACCTCGTATTCAGATGCTATATTTACGGGATCATCAGAAAAGAGATTCAGGAGAAGGAGTGGTTGCCAGGCGGCAATATTCAAGTCTGGTCCGAGCATCTCGTCCATAAGAAATGCTGGGAATAAGCTATTGTGCTCTCTGGGGGAGGCGTTCTCGTCGATGCGGGATAGCATGCTGCAGGAGCCATCGTATAAAAGCGGGTCCCATTTTGTGGACGGCGCATATGCTGCAATCGACGGAAGCGGGAGAATGGGGTCAAGATCTTTTCGGGTTGGGCGCCATAGGCGCCAACCGGCCACTTCTAAAGGTTCGCCTAGGTCGATATCGGCGTCAATTACTACGTGTCGCTGAATAGGAATCGTAGGTCCTGTCAAAAATGCCGTAACTTCATCTAGAAGAACGGGTGGTGCTGATTTTTGAGTACAGAGCGCCCTTACTATGCCAAGGTAACGTAGGCTGTTTTTGTCTATGGATCTTCCCCAGCGAACAATCGCCTGCCTTCCCGAACCTTCCCGTTGATATCTGGTCAAAGATCTCTGAAGATAATCGTTCTGCTGGGCGATCTCTGCAGCAGCTTTGTTGATCTCCTGAACAACTGGCCACCCGGTTACCTCGTTAGCTGCCTGTTGATCGGATAGGTCGCGTAGTTGATTGCTCTGAGCGCGTATCTCGGCAAACAGGATGTGAAGCTTGGCGGCTAGCACTGCATTGGGCGTCCCTAGGCTCATAGGATGAGCCTAGCTGTGGCGTAACTTCTTATCTACTGGATCTGCTGAGGCTGTATCCATAGTCATGGCGTATGAGTTTCCCCAACTAGTGCTGTGACCGGAAACGATCACCGGGTTGACGTGTAGGACGCTCGTGCCGATTGGATAGACGCTGATCACGTTCGATCGGCGCTTGGGAGGCAGAGTGACGCAACCGGTCAAGGTGCGCAGGCTCACGGACCAGGAAGGGCAGAAGCTGCAGCGGATCGTGCGGCGCGGCACGATGAGCACGGTCCGCTATCGACGGGCGATGATCCTGCTGGCCTCGGCCGGCGGCAACACGGTGCCGGTGATCGCCCGATTGGTGGCCGCCGATGAGGACACGGTGCGCGATGTGATTCATCGCTTCAACGAGATCGGGCTGGCCTGCCTGGACCCTCGCTGGGCGGGAGGCCGTCCCCGCCTGCTGAGCCCTGAAGACGAGCAGTTCGTCGCGCAGACGGCCACCACGTGACCGGCCAAACTCGGCCAGCCGTTCACCCGCTGGTCCATCCGCAAACTCCTCGATTACCTGCAGCGACTGCCAGGCCGCGCCTTCACCTTCGGCAGGGAGGCGCTACGCACCCTGCTGGCCCGCCACGGCATCACCTTCCAGCGCACCAAGACCTGGAAAGAATCCCCCGACCCCGACTTCAACGCCAAGCTGGACGAGATCGAGTACGCCCTGACGCAGCGGTCCGAGCGCACCTTCGCCTTCGACGAGTTCGGACCACTGGGCATCCGCCCGACCGCCGGTTCGGGCTGGGCGCCGCACGGCGCGCCGGACCGGCTGGCGGCCACTTATCGCCGCACCCACGGCGTGACCTACTTTCATGGCTGCTACTCGGTCGGCGATGATCTGCTGTGGGGCGTCAACCGCCGGCGTAAGGGCATCGCCCCCACCTGGGCCGCCCTGAAGTCGATCCGCGCCGCCCGGCCGGACGGCGCACCGATCTACGTCATCTTGGACAACCTGTCGGCGCACAAGAACTGGCGCATCCGCACCTGGGCGAAGAAGCACAAGGTCAGGCTGCTGTTCACGCCGACCTACGCCTCGTGGGCCAACCCGATCGAGGCGCACTTCGGCCCGTTGCGCCAGTTCACCATCGCCAACTCCGACCACCCCAACCACACGGTCCAGACCCGGGCACTGCACGCCTATCTGCGCTGGCGCAATGCCCACGCCCGCCATCCCGACGTGCTGGCCGCCCAACGCCGTGAGCGCGCCCGCGTCCGCAGCGAGAAGGGCATCCGCTGGGGCGGCCGGCCTCTCACACCGGCAGCCTGAAGGCCCCCAACCCGGTGATCGTTTCCGGTCACAGCACTAGGTGGTGTGGTTCCGTGAACAAAGGTCTGGAAGCCGCTGCCAGGTTGGCTCAGTAGATTGAGGAAGAGAATCCAGCTCTGGTGTTTGGTGGCTCTCCAAAAGATCATTCGTTGGTGGCGCGGAGGATGTCTATCGCGTGGATCACATCAGTGACCATGTGGTCTGGGGAGTGCTCATGGCTAGACCAGGTTCCTCGGTCGATCCAGATCGTGCGTAGGCTGGCCGCATGTCCTCCGCCGATGTCCGCGACGGGGTGGTCTCCGACCATCCAACCCCCATTGGTGAGAATCGCGCCGCATCGCCTGGCGGCGACCTCAAACAGGCCAGTATCGGGCTTACGGATGCCTTCGATACCTGAGAGCGCGTAGGCGTCGACGGCGCTGGCCAAGCCCGTCCGCTGGATTTTGCCGAGCTGGTTGTCCGCCGTCCCGTTGGTGACGATCCCCACCAGCCATCCCGCCGCACGGAGGTCGGACAGTCCTGCCAGCACTTCCGGGCGGCAGTGGACGAGGTACGGCATGCGTCCGCGGTAGCCGGCCCACAGCTCCTCGACCGGATCAGGAAGGGCGAAGCGCTCGCGCACCATGGCGAAGAACGCCTCGCGGTGCGGGAGACCCTCCCCATCTAGAGCGATCAGCCAGTCAACCGCCTCGCGCCCTAGGGCGCGCTTCTCGGCGAACTCCTCAGCCCAGATCCGAAACGCGCTGTCGAGATCTATAAGGGTGTTGTCCAGATCGAAGAGCGCCAGTCGCTGCATGATGTTCGATCCTAGGTGGGCTGGTTCCGCACTGCCGATCCGCGTCCCGGCCGCTGTCCGGTCTTGTGGGATCGCCCGGCTCTGATCCGCTCCTGCGAGGGGCGATCTGCGGAAACGCTCCAAGATCCATCCCACGCATATCCCACAGTCGCTGACATACGGCTGCCCACGGTGGCACACGGCTGCGTAGAGCCGGATGGGGGAAAGTCGCGAACGCCCAAGTCAAGGGCGTGATCGCTGGTAAGAAGAGTGCCCCCGGCATGATTCGAACATGCGACACCCGCTTTAGGAGAGCGGTGCTCTATCCCCTGAGCTACGGAGGCAGGGGCTCCTAGTAAGAGTAGCGAAAGTAGCGAGTGGTTGCGCGCCCGAAGGGGGAGTTGGGGGCGGAGGGCGGGTTATCGGTTCGCTGGCCTGGAGTAATAAGGGGGGCAAGTGGTCGGGTGTGCGGCGTTGGGTGAGGTTAGCGTCACGATCTGTGATCGACAGGCGACGGAAGCGCATTCGCGGGCATCGAGCCCTGCGACCGGTGGTGCTGTGCGGTGCGATGCTGGCGCCCGCGCTTCTGGCCGGGGGGTTACTGGTGGCCGAGCTCACCGGGTACGAGGCCGCTGTCCAGCGGGCCGACGCCGGTGCGGAGCCTGAGGGGCCTGGGGAGGTCGAAGAGGGCGGGAGGGCCAGTGAACTCCGGGAGGCCGAACGGGCGAGAGAAGCCGAACGACTCGGGGAGACGGCGGGAGCCGGGGAGGCCCGGAGAGCCCAGGAGGCTGAAGAGGGCGGGGAAACCGAGAGTTTTGACGACGGTGAGGCTCTCTGGGTGGGGGACAGGGGGCGCCGGGGGTTCCGGGAAGGCGGGGGAGCCTGGAGAGGCACGGCTTCTCGACTGAGGGCCGGAGAGCCTGTGGAGTCGCCGGGCGACGAGTCGCAGGATGAGCCGCAAGGAGCCGCGGGGACACCGGAAGAGGCGGAAACACCGGCGGAGGCGGGAACGCCAATAGAAGCGCCGACAGACGTGGAGACACCTCGAGAAGCAGGGACGCCCCGAGAAGCGGAGAAGCCGCGAGAGGCGCGAGCACCGGAAGAAGTGGTGGCCGTGGTACCGGTCGTGGTCGGGTCCGTACGGAGCCGGGTGTTCGGGCCGAGGCTGATGCCTCCGCCGTTGCGGCCGGAGCGGGTGTACGGGGGATGGATGCCCGTCGCGGCGAAATCAAGGGTGCGTGACACGGACCCGGACGAGGCCGGTTGGCAAAGCAATCCGAGCGGGACTGATGGTGCGAGCGAGGCGGAGGTGGTCGTTCCCATCACACCTCGCCCGCAAGCCCCTAGAGGCCCACGGAAGGTGGCATCTCCACCGCCTGTGGCACCTGAGTCTCGGGTGCGTCGTACGCCGCCACTCGCGCGACCTGAGCCCCGCGATGAGTGTTCGGCGGAGTGGAAGGGGACGTGGCTCTGGGGGGTCTGTAAGAAGCACGCGCGGCAAGAAGCCTGACTTGTCCGGTCCCAAAAAGGGGTGTTCGGCGCATAACGGCTGTGGAGAGCTGGCCCGTTCACTTGGTCAGCTGTAGTAGCGTGCGTGCCTGACCCAGGTCACGAGTTCGCAAACGGAGGGGTCGAACGTGCCACCTCGTCGATCAGCGGGTCTGATCGCCGTCGTCGTGACGCTGACGTCCCTCCTGCCGGGATCCGCTGTCGCGCAGCGAGCGCCGGCGGAGGCTCAGACCGTCGTCACCGCGGATCCGGTGAATCTCACAGAGCTGCGTCGTGAGGCGGAGAAGGCCGCGAAGGACCTGGAGGCCGCGACCAAGGCCCTGGAGCAGCGGCGGACCCAGATCCGCAACTCGGAGAAGGAGCTCTCCGCTAAGCTGCGGGAGCTGCAGGTGGCCGAGCGGGCCTTCGCTCAGGTACGGCAGCCGCTGTCGGACCTCGTCGGGATCCTCTACCAGCAGCCCTCTGGTGGGGATCTGGCCGGCTTCTTATCCGGCGAGTCCAACGCCGACACCCTGCGCGCGATGGCCGGCCTCACCCAGATCGTCGCCGAGCGCGACCGCATCCTTGAGGACAGCAGCCGTCTGCAACTGGAACGGGAGCGCCTGGCGGGTGAGGCGCAGGAACTCAGGGCGGGCAACCTCCTCGCGGAGGCGCAGATGGGCGCCGAGATCGGAACGCTCAGGGTGCGCTCACAGAAGATCGTGCAGTCCCTCACCAAGGCCCTGGTGAAACTGGGCGTCAAGATCGACAAGAAGGGGCGTCCGGCCGCCGGGTGCGACCCGACCAGGGCGACCTCGATGAGCGAGTTTCCCAACGGGCTGATCCCGCAGGCATACCTCTGCCCGCTCCAGCAGAGTGGCAACCAGTTGCGAGGGGACGCCGCACTCGCGTTCATCAGCCTCAACGAGGCGTACAAGCGGCAGTTCGGCAAGCCGATGTGCGTGACCGACAGCTACCGGAGCCTCGCCGAGCAGCAGTCGGTCTACTACCGCCGCCCTGGCCTGGCGGCGGTCCCCGGCCGCAGCAACCACGGCCTGGGACTCGCCGTCGACCTCTGCGGGGGCGTTGAACGCTTCCGCTCAGCCGAGTTCAACTGGCTGGAAGCGAACGGCAAGAAGTACGGCTGGATCCACCCCAAGTGGGCCTATGTCAGCCCCTTCGAGCCCTGGCACTGGGAGTACGACCCCGAGATCGGTTCCCTGCTGTAAGGGCCTCACGGTTTCGCGGACACTCTCCCTGAGAGATCAGATCGTTTCGTTGCGGATGCTGCTCAGGAAGTTGTCCCAGGCCGCCGGGGAGAAGGTCAGTGCTGGGCCGGAAGGATCTTTGCTGTCGCGGATGGCGACGAGGCCCGGCAGGTTGGTGGCCACCTCGACGCAGTTGTTGTTGCCTCCGCTGAGGCTGGAGGTGCGGAACTCAGCGCCGGAAAGATCACGGGAAGTCACGGTTGCTCCTCGTCGCGGTACAGGTCAGATCGTTCCGGTGCGTATGCCGGTCAGGAAGTCGTCCCAGGTCGTGGTGGAGAAGGTCAGTGCCGGGCCGGAGGGATCCTTGCTGTCGCGGATGGCGACAAGCCCTGGCAGGTTGGTGGCCACCTCGACGCAGTCATTGTTGGGTCCGCTGAGGGTGGACGTGCGGAACTCGGCGCCGGACAGGTCAGGGGAGATCATGGTTGCTCCTCGTCGCGGTGATGGATGCCGTGGACTCTTGGGGTAGTTCAGATCGTTCCGGTGCGGATCCTGTCCAGGAAGTCGTTCCAGGCTGTGGTGGAGAAGGTCAGTGCTGGGCCGGAGGGGTCTTTGCTGTCGCGGATGGCGACGAGGCCCGGCAGGTTGGTGGCTACCTCGACGCAGCCGTTACCGCCGTCGCTGAGGGTGGATTTGCGCCACGCGGGGGTAGCCGCCAGGTCCGGCATATCAGCATCCTCCGTACGTTCAGGGTGCGGTCGCGATGAGATGGAGAAAGGTACGGGAATCATCGGGATTAAGTGCCGTCGCGGATAGATGATCGAAAACCAGGTTGTACTGGTGCACTTCAACATCTGCTTCGATGTAAATGCTACTCGCCAGCGTCTCGATGTAAACGACGTCTGGATGGGTGCCGGGGAAGTCAAGGATCGCAAAGGGGCCGACAACGGCGGGATGTGCCCCGGCATCGTGTGGTAGGACCTGAATTGTCACATGCGGTTTCCGGGCCTGGGCAAGTAGGTGGGCACATTGCTCGCTCATCACTTTGGAATCGCCCATTACGCGGCGGAGCGCGGCCTCGTCGATGATCGAATGGATGCGCAGGGGCTCGGGCTTGCCCAGTGCGGCCTGGCGGGTCATCCGGACTTCGACGCGCTGATCGATCTCCTCGGCCGGTTCCTCGGACATCATCGTCGTCGTGATGACGGCTCGTGCGTACTCCTCGGTCTGGAGTAGGCCGTGTACGAGCTGCATGCTGTAACACCTGATCGCGGCGGCGTCGGACTCCAGGCCGATGTAGCCCGCGTAGTCGAACGGCAGGTCGTCGTAGACATTCCACCATCCCTGCTCACGGGCTGATACCTGCAGTGTGATCAGGCTCTGGCGTACCTTCCCTGACACCTCGTAGGCGTCCAGGAGAGCGATCAGGTCGGCGGCCTTCACGCGGGATGTGCAGTGCTCGATACGGCTGATCTTGGATGGCTGCCACCCGACTCGTCGCGCCGCCTGTTCGCCGGTAAGCCCTTGAAACTCACGAAGTCTGCGTAACTCCGTCGCCAGTCGGCGTTGCCGTACCGTCGGACCCGAGCGAGCCATCATGATCCAGTCTTCCGCGAAAAATAGAAGTTTCTAAAATTCTTTCGGAAAGCCTAGCTTCTCATTGTCATCTGAGGAGATGATGCCTGCGACGTAGTAATCGTGCGACGGCTGGAGGATCGGTGATGCTCCCCGTATCGTCACTCTTTCGGGCTATGTGCGTTATGTCGCCATTCACTCTGGGGGCGTACGTATGTTCCTTTGCCCGGAATGGTGCGAATCAGGGATTCATCCTTCATGATGCGCAGGACCTTCTGGATTGTCGTCCTGGCGACACCGAACTCCTGCTCCAGCTGGGTAAGGCTGGGAATAACGGATCTTTCCCGATATTCACCATTTTCTATGCGCGTCCGAAGGGCGCTGTAGAGCTGCTCCCAGATTGTGCGATCTTCGTCCCACTCCATGATCCGTACCGTAGAGGGCTGTACTTTGCCCTACTTAACCCGCTCAGGCTTTACCCTGCTCAACTGTGGTGCACCAGGGTAGAGCCTGGTGCACACCGCTTGGACGCGCCACACCCGAACGAGTCCCGACCGCCCCGGCCCTTCAACCCTGAGCGCCACCTCAAGCGAACGACCGCCCGCACCCCGTGCCGCGCGGCGCTCACCCCGTCTCCGTACCGGCCGCCCGGCCCGTACGGTTCACCCCTCCGTGTTCTCGCCCGTTCCACAAAGCGGGCCCGTCCACCGCTACCAACGTCCGGACGGGCCCTTGATCGGATGGAGGTCCAATCAATGAACGATGGTAGGTCCAGTGCCCCCGAACCGGCCATCCCCGGCTGGCGGCTGATCCTCAGCGACGCCGGGCGGCTGTGGGCCAGTCGCGAGGAGCCCTTCTCGTCGATTGCGTTTCACGCCGGAGCCGAGCGGACCGTCGACGCCGACACCCTCGCCGCCCTCCAGGCCGAGACCGAACGGCAGGAGAGCATCGCGAAGAAAGCCCAGGAGCAGGCCGCGGGATGGGGGATCTCGTGATCCGCCGCCTTCCGAGCAGGCGGGCCTCCGCTCGCGGGCGTCACCGTGACGGTGTGGTCGCCGTCGCCGTCCCCCACTACACCTGGGACCACCAGGCGCGTGCGGAGGCGGCACTGCTGCAGGTCACCTGGCCGGGCTGGGCCGTGCTGTACGGCACCGGCAGCCGACTCTTCCAGGCCATCGCCACCTGGCCCACCCCGGAACCGGTGCTGCTCTGCGACCGGACCGTCGAGGGCCTGAAGTCCCAGATGCGCGAGGCCGAGATGACCGCGATCGTCCAGCGCTGGACGATCACCGAGACGACCGACCGTCCCTGAGCGGGTACGGCGGCCGTGGCCCGGAGAGGCCCCGGCCGCCGTACCCTCGTCGGTCGCCGTACGGTCCACCCCAGCCGATCGCGCCGGAGCGGCGTCGTCGGGAGAGCTCGCCCCGCGCGGGAGGCGACCGTGATGGAGAGGCGTCGGGAAGCCTCACCCGCGCGGGAGGCGGTCATGGTGAAGTCCCCTCGGGAGACCTCATCCCGCGCGGGGGCCGATCGTGATGGAGAGTCGCCCGCCGGCCTGGGCGGAGGCGAGCTCGGTGGCCTGGGCCGGCGTGGTGGCCAGCACGACGAGCGCACCCCGCTCCGACTCCCCACCGGGGGTGGCGAGGACCGTGACGTCCTCGGCCACGACGGTCGCCGGGGCGGTGCCCTCCCACGCCGAGGTCGCGGCGAGCACGTTCACCACGTCACCCGGCGAGAGCAGGCGCGCGGTCTCGGGATCGGCGACCCGTACGGGGGTGGCGACCGTTCCCCGGCCGTGGGCGGCGAGCAGGCCGGGGCCGAGCAGGCGGACGTCCGTCAGCGGCTCCCCTCGCCTCGCGGGACCCGTCAGGACCTTTCCCGCGAACGGCGTGCCGGGCCTCAGAACGCCGTCGGGGGCCGTACCGGGTCTCAGCGGAGCCGGTATCAGGTCGGCCGTCCCCAGCATGCCTCCGGACAGATCCCTCGCGGCGACCAGGACGGTCACCGAGGCGGTGTCCTGACGTAGCGCGAGGATGGCGCAGGCCATCGCCGCAGCGGCGACGACGGTCGCGATGAGACGGTGACGACGGCCGAGGAAGCGGCGCAGAGCGCGCATGGCTGACTCCAGGGGTGGGGAGTCGGGCGGCGCGGTGCCCGCGATGGGTGGTGGGATCACTCCACGGAGTGACGGAGTGACGGTGGACCAAGGCCAGGCCGCTGCGGCCCGGCGCGACTACGGCCAGGCCGCCACGGCACAGCCCGGCCGCTACGAAAAAACGGTCAGCCCGGAAGCTCGAAGGGGAGCTTGAGGCCGTCCAGGACGTCGGGGCACGGGCAGGTGCGTTTCTCCGGGAGTGCGGCCACGACGTCGCCGATGAGGGAACGCATGCGGCCGACGTTGGTGGCGAAGAAGGAGAGGACCTCCTCGTGGGTGACCCCCTCGCCCGCCTCCACCCCGGCGTCGTGGTCGGTGACGAGGGAGAGCGTGGTGTAGCAGAGGGCGAGCTCACGGGCGAGGATCGCCTCGGGGAAGCCGGTCATGCCGACGATCGACCAGCCGTTGCCGCTGAACCAGCGGGACTCGGCGCGGGTCGAGAAGCGCGGGCCCTCGATGACCACGAGGGTGCCGCCGTCGACGGTCTCCCAGCCCTCGGAGGAACGCGCGGTGGAGATGGCCGCCGCACGGCCCAGAGGACAGTAGGGGTCGGCGAAGGAGACGTGGACGACGCCGCCCGCGTCGTAGTAGGTCTGCGGGCGGCCGATGGTGCGGTCGACGAGCTGGTCGGGAACGACCAGGGCGCCGGGACCGATCTCGGCGCGCAGAGAGCCGACCGCGCTGGGGGCGAGGACCTGGCGGACGCCGAGGGAGCGCAGCGCCCACAGATTCGCCCGGTAGGGGATGCGGTGGGGTGGGAAGCGGTGGTCGCGACCGTGGCGGGGCACGAAGGCGACCGAACGCCCTCCGATGCGGCCGACGGTGACGACGTCGCTGGGCGGGCCGTACGGCGTGGTGATCTCGACTTCTGTGGCGTCGTCGAGCAGGGAGTAGAAACCAGAGCCGCCGATGACCCCGATGTCCGCGCGAGTGACCATGAAGCTGAGGCTAGCGCCACGAACCGACCGCTGAGGACCCCCGATGACGGCCTGTGGATAACCGAGTTCGCCGGGTAATCATCGGGGGTTGACGAGGCTGAGGGGGTTGAGGGCGGGGAGGGGGTGAAGGGGACGGGGGCAAGAGGGCTGGGGAACGGCTCCGGGCGCGCGGCTCAGGAGGCCGCGGCGGCCGTGCTGCTCGTGGCCTTCGCGGGCTTGGAGTCCGACGAGGACGAGGAGCTCGACGACGAGGACGAAGAAGACGAGGACGAGCTCGACGAGTCGGAGGACTTCGAGGAGCCGGAGTCGGAGGAGCCGGAGGCGCTCGACGAGCCGTTCGCTGAGGTCACGGTGCTCGACGACGACGATCGGCTGTCGGTCCGGTAGAAGCCGGATCCCTTGAAGACGATGCCGACCGCGGAGAACACCTTGCGCAGGTCGCCCGCGCAGCTCGGGCACTCGGTGAGAGCATCGTCGGAGAACCTCTGGACGATTTCGAACTGGTTGTTACAAGCGGTGCAGGCGTACTGGTAGGTGGGCACGCTCTCCTCCTCGTGTGATCCGCGCCGATTGGCACTCTAGTGGCGCGACTGCTAATGGTATGCAGCTGACAAGCTTAAACGCGAGCCGGGGTCCTCGCATTCCGTAGCCGGATTCCGATCGGATGAGGCCGTGGCGAGGGCGAATCCCCTGCTCAGCGGGCCTGTCGGGACGTCACGTCCCCTTCTCGCCGTACCATCCGGCGAGCTTGCCCCTGCGGCTGATCGCGCGCATCCGGCGCTCGACCACGTCCCGGCAGGCGGCCGTGGTCACCACGAGGAGCTGATCGTCGACCCTGATCCTCGTGGAGTCGGAGGGGACGAACGAACGGCCTTCCCGCACGATCAACGTCACCTGGGCGTCCCTGGGCAACCGCAGCTCGAAGATCTCCACGCCCTGCAGCTTGGACGTCGGCGGCACCTTGACCTGGAGCAGGTCGGCGTTGAGCTCCTCCAACGGCGCCGACTCGACCTCCAGGTCGCGGGCCTCCTCCGGCCTGGTCAGCTTGAGGAGTTTCGCCACGAACGGCAGCGTCGGCCCCTGCAGCAGGGTGTAGACGATGACGATCACGAAGACCTCGTTGAACACGAACTTGGCGGTGCCGTCGGGGACGGAGTCGGCCGCCCACGGGATGGTCGCGAGCACGATGGGCACCGCGCCGCGCAATCCGGCCCACGACAGGAACGCCTGTTCCCGCCAGCCCAGCCGGTCGATGCCGAGCAGCCGGGTCAGCAGCGCGGAGACGATGATCGACGCGGGGCGGGCCACCGCGACCAGGATCAGCCCGGCGACCAGGCCGGGTACGAGCGAGGACGGCATCTCGGAAGGGCTGGCCAGCATCCCGAGCATCACGAACAGGCCGATCTGCGCGAGCCAGGCCACGCCCTCGGCGAAGCCCCGCGAGGCCGCGCGGTGCGGCATCTGCGAGTTGCCCATGACCAGCGCCGCGAGGTAGATCGCGAGGAAGCCGCTGCCGTGCAGCAGCACGGCCCCCGCGTAGGCGACGAACGCGAGCGCGAGCACCGCGATGGGGTACAGGCCGGAGATGGGCAGCGCGATGCGGCGCAGCGCGTACGCGCCGAGCGGGGCGACCGCGAGGCCGACGGCGGCGCCCACCGCCAGCTCGAAGAGCACGTCGACCAGCGCCACCCCCAGGCTGGGAGAGGCGGCGGTGCTCAGCAGCATGACGGCGATCACGGTGGGGGCGTCGTTGAAGCCCGACTCGGCCTCCAGGATGCCCGCGAGGCGCGGCGGCAGGGGCAGGCGGCGCAGTACGGAGAAGACGGCGGCGGCGTCGGTGGAGGCGAGGATCGCGCCGAGCAGGAACGCGGTCCGCCAGTCCATGCCGAGGATGAGGTGCACCGGGACCGCGACGGCCGCGATGCTCACCCCCACGCCGACGGTGGCGAGCACCAGGGAGGTGGGGATGGCGTCCTTGACGTGGCTCCAGGAGGTGGTCAGACCGCCCTCGGCCAGGATGATCGCGAGCGCGATCATGCCTATCTGCTGTGCTAGCTGCGGGTTCTCGAACTGCAACCCGAGCCCGGCCTCGCCGACGATCAGCCCGAATCCGAGAAAGATGAGGAGGCTGGGCAGTCCGCTGCGATGGGCGACGCGTACCGCGACGATGGCCGCGATGACGATCCCGGCGCCGAGAAGCAGCCAGACGTCCAGTCCCATCTGGCCCCCTCTCTCACTCCGGGGACCATTGTGTCGTATTCGCAAAGGCCGTCACGACCAGGTGACGGACGCCTCCCGGCACGTTCCGGCGCCTTCGACCCCGTACCCGGCGGGGGTTTCGCAGGTGATCCGGTCGGGGCACCTCGCCCGGGCTTCTGACGGAGTCCGGGCGGCTGAGTGATAGGTCACACTCCGGCGGCGGCGGTCCTGAAGATTCCCGAGGGGGTCGCGGCGTAGCGGACCGGGACGTCGTGGGGCTCGGCGGGCACCCCCTCGAAAGCGCCGTCGAAAGCGCCGCCGAGAGTGCTGTCGAAACCACTGTCGAGAGCGTCGTTGGAACCACTGTCGCGAGCACCGCCGAGCAGCTCGCCCTCGTGGAGCAGCGCCACCGTCGGCACGTTCGGGCCGACCCTGGCCAGCGCGCGGTCGTAGGAGCCTCCGCCCCTGCCCAGCCGTACGCCGGTGGAGACGTCCACCGCGAGCGCGGGCACGATCACCAGGGCCGCGGTCCTTATGGCGTCGACCCCGCGCCTGGTGTCGACCGGTTCCATGATCCCGAAACGGCCGGGGGCGAGGGTGTCCGGGCCGTCGTACACCGCCCAGTCGAGATCGTCGTCGTCGCGGAGCACGGGCAGGATCACGGTCGCGCCGTGTTTCCACAGGGCGAAGACGAGCCCGTGCGTCGCGGGCTCGGTCCCGACCGACCAGTAGCACGCGACCAGTCCGGCCATCTGGACCCAGGGACGGTCCAGCAGGGACTCCCTGATCTGGACGGAGGCCGCATGCCGCTGCTCGTCGGACATCGAGGCGCGTGCCCCCTCGATTGTGGTACGCAGCGTCTGCTTGTCCACAGGTCCCTCCACTATGGTTTTGGTTATGGCCGACTTCGAAGCTGTGACGAAAGCCGTCGTTCCCGCAGCGGGTATGGGCACCCGTTTTCTCCCGGCGACCAAGGCGACGCCCAAGGAGATGTTGCCCATCGTCGACAAGCCCGCGATCCAGTATGTCGTTGAGGAAGCCGTCTCCGCCGGACTGCTCGACGTCCTCATGGTCACCGGGAAGAACAAGCGTTCCATCGAGGATCACTTCGACCGGGCCCACGAGCTCGAGGAGATCCTGGAGGCCAAGGGAGACGACGAGCGACTCTCCCAGGTGAGAGAGCCCGCCGACCTGGCCATCCTCCACTACGTACGGCAGGGCAAGCCACGCGGCCTCGGCCACGCGGTCCTGTGCGCCAAGCAGCACGTGGGCGACCACCCCTTCGCCTGCCTGCTCGGCGACGACCTCATCGACCCCCGAGACGAACTCCTCAAGCGCATGATCGAGGTGCGCGGCACGTACGGCGGCAGCGTGATCGCACTCATGGAGGTCCCCCAGGAGCAGGCATCCCTGTACGGCTGCGCGGCCATCGAACCCACCGGCGAGGACGACGTGGTCAGGGTGACCGACCTGGTGGAGAAGCCCCCGGCGAACGAGGCCCCGTCCAACTGGGCCGTCATCGGCCGGTACGTGATCGACCCGGCCGTCTTCGAGGTCCTGGAGAACACCCCGCCGGGACGCGGCAACGAGATCCAGCTCACCGACGCCCTGCGGACCCTCGCCGGGCGCGGCAACGACCAGGGTGGCCCGGTGCACGGCGTGCTGTTCAGGGGCCGTCGTTACGACACCGGCAACAAGATCGACTACCTGCGTACGGTGGTGCAGTTCGCCGCCGAACGCCCTGACCTGGCGCCGGAGTTCATGCCCTGGCTCAAGGAGTTCCTGGCCTCGCGATGAGCTCCATGAAATCAGTCGACGACCACCTTTCCGACATCCTGGGCACCGTGCGGGTGCTCGCCCCGCTGGAGTTGGAGCTGGAACGGGCACAGGGCACCACGCTGGCCGAAGAGGTCACGGCCCCGATCCCGTTGCCCCCCTTCGACAACTCCGCGATGGACGGCTACGCCGTGCGGGCCGAGGACGTCGCGGACGCCCCGGTGACGCTCCCGGTGATCGACGACATCGCGGCCGGAGACGGCCGAGTACAGGCCATCGGCCCCGGCATGGTCATGCGGATCATGACCGGGGCCCCGATGCCCGCCGGGGCCGACGCGGTGGTCCCGGTCGAGTGGACCGACGGTGGCACCGCGCAGGTCACGATCAGCCGCCCCGCCGAGAAGGGCAACGCCGTCCGCAGGTCCGGGGAGGACGTGCGGGCCGGTGACGTCGTCCTGCCCGAGGGCACCCCGATCGGGCCCGCCCAGCTCGGGGTGCTCGCCGGTGTCGGCCGCCGCAGGGTTCTCGTACGGCCACGCCCCAGAGTGGTCGTGATCTCCACGGGGGCCGAGCTGGTCGAGCCCGGACTGCCGCTGGGAGACGGCCAGATCTGGGAGTCCAACAGCTTCACCCTCGTCGCCGCCGTCCGCGAGGCGGGCGGCGAGGGCTACCGGGCGGGGATCGTCGGCGACGACGCCGCCGGCTTCCTCGACCAGCTCGACGCGCAACTCCTGCGGGCCGACCTCGTGATCACCAGCGGCGGCGTCTCGATGGGGGCGTACGAGCCCGTCAAGGAGGCGCTCGGCCCGCTCGGCACGGTCCGTTTCGAACGGGTCGCGATGCAGCCGGGCATGCCCCAGGGCTTCGGCGTGGTCGGCGAGGACCAGATACCGATCTTCGCGCTGCCCGGTAACCCGGTCTCGTCGTTCGTGTCGTTCATGTTGTTTGTCCGGCCCGCGCTGCGCAAGATGAACGGCCTGCCCGACGAGCCCACGCCGACCGTACAGGCGGTCACCACGAGCCCGATCCGCTCACCCGCCGGCAGGCGCTCCTACCTGCGCGGCGTGCTCGGGCGCGACGGTACGGTCGGCCCGGTGCGCGGGCAGGGCTCCCACCAGCTCGCCGCCCTCGCCGCGGCCAACGCGCTGATCGTGGTGCCCGAGGACGTCACCGAGCTCCCCGAGGGCGCGGACGTGGAGGTCATCCCCCTGTGAACGAGCGGGAGCGGAGCCTTTGAACAAGCAGGACCGTGAAGGTCACCTCTCCCCGAACGAGCGGGACTGGAGCCTTTGAACGAGCAGGACCGTGAAGGTTGCCTCTCCCCGAACGAGCGGGAGCGGAGCCTACGAACGAGCGGGGAGCGGAGCGAAGTGACCGGATTCACCCACATCGACGAGACCGGCGCGGCGCGCATGGTGGACGTCTCGGCCAAGGACGTCTCCGTTCGTACGGCGACCGCGACCGGCAGGGTGCTGCTCTCCGCCGAAGCCGTGGCGCTGCTGCGCTCCGGCGAGGTCCCCAAGGGCGACGCGCTCGGCACCGCGCGGATCGCCGGGATCATGGGCGCCAAGCGGACCCCCGACCTGATCCCGCTCTGCCACCCCATCGCGCTGCACGGGGTGAAGGTCGAGCTGACCGTGGCCGACGACGGCGTGGAGATCATGGCGCGGGTCAGGACCGCCGACCGTACCGGCGTCGAGATGGAGGCGCTGACCGCGGTCTCCGTCGCCGCGCTCGCCCTGATCGACATGGTGAAGGCGGTCGACCCGGCGGCCGTGATCACCGATGTCCGCGTCGAGGAGAAGACCGGCGGCAAGACGGGGATCTGGACCCGCCCCTGAGCGACCGGACCCCCGAGATCCTGGGAGGATGAGCCCATGAGAGCTCTGGTGATCACCGCGTCCAACCGGGCCGCCGCGGGGACGTACGAGGACACCTCGGGGAAGCTGCTCGCCGAACTGCTCACGGCGGCCGGATGCGACGTGGACGGCCCGAGGGTGGTCCCCGACGGCGATCCGGTCGAGGCGGCGCTGCGCTCGGGGGTCGCCGAGGGGTACGACGTGATCGTCACCACCGGCGGCACCGGCCTGACCCCCGCGGACCTCACCCCGGAGATGACCCGGCGGGTGATCGACAGGGAGGTCCCGGGCATCGCCGAGGCCATCCGTCACGTCAACCGGGACAAGGTGCCCACCTCGATCCTGTCCCGCGGGCTCGTCGGGCAGGCCGGCGGCACGTTGATCGTCAATCTGCCGGGCTCCTCGGGAGGGGTACGCGACGGTATGGGGGTGCTGTCTCCCGTGCTCAGGCACGCCGTGGATCAGATCAGGGGCGGAGACCACCCCCGCTGACCCGTCTGCCCGGCTCACATGGCACGACGGGCACTCTTGGGGGGATGATGGAGGGCGTGGATCGACTTCGTGGCTGGCCGGTGACCCTGACGGAAGGCCCGGTAGGACTTCGGCCGCTGCGACTGCGGGACGTACGCGTCTGGCGGGAGTCGCGGCTGCGCAACGCGAACTGGCTTCGCCCCTGGGAGCCGAGCAACCCCGAAACCCCCCTCTTCAAGACCGGTCTCGGTCCCTACATCTCCATGGCCGGCACCCTGCGCAGGGAGGCCAGGCAGGGGCTCGCGCTGCCGTGGGTCGTCACCTACGAGGGCGCCTTCGCAGGACAGCTCACGGTGGGCGCCATCGTCTGGGGTTCGGCCAGATCGGCCCAGATCGGCTACTGGGTGGACGGCGCGCTCGCGGGTCGCGGGATCATCCCCACCGCGGTCGCGCTCGCCGTCGACCACTGCTTCTTCACCACCGGGTTGCATCGTGTCGAGGCCAATATCCGCCCAGAGAATCACGCAAGCCGCAGAGTGGTTGAAAAGCTAGGTTTTAGGGAAGAAGGGGTCAGACGTCGACACTTGCATATTGATGGCGCCTGGCGCGACCACATCTGCTACGCGCTCACGGTCGAGGACGCGCCAAGAGGGCTGCTCGTACGGTGGCGACGGGACCGTGAGGCAGCCGCCCACGGCGGCACTCCCCACGAAGAGGTTTGAAGATCTCGCGACACACCGCATCGAATGCTCGTCAAATAGTGACACGCGGTCTTACGGTGCGTGACATGAGCAGATTGAGGACGCCGGGAGACCACCCCTGTCCTCACGCTGCCCGGAGGTGGTCGTGAGCAGCGGTGTCGTCCTCTATCTGGCCATTGTCGTCATGTGGCTGTGCGTGCTCGTGCCCATGTGGCTGCACCGCGACCGCAACACCCTCCCCGAGACCCACAAGGACGCCGAGCCGTACGCCTACGACGAGCGGGTGATCGACGAGGACTCCGCCGAGACCCTCGCCGAGCCCCTGCCCGTCCCCTCCGCCGACCCGTCCTCCCCGCCTCCTTCGTCCTTTGAAGGGGATGACGCCGCGTCGTCCGGTGCCGAGGAGGTGCGCGGCGCCGGGGAAGCCCCTGCGGGCGTCCAGGCGGCGTCGGAGCCCGCGGTCTCCGGGACCTCCGCGGCCTCCGGGAGCGCGGCGACGCCCGCCGGACCCTCGGCAGGTAAGCCCGCGACCGGCAGGGCCGCCACCGGTGGCGTTCTATCCGAGCGTCGCCGTGCGGAGCTTCGCCGCAGAGGCAAGCAGGTGGCCAAGCGCAGGCGCCTCACGCTCTGGTGCGTGCTGCTCCTGCTCGCCTCCGTGGTGACGGCCGCCGTCCAGATCATCCCCTGGTGGGGCGTGGCGCCCTCAGTGGTGCTCCTGGGGATCTACATGGCCATTCTTAGGGTCACGGTCCAGATCGACGCCGAGCGGCGCGTAGCCATCGCTCAGGCCCACGCGGAACGTGCCAAGCGCGCCCGCCGCCGCGCCGCCCTGCTGGAGGCCCAGCGCCCCGTGGCCGAGATCATCGACCTCGCCGCGCTCCGCGACGAACTCTTCGACCAGTACGCGGAGACACCCCGCCGAGCGGTCGGCGACTGACCCGCGCTCCGGATGGCGCGAGTGCCCTTGGAAGTTTGCTAATCTAGTCCACGTCTTGGGGATGTAGCGCAGTCCGGTAGCGCACTTCGTTCGCATCGAAGGGGTCAGGGGTTCGAATCCCCTCATCTCCACCAGGTCAGAGGCCGCTTCCGAGAGATCGGGAGCGGCCTTCTGCGTTGCTGAGTGACCAACTGAGTGACTACGCCTCACGGGGTGGCTGCGGCTCCCCAACCGTCGTACTCGGCGTGATACCGAGCCGCAAGGTCGTCGAACAGGTTGCCCGTCTCCCGCACGAAGTCAGGCGAGATCACTGCGGTCGTTTTACAGGTCACCGGCCAGCTGTCCGGATGCTCCGGGGAGGGCTTCCCGATCTCGGGACGCAAGCCGTAGCCGGCGCCGTTGGCCTCCTTGGCGATGCTCTGAGCGGCATCGAGGGTCGGGGCGTACAAGTAGAAGTCCACATGACGAGGCTGCTCAAGATCAGCTCCTGCCTTGGTGAGCTGATGCATCACCATCAGGTCCTTGTACTTGATCCCAAGCTCTGGTGACCGCTCTTCCAGATCAACTTGCTCATGCTTCTTTCTCCGGAACGGCCACATGCGACATCCTTCGTAATCTTGTTCGGATTGGCGATCATAGTCAGTCCGGGAAAAGCTGGTCCATGGCCTCAGCTCCTTCCAGAAGCATCGGGCGGAGCTGCTTGCGGTAGACCGTCTCCGTCACCGAGGTGTTGCGGTGGCCGACCAGGCGGGAGATGTTCTCCAGTGGGACGCCGGAGTCCGACAGCAGCGAGACGAAGCTGTGCCGCATCTCCCGGGGTGTCCACTCCTTCTCGTTCAGATCGGCCTTCTTGAGCACCGCCCGGAACGAGCGCCGGACGTTGTGCGCGTCAAGCTCCGTGCCGACCTTGGACGCGAACACGAGGCCGTTGTCCTGCCAGTCGTCACCGGCCGCACGCTTGGCCACCTCCTGACGCTCGCGGTGGAGCTTGAGCGCGTCAGCGCAGCGCCTCGGTATGGCCAGTGTTCGCCGGGACTTGCGGGTCTTGGTGTCGCCGCCCTCCCGCACCGACCGCCAGACCATGATGGAGGGCGGGGTGCCGTCGAGGTCGACGTGTGACCAGGTGAGCGCCCGCAGTTCTTCCGTACGAGCTCCGAGCAGCAGTGAGAGCACGATGTAGGCGTGCAGCGTCGTGCCCTCGGACGCCTTGAGCACGGCTTCCGCCTGGTCGAGGGTGAGCGACTTGGAGGGACGTCCCTCCGTTCCTCTGGGGATCTCGCAGAGCAGCGCGACGTTCCGCTTCACCTTGTCCCGAGCCTGGGCGCGAGAGATGGCCCGGACGAGGATCGAGCGCAGTTCGCGGAGGGTCCGCGTGCTCAGCTCCTTCGCCTTGTCGGCCAGCCAGCGGTCAACGTCGTCCGCGGTGAGGTCGACGAGCTTCCGCGCGCCCAGGCCAGGGATGATGTGCTTGTTCGCGAGGATCGAGCACTTGTCCACCGTCGCGGCCCCTCGGCCGCTGAGCCCGAATTCCAGCCAGTTTCGTACGGCGTCGGCCACGGTGTAGCCGGTCGAGGAAACGAGGAGCCCGTCTTCGTAGTCGCGGATGATCTCCTTGAGCTTTTTCATGGCCGCGGTCTTGGTTCTGCCGCTGGCCTTCTTCACGATCCGCTTGCCCGCCGGGGTGTAGCCGACCGTCACCGAGGCGATCCAGCGTTGCCGTGTCTCGTCCCAGTGCAGCCCGCCGTCCCCGCGGCTACGACGTTCGGTCATCAGACGGCCTCCTGCTCCAGGAGCGCGATGTACTCGCGGATGGCGGACGCTGGGATGAGCCGGGTACGGCCCTCCTTGACCGAGCGCAGCCGCCCCGAGCGCATCAGCTCGTAGAGCACACTGCGGCTCAGCCCAAGCCGTCGCATGGCGTCGGACACCCGGTAGAGCCGGGCCTCGGTGGTTGAGATCAGGTCAGCGGCCAATGGTTCCTCCCTGGTGTGAGAGCGACGAGGCGAGAGCGGATTCCCCGGCCGTGTAGCCCTGTCCGGCGTACCTCCAGTTGGCGAGGACGAGGGTGGCGGCGGGGTCGTACGGCAGCCGCTCAAGGTCGCGCGCCTGGCGGTACTCCAGACGGACGCGGCGCAAGGCGGTCATGGTGGTGGAGTAGGCCCGGCTCTTGGTCGAGAAGTGACCGCGAAAACCGAGCATGTGCGCCCACTGCCGGAGGCGGAGCGGCGCGAGGTTGGGATAAGCCTCGGCGTCGCCGAGGTGCCATGCCGTACGGATCAGCCGGGCGGCATGCTCGGTGACGCCGCGCTGTTCGAGCTGGGCGAGGTCGGCCCGTCTTACCCGCCGGTCGAGAGTGCCGGAGGTCTCGGCGGCCTTCGTGGCGTACTTGGCGACATAGCCGGCCACTGCCGCCTCGGAGAGCGCAGACCCGTCCGGGCCGGTCGACTCGATTCGTCGCACGTCGACTGCGCCCCATCGCAGCTCTTGCGAGCCTTCTCCGTCCGGGCCGGGGCCGTCGAGACGTACGGCCTTTGCCGCGGACTCGATGGCCTCGGAGAGTAGTTCGACGGTGGCCCAGGCCGGTGGCGCGTCGATCTCGCCTTCTGGAGCGCGGCCGTCGAGGCGAACCACGGCGTGGAAGTGGACGATTCCGCGCGCCTGGTATTCGGCGACTTTGGCGAAGGAGAGCCGGACCTGTCGGCTGAACTCGGCCCGAGTCATTCCGGCCGCCATGCCCAGGTGTCGCCGGAGGTAGATCCCGAAGCGGTGCCACAGCGCGCCCGCGTGGGCGTTCCACAGGACGTGGCCGGTGTATTCGTAGGTGCCGGGGTCGAGAGGCTGACCGATGCGCCGATCACCGGAGACATGCCGCCCGAAGCAGGCCGGGCCGTTACGGCGAGGATGGCAGATGTCGGCCTGGCCGTGCTTGTCGGGACCACGGTGGACCGGGCCGAAGCTCGGGGCCGTGAGGGTGGCCAGAACACGCGGATGCGTGCTCACGGTGGCTGGTACACCCTTGTCCCCGCCGAGCAGGCCCGCCCGGATCAGGTGGAAGGTGTCGGCCCGGTAGGTCTCGGCGCAGGCCGGGCAGCGGGAGGCCCGCCGGTTGCCGCAGCGGACGAGCAGCTGCCCGTGAGGCTCGCCCCGGGTTGAATAACTGTGCAGGATCTCCCCGGTGGTCGAGTCGAGCGTGGACACCTCGCCGGTCAGGCGGATCGGGTCGGAGCAGCCGCGCAGCCGGTCGACCTGGTGAAGCCAGCGGGTCAGATCCCGGCCGGAGTGCTGAGCCAGGTCCCGGATGACCGGGCCGATGAGGTCGCCGATATGGGTGGGCTGTTCGGTCACTCGTCCTCCTTTCCGGTGTCCTCGAAACCGGGACCGTCGTCGGTGGTCGTTCGGTCGCTGTGGCGATGGGTGAAGCGGACGCGGATGGAGTCGCGGCAGTCGCGATCCGCGCGAGGATGGTGGCGCATACTGGTGGTTCCTTTGCGAGTGAGCGGAGGGAACGCCCCACGGAGCGGCGGGCTGCCAGGCTTGAGCCGCCCCGTGGTCGCGTTGTCGGTCAGGTATCGATGCCGGTGCCGTCGCAGCCGAGGCAGATGACCGCGACCTGGTAAGGGCTGGTGTCGCCGTCGTCGTTGACCAGGCCGGTGCCGTTGCAGGTGCCGCAGACGTAGGCGTGGATCACGGCAGGTCCTCTCCTTTCTCGGATTCCTCGGCACGGGTGCAGGGGCAAGGCGCGTCGTCGGTGGTGTCGAGGCGGTCGCAGCCGACCGAGTCGCCGTCGATCTCGCAGCCGTAGCGGGCGCAGCATCGGCAGAAGGGGCACACCAGCCGGGTCATGGCGCGTCCCGTTCGGCGACGGTCCAGGCGGACCGGTCACCCCCGGCATGCCGTACGGCGGCCAGGACGTACGCGAGATTGATGGTGTCCAGACGGGTGATGGCCGGGCCGAGGTCGACCGGGTGGCCCGCGGCGATGCTGAGCGCGATGCGCAGGACAGCCGCCTCGGAGTTGGAGCAGGGGAGCAGACCGTTGCACAGTGCCGCGTGGAGGGTGTCCCAGGAGATGACCGCGAGCGGGATCCGGCTGTAGCCGGCCGGAGCGTACTCCACCGCCATGCGGAGGAAGTCGCTCCGGTAAAGCCAGGCGCCGTGGTGGATCAGCAGCTCCACGGCGGCCTCCATGGCGTAGGAGCCGCGCGCCCAGGCGCGAGCCGCCTCCATCAGGTGTGGAAGGTCGGGCAGGGTCATGACGGGTCGATTCCTTTCTGTCAGGCGGGATCGGTGGCGATCTGCCGCAGCAGGTCGGCGGCGAGATCGCTGGAGATGCCCATACGGGTTCGGAGCAGGTCTGCCGTGACGGGTCGGCCATGCTTGGCGCTGTGCTCGTCGGCCAGTCGCCGGGCGAAGGTGAGCAGTGCAGGGGATGAGCCTGGTTGGTTGCCTGAAGAGCTCTCGACAGCTTCAGGAGCAGGGATGGGAGTCGCGTCGATCTCAGGGACGGGAACCGAGACCGGGTCGATGACGGCCGGCGACGAAGGTCGATGGGAGGCACGGCGTTCCAGCATGGAGACCGCTACCAGGAAGGCCACCGCGGGCATTGCGGCGCAGATCCATCCCCAGACCGAGGTCTCAGCACTGGCCAGGTTGGCGGCCAGAGTGAGCACGATTCCGCCGGCCAGCACGAGAGCGGGCCAGGAGATCGGTCCCCGTCGAGGGCGGCCGGTGCGCTTGTCGCGTTGAAGCTCACGAGCGGCCATGACGCACATCAGGTCGATGCACACCGCGACCGCCCAGGACTGCCAGCCGCGCTGGCCGTGTTCGGCCGCCAGTTCGGAGATGTGGGTGAAGGAACCCACCGCCGCGATGACGGCCAGGACCACGATCGGTGCGGAATCCAGCAGCGTGGAACGGACGCGACCAGGCTTGTGACTGGTCATCGCAAGTCACCTCTTTCCGGATTCGGGCATGGGAGGGGTAAGGACATGGCGTGATCAGGGCTCACATCGGGCCGCAGGGAATGAGGTCAGGCCGCGTGCAGGTCCCGCACGGTGTCGCCGAGGCGAGGGGTCATTACCTCGGCCCATGAGGGGGTCAGGTGAGCATGCCGCTGAGCGGCGTACTCGGCAGTGGTCTCGGAGACGTAGAAGGAACGGGCGCGGTACCACTGGCCGTCTTGACTGGCCACGATCGCGACGCCGGGTGTCTCGGAGGGGATCGCGCGGGCGGAGACCAGGGCAGCCGGGTCGAGGTCGCCGAGGGTCATGGTCGCTGTCTCAGGGTCGTTGACGCGGTGGCAGATACGACCGGAGCACTGGGCGCGCAGCGCGGTGACGCCGGGACCGAGGTCGGAGCCGATGCGCTGGCCGCAGCAGAACAGGTAGATGCCGAAGGCCCGTCCGAGCTGGGCGATCCGCAGTAGGGCTGTAGAGGTGCGTGCGATCTCGTCTTTCTCGCTCTTGTCGGCCATCAGGTACAGCTCGGCCAGCTCGTCGACCAGGACCACTACGGGTACCGGTCTGTGGTGGTCGTCCAGTTGCCAGAGGTTGCGCGCCCCGGCATCCCGGCACGTCTCCATCCGGTCGGTCATCAGCGCCACCAGGTCGTCGAGCAGGCCGACGCATTCGTTACGCGAAGTGGCCAGCGCCGACAGCCGGGACGCGTACGGGGTGAACTCCACACCGCCCTTGAGGTCGAAGCCGACCAGCGCGACGGGTTGCGAGGCTAGGCCGACGATCAGCGCGTTGGCCAGGTTGGACTTGCCCGACTGCGTGGCTCCGGCGTTCAGCCAGTGCGGGACGGTGCGGAAATCGATCTCCCAGGGGTGACCGGTCTCCAGCCGTCCCACCGTGACCTTGAGCAGGTCGGGTGACGGCGGCAGGTCGTCGATGCGCACCAGGGGATCGCGAACGGTCACAGCGAGCACCACCCGCCCTGGCCGAGGTGAGGAGACGCGAACCGCGTGAACGCCCCACGAGTGCGCCAACCGTTCCGCCGCGGCGCTGTAGTCGGCGGGTACCTGTCCTTCCAGGGTGTGAACAGTGACCCGCCAGCCGTGCCGGGTCGGTAGCGGCAGCCACATCCACGGCTTGGTGTCCACCGTCACCCGCTGGAACCTACGCTTGACCCGTACGGTGCCAGTCGAGGAGATCAGGCCGGGCACGGTGGTGAACCAGAACCGTTGCCGCTTCTTGGTGAGGCCGCAGCCGAGGGCGACCTTGCGCCAGGTGACGCGGACGGAGATCGCGGCGACCGGGTAGCCGACCGCGAACCAGAACGAGGGACGATGCCACCTGCGCCAGCACAGGAGCAGGATGGTGACCACGGCCGCAGCCAGGGTCAGCCAGAGCAGACGTTCGAACATAATGAGAGCCGTCCTTTCGTGTAGGCGAGAGGAGGCCCCGGAGCGGGCGGTGCTGCCAGGCGAGCCCGCTCCAGGGGCACCACGTCAGACCGGTCAGGCGGCTCGGACGGCGGCCGGTCGGATCGTCTCGGCGCGGAAGCCGAGACCGGAGCGGCCGTTCATCGACCAGAAGAACGCGGCCAGGCCGACCGGGACGACCTGCACGCCCTCGGGGATCTGAGGGAACGTCTCGCTGGGGAACGTCACCACGATCACCGGGTTGCGTCGGTCGTCGTTCGGCTTGGGCAGGAGCGGGATGGTGTAGAGCTCCCGCCCCTCCGCATCCTTCTTGACCTCGCCCGTGGCGCGGTCCACGATCTTGGGCTCGGGCTCGCCCGCGACAATGAACGCCAGGGCCGAGAGGTCGACGGGGATGTTGCGCATGTGGATCACTCCTTGAGTTGTCTAACCTGCCTAGCCAGGTTGGCTGTGGATCAATGTTGACCAGCATGGCTAGCCATGTCAACCCTTCAAGGGGAATTGGCCTAGGCGACCTAGGAGAACTAGACTGATTTGCGTGATGAGTCTCGACCCTGACAACCCGCGCCCGCCCTACCAGCAGGTGGCAAGCGCCCTGCGCGCGGCGATCCTGACGAAGAAGTTCGAGCCGGGGGAGAAGCTGCCTTCGGGAGCCGAGCTGGCCAAGCAATACGGCGTAGCGCGCATGACCGTGCAGCAGGCCATCCGCCTGCTACGGGACGAGGGCCTGATCGTGTCGCGTCAGGGGAGCGGCGTGTTCGTCCGGGAGCGCACCGAGCGGCCGGTAGAACTTCGCCCACACATCGAGCACGCCTTTGAGGCGACCAACGTCGCCATCGACTTCGCGGGCTTCTCCGGCGAGACGCTTCAGGGCATGCTCCAGGAGCCGCTGGACAAGATTCGTCTTGGACGACTCACACCCGATTCCATCGCCATCCGCATCCTGGTCCCGGACATGGATCAACCGATGTCCCTGCCGTGCCGGGCCGAAGACCTCGGCGACGACCCGGTGATTCGGGCACGCGCCCACCGCATCCAGCAGCGCAGCACGCAGGCCATCGCGGATGCTGTCCACGAGCTGGCGGACCTCGGGCTGGTGAAGTCCGCATCCGTCGAGGTGCGCGTCCACCAAACGACCCCGGCGTTCAAGTTCTACGTGATCAACCGGGAACAGGTCTTCTTCGGCTTCTACCCGGTCGTCAAGCACACGGTGCGGATCAAGGGCGAGCCACACGAGCTGTACGACGTCATGGGCAAGGACGCGGTGCTGTTCCACTACCAGGTGACCGAGGACGCTTCGTCGATGCAGTCGCAGTACGTCGCCCAGGTTCGCATGTGGTTCGAAAGCATGTGGACCACGATCAGTCGGGAAGTCGAGCTGTGACCGAGGCACTGACGGAGATCTTCCGACAGTCCCGTGCCGTTCTTCTCGACTTCGACGGCCCAGTGTGCAGCGTCTTCGCGGGTCTGCCGGCACCTGTGGTCGCGGCTCGGCTCAAGCAGTTGCTCCAGGACGAGGGAGCAGAGCTTCCCCAGGATGTCGCGGAGCTGGACGACCCACTCAAGGTGTTGCGCCGTACGGCGTCCTTCGCGCCGAGCCTGGTCGACAAGGTGGAGGTCGCGTTCATCGGCTACGAGGTCGAGGCCGCAGGCTGCGCCGAGATCACGCCGGGAGTGCGGGAATTTCTTGATGCTTGTGCGGAGGCGGACCAACCCGTAGTGATCGTGAGCAACAACTCCGAGCCCGCGATCGAGACTTTCCTTGGCCTGGCGATGCTGGAAGAGCAGATTGCCGGAGTTGTCGGTCGTCCGATCGGCAACCCTGCCGAGATGAAGCCGCATCCTCGATCGGTGCTTCGAGCCTGTGAGAGGGCTAATGTGCCGCCGGGGGAGACAGTCTTAATCGGAGATTCCGACTTCGACATGCAGGCCGCGGCCAACGCCGGAACCCTGAGCATCGGCTACGTGAACGAGCCTGAGAAGGAAACGAAGCTCGCCGAAGCCGGAGCAGATGTGGTGACCAGCAGCATGCAGGAACTCGCTAAGGCGATCAGAGCGAGCCGATAGCCGAGCCAGAGCGAGCGTGGTTCAAACCTTCCCTACGTCATCAAGCCGCCGCCCGCTGGGCGGCGGGCGGCCAGGCGGTCCGGGCGGGCGTGCGGCCTCTCCGGGCCGGTCCCGCCCGGCCGCCCCGCCGCACCCTTGCGCGTTGGACGGAAGCGCTTAGCCCTTACAGGTTTTTGCTGACAACCTAGAATTTTGAAACTGCGCCTTTAGGTAGCTTGCGCGCCCTTTTTGTCCTCATTCGAACCTTTATATGAAAGCACGCCTGAATCAATGCGTCGCTGTACGCGCTTGAATAGTCGATTGGATATTAACTCGCTGCTTGAAACAACTTCACCATACTCTTTTCGGAGTAATCGGAGCTGCTTTTCTACGTCCATCTCATTCGGCCGCTTCATCGCTAAAGTCCGCTCCATTCTGGCTTTGTGACGCAACTCAGTAAAGCGGCGGCCGGAGTCCTTATATGAACTAGCTTGCTTTCCCGCTCCAAGAAAAGACGCGGTCGCAGCGATCGCACCGGCGACAGCGCCAGCGGCCCCCCACTGCTTATCGCCTCCAAGTGCTACCAGGAGGGAAGCGGCGGCGCTTGCCACTGCCGGAATGAAAACTATAGCCTTCCCCCAAAACTCAGCCGACTTGGCTGCCTCGAAATATGATTGCGCTGAATAAGATGCATCTTCGTATAGCCTGTCCAGTTCTACCAGGTAAGGACGAAGCCCATCCTCAGGTGAAATCATATTTTCTCCCAGTCGTTGGAACGGGAATCTTATGCGGCTGCTGCTTCAAATATTCGACAGTAAGCCTTAGCTCGGGATCGGATTCCGCTATAACAGACAGCCACTGATTAGAGCATTGCCCCGCTTCATAACAAGCGATCAGTAAGGCTCGGCGCACCCTATGGTTCTGCTCCTGCTGGAATTCCTGCTTAATTCGTGATGCGCCACCCCGAAGACCATAGAGCCCGAGGTAGCGAGCAGCAAACTCGCGCACGAAGCTTTCCTTGTTCCGATCTAGCAGTAGATCCCACGCTGCCTTAACGCCTGGTTTGGACTGTACGGCATTCTGAATCATATATATCAGTAGGTGTTGTTCGGCGTACGGATATAAAAAGAGCTTACTGTTAGTGAGCAGATCTACAACTGCATCACCAATCTCAGGGTTCTCTTTATGGAAGAGACTAAGGTATGCCAACGCCTCGCGAGCTAGGTGAGGCACCTCTCCCATATTTGCCAGAAACCATTTAACTGCGTAGTCGTCCTTAATGAGCTTGAACTTGCCGAGGCTAAACTTGAGATCTCTAACTCTCACTGGCTCTTGCGTGACGACTTTGTCAAAGAAGGCGCGTAGTTCGTCCGCTGCCTCGTCGTCGGCAACGCTTATGCCATAGCTGATGGCATCCTTCTCGCTATCTTCGAACTCATTAGGGACATCACGGCTTTTAATAATTTTTGTCTTGTTGCCCGCCAAGTTAAGGTGTCGATATCGCAGCAGCTTATTTGCCTCTACGATTATCTCGCGAAGTGCAATCCAGTCATTAGCGAAAATATACATGTCATCCGAGTATCGGAAATGGCGATACCCTCTTCGTGCAAGTTCCATATCAAGGGGGATGAGGTATAGATTCGCCAGGATTCCTGAAGAGTCAGGGCCTTGTGGTAGGCCCCATGCATGACTCAAGCCATTGAAAGCTCGCAAGAAAGTTTCGAGTACCTCGATTGACCATGCTGGAACATTAAGTCCACTTAGATCCTCTATTAATTGATCGACCTCAATGTGCTCATAAAAGGCAGCGACATCAGTGCGAGCCAACAGAAGAGAGGGTTTCTTTTGGTGTAGAGATTTAGCAACTCTTTGCATCGTGATCCACATCTTGCCGGGGCCGACTAGACGCTGCTGTTTTTTCCACCATCTGTAGCTATAGACCCCGCGCGGGATTGCAGATTCGATACTATTTGCTGCAGCAAAAACCGCTGCGTCATAAACAAGGCGATGCTCTGGGCGTAATCGAGCAAGAGGGCGAACAGATATTTCATCCTTAGGGAGATCTACAATCTCCACATGAGCGGGAGCGTAGTCGTTACTCATTACCTTGCGAGCCAAGTTCTCCCTATATGAAGACCAGCGAGCCCGCAGATCTGCATGAGCTATCGGGTCTGGTATATCAAGATCCCCGCTCGCGCTTCCCAGGTGCTTTAGGGCAAGATCGAGGTACTCTAGAATGGAGTCGCCCGCACTCTGGTCCACAAGGTCCGCCGAAGATAGAAGTTGATCCGTTCCTAAAGAAGGTCATTTTAGCGGACACTCTGAGGGTTCACTTCCAAAGTGACCGTTCCGATTTTTGACAGCGAAGCCTGACAGATGGTGCTCTCAAGGAGTGGGCTCGCCGTATCTCTGATCAAGGAAGGGCCTTCTGTGGCCTGGCATACGAAGGTGGCCAAGTTGAACGACCCAAGCCCAACCTCGGGAGCCGTATTTCGTTTCCGCAGGTGCGCGCCGTCTCTTTGTCGTCGCATGAGACGCATCAGAACGCTTGAGGTCGTGCCGATCGCTCACTTCGGAACTCGCCGTTGATCGCTGGGGCGATCGACTGCCGCGAACCGACTTCGTCGGTCCTTGCCATCGGATGACGGGGTGGGCCGCCTGCCAGGAGGCTGTTACGGCAGAGAAGTAAGGGTCCCTCAGCCGGATAGAGGCTTCTTCTGTATCAAGTGTCGTCGGCGTCCGGGAAGCGCTTCCGCAGCGCCTTCATGGCCTTCGCCGGATCTCGGCCGATCTCCTGCATCAACTCCTCGATGGCCGCATCGGCCCGTCTGGCTTTGCGGAGACGTAAGCGGATCTTCGTTCGGCGGAAGCACAAGCAGAGGCGGTCTAAGACGGACATGCGAGGAAGCATCTGGTCTCCGATGAGCGACAGAAGCCCTCGCCTCATAAGGGGAGGGCGAGGGCGGGACGGGTAACGCGCCCGTCGGTGTGCGGGTGGGCCCTCGCCTGATTGGGGAAGGAGGGCGAGGGCCCGGGGTCCGGCGGTGCGAGGGGGTGCGCTGCCTGCCGGACGAGGTGGGTGGTCCCGCCCCATGCCGTCCCACTCTTCGGGATGGCTCTCCCCTCCAGGTCGGAGCGGGACCACGGACCCCACGAGTGAGCGCCTGCGCACACTCGCCCGCGGGGGTCTGGCCCGGCTGCCGCCGCCTCAATAAGCACCGGCAGCCGGGGGATCATGGAAGCTTGCTGTCCCTTCGGCGAGTGCTCACGGAGGTCTTATGGCGGGGTGCGTGCCTCTTGCTTGGGCTGGCCGTGCAGGCGACTCGATCGAGCTTCGGATCCAGGCGCCAGTTCAGATAGACGATCCCGTCCAGCGCGGACTTCCGCTCAAGGTCGTAGCCGCAGTGGTCGCAGACCGCGTGAGGCGTACCGAAATCGGAGCTCATGCCGAGGTTCCCCGAAGGATCTCCTGCCTGGCGAGCTCGGTTGCCAGCTCTCGCGCGGTCTCGGCCTCCACGGTGCGCCGGAACGGGGAGTCGGGGACGGCTTGCTCCTCTGTCAGCTCTTGGTGGTGGGTGCCTCTCCAGTAGCCGGCGGGACTGTGCCAGAAGCTCCAGGCCGGAAAGGCTTCGGTGAGGATCTTCAGCCACTCGGCGTCGTCGATCGGCAGACTCGGGTCAGGCAGCACGAGGGTCATACGGGTGCCACCTGTCGGACGTACAGCTCAGCCCACGACATGTGGTCATCTCGGGTACTGCGAGATCCGTACCGGTCAGCGAGCGCGGACACCAACTGCCATACGTTCGAGTGTCTGGGGGTACCCGGCTTTGGCGTATTCGGGTCACGAACCTCGAAGCGGATGCAGTTCGGGGCGATGGTCGTGACGAGGCGGATGGCGCTGCCCTGTTCGGTGCGGGTGAGGGAGTCGGAGACCATGGCGCGCACCACCTGTTCGGCGTCATCGATGCGGTCAGGCTGGTGCTGCTTGGCGATGGTGCGAGCGTGCTGTACGGCTGCGTCGACGCTGCCGGGCAACGGCGCGTAATCCTGTGAGTAGGTCGACATG
The DNA here is from genome assembly GCF_042899335.1 of Streptosporangium sp. NPDC000095. NCBI lineage: Bacteria > Bacillati > Actinomycetota > Actinomycetes > Streptosporangiales > Streptosporangiaceae > Streptosporangium > Streptosporangium sp. NPDC000095. The sequence goes on from NZ_JBIAZS010000019.1 coordinate 58,185, forward strand.
ATCACCACCAGGAGAAGAGCGATCCGGCTATCCGGCTCGCTAGTCGGATGTCCAGCTTGCAAGCCGGATATCCGGATGTCAACCTGGTGAAGTGGATCAGCCCAGGTACCTTCAGCTCGTCGCGCTCATACGGCGGCAAATCGTCACCGGCGAACTACCTGCCGGAACCCGCCTGCCCGCACGCCAGGACCTGGCCGCCGAACACGGCGTAGCCGAAGGCGTCATCCGTGAGGCGATCCGCCAGCTCGCCCAGGAAGGGCATGTCATCTCCCGCCCCGGTGCGGGCACCTTCGTGAGGGAGCGGCCACCGGTCCGGAGGATTCCCCGCTCCTGGCACCGAGAGCGGAAGGCCGGCTCACCGTTCGCCGCGAGCATGCTTGAGCAGGCGATGGCCGGAAGCTGGGAGTACGAGTCCGCCACGGTGCGCGCGTCGCCGGAAGTGCGTGCCCGGCTCGCTCTCGACGAGCCCGAGGATGACCGCGATGACGTCATGCACACCCGGTACGTCTTCCGGGCCGCTGGTCAGGTCTGGATGCTGTCGGATTCCTACGAGCCGTTGCAGTTGACCAGAGGCACGATCGTGGCGATGCCGGAAGACGGACCGTTGGCCGGCCACGGGGTGACGCACCGGATGGCCGAGATCGGTGTGATCGTCGATGACTGGGTTGAGGACGTCAGCGCACGCGCCGCTCTTCCAGGAGAGGCCAAGCGCCTCGGCATCTCGCCGGGGTCCATCGTGCTGACGATCCAGCGGACCTATCTCGCCGATGGACGGCCGGTCGAGGTCGCCGACATCGTGGTCCCGGCCGAGACCTCGCAACTCGGTTACTCCGGCCCGGTGGGCGAACGCGTGAGCGGATGATCCGTCACGAGGGACGTGCCATCAAGCTGCTTCAGCGCGGGAGCTTCGTGGCGCACCGGGGGAGTCGACCCGCGAAGAACTGAGTGACCAACTGGGTGACAACGGCGACGGACGAGGCTGGACGATCACGGACGACGAAGGACCGTCCCCGCAGCTTAAGTAGCGCAAAGGCCAGGACTCAGGCCGGATGACTTGGCTTCGCATCGAAGGGGTCAGGGGTTCGAATCCCCTCATCTCCACAAGGGGCCGTTCTTGAAACGGCTGGACTGAGGTTGACGGGATCCCGTCTGATCATCGCGATCAGGCGGGATCTTGTTGTTTCAGGGGTTTCCGAATCGGGTTCGCCCTGGTTTGGAAGCTGCGGAGCAGGGGTCCAGGAAGGCCCGGGTGATGTCAGAGCGCTGGTGGCGGTCGGAGTTCGCGTTGCTGGGCATGGTGATGCCGGCTCCGGGCTGGGTGTCCGTCCTGCGGGGGGAAGCTCAAACGCTGTAAATGGCGAAGCACTGGCAGTCACTACCGCCTGCAAGATCCTTTTCGCCGCCCGCAGGTCAGGGAAGGCCGAACCACCCTGGTCATCACCCACCGCCTGTCCGTCATTCGCACCGCCGACCGCGTGGCCATGCGCCAGGGCGGCCGCACGATCGCCACCGGAACCCACGACGAGCTGTTGGTCGTCCACGCCGGCACCTTGCCGGAGAGGGACGTTGACGGCGGCGAGGTCGTGCTGCGGGGGTTGCCGAATCCGGCGCCGATGGGCTTGCTGCTTCCGGCGAAGTGGACCGGGGACGGTCGTCCGACCGCAACGACTTGAAGACGGGCAAGAAACCGTACAAACGTCCGAACTCAGTCAGTGACTCTGGGCAGCTCGGTGAGCGGGGGCGCCAGATGCGAGCAGGGTGGAACGAATCGGTCCTGCGGCGCCGGGCGAGGTTGCCCGGCGCCGCAGGTGGCTCGTCAGTGGCGATGGGTCATGTCACGGTGAACATGAGGACGCCCGTCAGGGCGGTGTAGCCGTTGTCGTGGAGGTACCAGGCCGCGTAAGTTCCCAGGCCGGGCAGTTTGGTGGTGGGAATGGCGACGGTGCCCTCAGCATTGGGGGCGTACGCCCATTCGAGGGCCTCGATCTCTGAGGGCTTCTTGTCGACCGGATACAGGCCGATCCAGTTTTTGGCGCTGACGGTGCCGGTCGGGGTGGAGTAGTGGACGGTGAGGTTCGTCCCCTTGGTGATGGACTTGGTGGTGGTGGTGAGGGTGCTTTGGGGTTTCGGTGCGGTGGGCGTGATGATGAGGGTGTCGGGGGGGAGGTTGTAGTAGGCCGCCAGGCGGCCCACGATGGTCTCGGCGTAGGGGGCCAGGCGGGCGAAGTGGGTGGCCAGAGCGGTTTTTGCTGCCGCGCTCAACGCGGTGAAGTCGCCGGTGGCGCCGGCCAGGTGAGGCTGCAGGCGACCGATGAGCTCATAATCGCTGGTGATGCCGAGGGCGCCCATGGCTTGGGCCAGCGAGGGGGTGGTGGTGGCGGTGTCCTGGACGCGGCTGATGAAGGTGACCCGGTGCATGATGCGCCAGCAGGGGGGTTTGCGATCAGATTGCTGGGCGCGCTTGAGGGCCAGCGCGTTGGGGTCCTTGCCGCGGTCCAGCCATTCGGGGTCGATGACCTTGCCGTAGAAGTCCTCGAAGTTGTCGGTGCTGGTGTCGAGGTAGAGGCTCATGAAGCGGTAGGCGTCGACGCGGCCGGGCACCAGGATCGGCTTGTTGTCGGCGTCGAACAGCGGCGTGTCGCCGTTGTGTTTTTGCAGCTGGGCGCCGGGGGTGCAGCTGACGTCCAGGCTGAAGGTGCGGGTGGAGTCCTTGGACTTGCTGCGGGTGATGCTGTAACCGGTGCCGGTGGCGGACTCCATGCCGAACTTGACGCCCAAGCCCGCTATTTCGCCGCCGAAGGTGAAGGAGCCGCCGATGGCGGCGTTGAAGGTGTAAGAGCCGGTCGTGGTCTCGGTGACCTGATCGGTGGTGCCGGTGGTCTCGGCGAAGAACCCGCCGGCGGCGGTCCACACGTAGGTGTTGACGATGTTGCGGCGCGAGGCCTCCCGGATGGCTGATCGCCCCTTTTCGGGGTTGCCGCCTTGAGTGATCTCGGCGCCGGTGCCGCCCATCATCCCGTTCAGCACCTTGGCCGCCTGGCCGTGGGTGGGGTCGGGGGCGTGGGTCTCGGTGGACACCGATTCGTAGAAGCCCTGCAGTTGCTGCTGCTCGCGCTGGATCCGCTTCTTGATCCGGTAGGCCTCCACCGGCCGGAAGTAGCTGAACTCACCGCGCACGCCGTCGCTGGCCGCGTTGGGGAAGTCCGGGTCGGCGAAGGGCTTCAGCTCCTTACTCGTCGCGTCCTTGGCGTAGCCGACGACGCCGTCCAGGGTGCCCTGCTTGGTGTAGCGGGGGTTGATCGGGAAGGGAATCAGGTTCCAGTCACGGGGGATGTCGGGGCTGGGCAGCATCCGGTAGGCCACCAGGGCGCCGCTGTGGGCCAGGCGCAGCGCGAACAGGTCGGCGGTCTCGGACTGCACCACGGCGAATCCGGTGTTGGCCGGCACCCAGCGCCGCCCGGCGGTGGGGTTGACCTGTTTGGCCGGGTCGGGGTCCTCCCAGCCGCCGCTGAGGGTGACCTTGCTGGTGCGGGTGGTGTTGGTGCCTTGGGAGACCTTGGTCTCGTTGTTCCAGGTGTTGGCGTACTTGAGCTCGACGTTGAGCCCCCACTCCACGGTCGTGGATGCGGCGGGTTTGGCGGTGCCGGCGCCGAGCGGAGCGGCCACGACCCAGGTGTCGTCGTTGTACATCGTGTCGAACTTGGCCTTCACCGACGTGTCGATGCTGTGGTGCTTGTTCGAGGACAAGGCGTTGACGACGGTGTCGGCCTGGACGAAGGCGATCGAGGAGGCTCCGGCGTAGTCGCCGGCGGTGCCGGCGATGAGGTTTTCTGACGGGATCGGTGGAGCGCCTTCGATGTAGCCGATCAGTTGCGGGTCGAACTGGGCCTGGCCCACCCAGGTGGTGGTCAGCTCGCCGACCTTGTACCCGGTGATCAGTGCCCAGGACTTGTCGGTCTGCAGGTAGGTATAGGCCCGTTTCAGTACCCCGATGAGCGAGTCGTCGGTGAGGCGCTGGATGTCGCCGTACTCGGTGGCGGCCGGGGTGGCTGCGATCGAGGTGTGGAAGGCGGTGCGGATACCGGTCAACGCGGAGCGGATCTGAGCGGTGTCGGTGGAGATCGGCGCGGTGGACAGCACGATCTTGGGAGCCGGACTCGACTGGGTCAGGTGATGACCGCTCAAGCCGGCGTCCTTCACCGCCGCCCCGGTCACGGTGTCATCGGCGTCGAAGGGGTAGTAGGCCAGCAGGTCCTGGCGGTCGCCGCGGACGCGGCCGAACATGTTGTCCAGGATCTGTTCCTGGGTACGCGCGGTGCGCCAGGCCCGGATCTCGTCCAGGTCGCCGGTGAACCCATCAGCCACCACCGAGCGCACGGAGGTGGGCCGCACCACGCTCGACGTCGTCGAGGCCGTCTTCTCCGAGGGGACGGTGCTGCCGTTGCGGTAGAAGGTGAACCGGTTTCCGTCGGGGTCGGGGGTGCGGACACGACTCACCGCGTGCAGCGTGGCCGGGTAGGTGCCGCACAGGTCCTCGGTCTGAGACCCCTTGCTCTCGGGGAAGGTCCACCAGGCGGCCAGGCCGGAGGCCTTGGCGGTGATCGGCGCGCCGATCTGGGTGTTGTTCCTGGCGACGTTCCAGATCCGCACCTCCGACAGCGCGCCCTTCAGGCCGGAGGCCGTCTTGCCCTCCATCATCCGGCCCAGCTCGATCGGCGAGTCGTTGCCCACGGGCTTGGTGCCGCCGTACCACTGCGAGTCGCCGACCTTCTTGCCGTTGATGAAGAAGCAGATCTCCACCTCGGTCGTCGTACCCGTCGGGTTCTTTCGGGTGACGGCGACTTTGTTGAAAGTGCCCGCCGTCAGGGCCGTCGTCGACTTGTAGATCTTCGCCGCCTCCGAGCCGGAGCCGGGCTCGAAGGTGAAGGCGAGGCGACCGTCGGTGTCCACATACAGGCAGTAGGGAACCGCGGTGTGGTTGCCGGCGCCGAACGTGCCCTTGCCGACCAGTCCCTGCTTGGCGCCGATGGAGTCGAGTTTGATGAACGCCTCGATGGTCAGGTCGTCCACGAGGTCCAGGCCGCCCGCGCCACCGGCGTTCAGATGGCCGGTGCCGTCCATCTGGATCGCCCAGTCCTGCTCGAACGACACCGCCAGATGCGCCCATTCGGCCAGGGGGAACACCTCGGAGCTGCGGAAGGCCTGCGTGTTGATGTTCGCGTTGATGACGTAGCCGGACTCGCCGTTGGTCCGGGTGCCGTGCTCCACACCCAGCGCGTACCAGGTGTCGCCGACATCGGTGTGCAAGATGGTGTCCAAGCCGTCGACGAACGTCGGCTTGGCCCAGGCCTCAAGCGTCAGGTTCCCGGCCGCGGCCAGGGCGGAGATGTTCGCCGTACTCGTCAGTTCCAGATGGTGCTTTTGGGCGTTGTCGAAGGAGAACGCCCGTCCCGGCGCGTCACCGTGCCAGCGCGGCCCCAGCGGTTCGCTGAGATTGGACGCAGTGCCGGCGGGCACCGACGCGGTGAGAGACCCGGCGTAGGCGCTGACCAGCAGCGAGCCGTGAGCCAGCGACATGCCGGCCACGTTGCACGAAGCCAGCGTGTAGTCATAGGCCGCGATGCGGACCCTGGCGCCCGTACCGGCGGTGGAGGGGGCGGTGGACAGAGTGATCTGCGCCGACCCCGACTGCCCGCCTGCGACGGTGTAGCTGTCCTCGCCCACCATGATGGCCGAGCCCGCCACCAGGGTGGTTGTCAGCGGTTCGGTCAGCGTCACGGTCTTGTCCTGGACCGACAGGACCGTTCCCAGGGTCGATCCTCGTGCCGAGCCGTTCAGCACCGCGGCCAGCAGATCGGCCCGATCGGGGACCGAGGGGAACGTCTCAACCGTCGTCCCCCGGCTCACCTCCACCTTGCAGGTCCCGGTCCCGGTCCCGGTCATCTTCACGTCGAAGTCGGCCAGCTTCATCGCCACGTCGCGGCCCGACAGGCGCAACGTGCCGCCCGTCACGGTGATCTCCTTGACGGCCGGGGAGATGGTGGTTGCGTAGTAGACGGCGAAGAACTGGCCATCCCCGCCACGGAAGTACAGCGCCACCTCACCGGTGGAGACATCCAGCAGCGCGGGGGCGTGAGTTGTCCAGGCGACCGACAACAAGGCGCCCAGCACGGTCAGGCCCGAGCGGTCGATGCACACCTTCGGCATCGACAAGACCGCCTCGGCCGCGCCGAGCAGCCCTCCGCTCAGCGTGGCCTGGGTGTTGAGCGCCGTTTCCAAGGCCGCTTTGTCCGCCCCGAGCCGTGTTTTGGCCTCGAGTTGTTTCACGTACTCGGGTAGCAGGATTGCCGCCTCGGCCTCTACTCTCGCCTTCACTTCCCGACCCCGATTACCGGCAGGACCGGCGACTTTGCTTTGGGCGTTCATGCTGTAAATGCCGCCGTGGAGCTCGTCGTCAAGCTGCCCCAACCGCGCCAGGGTGGCTGGGATACGCGCTACCAGCGCCTGGTCGTTGTAGAGCTGGCCGCGGGCCGCGGTGACGGCTTCCTGGGCGGCCCGCAGCTTGTCGCTGTCCTTGGTGGGGTCGGCCGTACCGATCCAGGTCAGATCGATCACTGCCGGCGCCGTGGCCAGCTTCCCCTCCGTCGACAGGGCGAAGTCCAGGGTCGCCAGGTAGGAGCGGCCGGTCGGCTCACCCGTCGGTGGCGGCCCGGAGGTGGCGAAGGCCAGCAAGACCCGCGCTTGGCCCTTCTGCGGCGACGGCGTGTGGTCATATCCCGTCACCGCCGGGTGCTGCTGGTAGTACAAGGTCGCGGTCAGGCCGCAGACCACCTTGCGCCCGGTGATCGAGAACGACTGGTGGCTCACCCCGGGGCCGTCGAACAACGGTGCGTCCGAATCGGTCCACACCGGGCCGGTGGCGAAGGTGCCCTCGAATTTGTTGACACCGCGGTCATACACCGTGGTGCCGGTGCCCTCGTCGAAGGGGAAGTAGGCATACAGTCCGGCCTCGGTGCCGGTCGGCCGTTGCCCGCGCGCCGAGAAATTCGCGCGGGCAATCGTCCAGATCCGTACCTCGTCGATGTGGCCGTTGAAGGGATCGGCCGCCGCCGGGCCGGAGACGACCCGTTTGCCGACCAGGAGCTGGGAGGTGACCTCGACCTTCACGGTCGTGGCCAGGGTCCCTGCGGCCACGCCGTTGAGGAACAGTTGCAGCTGTGATCCGTCGAAGACCGCCGCCACGTGCGAGTAGGTGCCCATCGCCACCGCCGAGGTGGAGGTGAGGGTCTGCGAGCCGTGGCCGAACAGCAGCTTGCCGTCGGCCTTCAGGCTCAGATAGGCCGGGGTGGCCGTGCCGGTGGTGTCGGTGCGGCCCACGATGAGGCCGGTGGTGGTGGCGGTGGCGGGCTTGATCCAGGCCTCCATCGTGTACGGCCCGGCGGTCACCGCCGTGGCGATCTTCCCCGCGATGACCGGGGCGCTGGCCGTGTTGTCGAATCGCAGCGCGGTGCCTCCCCGGTTCTGCGGTGGGCGCACCGGCACCAGCAGTTTCCCGGTGTGCGAATCGATGCCCGGCGCCCGCTCCAGCACTGAGCTGGCGAATTTGGGGTCGGGGCTGGTGTAGAGCTGGGTGCCGGCGACGTTGAACAACCCCTCGGGGCTTTGTTCCAGGTTGTAGCTGTGCAGGAGGCCGGCGTCGTCGGCGGTGAAGACCTGCCAGCGCGAGAACCCCGAGATCGCGGTCGGCAGCGACAGCACCGAGAACATCCCGCCGCTGAGCTTGCCCGCGAACGACAGCTTCAGGGTCGGCTCGTAAAACAGCCGCCCCTCCATGTCGCGGGTGCCGAGGGTGTCTCCACCGGAGGCGGGAGCGATCCGGCTGCGACTGCGCTGGTAGCGCGCCTCCACGACCGGTTTGAGTTCGGCGCCGACCAGCACGAACCGGTCGCACAGCAACGCGGAGTCCGCGGCGGCGATCTTGGCCCCGCCGACCAGGGTGTAGTCCTTGCGCGTCGCATCCCCCGACCACGAGCCTGCGCTCGTCTTGTACACCGACCCCGCATCGCCCGAGGCGACCGACTGGCGAAACACCAGGATGTGCCGGCCGTCTGAGAGCACCTGGAGGGGGAAGGTAGAGGTCAGCCGAGCCGTCGTCGACAGGAACGGATCGTCTTCTCCCGGCAGTAACTTCTCCGAGAACGACGCCTCCACCGAGCCGCGCCTCTTCACCGTCGGCATGACCGCCGTCAGCGGCGCCTCCGCGCTCACCTCGACCATCTCGGTAGGGAAGGGCAGCAGCCCCGGATCGTTGTTCCAGTAGGCCGCATCCAGCGCTCCCCGCGCCCGATCGGCCTGGTCCAGGCTCAGCACACTGTAGTAGACATGCCGGTCGGCCCCCACCGCGAAGGCGACGACCATGCCGTCGTGGCGGACCATCGTCGTGGAGGTGTACTGACGGTCCTTGTAGACCTTCACCAGGTTTTTGTCGTGCACGAAGAAAACTCCTGACCATTGACGCCCGAGGAACACGTGAAGACATCCGCGCACCACAAAACAAAACACGATGCGACCGGATTGAATGCGTGCGCGAAACACGCACGCGAAAGAATTGGATGTGTGCGCCCGTCAAAGACGTGCGCGCAGCGACGACTCGGAAGTCACACGCCGGCGCCGTGAGCCGACGTGTGCCACCCGTGCCCGGCGGCGCTGTAGAGCTTCTGCCCCATCACCTGGGCAGACAGGTGCCACTCCCCAGTTCGACTCCCTCTGTGCGTAGGACCGAGGCGCGTCTTAGGCGACAGCGATGCACATCCCACCGATACCGCCTGCCCAACACGAACCATCAACTAAGACATCACATTGCGTGGCAAATAACAACAGACGGTTTCGGTATTTTGTGCCGATTTTCAGTGCGGCTGCGATTTCCGCATCATTGACTCGCGATCCTTGTTGTTCCGACTGTCATCAGAAATATGGCTTGACCTTTTTCCGTATCGGGCGCGGCCGATACCATACAAGGGGGACAGCTGTTTTTATGAGCGTTTTCTGATGGTTTCACGGCGCCTCGGTCAGTCCGCAATAAGGGATCACCCGCCGGCCGTAATCCGCGCCTGGCCGATACCCATTTCACCGACGAGCAGTGCGTCCGTGCTCGGCGCAACCATCGAGGCCACCGCGGACCGGCATCGGCGGACGCCCTGGATCACGGTCAAGATCCGTTGTTACACCGCCACGCGCCAGTGACTCAAAGCCTTCAAGGGAAGCCACAGAGCAAGATCACGGCCATCGGTTCCTCGCCTCAACTTCCCGCGTGGGGAGGTTCGCCGACGGTACACCGGGCCGCGCGTGCGGACCCCTCGGCGCGCTGTTGCCTCGTAGTGGCCGCGTTCACGGCCTGCTCGCTGGCGGCGATCGCGGCCGCGGCCGTGTCCTGGGCGATGGCGGCGTGTCGGTCGGTGAGCGCCGCCCGCCAGAAGGCGGCCGGCCAACTCGCCGTCGAACGAGCCCGGACCGAGCAGGCCGACGCCAAGGCGCCCCAGGTGCGCGAGGAACTGGCCGCTCAGATGGAGGCCACGCGTACCGAGTTGGCCACCGCTCGCGCGCGGGCCGACGCCGTACGCGAGGCGCTGACCCACGGGCGGACCCGGCGAGCCGCGGCCGAGGCCGCGCTGCGCGTAGTCCCGCAATGGGCAAGCTGTAGTTCTCGCACAGTTCTGTGCCCCGAACGACCGGCCAGAAAGGGGGTGCGCGGGGGCGCGTAGAGGGGGCGCCGCGCGCCCCCCTTGATTTCCCGTTCTTCCAGGTCGGCAGAGGTGCCCGGAGGAGTCGGCAGGGGACCGCTCATATCCACCCGATTCTCGGCGAGGACTACGGCAACTCCTACCCGCCCCGACACATTCGGGAAACGATCACTTTCCATACGGGAAGCGATCTTCCAAGGCCCCTGATCCGACCAGGTCACGCACACTCGTGGACACCCCACAAGATCGAAAGGTCCGGTTCCAGTCATGGAGTCGGACCTTTTCGCTGTTCAGGTGATGTGCAGGTCGTTGGTGGCCGCGATCGCGCGGTGCGGTGTCCGCTGAGGACTCCGAGGCTGGAGTCAGCGAAAAGTCAGCGGACGTTCTCGGAGCGGGTGAGCCGCCCCACCGTGACGAGGAAATCGGCCTGTGACTGGGTCAGGCACCAGGGTTGTCGAGGATGACGACGGGGACGTCCACCACATCCGGCCAGTCGCTCTCGAAGCCCAGGCCGGTGGCCGCCTCGATGAAGGCGAACGCCGCGCTGCGCTTGCCGGAGTAGTCCTCCGGGTCGAGGCCGTCGAGCATGGTACGGAAGCCGGCCAGGATAGTTGGATCGCCTTCCTCAACGGCGTACTGGGCGGAGAGAAAGTTGCGCATCCGCGCTCTGATCTCGCCGCTGGCCGCGTGGAGGATCGTGTAACCCCCGTTGAAGTGCCAGGTCACCATCCACACGCGTGACTCCGCGCTGAGTGCGGTGAGGACGCGGTCGGACAGGCCGAAGCCGTAGGCGAGTTCGAGGAAACCCCAGGTTCCCTCTCCCCTGGAGACGAGGAGGACGGGGCGGTTCTCATCCCCGGCCTCTTCTCGGGGATACTCCATGACGCGCTGCTCGGGGGCGAGGCCGCCGTTCAGTCGTCGCAGGAGGTCGTCCACAGTGATCTCTTCGTTGAGGGGTTGCACGACGGTCCAGGAGAGTCCGTCCTCCAGCCACTGATGCTGCTCGAAGAAGCTGCGGTAGTAATCGATCACATGATCATTGTGAGGGAAGCCAGAGACGGAACGCGCCCATGTGGTGCTTCTTTTCGCCGTCATAGCCCTTTATGGGGCGAGAGGCCGAAAGACCCGACTCCAGCTCGTGGAATCGGGCTTCACCGTGTTCGGGCTATGTGGCTGATTCGTCAACGGACGATTGTTGATCCATGGAGAGGACCTTTGGGAGGAGGCCAGGGAGAAGTCAGCGAATACCGCGCGAGCCCTGTTGTTGCGGTCGCGTGAGGCGTGCGTGTAGCGGTTGAGCGTGGTCGAGATCTGCTCGTCGACAACAGGTGTGAGTCTGGGCTCTTAACTCGGCTTCAACCTTTGATCTTCGTTCTGCCCTGTTGGCACTGATGGCGACTCATCGCGCATGGCGGACGGTGGTGAGGGCATGTCGGCTCGAACGACAAGAGGCGGCCAGTGTTGAGTCAGCGGAGCTCGACCTCGATGTCGTGCTCGGAAAAGATCTCCAGGAGGTCGTTCAATTCGACGCTCGGCCCCCAGTCGAGCAGGCGGTGGTCCGGCCGGTCATAACCAGGGATGAGAAACCGGCGGGCCACGTCGGAATGGTGCCAGACCAGCTGGAACGGGCCGGCGGCGCCCCATCCGTGGTCGAGACAGTCGTCGAGGGTGCTGAGGTTCCAGCCGAAGTAGCCGCCGGGACCGTTGATCGCCTCGCCGATGGCGCAGTAGAAGGCGTCGATGTCGGTGACGAAACGGCCGTCGAGGTGATAGGTCGTTCCAGCCGGTTTGTCAGGCAGGTCCTGAAGACGGTGACTGGCTGCCAAGCCGGGCCATTCGTGCCGCATCAGCCGGTCGTAGCGTGCCCACAGGTTGGGCTCGGCAGGGCCGCCGTCGTACCACATCTGGAAGATTTCGCGGGCGCCCCTCGGCAGTGGTTCTTCCATCCCGTCGTCGAGGGCGATGTCCAGCAGGCCGTCGCCTGACCTCGACGGGCAGACCGAGACGACGGTGGCCGACAGCACCCCGGCCCCTCCGGCGATGCGTCCGTCGCGTTGGATGGCCACGACGGACGCTGTGATCCTGCGTCCCTCGACAATCCCCGGCAGCGGTGCTTTGGGACGGAAGCCGATCAGCGTCACCGGCCGAACGGGCGTAGTGGGGCGCTTGCGGAAGACTCCGGCGACATCCAGGCACTCGCCGAGCTCCTCGTTATCAAGCGCAGCCAGGCGGAAGCCCGTCACATCAGGCTTCTCTTCTGGCAATCCCCATTCCGGAAGCAGTCGTATGTATCCGCGTAAGTCGAGGTCCACCAGGCCCGCCCGCGTTGCCGACGGGCGTTGGTTGACCACGGTGATGTCGATGAGCTCTTCATCGCACGTACACCCATGCTCATGCTGTCGGCACGTGGCGGGCCGTTGCTGCGGTCGGTGGACGGGAACGAGGGCGATGCTGGGCAGCCACGCCCGCTCGGTCCCTGTATGCCGCAGCGCCTTCAGCAGCGGACCCGCCGGATCGCAGCCGAGCAGACTGAAGATCTCGGGTGGGGGGACGGGCTCAAGGTCCACGAAGAGCCCGTCGATGTCGTGGCAGACGCCCGGCATGACGTCTACCTCACTGGTGTAATCGTCCAGCAACAGCCACCGCGCGCCCGACAAAGCGGAAGTTGTCATCGCGACAGATCTTAATGCTGGAGAACCGATGGGCACAGCTGGGCGGCGCTATGGCGGAGTCAGCGAAAAGTCAGCGAACCCGTCGATACAGGAGCGCAGCAGAGATCAACGGACGTCGCTGTCGCGGCACCTGACGGCACCGGATGGCATCCGGCGACCAGGAGCGGTACGCCCCACCGGGGTTCGCATCGAAGGGGGCAGGGGTTCGAATCCCCTCATCTCCACCAGGTCAGAGGCCACTTCCGAGAGATCGGGAGTGGCCTTCTGCGTTGCTGGGTGACCAACTGAGTGACTATGGGTTGGGGAGGCGCCGTCCAGGCAGCGAACGGAGTCAGGTTTTTGGCTCAGCTGTGTGGCGGCCGCCTCGTCAGGTGTAGGAACTCAAGTCCCACCTCCGCACGATGCCGTCATCGGTGACGGCGATCGGTTGATCGTTCACCTGGCCGACCGCGGCTACGGGGGCGATGGGGTCGATGGGGTCGGTTCCAGGTTCGCCAGTTCGCCGAGGAGTTCATGCGTGGTCAGGTCCCACACCCGCACGATCTTGTCATAGCCGCCGGTGAGGGCGATCGGTTGGCCGTCGACCTGCCCGACCGCTACCGCATGAACGGCCTCTATGCGGCCGGTCGTCAACGCGCCGCTGGGTACGCGCGTGGTCGAATTGAGGTTCCCCCCGCATCCATCGGGCTCGATGCCGTGGGCCGACGAAGGATGCCTGCGGCGGCGATCGCCCCAGCCTGCACGGGAGCCTGGCCACCGCCGGCGATCGTCACGGCCTTGTCAGTTCCTCGAACAGGTGTCCAGGAAACGTTTCAACCGAAACACTTCCTGGACCACATGCTCCTGGTGGTCATTTGCGATGGCGACCGTTTCGGCCGAGACGCGTTTGGACGAGTGCTCATGCAACGTGTCTTACATGCCCGACGAGATCATCTGCTGCTGACCTGCGGGAACGGGGCAACAACTCCGGATGATGCCGGTGTCGTCCGCGCGAGGGTGGACGACACCCGGACAGCTCGGCCGCAGCGGTGGCGAAGCCGGGCCGGTCATCTCCGGCCGGTCTCCTTGACGGACTTGAGTACGGCGTCGGCGATCGAACGTGGGTCAACGCCGAAGTGCTCGCGTACGGACTCCCGGGTGCCGGAGAGGCCGAACCCGTCGGTGCCGAGGGAGGTCCACGGCCGGTCGATCCACGGGCTGATCTGATCCGGCACGGCGCGCATCCAGTCGCTGACCGCGATCACCGGGCCCTCGGTCCCGACCAGGGCCTGCCGGAGGTAGGGCACTCCGGTGGAGGTCATCGCGTCGCGGCGCAGTTCGCTCCACGAGGTGACCGACCAGACGTCGACTCCCACGCCGTGCTCCTCCTGGAGCAGCCGCTGCGCGGCCAGTGCCCAGTGGATCGCGGTGCCGCTGGCGAGCAGGTGGGCCTGGCCGCCGCCGGAGGAGTAGCGGTAGATGCCCTTGAGGATGCCCTCGCGCACGCCCTCGGGCATCGCGGGCTGGGGAAGCGGCTCGTTGTAGAGGGTGAGGTAGTAGAAGACGTCCTCGTCGTCGGGCCCGTACATGCGCCGGAGCCCTTCGCGCACGATCTCCGCGACCTCGTAGCCGAAGGCGGGGTCGTAGGCCAGACACGCGGGGTTGGCGGAGGCGAGCAGCTGGGAGTGCCCGTCGGCATGCTGCAGCCCTTCGCCGGTCATCGTGGTCCGTCCCGCGGTGGCGCCGATCAGGAATCCGCGGCCGAGCTGGTCGGCCAGCGCCCACATCTGGTCGCCGGTCCGCTGCCAGCCGAACATCGAGTAGAAGATGTAGAACGGGATCATGGCCTCGCCGTGGGTGGCGTAGCTGGAGGCGGCGGCCGTGAACGACGCCATCGATCCCGCCTCGGTGATGCCCTCGATCAGGAGCTGGCCGTCGACCGCCTCCTGGTAGGACAGCAGCAGATCCCGGTCGACCGACTCGTAACGCTGGCCCAGCGGAGAGTAGATCCTGGCGGTGGGGAACAGCGACTCCATGCCGAAGGTCCTGGCCTCGTCGGGCACGATGGGCACCCAGCGGCGCCCGGTCTCCGGCTCCTTCATGAGGTCCTTGACCAGTCGGACGAAGGCCATCGTGGTGGCCACCGGCTGCTTGGACCCCTTCTCCAGGGACTGGAACGGCCGCTCGGCCGGCGCCGGCAGCGGCTGGTGGGAGACGGTTCGGCTGGGGATGGGTCCGCCCAGGGCACGGCGGCGCTCGGCCACGTAGCGGACCTCGGGCGAGTCGGGCCCGGGGTGCAGGTACGGCGGCAGGTCCGCGTCGAGTGCCTCGTCCGGCACCGGCAGTCCGAGCCGGTCGCGTAGCGCCCGGAACTCGTCCTGGGTGAGTTTCTTCATCTGGTGGTTGGCGTTGCGCGCCTCCACGCCGGCCCCGAGGGTCCACCCCTTGACGGTCTGTACGAGGATCACCGTCGGCGCGCCGTGGTGGTCGAGGGCCCGGCGGTAGGCGGCGTGCACCTTGCGCGGCTCGTGGCCGGCCCGTGAGCCGCCGACGATGCGCCGCAGGTCCTCATCGGAGTACGGCACGTCCAGCCCGTGGAACAGATGTTGCCTGATGTAGGCCCCGGTCGAGGTGGCGAAGGTCTGGAACTGCCCGTCCGGCATCTCGCCCAGCCGGGACACCAGCTCGTCCGAACCGAGCAGCCCGTCCCATTCGGCACCCCACAGTGCCTTGACGACGTGCCAGCCCGCGCCCCTGAAGACGCCTTCGAGCTCCTGCACGATGCGGGTGTTGCCGCGCACCGGCCCGTCGAGCCGCTGCAGATTGCAATTGATCACGAAGGTCAGGTTGTCCAGCCCTTCGCGGGCGGCCAGGGTGATGGCCGCCGTGGACTCCGGCTCGTCCATCTCGCCGTCGCCGAGGAAGGCCCATACGTGGCTGAGCGAGGTGTCCTTGATGCCGCGGTTGTGCAGGTAGCGGTTGAACCTGGCCTGGTAGATCGCGTTGAGCGGCCCGAGGCCCATGGACACCGTGGGGAACTGCCAGAACCCGCGCATGCTCCGCGGGTGCGGGTACGACGGCAGCCCGCCCTCGGGCTCGCGCCGGAACAGGTCGAGCTGGCCCTCGGTCAGCCGTCCCTCCAGGAACGCGCGGGCGTAGATGCCCGGGGACGCGTGGCCCTGGAAGTAGACCTGGTCATGACCACCGTGGAAGAAATGGTTGAACCCGACCTCGTACAGCCAGGCGGCCGAGGCATAGGTGGCCAGATGGCCACCGAGGCCGAGCCGGCTGCCCCTGGTGATCATCGCCGCCGCGTTCCACCGGTCGTAGGCCGCGATCCGCTCCTCCAGTTCGAGGTCACCGGGGTAGCCGGGCTCCTCCGACGTCGGCACGGTGTTGATGTAGCGGCTGCTCGTGGCCAGCCGCTTCAGCAGGTACTCGGCCCGTTCGGGGCCTGCCGCCCGGCGGACCGCCTCCAGCGATTCCAGCCATTCCGCAGTCTCCTGCGGGTCAATGTCCTTCTCCATGCCACCATTAAACACCCTATGATCGATCATCGGGTGTTTACATCTGCCATCATGGGACCCATGAAACCTGTCATGCGGCTCCCGCTCCGTGATCAGATCCGGCAGGCCGTACTCGACGGCCTGATCAGCGGCCGATGGGGGCCCGGTGACCGCGTGGTGGAGCGGCGCATGGCGGCGGAGCTGGGCGTCAGCCAGGCTCCGGTGCGCGAGGCGCTGCGCGAGCTGGAAGCGCTCCGGCTCGTCGAGTCGTCGCCGCACAAGGGCGCACGGATCCGCCGGCTCACCGCGACCGACCTGCGCGAGATCTACGAGGTGCGGGCGGGCCTGGAGGAGACGGCCGTGCGGCTGCGTTATCCGCCCGTCGAGGCGCTGCGGGTCCACCTCGCCGGCCTGCAGCAGGCCGCGGCCGCCTCCTCCTTGGTCGACCAGGTACGCCACGGCGTCGCGTTCCACCGCGAGATCGTCAAAGCCTCGGGCAATGACGTGCTCCTGGCGGTGTGGGAGTCACTCGGCATCGAGGTGTGGACGCACCTGTCGATACGGCTGTTCCGGATGCGGCCTTGCGAGAACGCCGCCGACCACGAGCCGCTCATGGCGGCGTTCGAACGCGGGGACCCCGACGCGGGGGCTCTGCTTCGCGACCACATTCTCGGCTACGCACCGCTCAACTGACCACATCTGGTCTCCGCTCCTCGATCTCGATGACGTCGTCCAGTGCACGTATCGACGGCACGCTTGACCGGGCACCAAGGCCGGCGTGGGCGTGACAAGCAGCTGGAAACGGAGGACGGCAGCTTAAGCAGGGCCTACTCCGCCCGAGAGTCCTGCGCCGGGCTCGCCGGAGCGGGGCCCCTGGCGAGCCGATAGTCGATCAGTTCCTCGGTGGACTGTAAGCACTGGGAAACGATCATTGCGTGTTCGGGAAGCGATCATCGAGCCCTCGGATTCGCGCAGCTCAGCCGTACTCGTGAACGCCCCACAAGATCGAAAGGCTCGGCTCCTGATCATGGAGCCGGGCTTTTTCGCTGCGCCATTTCGTTCTCACCAGCCCGTCTGTCAGGAGCTTCGTTGCGCCATTGGGCGAACACCGCACCCGCGATCATGATGTGACCGGACAGACCGCCGCCTGGGATTAAAAGGCCCATCGTGCGACATTGCTGAGGGCACTATGGTCTCGATCATGAAAAGGGTGCTCGGCTGGTTGTTGATGGCGGTCGCGGTTTTCCTGGTGATGGCCGGTCTCGCCGCTGCTCCCCTGATCTTCGGGATCGGGGAGCACCGGAGAGCCTGCGGCAGGTACTACGACAGCATCGAAGCCGCCTTGGCGCCGTTCGACATCCTGGACGCCGCCCCTGCTGGTGTCACCTCGGACGGAGAGCGTGACCGTGATTGCACCGACACCGACGACCACCATGCCACCATCAGCCGTTTCTATCGCACTTCAGGGCAGCACGGCTCGCGAGAGAACATCGAGTCCTTCTATCGGGACCTCGCTCTGCGTAACGGCTGGAAGCTCTCCTCCGGTGGGGACCCCGCTGCTGAGCCGAGGTGCGTGGTCAAGGAGGAGCCCATGGGTGCAGAGGTCAGTCTCGAAGTCTGGTTCGACCCGGAGTCGAAGGACACCTCGTACATAGTGAGTGCGTCCACCTGGCCCTGTTGAGGCGATCACGATCAGGTCATCGACCCGAGCGCGGGGGACTCGACCTCTTCCCCGTTTCTCCGCTGTAGAAAGTGGAGCTCAATGGGAGCGAGCAGAGCGGCCATTTGCGTATCAGCGATCGTCACAGACGCACGACAGCCCACAAAATGGGGGTTTGACTTCCGCTGGACCCTCATGAATCAGAGTCAGCGAAAAGTCTGCGAGCCCGCTGTGAGCTTCCCCTTGGCCCGGACACCGGCCTTGGGGGAGAGCCCCGCGACACGCACCGTTTCGGCCGGTTTTGCCCCCGTGCAGATGCTCCTGGACCGGCGATGCCGATCGGGCTGTGCCGACACCGGGATGCGACCCCGCCGTCTTCGGATCGTCCTGGGCGAGGCGGCGTGCTGCCGTCGCCCCGCCCGCCGTGAATCAGGGATCAGGACGTGGCCGAAGACCGTCCGCCCAGGTGCCGGGCCAGGAAGCGCTCAAGCGTGCGGTACAGCTCGATGTTGCTGTCCGAGTTGACGAACGTCGGGCCGGGCCAGCCGCTGCTGTACCCGGCGCAGAACACGGTGCTGCACGGGCCTGAGAGTCAGTTCGTTCAGTTCGTCTATCAGCGCCAAGGCCTGCGCGTCGAGCGGGGACAGAACGGCCAGTCGCGCCATCACCGGCTTGAGGTGTGCGACCAGCTCGTCGATCAACGATGCGACCTCGTCGTCCGGGGTGTCAGGGGCGAGGGCGTAGAAGCGCGCCGTCAGCGGCGCGGATGTGGCCATGACGTCATTCGCCGTGCCGAACAGGGCGGCGGCTCCTGCCGGGCCGTCGTTGCCGAGCAGGTGTCCGAGCAGGATGAGCTGTTCGTGCTCGTAGCGGGCCATGTCCGCCGGTATCCCGGCCGCCGGGGCAGAACGCCATGCCGAAAGCTCCGGCGGCAGGTCGGGTGGGGCGCCGCTGCGGCGCAGCGCGGCGATGCCGACCCGGCGGGCAGTGAGCCGTTCGATGTCGGCGGCGGCTTGGCGATCGAGCTCGTCGAGCAGCTCTTCTGCGGCCGCCGGATCGTCCAGCACCGCGGGCAGTGCGGACAGCGGTACGCCGAGAGCGGTCATTCTCGTGATGCGCAGGAGCCGGACGAGGTGGCCGACGTCGTAGTTCCGGTATCCCCCGGCCGAGCGTGGTGGCTCGGGCAGCAGCCCGATCTGGTGGTAGTGGCGCAACGTGCGGACGGTGACGCCGGCCAGTTCGGCGAGCTCACTGCTGAGCATTCGGACGGCTCCTTTGATTCCAGGCGCGTGAGACGATCACAGCCGGCAGCACGAGGCTCCGGCGACGCCGACCCCGGCCAGGACCGTGGAGCCGTACTCCGCCGTTGCGACGCGAGATGGGAGACGACGAACAGGTCCTGTTCGAGGGGCATACGACCAGGAGAGACTCTGACGTTACGTCGGAGTCAAGGGTGGTCACGACCGACGTCCTGTAGGCGTCCTGCCAGGTGGGGGGTGAGGTAGCGCCGGTCCTGGCGGAGCCTGTCGTTTCGCGCCACGAGTTCGGCCGCGTCCGCCTTGAGCTTCTTCCGTCAGGTCCGCGCTTGGTCGGAGACCTCGGTGACCGTGGTCTCGCCCGAAGGCGCGGGCGTCTGGGCAACGTCTGCCAGGCGACGGTCGAGCCCTTCCCCTTCGACATCGAATGACGGCAGTCGCGACTCGAGCCACTTCGGCATTCGCCATGCGTTCTCGCCGAGGAGTTTCATCACCGCGGGCACGAAGGTCATACGCACGACGAACGCGTCGACGAACACGCCCACGGCGAGTGCCAGCGCGATCGGCTTGATCGTCGCATCCGCGCCGGGGATGAACGTCGCGAAGACGGCGAACATGATCAGTGCTGCCGCGGTGACGATCGGTGCCGAGCGGAGGAATCCGTGCGTGATCGCTGCCTGCGCACCCGTGCCGTGGGCGTGCTCCTCTTTCATCGCCGAGACGAGGAAGACCTCGTAGTCCATGGCCAGCCCGAACAGGACGCCCAGCGCGATGATCGGCATGAAGGTGATCACCGGTCCCGTCTGCTCGACTCCGAGAGGTTCCGCGAACCAGCCCCAGGAGTACACCAGCGATACCGCGCCGAACGCGGACCCGATGGTGAAGAGGAAGCCCACGGTCGCTTTGACGGGCACCCAGATCGAACGGAACACCATGGTCATGAGGATGAGGGACAGGATGACGATGAACGCGATGTACGGCAGGAGCGCATCGGCGAGCAGGGCGGACACGTCGATCCCGGCAGCCGTGTACCCGGTGACGGAGAGGTCGACACCGTGCCCGGACTCGATCTCGACGGCGAGGGCGCGGAGAGATCGGACGAGGAGTTTCGTGTCCTCGGATTCCGGTGCGCTCGCCGGGATGACCGTGATCAGGCCGGCCGTGCCGTCGGCGTTGGGCACGGCCAAGGGCACGTCGGTGACGCCCTCCAGCTCGCCGACCTTCTTCGCGATGTCGGCCATGACCTCGATCGGATCCGTGTTCGCCGCGATCGGGCCGGTGAGAAGGAGGGGGCCGTTGAATCCGGGCCCGAAGTGCTCGGTGATCAGGTCGTAGGTCTCGCGCACGGGAGAGGTCACGGGCTCGCTGCCGGCATCCGGAAGCCCCAGCTTCAGATCCAGCGCCGGGATGCTGATGAGGCCGACCGATGCGATGACGAGAGCGACGGTCGTGCGGGGCCGTGCGGTGGCGAGTCGCACCCATCCCCCGAAGAACCTCCCGGAGACGCTCGCGTGCGGCATGACTCCCGGGTCCGGCCGGTGCGCTCGCCGCCGCGAGGCGGCGCGTCGCTCGATGCGGAGGCGACGGCGAGCGAGTCCGCGGGCAAGCAGGGGCGACGCGAAACCCATGAGCGCCGGCGCGAGCGTCAGAGCCGCCACCACGGCGATTCCGACGGCCGCCGCCGCCGCGAAACCCATCGCCGTCAGGAACGGGATGTCCACGATGACGAGGCCGACCAGCGCGATGACGACGGTGAGGCCCGCGAACACGACGGCCGATCCCGCGGTCGCGACGGCGCGGGCGATCGACTCCGCGGCCCCCATGCCATCTCGCAGGTGTCGCATGTGCCGGAAGAGAACGAACAACGCGTAGTCGATCCCTACGGCGAGGCCAAGCATCATCGCAAGCACCGGCGCCGTCGACGACACATCCACCAGTGCCGTGGCGACCTCGATGGCGGTCAAGCTCACGCCGACGCCGATGGCCGCAGCGAGCAGCGGAAGACCGGCAGCGACGAACGACCCGAAGGTCGCGAGGAGGACGAGGAAGGCCAACGCAAGGCCGAAAATCTCGCCCGCCGAATCGTGCGGGAGCTCTACCGCGCCCAGGGCTTCGCCGCCAACGGCGACTCGCGAGCCGTCGTTCAGCGCGCGCTCCGTCCGCTCGCCGACATCGACGATGCTCGCCAACGTGGCATCGGCGATATCAGCGCTCGCCTGAGAGAACTGCACCGGGACGAGAACAGCGCGACCGTCGCCCGACAGATGTCCCGCGGCGAACGGGTCGGAGACAGACGCCACGCCCTGAACGCTCTCGATCGCAGCGACCGCGTCCGCGATCTGCCGCTGGACAAGCGCATCGTCCGCACGTTGCCCGGGCGGTACGACAACGATCATCTGCGCCGATGAACCGCTCGCCTCCGGGAACGACACGGCCAGGTCGTCCATCGCCCGCTGTGCTTCCGTGCCGGGGATCTTGTAGCCCTCGACTAACGGACGCGCGAATCCGGACGATCCGACGATGAGTGCGGCCAGCGCGAGCACCCACAGTCCCACGACCGTTCTGCGGGCATGAAAGGACCATCGGCCGAGGCGATAGAGCAGTGCGGACATGAGGTTCTCCTCCTATGGTGTGTTGTGGAAGTGGGTTCACAGCCACTCGTCGATGGCAGCGATGTGGATGGTGGTGCTCCTCCTCGGCGCAACCGGCCGGGGTTGGCAACTCGCCTTGCCGGAGGCGCTGCCGGTCACCCTCCGCGACAGCGCACGGGGTCGGCGCCGGCTCGAGATCCGCGCGCGCACCGAGGCGGACACGCGGCGACTCATCGTGCAGGGACTGAGCCGGTTGGGACGGCATCCCACCGTCGAGTTGGAGCTGATCGTGCTTCTGCTGCTGGTCTCGTCGACCGGATCCTGACCGACATGCTGCTTCGGAAGGCGCCGCCGGAGACTTTCTCCCGCCGAGCGGGCCGCGACATCGCGACGCTCCTGCCGCACAGCTCGGAGTCGGGGTCGTAGCCCGGTCGGCTCAGCGCACCCCGCGGATGAAAGCGAGCACCCCCGTCCCCAGGACGGTGGCGATTATCCCCAACACGAGGAGTTCCACATGGCCGCCTCGATCGGCGCCATCATCAGCGCACGACCGGCATGTGCTCGTCGTACCATGCGGCGGCGTCGCGGATCGCCGCGTCGAGGTCACCGGGGTGGTAGTCGAGCTCGGTGCGCGCGGCGCTCCAGTCCGACGCTTGCGGAGAGGACAGGTACGCGGCCATCCCGGGATCCATGTCCGGTGCCCGCTTCGTGAAACCAGCGGCGAACTGCGCGACCGTGCCGTAGGTGAACAGCACCGCGCGAGGCACCCTGAT
Source organism: Streptosporangium sp. NPDC000095 (assembly GCF_042899335.1). NCBI lineage: Bacteria > Bacillati > Actinomycetota > Actinomycetes > Streptosporangiales > Streptosporangiaceae > Streptosporangium > Streptosporangium sp. NPDC000095. The sequence goes on from NZ_JBIAZS010000019.1 coordinate 80,362, forward strand.
GGGGCCGCGAGGCGCGCCGACGAGCTCGGCGATGCGGCTGAACATGTCGAGGTACGTGCGGTTCTCGCCGGTGAGGTTGTATCCGACGCCGGTACGGCCCCGCTCCGCAGCCGCGACCATGCCGTCGGCGACGGCTCGCACGTCGCAGAATGACGAAGTACCGGCCGGCGCGAACGTGAGCTTACCTGCCTGGAGGTCGCGGACGACTCGGCCGAGCTGAAGCGTGTGGTCGTATGGCCCGATCATGAAGCCCGGGTAGACGACCACCACGTTGAGTCCCCTCGGGATACGGGCCAGGGCTTGTCGCTCTCCCTCCGCCTTGGTGTCGGCATAGTCGTATCCGATCCCGAAGAACGACCGGTCGCCGGGGCGCTCCGCAAGGGGGGAGCCGTCGCGGTTGTACCCGTGGACGTCGAGGGTGCTCGTATGGACGAAGCGTTTCACTCCGGCGGCCACGCTCGCGTCGGCCAGCATTGCCGTGGCGTCGATGTTGACCCTGCGCCTGCGCGCGGCAAGACGACTCCAGGTCGAGGTGTCGCCGGCCACGTGGAAGACCCAGTCCTGCTCCGCCACCAGTGCGGGAAGCGCAGCAGGGTTGAGCAGATCGGCCGACTCCACACGGATGGGCAGGTCCTCCAAGTAGCGCGTCGTCGATCCCGGCGCCCCCGTCGCCACCACCTCGTGCCCGCTCGCGACGAGACTTCGTACGAGGTTGCTGCCCAAGAAACCCGTGGCACCCGTTACCAGACAACGCATTCTTCCTCTTTCCGTGCTCATAGCTGTGAGTCGAGCTCCGCCGCGATGGCGCGGTGGGCCTCCGCAGTCGGGTGACAGGGCATCGGACCCCACTGCCCCGGGAACCCGGGGAGCGTGTACCTCGGCACCCACGGACCCTCCGAGCAGACGTCGTGGATCTACGAGAGGGCTGGAGCATGGAGCAGTTCGACGTCCTCGCTCGCCGCGACTGTCGCGGTGAGGTCTCGCAAGCGCGCTGGTGCCTGTTTCGGTCTCATGTATCCGACTCCCGGGTCGGTGGACTTCGGAGGTCCCATGAAGGTCCAGTGCCAAGTGGGAGAACCGTAGCACAAAATATCCAGTTGGATATTTTTGGATGTGCTCGCGGAATACGATGGACCGAGTGTGGCGACGGAGGGCTGGGCATGCCCCACCTGGGAAAACCGGAAGGAATGAGGAGAACGTGACGAAGCAGTCCGATCGGGGCCCGTACGCGAAGAGCGCGCGCCGGAAGCAGGAGATCGTCGACAAGGCGCTCGATGTCTTTCACGAGCTGGGTTCGGATCGAACATCGCTGCGGTCGATCGCGGACTCGCTGGGGGTGACCCACCCCGTGCTCCGCCATCACTTTGGTTCACGCGAGGAGCTGTTTCTCGAAGTTCTGCGGCAGGCCGATGCCCGGGCGCGCGAGCAACTGGCCAACGAGAGCAGCGAGAACCCCGCCGTGTTCGCCGCCGCCATGGCCGAGTTCAGCTTGCGTCAGCCCGGGATGATGGCGCTCTACAACGCGATGATCGCCCGGGCGCTCGAGCGGGAGAACACCTACTCGCGTGCGTACTTCATCGATCGCTATAACGGTCTGCGCGGTGACGTCACCGCACTCCTCATCGCCGGACGCGCCGCCGGCGTCGTTCGCGACGACATCCCCCTTGAGACGATTGCCGCCGTCATCGTCGCCGCGAGCGACGGCTTGTCCACGCAGTGGCTGCTCGACCGGAGCGTGGACATGTCGGCCGGCATGAGCGTCCTCGGCCGGCTTCTCGCCCCTCCAGGCAAGGCCGACACCGCCGGAGAGTGACCGGAAACCCCACATCCCTTCGAGGGGGGATGCGGGGTTTCTTCGTGCTTTCGCATGTGGTCGGCGAGACTTGGCTTGAAATTGTCCACTCGGATATTTTCGTGTTACCGTCTCTACCAGCTGCCGCCCCCTGCGGCGCTCTGGCCGACTGGAGCAGCGCATGTCGTCCCATCCCACACCCGCGGCAGATCAGGCGAGACCGTCCCGCATGTCCGACCCGCCCTTGTTCGCCGTCGCCGAGGCGTGGGTGAAGCCTCACCGGCGCGTTCGCTACGCCAGTGCCACCGGCCTCGGCCAGGCATTCAACTTCGACCTGCTCACGGCGCCGTGGGGTGCACCCGCGGTCAGGGCGATCGTCCAGCACAATCTTGATCTGGCCGCCCGATCCGGCAGCTCGAGCACATGGGTTTTCTCGAACCACGACGTCGTGCGACACGCGAGCCGCCTCGCCCTCCCCGATGGTGCCGATCCCCGACTCATCCCCACCTCGACCCCGGACACCGTCGCTCTCGGTCTGCGGCGCGCCAACGCCGCGACACTGCTCTCTCTCGCCCTGCCCGGCAGTGCCTATCTCTATCAAGGCGAGGAGCTCGGCCTGCCCGAGGTGACGGACATCCCGCCAGGCCAATGGCAGGACCCGATGGCGCGCCTTGAGGACGGCGTCGCCATCACCCGAGACGGCTGCCGAGTCCCGCTTCCGTGGATTACCCAAGGACCGTCGTTCGGCTTCGGCGAGCAGACCTCACATCTGCCGCAGCCCGAGTGGTTCGGTGCGCTCTCCGTCCAGGCGCAGACCGCCGCCCCCGATTCGACCTTGTCGCTGTATCGCACCGCGCTGCGCCTCAGGCGGGATCTGCAGTGTGACGAGTCGATCGAGTGGATCGACCTCGGCGAGGACATCATCGCGTTTCGGCGCGCCAACGGATGGACGTCGATCACGAACTTCAGCCACGATCCGATTCACCTTCCCGAGGGGAGCGTACTGATCAGCACCCAACCGGTGACCACTGACAGACGTATCCCCGGCAACGCCACGGCATGGCTCCGAGCGGGCACGACCGCCGCGTAACCGCCCCCAAAGCGCTCCCGCGACAACCGAGGAAGAGCATGACGACCCCCACGCCGATTCCCACGACAGACCTACCTGTGGTCATCATCGGCGCGGGCCCCGCGGGGCTCGCCGCCGCCCGCGCTCTCCTGGCACGCGAGATCCCCTATGTCCAGCTCGAACGTCACACCGACGTCGGCGGGATCTGGGATCTCGACAATCCGGGGACTCCGATGTACAAATCCGCGCATTTCATCTCATCGCGAGACAAATCCGGCTTCTTTGATCATCCGATGCCGCAGACGTTCGGCGACTACCCGAACCGTGCCGAGATCCTCGACTACACGCGATCCTTCGCCGACGCGTACCGGCTTCGCGACCGGATCCGATTCAACACCTGCGTCACAACCGTGACGCAGAACGACGCCACCGGCGAGTGGACGGTCACGACCGACAGCGACCGCATCCAGGCGGCAGCCATCATCTGTTGCACGGGCGTGACATGGGACCCGAAGGTGCCTGAGGTCTCCGGCGCCTTCATCGGGGAGACGCGCCACTCCGTGACCTACACGGATCCCCGGGAGTTCGAGGGCAGGCGCGTCCTCGTCGTCGGCCTCGGGAACTCGGGCGCCGATATCGCATGTGATGCGGCGGCACACGCCGACAAGGCGTTCATCAGCACCCGCCGCGGGTATCACTTCATCCCCAAACACATCATGGGCAAACCGTCGGACACATCCGAACACCTGCCGATCTGGGTTGAACGCCTGCTCTACAGGACCGTCTCGCCGATCATGATCGGCGACGTCCGCCGGTGGGGACTGCCGCGCCCGGATCATAAGCTCTTCGAGTCACACCCGCTCATCAACACGCAGCTCCTCCACTACCTGCAGCACGGCGACATCACCGCGAAACCCGGCATCTCCCGATTCGACGGCAAGGACGTCCTCTTCACCGATGGCAGCCGCGAGGAGGTCGACCTCGTCCTGTTCGCCACCGGCTACAACATGTCGATCCCCTACCTCCCACCGGATTACATGGAATGGGCGGGAGGTAGACCCAAGATGTTCCTCAACGCGTTCGCTCGTCGGCCGGGGCTGTTCGGAATCAGCTATATCGAGGTGAACTCAAGCGCGTACACGCTGTTCGACCGGATCGCCCACCTCATCGCCGAGCATCTGGCCGACACCCGATCGAACCCCGATCGCATCAGATCGTTCCGACACATCGTGGAGTCGGAAAGCCCCGACCTCTCGGGTGGCATCAGATTCGTAGGCAGCGACCGGCACGCCACCTACGTCGAGGTCCGTGCCTACAAACGCGAGCTCCGCAGAATCGCACGCAGAATGGGGTGGCAAGACCTCACCCCCGGACGCTTCAACGCGTTCCTACACCCATGACCCGAACTTCGGCCTTCCGACGACGGTGGTGCTGGACAGCGCCCATGTTGTCTTGCGCCCAGCCCTTGCCCCGTACCGCGACCTCCGCCGGGGCCATGGCAGGAGACCGGTCGCCGGGTGCGACGCCGCGGCGGCCGGCTGGACGGCCCGGCCGGCGACGGCGCATCACGACGGCCTCCCGCCCGGGGCGTCGTCGGCTACGCGGACGGCCGGATCCCCGCACTCACCGGCTCATCCGGGGAGCAGACCGATCGCCGCCTTGGCCTGGCGTACCTTCGCGCCGGCCGGTCCGCGGGCACGGTCGGCACCGGCCCGCAGCACCGCCTGGACATGCCGCGGATCCTCGGCCAGTCGCAGGTAGCGGTCCCGGAGAGGGGTGAGGGTGGCCACCACCGCGTCGGCGACCGCTTCCTTCAGCTCGCCGTACCGGTCGAACCGCCCGGCCAGCCGCTGAGGCTCGTCGCCGGTGCAGGCGGCCAGGATGGCGAGCAGGTTGGATACTCCCGGTTTGTGTTCCGGGTCGTAGCTCACCACGGTGTCGGTGTCGGTGACCGCACGCATCACCTTGCGCCGCAGGACGTTCGGCTCGTCGAGCAGCCGAAGCACCCCCGCCGCCGAGGGGGCCGACTTGCTCATCTTGTCGCCGGGTGACGTCAGGTCCATGATGCGGGCGGCGACCGGCGGGTTGACCGCCCGGGGGACGGTGAAGGTGGGGCCGTAGCGGGTGTTGAACCGCTGGGCGACGTCGCGGGCCAGCTCCACGTGCTGGCTCTGGTCCTCGCCGACCGGCACCTCGTCGGTGTCGTACAGCAGGATGTCGGCGGCCATCAGGATCGGATAGGTCAGCAGTGACATCCGGACCTGGTTCTGACGGCCGGACTTCTCCTTGAACTGGATCATGCGCTGGGCCTCGCCGTACCCGGTGGTGCATTCCAGCAGGTAGTGCAGTTCGGCGTGCTCGGGGACGTGCGACTGGACCAGGAACAAAGACGCGTCGGGGTCGGCGCCCGCGGCCAGCAGGATGGTCGCGAACTCCAGCGTCCGCCGCCGCACCTCGGCCGGATCATGCTCCAGAGTCAGGGAGTGCAGGTCGGAGATGAACACCACCGTGTCCGTGACGGCCTGCTTGGCGACTATCGGGGCGATCGCGCCGATGTAGTTGCCCAGATGCAGGTCGCCGGACGGGGTGAAGCCGGTGAGTCGTCGTGGCATCGGTTTGGCTCCCTCGGAATCGGGAGGCCGCCCTGGCCGGGCCACCGAGGTGCGAACACACGAAACGGCCGCCCGAACCGGGCGGCCGCGTTGTCAGGTACGCGGATGAACGGTGCCGCCCGTCAGGGGCGCCACCAGCCAAGGAACAAGAAAATCGTCCGCATGCCGAGACCGTACCATCCGGCGGGCGGAGATCGCAGTCAAGCCGACGATGATCCTTGTGCGGACCCGCCACACGGGCCGAGTCCGGGAAACGAATCATGGCCGGCGCGGGAGGCGATCTTTCAAGCCTCGCTTCGACCGCGGGTCGTCCCTGCTCGTGAACACCCCCGCGACGGCTTCTGGATTCGCCGTCGTCAAGCCGCCTCTTCCGTGGAATCGGGGGTGGGAGTCAGTCGCACGTCGCCGGACCGGGCCTCCTCGTCGGGGAAGACCCACTTCCGGAACGCCCAGAAACGGAAGACCATGGCGATCAGCGTGCCGATGACCTGCGCGCTCACGAAGTCGGCGATCTCCTGGGTCACCAGGCTCACGTCCGGGGTCTCCAGCAGGAACACGTATCGGGAGATCCACAGCGGCACGGAGCTGAGCACCAGACCGACGCCACTGACCAGGAAGAACAGCGCCGCCTCGTGACGGCGCTCGCGACCGCCCCTGGTCCGGAACGACCATTCACGGTTCAGCACGTAGGACACGATCGTCGCCACGAGCACCGCGATGACCTTCGCGGTCACCGGCTTCGGCTCCAGAACGGTCAGCTTCAGCCCATAGAACACCGCGTTGTCCGCCAGGAACGCTGTTCCGCCCACCACCGCGAACTTCAGCAGTTCACGGTGCTTCAGCGCGAGTGCGTGCAACGGTCCCGGTAATCTGGCGAGTACTGCTTTCGCTGTTCGGAGCACCCCCGATCTTCTCACCGGTCGGACACCCCGGTGACAAGATTTACGGACACGGCCTATCCGGCTTCGCCGTCACCGATCGCGCTCAATCCTTGGCGTTCGCTCACGCTTTTCTTGGCGAAGCACGACACATTCCGACGCCGAGGGTTCCGGATGGACACCGGCCGCCGTCACCCGCGCGGGGCGATCGGGGCCAGGCGATGGCGGCCCCAGGCGACGAAGAGCGCGAGTGCGAGGAGCGCGACGTTGAACGCCACGTCCGTCTCCCCGCGCGAGAGGTGGAAGACGATCGCGGACACCTGGAGCGCGACGCAGCCGAGCGCCGCCAGCGGGGTCAGCCCCGGCTTGACGCGGGTGAGCGCGGGCAGCAGCACGCCGATCCCGCCCAGGATGTCGAACGCGGAGGTCGCGTAGAGCAGCGCCGGAGGCGTCTCCCCGACCCAGGGGAAGATCTCGGCGAGCTGCGCTCTCGGTGTGACCAGCTTCCAGACGCCGCCACCGGCGAAGGCGAGCGCCAGGAGGCCCTGGGCGGCCCAGAGGCCGAGGTCGAGCTTTTTCGAACGGTTCCGCGGGGTGGTGGTTCTCATGACGCCTCTTCCGATGTCGACGGCAGGCGGTGCGCTGTGGTGCGCGCCGCCGGTCACTTAATATGCCGCATTGGAAAGTACTGTACAAGGTGTTCAGAAGTTATCTCTTGGTGTGGGAAGCCGGATAGGATCGTTCGACATGGAGCAGGGGGAAGCGGAGGGGATCGATCCCAGAGTCCTGCGGACGCGCCGCGACGTCGTCGAGGCCGCGACGCGGCTCTTCCTCGAGGAAGGGTGGAACGCGGTGACCCATGCCGAGGTCGCACGCCGATCCGGCTACTCCAAGGTGACCGTCTACGCCCACTGGCCGACCCGCCTGGACCTGGTGCGGGCCTCGGTCGGCCGGATCTGCGACGCGGTCGATCACCCGGAGCCGACCGGCGACCTGCGGGCCGACCTGATCGCCGGGCTGACCGACTTCGCCGAGGACCTCGCGGACGGGCACCTCGACCGCGTCCTGGGAGGTGTTTTCGAGCGCTCCGGGAGCGATCCGGTCGTGGACGAGCTGCGTCAGCAGCTCTACGAGGCGGGCACCCGGTCGCTGGAAGCGGTCCTGCGCGCCCACCTGCCGCCCGAGGACGTCGAGTCGTCCCTCGCCCTGCTGGTGGGCGGTGTGCTCGTCCGGGGCGTCTTCCAGGCCCGGCCGCCGTCCAGGGCCTTCGTCGAAGACCTCGTCGATCGGGTCATCGCGCCGGGTCGCCGGAAGGTGATCTGACGGGAGCGATTCAGTACGACTCGGTCGACCTCGCCGTCACCGGCTGATTTCGGCGAGTGCGAGTGCGAGTGCGCGGCTCGCGCCGTTTTTCGACGACCGGCTGACGCGACTCCTCGGCGACGTCCCGGTATCTCGCGGCCGGCTGGGAAGTCCGAAGGCGCCGCCAGGTCAGGCGGCATGTCGAAACGGACGGCCGCGACCTCTCAGGAGGGCGGTTGCGCGCGCACCCATTGAGGATCGGGGTTGACGTGCGGCTTGCCGGCCACCACCACGGTCGGCACCGTCTCGTCGCCGCCGGTGGCCGCCCGGACCGCCGCGGCGCCTTCCGGATCGCGCCAGATGTCGACCCAGTGCATCCGGTAGGCGTGGCGGCCGAGCCGGATGCGCAGCCGCAGGCAGAAGCGGCAGCCGGGGCGCCAGTAGACGATCGGGCGGCCGTCGGCCTCGCTGCGGCGTAGCGCTTCCGCCGCGCCGATGGACTTCGGGAACATCAGCGGGGACAGCAGGACGGCCCCCAGCAGGAACAGCAGGAGCGGTGCGACGGCGGCGCCCGGGGACCCCTGGGCGGTCTGCCGGGCCGCTGCGGCGAGTCCGAGTGCCAGGAAGAAAATCGGTAGCATCCATCGGCGCAGCATGTGATGACGCTAGCGCACCGGACGGAGGCGTCGGCGGTCGAGGGCGGTGGCGGCGGGCCGGCCGGGGGCGTCAGTGATCGGCAGTGGTAGCGGCGGGTCGGCAGCGAGAAGAAGATCGCGATAAGTAGGCAGCAGTGGCCAGGGCCATCACTGTGGCGTGCTCGGCGATCCTCGCCGCATTGGACCTGCCTGCCCCGGTGGTGTCAACGCTCGGCGGCGCCGGCCGGAGTGCGCGGGCGCGGCGGGTCAGGAGGTGCCCGTCGTGCGGCACAGCCGGGCGAAGGCGGCGAAGGCGGCGAAGGCATGGTCGGCGTCGGCGATCGCCTCGGGGCGCACGTCGTGTGCGGTCCGCCCGTCGGCGATCTTCTGCCAGTTGGTCCTGGCCAGTACGCGTTGAACCGCGATCACCTGGGCGGCCTGCAGCCGGCCCCGGACGCCCGGGTCGAGGACGGCGGCCAACGCGTCCTCGTCGTCGAGCATGTACTGCAGGAGCCGTCCCGCCAGGCTTGGCGTGGTGAACACCAGCCGATGGAACGCGACCACCTCGGGGTGGTCGTTGAGGCCGGTGACCGGCTCGAAGCGATCGAGGCCGGCCAGGAAGTGCCGGTGCAGCGCCGCCATCGGCGCGACACCCGGGGGTCGGTCGCGGACCACGCGTGCGGCCTCACCGTTGTGGTCGGCGAAGCGGTGCAGGATCAGGTCTTCCTTGGTGGCGAAGTAGCGGAACAGCGTCGGTTTCGACACCTCGGCCGTCGCGGCGATGTCGGACACCGACACCTGGTCGAACCCGTGCGCCAGGAACAGCGCGATCGCCGCCTCGGCGATCGCGTCCCGGGTTCGTACCTTCTTGCGGGCCCGCAGCCCGACCGGCTCGCTCACTCCGTCAGGGTAACATTTGTTACTAAGTTGCGTTTTTAACTCGGTAACGAAAAGATGCGCCCATGGAACAGACAGACACCCGGCCGCACCCCGACGACGGCGAGGCCGCCATGACACCCGCGGGAGGGCCTCCGGTGCTCGTCACCGGGGCGACGGGACGCATCGGCCGCGCCGTGGTCGACCTGCTGACCGACGCGGGCGTGCCGGTCCGTGCCCTGGTGCGCCGCTCCGAGTCGGCGGCGACGCTGCCCGCCGGTGTCGAGATCGTCACCGGCGATCTCACGGTGCCCGAATCGCTCGACGCCGCGCTGCACGCCGTCGACACGATCTTCCTGGTCTGGACCGCCCCGCCGCAGACCGCGGCGGCCGTCGTCGACCGGCTGGCCGCCCACGCGCAGCGGGTCGTCTACCTGTCCGCGCCGCACCGGACCCCGCACCCGTTCTTCCGGCAACCGAACCCGATGGCGGCGCTGCACGCCGAGATCGAGGAACTCGTCGCGACCACCGGACTCGACGCGACGATCGTCCGGCCGGGGATGTTCGCGTCGAACACCCTGTTCTGGTGGTCCGCCGCGATCCGTGGCGACGGCGTGGTCCGGTGGCCGTACGGCGCGGCCGAGACGGCCCCGGTCGACGATCGGGACGTGGCCGCGGTCGTCGCGCGGATCCTGCGCGAGGGCGGACACGCCGGCGGCGACTACGTCCTGACCGGCCCCGAGTCACTCACCCAGGCCGAACAGGTACGCGTCATCGGAGACGTGCTGGGCCGCCGGCTGACGTTCGAGGAACTGCCGCCCGACGAGTTCCGGCGCGAGACCCCGGAAGCCTCACGTCCGGCCGTGGACATGCTCCTCGCGGCGTGGAACGCCACGATGGGACACCCGGCGTACGTCACCTCGACGGTGTCCGACCTCCTCGGAAGGCCGGCGCGGACCTTCCAGCGGTGGGTCACCGACCACACCGCATCGTTCACCGGGAACCCCACCCGATGAATCGGCCGATCTCCTGCCGACGACCCCACCCACGCCTTACCGACCCCGAAGCCGATCCCACCGCATGATTCGACGAGAGCGGGAGCCGTTCCGCCTGCCCCGGTACCGTGCTTCGCATGACCGACACCGAGATCGAGATCACCGCAGACCTGGTCCGCGACCTGCTGCGGGAGCAGCATCCGGACCTTGCGGGGCTGACCATCCGTGAGGTGGCGGGCGGCTGGGGCAACCAGATGTGGCGCCTCGGGGACGAGTTGGCCGTGCGCATGCAGCGCATGGACCCTACCCCGGAGCTTCAGTTCAAGGAGCGGCGGTGGCTACCCGTGCTGGCCCCGCGCCTGCCGCTCCCGGTGCCGACCCCGGTGCGGTTCGGTGAGCCGTCCGAGCGTTTCCCCAAGCAGTGGACGGTGATGACGTGGGTTCCCGGCGAGCCGCTGGACCACGGCTCGATCAGCCGCAGCGCCGACGCGGCCGACACGCTGGCGGGCTTCCTCAGGGCGCTCCATGTGGAGGCGCCCGCCGAGGCCCCGGCCAGTTCGGACTTCGGCGCTCACCCCAAGAGGTGCACGGGTGGTTTCGAGCAGTTCTTGCAGGCCATTGAGCCCGACGCCATCGGCGATGTCCGCGCCGTCCGGGCGGTCTGGGCCGACGCTGTCGCGGCCCCCGAGTGGGAGAGCCCGCCGGTGTGGGTGCACGGCGACCTCCATCCCGCGAACGTCGTCGTCTCGGACGGAACGCTCTCGGGCATCATCGACTTCGGTGCCTTGTTCGCCGGTGATCCCGCGTGGGACCTCGGCGCCGCGTGGGTGCTGCTCCCCGCGGGCGCGGCCGCACGGTTCTTCGACGCGTACGCGCACGCGGACGAGGCGACGATTCGGCGCGCCCGCGGACTGGCCGCCATGAAGAGCCTCTTCCTGATGCTCATGGGGCAGAACGGAGACCGGGGCCTTCCTGGCGGCAAGCCGACATGGGGACCCGCAGGCCGGGCGGCGCTCGATCGTGTGCTGAAAGACGATTGACCCTCACCTCAGGCCCACAGGAACTCGGCGATCGGCTCGGCCTGGCCGAAGATGGCGTGACCGGCTTCGGGGAGCAGGTGCACGGTCGAGTGTGGGACGCACTCACGGATTCTCGTGATCGTACGCTCTCCGCCCGATGCCACTTCTCATGATCGACTGTAGGGTGAGGCGTTCGCTCCCATCCCCCCGAATCCCCAGGAAGCGTCCCGTGTCACGTCGTCTTCGTTCGGCCCCGCCCGCCCTGCTCGTCGCCGGTCTGTACGGTGCCGCGCTGACGGTCGCCGTCGTCGTCGCCCTGGCATCCGACGGCCTCGGTCCGTTGTGGTGGCTGACGATGTTCGTGCCCCTACCCGAGGGCGTCGCGGCGACGGGGCAGAACCTGCTCTTCCTTCTCCTGGCCGGGATGTCCTGGGCGTGGGGGATCTGGCAGATCCTGCGCGTGCCGTCGGCGGGACCGCCGCCCCAGCAGGAGCGGAACACCCTGCGGGTGCGCGTGGCGCTCTACGTCGCGGTGGCCACGATGTGGCTGCTCCAGGTCACCGCGTCGTGGATCTGGGCGGATACGACGGTGATCCACTCTGCGGTGATGTGGGTGGTCGTGCTGCTGTTCGCGCGGGTGCTGGGCCGCGACCGTGAGTACACGCGGGGCGCGGGGGTGCTGGGGTACGGCGGTTTCACCGTGATCGGCGTGCTGGACCTCGTCGGCCAACCCGTCTCGGATTGGGCGGAGATGGTGTGCGGCCTGGCCGGCCTGGCCTGGACGGTGCTGATCCTGCGAGCCCAGGCGGGCGACGACCGCTGGGGGAGGACGACCGTCGCGTACGGCATCGCCGCCCTGGTGGTGCCCATCTTGCTGTTACTGGCGGCACTGCCGTTCCAGGACGAGGGAATCGCTGTCGAGCCACTCGGTGTGGTCTCGAGCGTCCTGGTCATGATCTGGCTGGCCCGCTCCGCCCACGACCTCGCCGCCCCGCGCCGCCAAGCGGTCGCCCAGACCACGTCGGAGGCATGAGCCGCCGAACAGTCGCCGTGATCGCCGGCCTCGCGCCGATGTCGACGTGAGCCCTGCCGGTGAGGTCGCGATGGCTGTGGGCGAAGGCTGTGGGCGAAGGCGGTGGGGAGGCCGTGCTTGCCGAATCCGCTGCTGTCGCAGGCGCGGCCCTGAGTCAGGGCTGTCGTGTCCCAGGCGTCGAACCGGCGGGTGTCGTCCAACACCGACAGCGCCGCCGATCCGTGCTCGGCGAGTGCGAGATCCCGCGGGGCCGCGTACACCTTCCTGCCGCTCTCCGGCGAGGCCAGGGCGGCAGCGCCGGACAGGCCGGGGATCGTGTCGATGACCTTGCCGTCGGTGGACGCGACCACGATCCGGTCGCCGGCGGCGGCGAAGACCTTCCTGCTGCGCGCCACCACGTCTCCGCCCTTCCCGGCGACACCGAGGTCGGTGACGGTCGCGGCGGTGGGCACCTGAGTGACGAGCGCCGTAGTGTCGTTCACATGGCTGGAGACGTTCCAACCCCGCTCAGCCGGGCTTCGTCGCGAACGGCGGTGTGTTCCGCGACCGGCACTCGCCGGCATCGCACCGGTGGTCACGCGCGCCGCGCGGAGCGGGTCATGAGAGCCGATCGATCACGCGTCGACGTTGTGATCCGGTGAGGCGTCCACGGATGCCGGAAGGTACCCGCAGGATGATGACTGCGGCGCTGATGTAACGGCGCGGAGGTCGCACATCCGTATGGAGGAGGAAGAATGCGGTCGGTCATTCCCGACTATCTGGCCGAGGTACTCGAAGATGTGAGGTCGGACACCTCCGGAGAGCCGGCGGGGTACATTCCCGAGCTCGCGGCAGCGGAGCCCGAGCGCCTCGGCGCGGTCTTCGCCATGGTCGACGGCGCGGTCTACGGTGCCGGTGACATCGATGTCGAGTTCACGATCCAGTCGATCTCCAAGCCGTTCACGTATGCGCTGGCCCTGTCTGATCGTGGATTCGACCCCGTGCTCGCCAAAGTCGGTGTCGAGCCGTCGGGAGAGGCGTTCAACGAGATCTCCCTCGAAAGTGATACCGGGCGCCCGCTCAATCCCATGATCAACGCCGGCGCGATCACGACCCACTCGATGGCCGGCTCGGAGGACCTGAGTCCGGCAGAGCGTGTGGAGCGCGTGGTCGACGGCCTTTCGGCCTTCGCCGGTCGTCGGCTGAAGGTGGACGAGGTGGTGTGCGCGTCAGAGATGGAGAGCGCGCACCGCAACCTCGCCATCGCGTACATGCTCCGCAGCCACGACATCCTCACCGAGGACCCGAGAGCCGTCGTCGACGGCTACATCCGCCAGTGCTCCGTGCTCGTCACCGCCCGAGACCTGGCCATCATGGCCGCGACGCTGGCCAACCGGGGGGTGAACCCTCTCACCGGTGAGCAGGTGGTACGCGGGCCGGTGGTGCGCCAGGTGCTGAGCGTCATGGCCACCTGCGGAATGTACGACGCGGCCGGTGACTGGGCGACCCAGGTGGGCATTCCGGCGAAGAGCGGCGTGGCCGGGGGCCTGATCGGCGCGCTCCCCGGCCAGATCGGCATCGCCACGTTCTCACCGCGACTGGATCCCCACGGCAACAGCGTCCGAGGAGTGTCGCTGTTCGAACGATTCTCCTCCGACATGGGGCTGCACGTGATGGAGGTCCCGGCCGCCGCGCGTGCGGTGGTGCGATCCAACCAGGTCGTCGGCAGCGGACCGGACGCGATCCGGGTCTTCCAGCTGCAGGGCGGGATCCGCTTCGCCGGAGCCGAGAGGGTGGTTCGAGAGGTCCTGGACACCGCGCCCGCGGAGGCGAGGGTGGCCTTGGACCTCACGATGGTCCACTCGATCGACGACGTGTCACGGCGCATGCTGCTGGAGGTCGTGCGTCGGCTCACGCTGGACGGACGCGAGGTCTACCTCGTCGACCCGGAATCGATCATCCCCGACCCCGATCCCGGTGACGGCGGCCGAGTCACGGTGATAGGCGACGTCGAGGAAGCCGTGAGCCCACCGCGCACGGTGGTCCAGGGCGGCGGTCGTTCAGGGGAGGCATGACAGGAGCGGTGAGCCCGGTGGCCGTGCTGACCGCGACGGTGCTGCCGGCCGGTCGCCCGCACAACGAAGGCGGTGGGGAAGCCGAACGCGGCCAGAGGTTTCACGGTGGTGACGGCGTTGGCGTCGACGCGGAGGACCCCGTTCGGGAGAAGAGGACCCCGTTCGGGAGAAGGAGCGCGGCCGCTGTCGCGGTCGTTCTATGACGCCGCGCGTCGGAGGCCGCGCAGAACCCACGGCGGGCAGTTCGCGTCGGCTTCGGCCTCGGCGACGGTGAGCCAGACGAGTCCGGCCACTTCCTGCGGTGAGGCGGCGATGGGCCGAGCGTGCGCCGGCAGCTCAGCGCGGAAGACCACGTTGATCACCGGGTCGCCGTCGTCGGTCGTGAAGAACGCGCTCTCCACGTAGGTGAGCACGACGTCCGTCGCGTCGACGCCGATCTCCTCGGCCACCTCCCGGCGTGCGGTCTCCTCCAGGACGTCGGCTCCGGCGCCGTCGAGTTCGACCTTGCCGCCGACACCGGCCAGCGCACCGGGAGCGTGGGCCTCCCGCGTCCCGCGTCGGATGAGCAGCCAGCGGCCGTCGCGCTCCAGGAAGACCTCGACGTTCACGACGAACGCCGGTCGCCCTCTTCGCGTCGTGCAGGCCGACGTGTCAGGTGTGTGAACGCCCATGCTTGGTAACCCTACGTGGCAGGAACCTCAACGTGATCGTCCACGCGTCCGGCGCGGGGATTCCACAGGTCGAGTGCGGCCGCATGACGGTGGCGAGGGGACTTGAGTCTCAAGCCGCTTGAGACACCATAGTGGCGGCATGGACGACAACGAGCTGTATCCGATCGGGGACGTGGCACGCCGGACCGGTCTGAGTGTCAGCGCCATCCGCTACTACTCCGACGCCGGGGTCATCGCGCCCACAGATGTGACCGAGGCGGGCTACCGCCTGTACGACGTCCGGGCGATCGCCCGGCTGGAGCTCATCCGCACCCTGCGTGACCTGGACGCCGGCCTGGACGACATCCGCGGGCTGCTCGACGGCGAGACGTCGCTGCACGATCTCCTCGCGACGCACCTGGAGCTCGTCGAGCGTCAGGAGCGAGCCCTCCGGGCCAGGCGGGCCGTGCTGAGAACCCTGGTCAAGCAGGGCGGAACGGCCGCGCAGGTGACCTTGATGCACAAACTCGTCTCGATGCCCGACGAGGAGCGCGAGCGGCTCGTCGACGACTTCTGGAACGAGGTCGGCGAGGATCTCGACGTACCCCCCGGCTTCGTCGAGCGGTTGCGGACGATGCGACCGAGCCTGCCGGAGGACCCCACCGCCGCCCAGCTCGAAGCCTGGATCGAGCTGGCCGACCTGCTGCGGGGCGAGGAGTTCCGTGACGCGGTCCGCTCCTATCTCCGGGACACCTACGGCACGTTCCCCGGACGGCGCATGGCCGCCGCACCGGTGTGGGACTTCATCCACGAGGAGGGGGCGAAGGTCGGGGAGGAGATCGTGGAGGCGTATCGTTCCGGGCTGCCGGCGGACTCTCCCCGAGCGCGGGAGCTGGTCGTTCGCCTGGCGAACGCGTCCGCCGAGGCCGTCGGCGGGCAGACCGCGGCCGAGTCGCGGGAGCGAATGGCCACGGCCTTCCTCCTCGTCGAGGAGATCCGGCGCGAGGATTCCCACGAGGAGGCCCGCTACGACGCGACCCACGGCAGGTACCTGTCCCTGGTGGCCGTGATCAACGGGACGCCGCCCGCCGGTGACGAGGAGGGTCCCGAGCTCTTCGCGTGGATCGCGGCGGCTCTTCGTGCCTCGGCCCGGTGAGACGGCGAACCGGGCGCGCCGGAAAGAGGAGACGGGCGAGGCCGGCAGCCGACGCGGTCGTGCCGATCACGGCTGGAGAACGGCCGGCGTTCGGGCCCTCTTCGCAGGGGCAGGGCTCGGGCGCATGCGGGAGAGGTGACTTCCCCGCGCCGTCGTCCGGGATGCCTGACCGGGGAACCGGCCGCGTGGACGGGACCCGTGGATTCAGGGGATGAGGGAGACCTCGGGGAAGCGAGTGTCGGGGCCCTCGAACAGGCGGGTCGGCTTGCCTCGCAGGTGCAGGTCGAAGAAGGCCCCGACGTAGGCGCGCTGGGCCGCCACCGAACGACCGGGGTCGATCGTGCCCACGTAGTCCGCGAGCGGCACCTTGGGGAGTGTGGTCGCGATCTGCGGCAGCAGCGGCTGCAGGTCGGTGAACGAGCCGTGGGCCGCGCCCTTGAAGCGCAGCTCCCGCTTCCATCCGGTCGAGGCCCGCCAGAACGACTTCCAGCTCGGCTCGCTGTCACGCGTGTGGGTCTCGGCCGCCAGTTGCAGGAACGGCTTGGCCGCACCCCGGGCGGCCACCGGGCCGACATAGGCGCCGTCGAGGTTGACGCCCGCGTCCACGCGGGCGTCCTCGCGAGTCAGTTGCGCGGCGACCGACCCGCCCAGCGACTGTCCCAGTACCCCGACCCGCGAGGCGTCGGGTGCGCCGAGCATCCCCGTGGGTAGCCTGCCGCCGATGGGGCGGCCGTGGGCCAGGGCGGTCACCCGGTCCAGAACGTAGCGCATGTCCGCCAGGCGTGCCGTCGCGTGTTCGGCCAGCAGCTTGGCGATGACCTTCGGCGTCAGCTTCGCGGGCAGCGGCAGGGCGCGTACCAGGCGTCGGCCGGGAAACTCCACCTGGTCGGCCTCGTAGGTGTGGTCGACGGTGACGACCAGGTAGCCGCGCGAGGCCAGGTCCTCGACCAGGGTGGTGCCCAGCGTGCGCGGCCCGCCGTCCCCCGAACCGAACAGCACCACCGGCAGCCTGCCCGCGCGCGGTTCGACCGGCGCGCCCACGCGGGCATGCGTGCGCGTGGCGGCCCAGGCGACGGCGCCCTTGGCGATGCCCAGGGGCGGTGCCGAGTGCCGATCCCAGTCGGCGGCGGCCAGTGGCGGCATGTGCGGCGCGAGCGGTCCGCCGCCCGTCGCCGGATACCACAGACTGATCATCAGTTCTCGGTACGGCTTGGCCGCCACCAGTGGGTCGGGCCGCGAGCGGTCGACCAGTCGCATGGCGACGGTCCCGACCGTATAGGGGCCGCCGGGCGCGGGCAGGCTCCCCCCGATCGGTCTCCCGGCGTCGGCGCCGGCCGCGGGCGGGCAGGTCGCCAGCACCAGTACGGCCAGCCCCGCGACCTTGCCTGCGGTGCGTGCGGCTTTCGAGACGGCGGACGCCGGGCTGCTGGAGACGGCGGACGAGCCAGTGGCCTTGGCATCAACGGCCAAATCCATATTTTTCGTGACAATGGACATGTGAAGGCTCCTCAACCGGAAAAGGGGTGTCCGACGAGGCTGGCAGTCCGGCACGCCCGCGGGCCAGCGGCGGAGGTCGTGCGCGCGCATGCGACTTTCGGATGACGGTCATCCCCGGGGAGGAGCGGGAGCGAACCCGCAGGAGACCTAGGGTGAAGTGCATGGAACCAGCCGGCCATCCGGCGGCCCGCCTCATCGCGCCGAGCCGATGGTCGACCATGCCCCTCGACGCGCTGCTCGCCGCCGCGCTGTTCCTGGCCACGCTCGGACCCGGCCAGGTGTTGTCCGGTCCTTCGTGGCTGCTCGCGTTACAGACGGCGCTGGTGGCGCCATTGGCCTGGAGACGGCGCGCTCCGATGACGGTCCTGGGCGCGATCGGTCTCGCCGCCGCCGTCCAGTGGGCGTTGGACGTGCAGCTTCCCGCCGACGCCGCCCTCCTGGTGGCCCTCTACACGGTCGCCGCGCGTCGCCCGTGGCGCCACACCCTGTCGGCGGCGCTCGCGCTGCAGGTCGGGGTGCTGCTGGCCGCCGCCCGCTGGGCGCCGCCCGGCCGGTTCCCCTTCACGGCGGCCGCGCTGAGCGCGATGGCGGGCGTCGCCCTCATGAGCGGCCTGTGGGTGCGGGGGCGGGGGGCGTACGTGACCTTCCTGGAACGCGACCGCGAGCAGCGGGCACGGCTGGCCGTCGCCGAGGAGCGCGCGCGGATGACCCGCGACATGCACGACATCGTCACTCACAATCTGTCGGTCATGGTCGCGCTCGCCGACAGCGCCGCCCACGTCCGCCACAGCGCGCCGGACCGGGCCGCGGCGGCGATGGAACAGATCGCCGCGACGGGACGTCAGGCCCTGCGGGACATGCGTCACTCCCTGGGCTCCGGCCGAGGCCACGCCACCTGGGACGAGGACCGCCTCGAGGAGACACTTCAGCCCGCGCCCGGGATCGCCGAGATCGGCCCGCTGGCCGAGCGGATGCGCGCGGCCGGGCTCGCGACGTGTGTCCGGGTAACCGGTGACACCAAGGCGGTTCCCGCCGCCGCCCAGCTCACGATCTACCGGCTGGTTCAGGAGGCGCTGACGAACACGCTGCGGCACGCGCCCGGGGCCGGCGCCGATGTGCGGGTCGACGTGTCGCCGCGCCGCGCCGAGGTGGAGGTCACCGATGTTCGTGCCCCGGTCGTGCTCGGCGCTCCTGGGGCCCCGGGTGCCGGGGCCCGGGTGCCGGGGCCCCGCCCCGGGCTCCGGGACGACGGGCGCGGGATCGCGGGCATGCGGGAACGGGTGGCCGCCTACGGCGGGACCCTGGACGCCGGACCGGTGGCGGGCGGCGGATGGCGGGTGCTGGCCGTGCTGAACCTGGGAGCGCCACGATGATCCGGCTGCTGATCGCCGACGACGAGTCGCTGCTGCGGATGGCCTTCCGCATGGTCTTCGAGGCGGAGCCGGACATGGAGGTGGCCGGAGAAGCGGATGACGGCGAGCAGGCGGCCCGGTTGGCGCGGCACCTGCGTCCGGACGTGGTTCTGATGGACGTACGCATGCCCGGCCTGGACGGCATCGAGGCCACCCGCAGGATCGTGCGAGACAGCCCACGTTCGCGCGTGCTCATCCTGACCACTTTCGATCTGGACGAGTACGCCTTCGCCGGACTGAAGGCCGGAGCGTCCGGGTTCCTGCCGAAGAACACCCGGCCGCAGGAACTGCTGAGCGCGATCCGCAACGTCGCGGAGGGAGAGGCGGCGCTGTCGCCACGCGTCACCCGCCGCGTGCTGGAGAGGTTCGCGCCACAGATGACACAGGGGCCCGCCGAGCGGGACGAGCGGCTGACGCAGTTGACCGCGCGCGAGTACGAGGTGCTGGTGCAGGTGGCGCGCGGGCTGTCCAACGCCGAGGTCGCCGCGGCGTTGCATCTGGCCGAGGCGACGGTCAAGACGCATCTGAGCCGCGTGCTGGTCAAGCTCGGGCTGCGTGATCGCGCCCAGGTGGTGGTCTTCGCCTACGAGAGCGGCCTCATCCGCCCCGCCACCCCCGATCTCCGACCGATGCCGGGGACCGTCCGATCACCTTGATCGGACGACCGCCGGTGCACCGGCGGGCGCTTCGCCGCCTGCCGGGACGACATCCGACTGAGCGGCACAACGGTTCCGGCCGATCGCGGTGCGTGGTTCGGCGGGGAGGTCCTGGGGTGCTGTCAGATCAGGAGCAGGGTCTTCCCCAGGGCGGTGCGTGACTCGATCGCGGCGTGTGCGTCCGCGGCGCGTTCCAGGGGGAAGGTCTGCCCGATGACCGGCCGGATCCGGCCCGCCACCGCTTCCGACATCACCCGCGTCGTCCACTTCTCCATCCGCGGCCCGAAGCCGAAGAGCTGCTCGATCCCGATCACCTCGACCCCGCGCCGTCGCGCCCGCGTGAGGTCGATCGCGGTGACCTGGCCGCTGGAGGCGCCGTGGACGGAGAAGCGGCCGCCGTCCGCCGTCACCTCGAACGCGGCCCGGCCGATCTCCCCGCCGACCCCGTCGAACACCACGTCGGGGCCCGCGCCACCGGTCGCCTCGCGTACCCGGTCCGTCCAGCCGGGATCGGAGTACTCGACCGTGACCTCCGCGCCCAGATCACGAGCCAGCTCCAGCTTCCGCGCGCCGCGCGCGGCCGCGACGACCCCGGCGCCGGCCGCGCGGGCGAGTTGCACCAGCAGGCTGCCGACACCGCCACCCGCGGCCTCGACCAGCACCCACTCACCGGGGCGGATCCGGGCTCCCTCGACCAGGCCCAGCGCGGTGCCGCCGTCGGTGTACAGGGCGACGGCCTCGGGCAGTCCCAGCTCTTCCGGCACCGGGATCAGGTCGCCCACCGCGGCCACCGCACGCTCGGCGAAGCCGCCGCTCTCCCCGGTGCCGGCGAGGACGCGCCGTCCCGACCAGGCCGGATCCACGTCCTTTCCGAGAGAGGCCACCCGGCCGGCGACCGTACCGCCCGGCACGTACGGCAGCTCGGGCCTGGCGTGCCATTTGTCGACGCCGCGCCGGATCTGCGTCTCGACGAAGGTGATGCCCGCGACGGACACGTCGACCATCACCTGGCCGGGCCCGGCGACCGGCTCCGGCGCCTCGCCCGCGACCAGCACCTCGGGGCCTCCGAAACTCATCACCCTCACCACTCGCACGTCAGTCGCTCTCCCGTACTCGGTTGTCCGACACCGGCGCGAAGCAGTCTCCAACCTCAACCTCGATCGAGGTCAAGCGACCGCGAGCCATGTTCCCCGGCCACACTCTTGCGGGCTCCGGATGGGTGCTCATTCGCCGGGCGCGTGCTGCCTGAGGAAGTCTCGCGCCGAGGTGCCCGGCTTTCTCAGGGTGCTAAGCCCTGGTGAGCCAGGTGACCTGGGTGCCGTTGTCGAAGGACTCGCGCCGGGTGGGGGTGAACAGGGTGGGGCGGAACCGTCCGGAGAACATGGAGATGCCCGCGCCCGCCACCACGGGGTAGCCCTTGAGGATGATCTCGTCGATCTCCGGGAGCAGGGAGGCGGCGAGCCTGCCGCCGCCGCAGAGGTAGATGTCCATGCCGGTGTCCTCGGCCTTCAGCCGCCGGACGAGCTCGACCGGGTCGCCGGTCTCCACCCGCACCGTGGGGTCGTCGATCGTCAGGGTGCTGGAGACGACGTACTGGCGCAGGTGGGCGTACGGGCTGGTGGTGGGGACGTCCAGGGCCGGCTCGTAGGTGCCGCGGCCCATCACCACCGTGTCGAAGACCTTGTTGGGCGCGTCCTCAAGGCCGACAAGCCCGCGGACATGGGTGGGGAGCGTCTCGGGGTAGCGGTCGTTGATCCAGGCGGCCATCTGGTCCGACACGGGGTAGAAGTCGAACTCGGCGTTGGGGCCCGCGATGTAGCCGTCGAGCGAGACGGCGACGTAGTAGACGAGCTTTCGCATATTAATTAACTCCCAATGTAGTACTCTGCTTGTAGTGGTTGGAACGTAGTACTACAGATGGAGTGGTGTCAAGTGCGGAGGAATCCCGAGCGACGGCAGGCGTTGATCGACGCGGCCATCGAGGTGCTGGCCAAGGAGGGGGCGCGGGGGCTGACCTTCCGGGCCGTCGACGCGGAGGCGGCCGTGCCCCTGGGCACGGCCTCCAACTACTTCGCCAACCGCGACGACCTGTTCACCCAGGTCGGCGGGCGCATCTACGAGCGGTTGCTGCCCGACGAGGCCACGATGGCCCGCAGCCGGGAAGGTGTGCAGGACGCGACCCGCTACGCCGAGCTCATGCACGAACTGGTGGATCGGGTCTCCGCCTTCAACTCCGGCTACCTGGCCCTGCTCGAACTGCGGCTGGAGTCCACCCGGCGCCCTGAGCTGCGCGCGGTGCTGACCAAACGCATCCGCGAGGACATCGACGCCAACGTCGGCCACCACGCCGCCTCGGGCCTGCCCGGCGACTCGACCTCGGCGGTGCTCCTCTACCTCGCGCTGAACTGGCTCATCGTGGAACGGCTGACACTGCCCGACATCTTCACCGAGCAGGAGATCCACGAGCTGGTGGACGCCGCCGTGCAAAGATCGCTGAACGCCTGACCTGTGAGGCCTCCCGAGGGTTCCGGGAAACGAATCGCCCCTTACGGAGGAAGCGATCTTCGGACGCTCCTGATCCGACAGGTCATCCGCCCTCATGAACATCCGACAAGAGCATCGCCCGTGTGACACCTGACGGCAGCACCTCCTCTGGCCGGAGGTCGTCGCGACCGTCGGAGAGCACGAGCGTCGGCCGCCCGGGGGAGACGTACCCTCGGGCGACCGATCTTGGATCAGGGCGTCTCGCCCGGTTTGTCGACGATGCCGGAGTCCAGGACGGACATGGCCATGCTGTGATCGCCACGCACGCTCTTGACACCCAGGTAGCGGTAGGTCTGGGGATCGAGGATCGTGTACCCCTTGCCTGCTTCGCCGAGATCCAGGACGACCGCTAGCCCCGGGCGGCCTTCGGCGGTGGCGACGTTCTCCTCGATCTTGACGCTGGAGATCTTCGCCATCGCCCTGAACATCGTCGCGGTGGTGTCCGGCGGAATGATCGGTCCGAACTTCAGGTACCACTGGATCGCACCGTAGGCGCGGCGGTCCTGTTCGCTGCCCGGCGGGCATGCGGGCTCGCAGATCGACAGGGTCGTGAGTTCTCGGTTGAGTTCGCGGAAGTGCCGCAGCATCGCGTCCGGGTCGTCAGGCAGGGCCTCTATCTCGCTCAGGGTCTTCGCGGGGTTCGTCGGGCCCTTCTCCGCCTTGGTCACCTTCAGCTTGCCGTTGCTCCCCCGTAGAGCCGCCATGACGCCGTCCATCCGGCTCCAGTGCTCGTACACGGGGAGGGCGTCGACCGGCTGCGACTCCTTCATGTAGAACCACTGGTCCGGCCGGACCGTGGTCGCCTCCGTCTTCTCGGCCACCAACGCGGCGTTCTCCAGCGCCACGGCGGCGCTGATCGGCTGCGTGACGGGCGGCTTACCCGCTTCGGTGGTGCCCGCCAACTGGGCAGCCACCACCGCCAGGGCCGCCAGGCCGGAGACGCCGGCCAGCGCGCCCCACCAGCGCCGGCGAGCGACCCGCCTGGGCCGGGCATCGGGGGTATGGCGGATCTCGGCGAGGAGCCGGTTCCGTGCCGCGCTCAGGTCGGTCGGCAGCGGGACCTCGTCCCGTCGTCGGCTCAGCAAGGTCATCTCGTCCATGGCGGAACTCCTTGTCACAGTGTCGGATCGATGTCGCCGAGCTTGCGGCGTAGTTTCCGGCGAGCCCGGTTGACACGCGAGCGCACCGTCCCCAACGGCACGCCGAGCGATTGGGCGGCATGCTCGTAGCTGAGCTCGCCCCAGGTCACCAGAAGCAGTGCGTCCCGGTGTCCGGCTGGCAGGCCGGCGAGGGCCCGCAGGAGCCTGTCCCGCAGCCGGTGGGCCGCCACCCGTTCATCGACCTGGTCGGTGAACGGCTCGTCCGCCGGGTCAGCGCCCCTGTGGCTCAGCGCCTTGTACAGGGTGATCTCGCGACGGCGGTGTCGTCCGATGACGTTGGTCGCGATGCCGTACAGCCACGGCAGCGCGCTCTCGCGGGTGAGGTCGTAGGTGGCGCGCCGCTGAAACGCCGCGATGAAGGTCTCCGCCACGATGTCGTCGGCCACGTCCTCTCCCAGTCGCAGGAGGGCGTAACGCTTGACGACCGGCGCATGCCGTTCGAAGAGGATGGCGAAGTGCTCAGGGTCGTGCAGGGACTGAGAGATCACCGTGGCGTCGTCGATCACCGGTGTGGTTACCGCGTGCCCGCTCTGATGTCGCATGTACATGCCTTTCGGATCTCAGCTGACATCGGTAATTACCGCGGGCGCGGGCCCGGGTTCCCTGAATTTCCCCGCGACCACGCACCGCCGCCTCGGCGTCGACCGCGCGTCCCCGCTCGCTGCGGCTCTCCCGATCCTCAGGCGCCGATCGACATTCGTTGACCGGAAGCGATGCGCCCGGTAGGGGGTTCGCGTCGAAGAGGCAGGGAGCGGATGCGCGGCGCCGTCGTGCGTGAGCGCGTGGAATCATCGACGGGTGTTTCCAGTTTTGGGGTGAAAGGCGGGCCTCTTGTGACCGATCGGGGAACGTTGGACGCGCTTCGGCAGGCGGTGCGGGTGTCGCCGGACAATCTTCCGTTGCGGCGCCACCTGGCCGAACAGCTGCTGAGCGCGGGGTTGCTCATGGACGCCGAGGCCGAGTTCCGCGCCGCGCTCGCCCTGGTTCCCGGTGACGCCGAGTCGGCGACCGGGCTCGCCGAGGTGTTCCTCAGGCAGGGCAAGAGCGGCGCGGCCCTGGCGGCGGTCGAACGCGTCGCGGCCGGGCAGGGGCCGCCCCGGGCCGGGGTCGTCGTGGCCAGGGCGCTGGCCGCGGAGGGGGATGTGGCGGCCGCACGACTGCGCTACCGGGAGGCCGTGGCACGGGACGGCTCGCTCGCCGATCCCGTGTTCGAGGCCGAGCTCACGAACTCCCTGCCGAGGCCCATCCTCGACGAGGCGACGGCGAACGTGGCGTCGCCCCTGAACCCGGGCGCCGACAGGCTGCGTACGAGTTTCGCGGACGTGGCCGGGATGGAGCAGGTCAAGCAGTCCCTGCGGATGAAACTGCTGCTGCCGGTCCAGCAGCCGGAGATGTTCGCCGCCTACGGCAGGCGCGCCGGCGGCGGGGTGCTGCTGTACGGGCCGCCCGGCTGCGGTAAGACCCACCTGGCGCGGGCCGCCGCCGGAGAACTGGGCGCCGACTTCATCAGCGTCGGACTGTCGGACATCCTCGACATGTACGTCGGGTCCAGCGAACGCAACCTGCACGCGACGTTCGAAAGGGCCCGTCGCAACAGCCCGTGCGTGCTGTTCTTCGACGAGGTCGACGCGCTGGCGGCGCGCCGCTCGGACATGGGGCAGGCGCACAACCGGCAGATCGTCAACCAGTTCCTCGCGGAGATGGACGGTGTGGAGGGTGGTGCCAACGAGGGGGTTCTGATCCTCGCGGCGACGAACGCCCCCTGGTACGTGGACGCGGCGTTCCGCCGTCCCGGCCGGTTCGACCAGCTGGTGTTCGTGCCGCCGCCGGACGCGGCGGCGCGGGCGGCCGTTCTGTCACTGCTGTGCAGGAAGACGCCACTGGCCGAGGTGGACTTCCGGATGATCGCCGAGGCCACCGAGGGGTTCACCGGTGCCGACCTCAAGGGGGTGGTGGACCGGGCCGTGGAGGCCAAGCTCCAGGACGCGATACGCGTTGGCCGCCTCCTGCCGCTGTCAACCGCCGACCTGCTGGGCGCGGCCCGTTCGGTCCGCCCGACGGCGGTCGCCGAATGGATGGCCACGGCCCGAAACTACGTCACGTACTCCAACGAGAGCGGGGCCTGGGACGACCTGCTGCCCTGGATCGGCGGCAGGCGGCGATGACCTCCTCGGTCGACGCCCGGGTCCAGGCTCTGGCGGAGCGGGCGCGGATGCTGGTGATGCTGCGCCGCGGCCCCGACGCCGAGCGGGAGGCCCGTGCCGCGCTGGCCGAGGATCCGCAGAATCCGGCCGCGCACCTCATGCTCGCCCTCGCGCTTTTTCTCCAGAAAGACATGGACGAGGCGCTCGTGGAGGCGAACCGCGGGACCGGGCTGATCCCCGATCACTGGTTCGGGCACTGGGTGGCCGGGTTGATCCTGGGCAGAACCGGCCGGGAGCGCGAGGCGTTGGGTGCCTTCCAGAACGCGCTGGCGCGCGGCCCGGACGAGCCGTTGATCTACGAACTGCTGGCCCGCACCCACTTCAACCTTCGCGAGTTCCCGGCCGCCGCCGGAGCCGCGGGCCGTGGACTGCGGCTGGCACCGGAGGACGGCGGGCTCGCCCAGATCATGGGGCTCGCCCTGGCCGAGCTCGGCGACGCGGACGGCGCACGCGAGCACGCCTCGCGGGCGATCCGGCTGGCCCCCGAGAACGCGGACGCGCACCGTGCGTACGGGCTGGTCATGATGACGACCGGCGACCACAGGGCCGCCGCCGACGCGTTCCGCGAGACACTCCGGCTCGCGCCCGAGTACGAGGAGGGCCGGAGCCTGCTCCTGGAGGCCCTCAAACAGCGCAATCCGCTGCGTCGTCTCGACGGCTGGCTCGCGTCTCTGCGTCTCCTCACCCGCCGGCGGATCCTGCTGTGGCTCGCGCTGTGCCTGTTCGTCCCCTGGTTCGTCTACATGGTGCTGCTCACGGTGGCGACCTGGGTGAACTGGGTGAGCCAGGCCGTGACCACGCTGGTTCTGCACCGGAACCTTCGCGACCGGCAGCTGTTCGACACCGCCGAGGTGTGGGCCGCCCGGATCTCCGCGGGCCTCTTCTGCTGCGGGATCGTGCTGCTGGTCTCGGCCGCCGTGGCGCGGTCGCCCGGCACCGTGATGGCGGGTGTCGCCGTGCTCGGACTGATCACGCCCGTCCAGGAGACGGCACGGCTCAGCGGGGTGCGCCGCCACGTTTTCGGAGGTGTCACGGGCGCGCTGGCCGCGACGCAGGCGGCCCTGATCCCGATGTCGTACGTCGGCCGGTCGTTGGTCCCGGTGCTGCTCGTCTTCTACACCTGCCTGGCGTCCACCTGGGCCGCCAACCTCCTGCATCCGCGCTGAACAGGCTGGACCGGGGCACTTCGGCGGGTGTGCGCGGTGCCGACCGGGGCGGGGGGCACGGCTCTCTCGGTAGGGGAGCCGAGTGTGGCGACGGTGTGGAGGTATAGGGCAGGTAGCGTGCAAACCGTCGTACGGGCGAGGCGTCGCCCTTACCGTCACGAGATATGCAGACAGTGGACGTACTGGTCGTGGGTGCGGGCCTGGCCGGTCTGAGCACCGCCCGCCTGCTCGCGCGCCGGGACCTGAACGTGATGGTGGTCGACCGTCGAGGATCGTTGTCGGCCGGCATCCGCACGACGGGGATCTTCGTGCGCCGTACCCTCGACGACTTCGACATCCCGGATCACCTGCTCGGGCCGGGGATCCGGGACGTGCTGCTGTATCCGCCGTCGCGACGGGCACCGATCAGGTTCATCAGTGACCGGGACGAGTATCGCGTGGCCGACATGGCGGCCGTCTACGAGCACGCGCGCGGCGCGGCGGAGTCGGCCGGGGCACGGGTCCTCCTGGGCGTACGGTACGTCCACGCGTCGAGGGGGTTCGTGCGGTTGGAGGGCGCGGAACCGGTGAGGGCGCGGTTCGTCGTCGGTGCGGACGGTGCCCGCTCCCGGGTGGCCCGTGACCTCGGCCTTGACGTCAACCGGCGCCTTCTCGTCGGCGCCGAGATCGTCCACCCGATCGCGTCGGGCACGACCACCCCGACGTTCCACTGCGTGCTGGACCCCCGGGTCGCTCCGGGGTATCTGGGGTGGGCGATCGACGACGGCCGGCACGCGCATGTCGGTGTCGCGGGCTATCCGGACGCGATGCGCGCCGGTATCCGCCACCTGCTGGACGCCTTCGTCGCGGACGCGCCCGGCCACGCGGCGCCGGTCGGGCCGATCGAGCGTCGAGGTGGTCCGATCCCGGTCGGCGGTGTACTGCGGCGGCTGGCATGTCCCGCCGGGCTGCTCGTCGGGGACGCGGCGGGTGCGGTGTCACCGCTCACGGCCGGTGGGCTGGACCCCTGCCTGCGCATGTCCGAGTTGGCCGCGGCGGTCACCGCCGGATACCTGCGTACCGGCGACCAACGCGTGCTGAGCCGATACGACGGGGGCGCGTTGCGAAACCGGTTTCGGGGCCGGTTGTCGCTGCGCCGCGTCTTCGCCGGTATCCGGTCCCCCGCCACGGCGGAGGCGGCGGTGACCGTGCTACGCGGTCGCGCCGGTCGCGCCCTGGCGGCGCGGATCCTGTTCGGCGACGGCTCGTTTCCCGACATCGACCAACGGCTCGCGGACCCGGTGGCCGACCACCCCCGCCGGTGACGGAATGGGCCCGGCCGCCGCCCCGTGACGAGAAGAGGGGCCCGGTGTCGATTCGCCATGGCCGCTTTCCTTCGGCTCGAACAGCTCATCGGTCCGGGGCGTCCGATCGCGTCCAAGGCGATTGCGTGAACATCGAGCGGTGCTTACATTGAGGGCGCGTTTCCGTGTGACATGTCGTCGGGGCATCCGGGTGAGACCGAGAAAGGACGCCACCGTGCCCGTGCCACGTTCGCCGGAAGGGGAGACGGAAGGGGAGACACCGAATCCGGAACGGATCAGGGTACGCGATGATTTCGCTCGCGAGCTGACACTGCTGCGGCTGCGGGCCGGGCTGACGGTTCGCCAGGTCGCGGCCGGATCCGACACCTTCCGCAACCACAGCACGATCGGTGACTGGTTCGCCGGACGGGGACTGCCCTCCACCTCGTCGCGCGAACTGCTGATACGGGTCCTGGCGGTCTGCGGGGTCGATGATCCGGGGCTGGTCGCGCGGTGGCTGTCGGCCTGGCAGCGGGTGAGGCGCACACCCGGCCGCCGGCCGCGGGACCCGGAGCCGTACCGGGGCCTGGCCGGTTTCGAGGCCGAGCACGCGGAGTGGTTCTTCGGGCGTGAGGCGCTCACCCGCGAACTGGTCGATCGCCTGGCCGCCCGGGACGGGGACATCGAGGGCGCCGTGGGCGTACAGGTCGTCGTCGGGGTCTCCGGATCGGGCAAGTCGTCGCTGCTGCGCGCCGGACTGGTCCACGCGGTGCGTCACGACGGGCTTCTCGGTCCTGACTGGTCGGTGGCGCTGTTCACCCCGGGCGCGCGCCCGTGTGACGAGCTCGCCGGTCGGTTGGCCGCCGCGGCCGGCCTGCCCACGGATGACGTGGCCGCCCGGTTGCGCGCCGATCCCGCGCGTGCCGGCGAGTACGCCACAGCAGGGGAGCGGTCCCGCCTACTACTCGTCGTGGACCAGTTCGAGGAGCTGTTCACCGCGTGCGCCGACGACGCGGAGCGGCGCGCGTTCGTGACCGCGCTGTGCGCGGTGGCCGGACAGAGTGCGGCGCGCGTCGTCATCGGGCTGCGCGCGGACTTCTACGCCCCGGCGCTGCGTTACCCCGAACTGGTCGCGGCGGTGCGGGCCGACCAGCTCACCGTGGGGCCGATGAGCGCGACCGAGCTGCGCCGCGCGATCGTCGAGCCCGCACGCAGGGCGGGGGTCGAGGTCGAGGAAGGCCTGGTCGAGCTGTTGATCGGGGAGGTCGTCCCGCGAGGCGGAGACGACGGAGACGCCCCCGAGCACGCGGCAGGCGCGCTTCCGCTGCTGTCTCACGCGCTGTACGCCACCTGGCAGCACAGCCGGGACCGGCGGTTGACGATCGCCGACTACCGTGCCGTCGGAGGAATCGACCGCGCGGTGGCGACCAGCGCCGACGCGGTCTACGACGCCCTCGACGAGGCTGGGCGCCATCGAGCCCGGCGACTGTTCCTCAGCCTGGTGCACGTCTCCCCCGGGGCGGTGGACACCCGGCGCCGGGTGTCCACCGCCGACCTGCTCGCCGAGTGCGGCGACCCGGCCGGGGAGTCGACCGACGTCATCGGGCGCTTCGTCGAGCAGCGGCTGCTCACCCGCGACGCCAAGACGGTCGGTATCAGCCATGAGGCGCTGCTCACCGCGTGGCCGCTGCTGCGCGGCTGGCTGGAGGTCGACCGGGCCGGCCTGCTCACCGGACGCCGACTCAACGAGGCGGCCGTGGCCTGGGATCGCGAGCACCGCGACGCGGGCGCGCTGTACCGAGGCGTCCGGCTCGCGGTGGCACGGGAGTGGGCGCGGACCGTCGGTCCGCACGCCGCCCCCGGCCCGGTGGCCCGCGAGTTCCTGGAGGCCTCCGCCGCGCGTGAGGTCGCCGAGCAGCGAGCCGCCCAGCGTCGTGCCCGCCGCCTGCGGCGGCTCGTCGCGGTCCTGACCGTGCTGTTGCTGCTCACGACCGCCGCCGTCGTCGTCGCGGTCCGCAGCGAGCAGACCCTGCGGACGCAGCGCGACACCGCCCTGGCCGGGAAGGTCGCCAACGAGGCCACCGCGCTGCGCCCGGCCGACCCGGCGCTCTCGGCGCAGCTGAGTCTGGCCGCGTACCGTCTGGCGCCCATCCCGGAGTCGCGCGGTGCGTTGCTGAGCACCTACGCCGCCCCGTACGCCACCCGGCTGACCGCGCACACCAGCGCGGTCTACGCCGCCCGGTTCAGCCCGGACGGGAGCCTCCTGGCCACCGCCGGCATCGACCGGACGATCCGGCTGTGGTGGACCGGCGACGTGCGGCGCCCCGCACCCCTGGCCACGCTCACCGGCCACGGCGCCGGCGTCACCTCGGCGGTGTTCGGCCCGGACGGGAGCCTCCTGGCGACCGCCGGCGATGACCGTACCGCCCGGTTGTGGGACGTCTCCGACCCTCGGCGTCCGGCGACGCTGGCGACGCTCACCGGCCACACCGAGGGGGTGATCGGTGCGGCGTTCAGCGGGGACGGGCGGGTCCTCGCCACGGCGAGCTACGACCGTACCGTCCGGCTGTGGGACGTCTCCGACCCCCGCAGACCCGTACCGGCCGCCGTCCTGCGAGGTTTTCAGAAAGGCGCGTCCGACGTGGCGTTCAGCCCGAACGGCCGGATCCTCGCCGCCACGGGCTTCGACACCCCGGTCCGGTTGTGGGAGGTCACCGACCCCGCCCGCCCACGGCGCCTGCCCGACCTGCGCGGACACACCGACCGGGTGCTCTCCGCGGTGTTCGGTCCCGACGGCCGGGTGCTGGCCACCGGCGGTTTCGACAACACCATCCGACTGTGGGACCTGCGCGACCCGGGAGCGGCACGCCCGCTGTCCACGCTGACCGGGCACGGCGGCGGCGTTGTCGCGCTGGCTTTCGACCGCGAAGGGCACACCCTCGTCAGCGGCGGCTACGACCTGAGCGTGCGGATCTGGGACGTCCGCGACCCGCGGCGGGCCAGCGCGCCGGTGACGCTGGCAGGTCACGCGGGCGTCGTCTACACGGTGGCCGTCGACCCGCGCGGCGGCACCGTCGTCAGCGGCGGGGCGGACACCAGCGTACGGCTGTGGAACCTGCGGCAGCCGATCCTGACCGGACACTACGGCCAGGTCAACGCGGTGGCGTTCACACCCGACCGGCGCCTTCTGGCCACCGGCAGCCACCTCACCGCCTACCTGTGGGACGTCGCGGACCCGCACCGCCCCCGGCTTTCTGCGACCCTGACCGGCCACGCCGACGGGGTGACCGGGGTGGCGTTCCAGCCGGGGGCGTCCGTGCTGGCCACCGTCGGTCTCGACGACACCCTGCGCCTGTGGGACGTGACCCGGCCCGGCCGACCGGCGTTGCTGTCCGCCCTGAACCTGAAGGCCGGCGATCTGTACGGCCTGGCGTTCAGCCCGGACGGCGCGACCCTCGCCACCGTCGGTGAGGACTCGGACGTCGGGGTGTGGGACGTCACCGACGTCCGTCGGCCACGGCGCGCCGCCACCCTGCGCGGGCACACCGACGTGGTCAACGCGGCTGCGTTCGGCCCCGACGGGCAGGTCCTCGCCACCGTCGGCGACGACCGCACCACCCGCCTGTGGGACATGCGTGACCCGCGACGGCCGACCCCGCTCGCGACGATCGGAGCCCATTCCAACAGCGTCAACGCGGTCGCGTTCGGCCCGGATGGGAGGACCCTCGCCACCGCCGGCGACGACCACACCATCCGCCTGTGGGACCTGCGCGACCCACGCCGCCCCGCCGCCCTGGCCACGCTGAACGGTCACACCAGCCGTGTCAACGCGGTCGCGTTCGGTCCTGACGGGCGGACCCTCGCCACCGCGAGCACCGACCACACCGTGCGGCTGTGGGACACCACACGACCTCGGCAGGCCGCCTGGACCGCGACGCTGACCGCCCACACCGACGGCGTGTCGGCCGTCGCGTTCGGCTCTGACGGACACACCCTCGCCACCGGCGGCAACGACACCACAGCCCGCCTCTGGGACACCGACACCGGCAGGGTCTCCCGGTGGGTCTGCTCGCTCGCCGGCGCGCCCATCGCCGAGGCGGAGTGGAGGCGGTACCTACCGGACCTCGACCACCGGCCACCGTGCCGCTGACCCTCGGCCGGGCCACACGCCTGCCCCGGACCTCGCGCGGGATCGCCTGGCCATGGGCGGAGCCGGGTACGAGGCCGAGCACGGAGCCGTCAAGCCCCGCGTGGAGTCGCCGGGCGTGGGACGCCGACCCCACCACGGAGCCGTCGGGCCGGGCGCCGCCTCCGGCGGTCCTCCGACCCGACGGCGAGGGAAGGTCAGGGGTTGACCAGGCCCACGGCGAAGGAGAGGTCGTCCAGGGTGAACTGGCTGATGCCGGTCATCCGCAGCGCCTGC
Organism: Streptosporangium sp. NPDC000095; assembly: GCF_042899335.1. Lineage (NCBI taxonomy): Bacteria > Bacillati > Actinomycetota > Actinomycetes > Streptosporangiales > Streptosporangiaceae > Streptosporangium > Streptosporangium sp. NPDC000095. The sequence continues at coordinate 112,778 of NZ_JBIAZS010000019.1, forward strand.
GCCCGCACGGTGTAGGTGCCGGGACCCAGCGGCGGGGAGAACCGCTCCAGGGAGTGCGCCTCCTCGGCTCCGCCGGGTGTGTCGAACCTGTAGTCGGTGCTCGTGACAGGGTTGAGCTCCACCGTCGTCCCCGTGGAGTTGACGGCCACGATCCGCACCGAGCACCAGCCGGCAGGATCGCCGACGCAGATGGACTCGGCGGTGAAGCGGGCGTCAACGAACCGGGTGGTGCCCGCGGGCACCGTGACGCTCGTCACGGCGGTCGGGATGTTCGACCATGTGGCGACCGTCTGGACGGTCCACGGGGTGCTCTCCCCGGTGAAGAACTGGACGCTGGTCTCGGTGCCGCCCTGGGAACTGGCGACGGCGCCGGCCGTCCCTGTCAGGGCGAGCGCGACGGCGAGGGCCGTCAAGGTGGGCGTGATCCTCCGGGTCCCGAAGAGCTTGGACATCGGGTTCCTTTCCGTGGTGCCGCCAGACCCTGTGCCGACGGCGGTGAGCTCACACTCACGAGCCGTACGGGTCGTCGAAAAGGGGTGCCTGAACTATCCGTACAGTCCCGTACACGCCCACGACCTCGGCCACAGACCGCTCACTACCGGAGAGCAGGCGGAATCCCGGCGTGGAGCCGGGTCAGCGGGGCCACCGGCATCGAGGTCGAGGAATCAGACCCGGTCCGGCGCGAGCTCGGAACGGTCACCGTTCGGCGGTGACCAGCCAGAGTTCTCCGCCCAGGTGGACGCCTTCGGGACCCGCGTGCGGTCGCAGCGCGTCCTCCAGAGCGGTTCTGGCGGCGTCGGGCGTCATGACCGCGTCGTCGGGGTCGTCGAGGATCGCACGGACCGGGCCGGTGCCGAGGAAGAAGTCGGCGGCGCTCGCGGCGTCCCGGCCGAAGAACAGCGGGACGTCGGCGGAGGTCGCGGTGACCGCCCGGAATCCGGCCGCGCCGAGTACGCTCTCGATCCTCTCCCGGTCGGCGAGCGAGAACATTCCGGGTTCGTACGCGTTCGGGGACGGCGTGGAAGGCCCGGCCGGAGGGGACGACGCGGGAGGCCCGGCCAGAGCGGAGATCGGAATGGTGTACCACTCGCATCGGGCCATGTGCCGCGGGCACACGAAGACGAGACGGCCGGTGGGTTTCAGTGCGCGGCCGATGTTGGCGAAGGCGGCCACCGGGTCGGCGAAGAACATGATTCCGAACCGGCTGACGGCCACGTCGAACTCACCGTCGCCCAGGGGGTGTACCTGGGCGTCCCCTTCCTCGAACCTGAGGTTGACGAGTTCGGCTCGGGCCTGGTCGGCCCGGGCCCGTTCCAGCATCGGCCGGGAGAGGTCGAGACCCACGGCGTACCCGCGGGACGCTTGACGGGCCGCCAGGATGGTCGTCTCGCCCGCCCCGCATCCGACGTCCAGGACCCGATCCGTTTCCCCTATCGCCGCGGCCTCGAACAACAGCCGGTGCAGGGCGGTGTTGCGGCCCGTGATGCGGTCCGTGCTCGCGGCCCAGTGGGCTCCTTCGGGCCCGTTCCATGAATTCGCCTGCGCGGCGTTCGAGAGGGACATGAATCTCCTTTTCCGGTGGGTCGTTCGTTCGGGATGCTGTGGTCGACGGTCATCGGGCGCCCCCGCGATTCCCAGGATCATCCAGGAGTGATATGCGCACCACTGCGGATCTCCTATGGGAGACATGCACGGCCTGTATGGCAGGACGATCGGAGAGGAGGATTTGCCCATGCTTGACCCCTGGACGTTGCAGGTGATGGTCGAGGTGGAGGAACGCGGTTCCTTCTCGGCGGCGGCCGAAGCCCTGTCGATGACGCAGCCGGCCGTGTCACGGCAGATCGGCGGTCTGGAGCGCAGGCTCGGTGTGCCGCTCTTCCGGCGCACCGCGCGCGGTGTCAAGGCGACGGCGGCCGGTGAGATAGTCGTCGATCAGGCGCGGGACGTGCTGGCGCGTCTACGGGCCCTGGAGATGCGGGTGGGCGCCTTCACCAGCGCCGAGACCGGGCATCTGCGCCTGTCGGCGTTCTCCAGCGCGAACACCTGGTTGATGCCGGAGGTCATCAGGCGTTTCAGCCGATCCCACCCCGGAGTGCGGCTGAGTCTGGTGCGGGAGGACGCCGCGGGGCCGATGGCCGCGATCAAAGAGGCTCGCGTCGACCTCGCCCTGGTCACCGCCTGGAGCCTGTACGCGGATCCGTCGGCGGCCAAGCACGACCCGTCGGCCGAACTCCTTGAGCCCGCCGACTTCACCGGGGTCGATCTGCTCCCGTTGCTGGACGAGGAGTTCCAGGTCGCCCTGCCCGCCGACCATCGGCTGGCAGGGCTTCGCCGGGTGTCGCTGTCCGACCTGTGCGACGAGGTGTGGATCGAAGGCGGTTACCCCGACTGCCTCGGCCCGATTCCCCAGCTCGCCGAAGCCCTGGGCAGACCCCCTCGGATCGGGTTCTTCTGCGAGGACTGGAACGGCAGGCAGGCCCTGGTCGCGGGCGGATCCGGCATCATGCTTGTGCCCACGCTGGTGCGGGGCGCCGTACACCCGGGGGTGGTGAGGAGGCCGACCGCGCCTTCGCTCCCTTCCCGCCGGTTGTACGCGGCCTCCCTGGCGCCGCCTTTCCGCCTCCCCGCCGTGACCGCGCTGCTGGACGTGATCGCCCGCGTGAGCCGCGAGCAGATCCCGGCCTGATCGACCGGGCTCTCTCGACGTCGCGGTCGGTCGCGGTACGCGGCGACCTCGCTCCGGGGGTGCGGGCGAGCCGTCGACGGCGGCACGGTCCTCGACGGCCTCAGGTCTCGCTGTGGAGGATCGATTCGGGCGTCGCGGGGTCAGTCGATCGTGATGACGAGCTTTCCCGGCGCGTTGCCCGTCGCCAGGTCGCTCACCGCGGTGGAGGTCTCCGCCAGGGGGTACGTACGCCCGACGGCCGGTCGCACGGTCCCGGCCTCGATGAGGTCGCGCAGCGTGTCCAGGTCGGCGGTGCGGGTCAGCGCGATCAGCGCGTCCAGGCGTTGGCGCGTGAACGGTGTGATCAGCCGGACGGTCAGCATCCGGCCGAGCCCGCCGAACCACCGGCCGCCGCCCTCGCCGCCGACGACGACGAGCCGGCCGCGCTCGGTGAGCAGCCCGCGCAGCAGGGGCAGCGGCCGGATGCCCGCGATGTCGACGACCAGGTCGTACGTTCCGGTGAGCGGCTCGCGCGTGTAGTCGATGACGGCCCGGGCGCCCAGCGACCGGACGAGATCGGCCTTGGCCGTGCTGCACACGGCGGTGACGTGGGCGCCGACGGCGGTCGCGAGTTGCGTCGCGAAGCTGCCCACTCCGCCGCCCGCGCCGATGACCAGCACCTTCTCGCCGACGGTGACCTGGCCGAGGGCCCGTAACGCGGTCACCCCCGAGGTGGGTACGGCCGCCGCCTCGGTGAAGCTCAGGTTAGCGGGTTTGCGGGCGAGCTTGGCCGGGCGGGCGAGCGCGAACTGCGCGTACGCGCCGGTCGCCTCGCCGTACACCTCGTCGCCGGGGCGAAACGCGGTCACGTTCGCGCCGACGGACTCCACGACGCCGGCCACGTCCATGCCCGGCACCCGGTTGCGGGGCCGGCGCAGGCCGAAGCCGGGGCGGGCGACGAGCGGCAACCCGGTCATGATGTGCCACACGCCGTAGTCGACGCCGGCCGCGTGCACCCGGATCAGCACGTCGTCGGCGCCGGGCGTCGGGGTCGGGACCTCGCCGAGACTCAGCGTGTGCGGCGGGCCGTACTCGTCCTGGACGATCGCCCTCATAGGGGGTCTCCTTCGGTGGTGGGGAACCGGAAGACGTCATCGAGTCCGACCCGGATCGGCCGGGCGATGGGGATGTAAAACAAAGCTGACATCAGCCAATGTAAAACGCCGCAGACATCATGTCAAAGTTTATTTACATGCGCGGCCATCGACGCCGTGACGTGCGCTGTTCGGCGTGTGGGTTCGACACCCGCCCATGCCGATGAGAGCGAGCGGTCGTCGCCGGCACACTGGCATGCTGTCGGTATGATCGGACGCCTCGAAAAGACCGTGATCGACTGCCCCGATCCGCGCGCTCTCGCGGAGTTCTACTGCCGGGTGCTGGGGATGAGGATCAACGAGGACATCGGCGGCTGGGTGGTCATCGGCGCGGAACCGGGCCTTCGGCAGGTGGCCTTCCAGCGGGCCGTCCCGTGGATTCCACCGCGCTGGCCCGACCCCGCGCATCCCCAGCAGATGCACCTCGACATCCGGGTGACCGACCCCGATCAGGCCGAGCGGGAATTACTCGCCCTGGGCGCCACCCGTGTCCCGAGTGAACACGAGTCGGGCTTTCGGGCCTTCACTGATCCCGTCGGTCACCCGTTCTGCATCGTCTTCGGTCGCCACAGCTCAAGCTGAGCCGCTCACCGCTGGGGCGCGCGCCGCGAGGGCGCATTCTCCTCCGTGTCAGGCGACGCGGGACGCCGGTGCGGTCCAGGTGTTGCACGCGGCCGGGGAGGCGCCTGCGAAGCCCCGCTGCAGCCAGGCGGCCCGGTTCTTGCCCGTGCCGTGACTGCGTTCCTTGTTGACCTTCTCATCGCCGCTGTCCCGGTAGTGGTCCACGACCTCCTTCCAGTCCTCGTCCCGGTAGTTCTGCGATGACCAGACACCGGCCATGAACGCCGCTCCCAGGCAGTCGGCCTGCAGCTCCAGGCGGCGGCTCTGCGTCAGCGCCTGCGCCTTGGTGCGGGCCGGCAGGTGGGCGTGGGCGTTCAATATGCCGGTGAGGTTCTGTACGTGGTGGGCGTACTCGTGTGCCATCAGATGCAGCATCACCGGGTCGGCAGGTGCTTTGACGGCATAGTCGCTGATCATGATGACCAGCCGCTGTCGGCTGGTGCAGTAGCGGCCGGTGTGGTACCTGCCCCATGCCGATCCGCATGCGCGGCCGGGCTTGGTCATGAACTGAATCGTCGGTTTCTTGAACGGCATGCCTGTCTTCTTCAACTGCTTGGACCATGAGGCGTTCAAGCAGCCCAGTATCGCCGTCAGGTGTTTTTTCGCGGCGGCGACACTGCCGGAGTCTTCGGGGTGCCGCGCACAGGGCAGCGTCAGTTTGCCGCTGCGATACAGCGGATTATGGGTCAATGCCTTGGTGCCGGTGGGAACCGGTGCGCCGATACCGGCGTCGGCGTGGGCGGTGCCGGTAAGCAACAGGCCGACCAGAACCCCGGCCGACAGGGCGATATGGGGGGTACGCATGAAGCGGAACTGTACAGCGCGAAGATCACGCCGACGCATCTGGACTTCCGCTGCCTGGCCGAGGGGGGCGAGACGACATTCTCGACCTGACGGTCGCGTCGGCCGAAGAATACGGCCTGGCCGTACGGGGCTGGCCGCGACCCGCGCGACAGAGAATGCGCGGACAAGGCGTGCCCGTCATCGACAACCCTTTCCTGGACGGCTTCTCTCTTTCCACCGACGACAAAACGGCCCACTACTCCCGCCTGTTGCGCAATATCCGGAAGGCGATCGGAAAAGCATCGAAATTCGCGATGCCTTGATCAACTTCCTGGTGACTCGCTATGGTTGGGCGCTTTGACCGCTCCGTCCCCAAGAGATGGCCATGCGTCGCTACCGTTTCGGCAGAATCGCCGCCCTGATCGCGCTGGGTTACCTCGTCTCGGTCGCCGTACTGGGCGCCTTCGCGCTCACCACCGACCGCGGTGATCTCCTTTGGAGAGTCGTCACCCGAGAGTCCGACATGGGCTGGTTCTTCGGCCCCGACAGAGAGACGGTCATTGTTCCGTGGGGGCTGGCGCTCGTCCTGATCCTCATCGGGGCGCTCCAGGCGTGGGCTCTGTGGCAGGTGCTGCGCGGGCGTGCCCGCGGTGAGCTGACACACCGGGGCAGGAAGGTCGGCCTGCTGCGACTCGCCCTGTACCTCGGCGTCGGCTGTGGCCTGCTCAGCATCGTCAGTACCCCGCTGGTCTTCGCACTGGAGATTTACTGGCTCTGGTCGGTGACGGGGATCGTCTCCGGTTTCGTGCAGTTGGCCGTCGCCTGGCTGTTCTTCCTGGTGCTCCGTGACATTGTCTCCCGCGGGCTTCGGCTGTTCTCACTCGTCGTCGGGAGCATCGCCTGCGTGAGCGGCATCGGCCAGGAGATCGCGGGCGTCTTCGATATGAGCTTCGTCGCGCAGATCCTCGCCCTTGCCAGAGGGTACGGATACGTCTGGCTGGCATGGTTCGTGTCGATTCTGATCGCCCAGGCCAGGGATCCTCGGTGGAGCGCGGCGACCGTCCGGATAGGCGTCATCGCGCAGATGGCGTTCATCCTCCAGCCCAACGGGGTCGTCTCCTTCGGCGACAACGGGTCCCTCGACATCCTCACGGTCTATACGCTCCTCGGCGCCGCCGGCGTCTTCGGGCTGGTGTGGAACGCCAGGACCGCTCATGAGTTGGCGAACCCTCTTCCGGGGTCGGTTCCCCGGCAGGCGCCTGCGCGGTCGGCGGCCAGGTGGTGGCCGCTGGCCGCCGCGGCGGTCGCGCTCCCGCTGATCCCCGCCGCCGTCAACCTCGCGTACGGCATGTACCACTGGATCGGCCCCAGGGGCGCGATCGAGGAGTTCGTCCGCAGGTACGGAGGCAACGGGCATGCTCTGACATGGCTCGCCCTGGACGTCTTCGTCGGTGTCGGCGGTCCCGCACTGCTGATCCTGGTCGCCGTCCTGCGCAGGACCCGCCCTCTCGTGCGATTCACGACGCGGGCGTTGACCGTCGCCGCGGCCGTGGGCCTCGTCAGCGCGCTCACGGCGACGCCGAGGTCAGGGGAGTCCGGCGACTTCTTCTACGAAGGCGCACAGATCTACCCGGAGGAGATGTTCACCCCGGGGAAGGACGGTGAGATCTTCTTCGGCATCTCACCGCTGTGGTACAGCGTGGCCTTGCTCGGCTCCGCCCTGCTCCTGGTGCTTCTGTACCCGGCCGCGCCCGCCCCGCGCGTACGCCGTCGCGTGCTGCCGGCCGTGCTCGCCACACTGGTCGTGCTCGGTTTCGTGCCCGCCGCGGACCAGGCCCGTGGCCTGGTCACCGCGGCCGAGGACTGCGGGCCACGCGAGACGTGGACGGGCGAGCCCGAGGAACCCGACCTCACCCGGGATCAGCGATTCGTGTGCTCCTTCCGGCAGGGAAATTTGGTGAAGTTAGCCGCCACCGCGCCCGACGCCGTGATCCTCGGCTACGCCCGCTGGCTGTGCGGTATCTACACCCGCAACGATCCCCAGGAGGTCGCCCGCCTTCAGACGACGGAGGGGTTGGAGCGCGATGACCTGACCTACCCGCTCGCGGAGATCTGCCCCAGCGCGGGCACCGTGGCCAAGGCCGCGGCCGCCGAACAGAGGCGGGAGGAGCAGGAGTGGGAGGACGACGCGCAGCGCATGTGCGACGCGACTCCTCGCCACCGCCCGCTCATCGAACCGGCCAAGGTGGTCCGCATGAAGGAACCGCAGTGGACGAACTACGGGGTCGTGGAGACGTACGAGCCGACCGAGGACGGCGGGGACCCGCACGACGACGGCCTGCTGGAAGGGGCTCAGGGCACCGGCCTGGTGGCCTCGACCCCCGGTCACCTGATGATCTTCACGCACCCCGACTTCGACCTCTGCGTCACGCTGGAGACCTACACCCACCGCCCACCGGTGGAGACGAAGGGCTGGGACCACGTCGTCGAGGTCGGTTACGAAAGCCCCACCGGAGAGATCGTGCTCAGGGACGATATGAGCGGCACCGAGTTTCCCGACCTGTCGCTCAACGGCCGTGCGGGACACTACCGGATCCGCGTGCACTACGACTGGTTCGATTGGAAGGGTGTGCACGAGAACGGCCAGCGTCTGCTGATCATGGCGTTCCCCGGCGAGGGGGACAAGCGGGTCACGTACCGGAAGCGTCCCATCCGGTGAGCACGCTTCCAGTCGCGCGGCATCCAAGGCTGTGGCGTTCTTGTCACCGTCGGCGTCCAGGGCCTTCGCCCGCCGGTCGGGTGGGGTACGGCGCGGTGGAGGTGGATGGTCGCCCGTCGGACGGGGAACCGGCCGGGGGTACACCGGGATTCCGGTCGCTACGGCAGGCCGCGGAGCGGGCACGGTAGGGCCCGCCTTACCTGTGATGACCTGTCTCCTTCATCGTGAACACGGCGCGACTCCAGAAAGCTGGTGAAAACCAACGGGGGCAAGGAGTCGCACGATGAAGAAGGATGTTTCCCGGCGAAGTGTGATCGCTGGGGCGGCTGCGACCGCGGTCGGGGCGCTGGTAGGGGGCGGCCGGGCCGCGCAGGCGAGCACCAGGGCGGTCGGGGGTGCGGAGGGTAAGGTCACCGCCGTCGTGCGGGTGACGGTCATCGACACGACGGGACGACCGGCGGCTCGTGACATGACGGTGCTGGTGCGGGGCGAGCGCATCGTCGCGGTGGGCCCGGTCCGGTCGGTGCCCGTTCCCGCGGGGGCGACCGTGGTGGACGGCACAGGCAAATTCCTCATCCCCGGGCTCGTGGACATGCACGTGCACTCCACGGAACTGGAGCGCACTTATCCGCCGCTCTACCTCGCCAACGGGGTCACCACCGTGCGGGAGATGAGCGCGAACCCGGCGATCAGTGCCTGGCGGCGTGAGGCGGAGGCCGGTACCCGTCTGGGTCCCCGGTACGTGATCGGCAGCCGCATGATCGACGGTGCGCCGTCGCTGTGGGAGGGGATCGGGCCGCCCTTCGTCAGCGTGGCCGGTCCGGAGCAGGCCCGTGCCGCGGTACGGCGGGAGAAGGCGGCGGGCGCCGACTTCATCAAGACCTACACGCGGCTCAGCCGGGCGTCCTTTCTCGCCCTGGCCGACGAGGCGCGCAGACAGCGGATTCCCATCCTCGGCCATGTGCCGGATTTCGTCCGCTTCACCGAGGCGAGCGATGCCGGGCTGCGGACGATCGAACATCTGTCGGCGGTCTGGTACAACACCTCTGACCAGGAGCGAAAGCTACGTCGGGCGATCACCGCGGTGCCGATCGGCCCGGGAGAATATGCCGGCTGGTACAACCGAATGCACCCCGTGGAGTACGCCGCCGCGCGCAGCTACGATCGGCGCAAGGCCGCCCGCGTCTTCGACCGCCTGGCGCGCAACCAGACCCGGTTGACGCCGACGCTGACCAACCACCGGGTCGTCGACACACCGTCGAGTGTGCGCACCGATGACCCGCGTCACCGCTATTTCCCCGCTCAGATACGGCAGTTGTGGGAGATGACCATGCGGGAGGTGTATCTGAAAGACCGTCCAGCGGAGCAGGCCGCGTCACGCAGGGAGCTTTTCGAACGCCGGCTGCGGCTGGTCGCCGAACTCGATCGCGCCGGGGTGCCGCTGCTGGCGGGCACCGATACCGGCACCTCGTATGTGATGCCCGGCTTCGGCTTGCACGACGAGCTGGAGCTGCTGTCCCAGGCAGGGCTCAGCGGCATGAGCATCCTGCGGGCGGCGACCCTGGAACCGGCGAGGCAGCTCGGGCTGCGTGACCACGGGACCGTCGAGCGCGGAAAGGTGGCGGACCTGGTGTTGCTGGACGCCGACCCGCTGCGCGACGTCCGCAACACGACGCGCATCGGCGCGGTGTTCGTTCGAGGCCGGTTGATCGATCGCGCACAGCGGCAGCGCATGCTGGACGATGTGATCACGGCCGCTCGGGAGGCCGTCCCGGCCGCGGCACGGGTGGCCGGCTGCGCCTGTCATCCCAGCGCTTCACCCGCGCTGCATCACTGAACATCCCGGCGCTTCACCCGCGTTTCATCACCGAACGTTCTCCACCGTCCCGGACCGCGCGTCAGGTCGCCCGCCCGAGCTCGCGGCGGCGGGCGTCGATGCCGTCGAGCAGGCGTTGCAGCCCGTACTCGAAGACCGCGTCCAGGTTGAAGTCGAACGGTTCCCGCGCGGCGTAGCCGAGTCCGGGATTGCCGGTGGAGGCCCACCGGCGCGGGCCGTCCTGGAAGTTCATCCAGTCGTCCGCCGACATCCCGGTGTCCTCTTCCGCCTGCGCCTCCGCGAGACGGACGAGCGCCATGCCGCGTACGTGCCCGAACAGGTTGATGTGCGTGCACAGCATGTCGTGCGCGCCGAACCCCATCGCGCGCAGTGTGCTGAGCGACCACTCGGCGATCGGCAGCACGTTGGGCATGAGTTGCGGGCGGCTCAGCGAGAACACCTCGGCGGCCCACGGGTGACGGCCGAAGACGGTCCAGAACAGGTGCGCGGCCGCTTCGAGGCGTCGTCGCCAGGCCGTCATCGGGATCTCGGGCAACCTGGCGCCGGCGAACACGCTGTCGGCCATTCGCAGCGTCAGGTCGTTCCTGTTCGGGACGTGGCGGTAGAGCGCCATCGTGGAGACGTCCAGGGCGACGGCCACCCGTCGCATCGTGACGAGCGGCAGCCCGTCGGTGTCGGCGATCCGTACGGCGGCCTCGACGATCTCGCGCTGGGTCAGCCCGGGGCGCCGTGTCCGCTCGCCGGTGGACGGGCCGGTCCTCCCGGTCGCAGGCTCGTCTCGCCGCCGGACGACGGTCCCGCGGCCCGGGACCGCCTCGACCAGGCCCGCCTCGCGCAGGGCGCCGAGGACCTTGGTGGCGGTGGCCATCGCGACCCCGCGGTCCCGGACGATCTGCCGGGTGGACGGCACCGGCCGGCCTTCCGCCAGTCGCCCGCTCCGGATGTCGCCGGCGATCTCGTCGGCGATGCGCAGATAGAGCGGTCGGTCTGTCATGACTCTCCAGTGCACTAGTGCGGTCGTGAGCCGACGGACCCCCGCACTACCCCGCTTTTCTGCGATGACATGCGAAGTGCACTAGCTCGCAGCGGTGCGAGGTGGTGGGGCTCCTTCGTCACTGCGTACATTGTAAGCACCGCTCGGGGGTGGGTCCGGGCGACGAGAGAAACGGAGAACACCATGTCTGGTCTGGACACTCGGTCGGTGACATCGGCGGACGGCACGCCCGTCGAATACCTCAGCGTGGGGTGCGGGCCCGATGTCATCGTGGTCCCCGGAGCGCTCGCGGTGGCGTCCGACCTCGCCGCCTTCGCCGGACTCCTGGCGGCCCGGCACACCGTGCACATCGTGCAGCGGCGTGGCCGTGGCGGCAGCGGCCCGCAGGGCGATCGGTACGGCATCGCGCGGGAGTGCGAGGACGTCGAGGCGGTACGCGCACGAACCGGTGCGCGGCTGATCTTCGGGCACAGCTTCGGCGGACTGGTGGCCCTGCGAGCCGCGTGTGAGACCTCGGCGTTCGACGCGGTCGCCGTCTACGAGCCCGGGGTGTCGGTCGACGGGTCGGTCCCGGTCGACTGGATCGAGCGAGCACGCGATGAGATCTCCAAAGGCGCGAACTTCGAGGCGTTCGTCACCTTCGCTCACGGGGCCAACCCCGATCAGACCGGACACCTTCCACGCCGGCTTTTCCGGATCATCCTGCGGTACGCGATCCCCCGCGCGGAGAAGCGGCAGAAACTCGCGCTCATGCCCCAGGCGATCAACGAGCACACCGAGGTGGGGCGGCTCGACGGCCGGTTGGCCGACTATCGTGAGATCTCCGCGACCGCTCTGATCATGCGAGGCAAGGGGCGTGACACCGCTCGGCAGAGCGTCGCCCTCGCCCGGTTGGCCGAGACGATTCCGCGCTCCGAGACCGCGACGTTCGGTACGCTCGACCACTTCGCGCCGGAGAAGAAGCCCGGCGAGATCGCGGATGCCGTCCTGCGGTTCTTCGCCGCGTACGTCCGGCCGGGTGTCCAGGCCGAGGGGTGACCCGTGGCTTCGGGGGAGCCGGGCCCGTCGCCCGCGTCGCCGTCTGCGGAGAGAACGTCGCCTGTGGAGAGAACGCACGCCTGCGACGGGAACGCCGCCTGGCCGGGGGGTTATGGCGCGGCGGTGGCCGAGGGAGGCGTGCGGCCCCTGCGTGAGGCGGCGGAGCGGGGCGGCTGGGTGCGCAGGTGGTCTCGGACGCGGTTCATGATGTCACCGAGGTGGTGCAGGTCGTCGTTCGCCAGCGGGTCGAAGAGCCGGCGGACGATCTGGATGTGGCCGGGCAGGACGCGTTCGACGAGAGCCCGGCCGTCGCCGGTGATGGTGACCAGGGTGGCGCGTTCGTCGTCGGGGCTGGGGCCGCGGGTGATGAGACCGGCCTTCTCCAGCAGCCCGGCCTGGTAGGTCAGGCCACTGCGGCTGTAGACGACGCCGTCGGCGAGCTCGGTCATGGTCAGCGGGCCGTCGTGATGGGCGAGGCGGGCCAGCACCTGGAACTGAACGTAGCTGATGCCGCCTTCGGCGCGTAGCTGCTGCTCGACCTGGTGCTGAAGCAGGCTGACAGCCTCCGTGAGCACGAAGTAGGCGCCCAGCTGGGCGGGATCGAGCGGCTGGACGTCCTCGGTTCCCGTACCGGCTTCCGGCTGGCTGTCGTTCATGCCCTCACGCTACATGTCGCGAATTCGAAGCAGTGTGACGATCGTCACACTCATGAGGGTGTCGCTTTGAATTCGAAGCAAGTTACCGTTCTTCCTGTGTTTCGACCTCGGTTCACAGCCTGTCCTCGCGGGACGGCCGGGGGGTAGGACCATCCGCATCCCCTGACTCGCGCGAAGTGGCTGTCGGTGCCGCTGACGGAACCGTACCGGGCCAACCGGTCCCGCGGCGATCACCGGGCCGCTCCGGCGGATGACGAACCGCCGCTCGAAGCCGTCGGGACACCGCGTCGCGGATCGATGCGGGTGACGGCAACACTGAAAAGCCCTGCGAGATCCCGTCCGATCAAGTGATCGGACGGGATCTCGCCGTTTCCGGATTCTCCGTGCGCCGGATCCGGCCGGGCGCGGGAAAGCGGAGGCCCGGGGCGGTCTTCGCCGCCCCGGGCCTCCGATTCGGTCCGCCTTCCTCGGCTGACGGGCAGCCGGAGGCGTTCATCCGGGGTGATTCACCGCTTCGCGCCCGCCGGTTCGAGGATCTCCCGCGTGCGCACGACCCCTTCCGGCCATCGGGCGTCGAAGTCGTCGAGCAGCGGCTGGAGCGTCGGGGACCCGACCATCCGTACCAGGGCGTCGAGGTCGTCGAACTCGTACTCGGCGAAGTGGACCCCGGGACTGGTCACGCTCCAGCAGCGTCGCCCCGACCTGGCCCCGAGCGTTCTGATCACCAGTGGGAGGTGGTCGGTCTCGTACCAGTGGTCGAAGTCGTCACGCAGGTCGTCACGAACCTCGGCGCGTACCAGGAACACTCCCGGCTTCGCGGTGCCGATCTCAGACATTGCTCAGGTCCTCCTCCTCGTGGGACAGCCCACGACGCGTGAACAGGATCGTGAGGAACGCGATGATCGAGATGCCCGCGGCGAACAACGAGATCGGGATCGTGCTGTCGTAGCTGTCCATCAGCGCGACGGCGAGCGCCGGCGTGATGCCTCCACCGATGACGGCCGCGATGGTGTAGCCGAACGAGATGCCGGTGTAGCGGACCTGCGTTCCGAACAGTTCGGCGAGCCAGGTGCTCATCGGGCCGTAGAGCAACCCGAGGAAGATCAGGCCGACCGAGAAGCCGATGCCCGCGAACAGGGGGTTGCCGGTGGCGATGAGGGGGAACAGCGCGAACACCCAGACGGCGAAGCCGATGACGCCGATGAGCATCGGAGGCTTGCGGCCGACCTTGTCCGAGATGTGGCCGGAAATCATGATCGCGCTGAAGTAGAAGACGGACGCGATCAGGACCATCACCAGGCCGGCCGTCGCACTGAAGCCCACCTCGTTACGGGCGTACGACAGGGCGAAGATGATGGACAGGTAGTAGCCGGCGTGGATGCCGAGCGAGGCGCCGATGGAGGAGAGGACGCTGCGCGGGTAGCGCTTGAACATCTCCATGAGGGGGATCTTGACGACCTCCGTGGTCTTCGACTGCTCGACGACCTCCTTGAACGCCTGCGACTCCTCCAGGGACAGGCGGATGTACAGGCCGACGATGACCATGATGGCGCTCAGCAGGAACGGGATACGCCAGCCCCACGAGTTGAAGGCGTCCTCCGGCATGAACGCCGAGGTCAGGGCGATCAGTCCCGCGGCGAGGATGTATCCGATCGGTGAGGCGCTGCCCATCCAGGCTCCGAAGAAGCCGCGACGCTTGGCCGCCCCTTCGTGCTCGACCACCATCAGCACCGCACCGCCGTACTCGCCGCCCAGCGCCAGACCCTGGATCAGGCGGAGCGTGACAAGGAGGATCGGGGCCGCGATCCCGATCGAGGCGTAGGTGGGGAGCAGGCCGATGGCGAACGTGCCGATACCCATCATGAGCAGCGCGAGGACCAGCATCTTCTTGCGGCCGTACTTGTCGCCGAAGTGGCCGAACACGATGCCGCCGAAGGGCCGCGCGACGAACGCGACGCCGAACGTCGCCAGGGAGAGCAGCGTGCTGGTGAGCGGGTTGTCCGAGGGGAAGAAGAGCGGCCCGAGAACCAGCGCGGCCATGGCGCCGAAAAGATTGAAGTCGAACCACTCGATCACGGTGCCGACCATGGAGGCGGTGGTGACTTTGCGGATGGAGTTCTTGCTGGCTTGGGGGGCGCCCTTGTTGGTGGCGGCGACAGCGTCTTGTGTCATACCGGATTCCTAATGTTCGACATTCGACCTGATGGACGGACGATACCGGTGGGCCGTGATGAAGGCAACAGTCTTATTTGTCGTGCTCACCGGCTCGCTTCGGCTGTGGTGAGGGGGCCGGCCGGGTTTTCCGGCGGTGAATCGCGGTCTCCTGCCCCCTGCGTGAGGGGGTGGCCGCATTGTGCGGGGGGTGTGCGGTGGCGCCTCGCCCTGCCCGGTCGTCGATCCGGGGGTGCTCTGGGTGTCCGGTCGGAGGCTCTGCGTGAAAGCCCCAGGTCATGGGACTTTACCGCACGGTTTCCGGTTGATGTTCGTTACGAGATGTGATGGATTCGTAACGTTCGATCATGGTGTGATGGTGCTGTCGCGCTATCGCCGAGTCTCCGTGGAGCGCAGGCGATCCGCGAAGAGCGCGGGCTGGGGGGCCGAATGGCCGCCGTACTGATCCGCGTGACGCTGCACATGCATCAGCGGGGCGGACAGGAACCCCCCGTCGACCACCAGTTCCTGGCCGTTGACGAACGCGGCGGCGTCGCTCGCCAGGTAGGCGACCACGCTCGCGATGTCGGACGCGCCGCCGATGCGGCGCACCGGGGTGAGCTGGGTGCGCAACGCGAGCAGATCGGGGTCGGCGTAGTGGGCCGCCGACATCTCCGTGCGCACGAACCCGGGGCTCACCGCGTTCGCCCGCACTCCCAGCGGGCCCCACTCCACGGCGGTGTGTCGCGTCAGTGCGACCAGGCCCGCCTTGGAGACGCCGTAGGTGGGGGAGGTGTTCGGCGAGTGCGCGCCCACCGAGGCGATGTTCACGACGGCGCCGCGGCCGTTGTCGATCATGAGGCGGCCCAGCTCGCGAGTGCAGAGCATCGCGGCCGTCAGATTCACCGCGATCGTCTCGTTCCACGCCGCCGTGGAGAGCGACGCCAACGGCCCGGGAGCGCCCAGGATGCCGGCGTTGTTCACCAGCACGTGACAGGTCCCGAACCTGCGGGCCGTCGCCTCCGCGAGACCGACGACGTCCTGCTCGTCGGTCAGATCCCCGGCGTGGGCCATGACGCGGTCGGGCAGGTCGAGCCGCAGGGCGACCTCTTCCAGGCGGTCGGCGTCCCGATCCGTGAGCACCACACTCGCGCCGGCTTCGAGGAACTCGCCCGCGATCGAGCGTCCCAGACCTCCCGCCGCACCGGTCACGACCACTACCTGCCCCTCGAAACCCATCGCGTACTCCCTGTATCGGCTATTTAAGGACTAGCCGATTATTGTCGGACAGTTCGGAATGCGGCAAGGGGGGAGAAATCGACGCGTTTTCGGCCGCGCGGGCTGGAGTCGGGGTGTGCCGAATCGCCGCACGGGACCAGGGATCGGAGGCGGCGGGTCGGAGATGCTCGGGCGGGCCGGAGTCAGGGGCGCCCGGTCAAGGAGACGCCCCGTGCGGGCCCGGAGTCAGGGTCGCACGGGGGTGAGAGGCGCTCGTACGGGCCGGAGCCGGAGGCGCCGGGTCAGCCGTGCTCCGCCGCGGCCACGCGGTGAGCCTGCAGGTAGCGAAGGTGCGTCACCATGGCGTTCTGGGCCGCGTCCTCGTCGCCCGCCTCGATCGCCTTCACGATCTGCAGGTGCTGGAGCACGGTCTCGGCGCCGACCTGCTCGGAGAGGTCGAGGAACCGTACGGGCATCGTCTGCTCGTGCAGGGCCTGGACGAAGGAGCCCAGCACCCGGTTGCCGGACGCGCGGGCGACCGCGGAATGGAAGTCGACGTCGAGCTGGGGTACGGACGGGTCCGTCACGCGGACCGACTTCTGGCGCTCGATGATCCTGTGCATCTGGGCGAGGTCTTCCGCGCTGCGGTGGCCGGCGGCGAGCCGGACCGCGGGGACCTCAAGGTATTCGCGCACCGACTGCACCTCGTCGGCCCCGATGCTGCCGAGGCTGAGCAGGTTCTTCATGGACTCCGAGAGCATCTCGCTGAGTGCCTCGTGGTCCACGGCCCGGACGAAGCTGCCGCCTCCCGCCCCGGGGACCTTCTCGATGAAGTTCTGTGTCGACAGCGAGCGCAGCGCCTCGCGCACCGTCGTCCTGCTCACCTCGAACTGACGTGCGAGCTCGGTCTCGGAGGGGAGACGCTCGCCGCGCTTGAGCTCGCCGTCGAGGATCGCCCGACGGATGCGGTCCTCCACCTGCTGGCGCGGGCGCACGACCGCCTGCCCGAGAGCACGGGGCTCACCAAAGGTCTCCAATGTGGGCCTCTCGTTTCCGGGGGGTTGACAAGTGTCCTACATCAGTCAACCGCCGAAGCAGAAGTCTACTGGCTTCCCAGGGCGGCAGTATGTCGTAGCTCCTAACGGATACTACTTGCCTATGTGGTGAATGTTCGACATTATGCTTACTCGGCACCGCTTCGCGGACGTGGTCGACTCGTTCCTGAGAGAGGGCGGTAAAGACGCCCCCGCGCGATGAGGAGCAACAGCATGTCGGGTTTCCCGGATCTGGCCGGACGAAGAGCCGTCGTCACGGGCGCCAGCAGGGGGATAGGCCGGGCGATCGCGCGAGCGCTGGCCGCGGCCGGCGCGACGGTCGCGATCGGCGGCCGGGACTCCGCGGCACTGAGCGCGGTGGCCGACGAGATCGCCGCCGAGGGGGGCAACGCCCACCCACACGTCGTCGACGTCTCCGATCACGACTCCATTGAGCGCTTCGTCACGGAGGCGGTGGACGGCCTCGGCGGACTGGATCTCCTGGTCAACTGCGCGGGGGTGCTCGCCTCGGGTTCTCTCCTGGACGCCGGTGACGAGCCGTGGGACGCGGTGTGGAAAACGAACGTCCTCGGCACGGTGCGGGTGACACGCGCCGCGGGGGTCCTCCTCACCGCCCAGGGCTCCGGCAGGGTCGTGAACGTCGCCTCGAACTACGCCTTCAAGGGGGTGAGCGGGCACGCCGCCTACTGCGCGTCGAAGGCGGCCGTCGTCTCGTTCACCCGTAGCATGGCGGTCGAGTGGGCGCGCCACGGCGTCCAGGTCAACGCCATCGCCCCCGGGTTCATCGCGACAGACCTCAACGCGAGCATCCGCGCCGACCCCGAACAGAGCGCCCGTGTGACGAGGGCCGTGCCCGCGCGCCGGTTCGGGACGGTCGACGACGTCGTCGCCGCGATGGGACCACTGTGCGACCCCCACAGCACATTTCTCACCGGAGCCGTGCTGACCGTCGACGGAGGAGAGACCGCGCGCTGAGCGGTCGAGCAACACCAACCAATGAGGAGCGCATCGTGAGTTCGCAGAACACACCCGCCGCGGGCGAGCACCCGGGCATCCGCCCGGACAGCAGGCTGACCCGGGATCTCGCGACCACCTACGAGACCGGCGGCCAGTGGACCTCACAGACGCTGACCTCCCTGCTCGCCGACGCGGCCGTCGCACACCCCGAGCTGACCGCGGCGGTCGACTCCGCCGGGCCGGGGGGAAGCCGCCGCGCGATGACCTACGCCGAGCTCGACGCGTACGTCACCGATCTCGCCGTGGGCCTGCGGGCCCGGGGAGTCACCGAGGGTGACTCCGTCGTGGTCATGCTGCCGAACTGCATCGAGTTCGCCGCGCTCATCTTCGCCATCAACCGCGCCGGCGCCGTCTACACCGGTATCCCGGTCGCCTACGGCACCAAGGAGGTCCGCCACATCCTCGCCTCGACCGGCGCGAAGGTGGTGGTGACGCAGGAACGGGTCGCGAGCGCCACCCCGCTGGAGGTCGTGCGAGCCTCGTACGGAGAGGCGGCGCCGCTGGTCGTCGTGCGCGGAGACTCGGGCAGGGGCGAGGGCGAGATCGCGCTCGGGGATCTGGCCGTCCCGGCCGCCGACGGCGCGCGACTCCCGGACGTGGACCCCCGCGGCCTGTGCCACATCGGTTTCACCTCCGGTACGACGGGCGCCCCCAAGGGGGTGATGAACACCAACCAGACTTTGATCGCGGTGCTTCGGAACTGGCTGGCCTACTTCGGTGCGGAGAACCTCGGCGCCCCGATGGTGAACGCCGTGGTCTCACCCGTCGGCCACCACAGCGGCTTCCTGTGGGGAGTCCTGATGACCGCCTACCTCAGGGGGACGGCCGTCTACCTGGAGAAGTGGAGCCCGGCGACGGCCGCGACCTTCCTGCGCGAGGAAGGGGCCACGGTGTTCTTCGGTGCCCCGACGTTCCTCCAGGACCTGCTCACCACCGACCTCGTCGGTGACCCGCGCTGCGCGCTGCGCGCCGTCATCACGACGGGATCGCCGGTCCCGCGTGCGCTTCCCGGTGCCGGGCGCAGTGCCTTCGGCTGCTGGGTGGGCTCCGCGTGGGGAATGACCGAGATCGGGATCGGGATCTCCTGTCGGCCGGGTATGTCCGACCCTGAGCTCGCGAGCGACGGCCGGGCGGTGCCCGGCGTCGAAGTCCGCATCGTCGGGACGGACGGCGAGCCCGTGGCCGCCGACACGCCGGGACGGATGCAGGTTCGCAGCGCGGGACTCTTCCTGGGTTACCAGGGCCTGCCCGACAGGACCCGCGAGGAGATCGACGCGGAGGGCTGGTTCGACACCGGCGACACCGCCCGCATCGACGAGAACCAGCTGGTCTACCTCGAAGGGCGCAGCAAGGACATCGTCATCCGCGGTGGGGAGAACATCCCGGTGGTCGCGGTGGAAAGCGTGCTCTACACCCACCCCGACGTCGTCGACGTGGCCGTCGTCGGTGTCCCCGACGAGCGTCTCGGCGAGCGGGCCTGCGCCGTGGTGCACTCCCGCACCGATGATCTGACCCTGGACGAGCTCAACCGGCACCTGCTCGACAGCGGCGTGTCCAGGCACTTCCTGCCGGAGCGCCTGGTGCTGGTGCCGAGTCTGCCCAAGACGCCCAGCGGGAAGATCCGCAAGGTCGAGCTCCGTCAGCGGCTGGCACTGGTGGAGACGGCGCCCCAATGACGGTGACCTGGGACCCCGCTCCGGTGCTCGCCCGACTCGCCGCGCTGCGTGAGCGCCAGGAGTCGTGGCGGACCCGCGAGATCATCGAGCCCGCAGACGCGCTCGGCCACGCCCGCCTCTGCGACGTTCCGGCCGGCCGATCGGTTTTCGGTGACCGCGAGAAGGAAGGGGTGACCGGCGGCACCCCGCCGGACGGCCCCGACGTCGGCGACCACGGCGGGGAGGACCGCGCCGGTGCCGGTGACCACGGCGGGGAGGATCCCGCCGATGTCGGTGACCATGGCAGGGGGGACCGCGCCGCCGCCGGTGGCCACGGCGGGGAAGACCTCACCGGCACTCGGGAGGTGCCGCCCGGCCTGGCCGTCGCTCTCACGATGCGCGCCGTACTCGGCGTACTGCACGATCACCGCCTCGACCTGCCGTTCGACCACAACGTCCACGCGGCGCAGTCCCTGACGTGGCACGCGCCCATCGCGGTGGGCGCCTCGATCGAGACCCGAGCCTGGATCGGCCGTATCAAGGAAGGCGCGCGCGCCGTCTTCTTCGATGTGGAGACCGAGTCCTTCACCGAAGACGGCCGGATGTGCCTGCGCGGCACCAGCACCCAGGCTCTGCGTCATGGGTGAGCTTCCCGTGCCCGTGGTTGAGGTCCCCGTGCCCGCTCCTCTCGTGTGGGAGCCGGCCGCCGACGTGCCTCGCGACTACGCGCGGGTCTCTCGGGACCACAGTGCCGTGCACCTCGACGAGGCGGTGGCGAGCCGCGTCGGCCTGCCCGGTGTGATCCTGCACGGCATGTACGTCTACGGATACGTGGCCACCTACCTCGGGCGTCACGCGGACGGCCACGGAGGCCGTCTCGCCTCGTTCGAGTGCCGGTTCCAGGCGCCGATGCTGCCGGGAGTGCCCATCCGGGTGCGGTTCGAGCGTGGTGACACCCGGGAGTCCGTACGCGTCGAGGCCCGCCAGTCGGACCGTCCGGTCCTGTCCGGGGTCGCCGTCCTGACGCCGGCCCTGCCGTCGGCCGGATCTTCCGACGCCTCCTGAGCTCTATGAGGACAAACCAGACGGTGTTGACCAATCGATAAATGTCCAACATTATTAGTAGGTGATTTCATTGGACACCAGCAGTGGGCCTGTGGACGAGCCGTCGGGGCCTCTCGACGGCGTGCGCGTGGTCGACATGACCACCTCCTATGCCGGCCCCACCGCCGCGATGTACCTCGCCGACCTCGGCGCGACAGTGATCAAGGTTGAGCGCCCCGGCAGCGGGGACGACGCCCGGTCCTGGGGCCCGCCGTTCGTCGACGGGGTCTCGGCGTGGTTCGCCTCCGCCAATCGCAACAAGCGGTCGGTCGTCCTCAACCTCAGCGCACCCGAGGGGCGCGAGGTGCTCCTGCGGCTGCTCGACACCGCGGACGTCTTCCTGCAGAACATGAACCCCGCGAAGCTCAGCCGCATCGGGATCGACGGTGAGACCCTCCGGCGCCGCAACCCCCGGTTGGTGTACTGCGCCATGTCCGGGTTCGGCCTCACCGGCCCCGACAGCGACCTGCCCGGATACGATCTCGTCGCCCAGGCGCGGTCCGGGCTGATGTCGGTCACCGGGGAGAAGGGCGGGGCACCCCAGCGCGTCTCGACCGCGCTCTCCGACGTGGCGACGGGGATGGCCGCGGCGATCGCCGTCAACGCGGCACTGGTCCGTCAGTGCCGTACCGGACAGGGCGACGCCATCGACGTGTCCCTGCTCGACACCGACCTCGCCCTGATGGCGCCGCGGGTCGCCGCGTTCCTCGCCGGCGAGCCGGAACCGGCGCCCAGCGGCGGCACCGATTCGGTCCTCGCCATGTACCAGCCCTTCGAGGCCGCCGATCGGACCATCGTGATCGCGATCGGCAACGACTCCATGTGGCAGCGGTTCTGCGGCGCCATCGAGCTTCCCGAGCTGGGTGCCGATCCGGGGCTGTCGGACAACGCGAGCCGCCGTGCCGACCGCTCACGGATCACCGAACTGGTCGCGCGGCGACTCGCCACGCGGCCCGCGGCGGAGTGGCTCCGGCTGCTCGCCGACGTCGAGGTGCCGGCCGCGCTGGTGCAGACCCTCTCCGAGGTCACGAAGGACCCCCAGGTCGTGGCGCGCGGCGCGATCCTTCCCGTCCCGGGGGGCCACGACGACCTCGTCAGCGTTCGCAGCCCGTTCCGCCTCGCCTCGCAGGAGAAACCACGTAACGAGCGGTTCCCCGCGCTGGGGGCGGACACCCGGACGACCCTGCTGGATCTGGGATACACACAGGAGCAGATCGACGAACTCGCGGCGGCCCGCGTCGTCGGTCTGGAGGCAGCGGAGATCGCGTCATGACCCCGTCCGAGAGCGTCCTCGTCGAGCGGACCGGCCCGGTCACGATCGTGACCGTCAACCGGCCGGAGGCGTACAACGCGCTCAACGCCGAGGTCCTGTCCCGGCTGCGCGCCGCGGTCCTCGACGCCGACGCCGACCCCGCGGTCCGCGCCGTCGTCGTCACGGGAAGCGGTGAGAAGGCGTTCTGCGCCGGCGCCGACCTCAAGGAACTCGCCGGGATGGGCGCGGACCGCGCCCACGAGACGCTCCGCACCGGACAGCGGATCCTGCGGGACATCGAGCGGGCGACCGTACCCGTGATCGCGGCGGTCAACGGCGTCGCGCTCGGCGGCGGCTTCGAGCTCGTGCTCGCCTCGACGTTCCCGGTCCTGTCGACCGGGGCCTCCCTCGGGCTGCCCGAGTCCGGGCTCGGGCTGATGCCCGGGTACGGCGGCACGCAGCGGCTGCCCCGCGCGATCGGCGCCCCCGCGGCCGCGCATCTCATGCTCACCGGAGCGCGGCTGGACGCGCAACGCGCCTACCAGCTGGGACTCACCCCGATCCCTCCCGTCGCCCCCGCCGACCTCATGTCCACCGCGTCGGCACTCGCGGAGAAGATCGCCGCCCAGGGGCCGATCGCGGTCCGCTCCATCCTCACCGCCCTCGAATGCGGCCGGGACGCCGGGCTCGACGCCGGACTCCAGATGGAGACCGGCCTGGCGGCACTCGCCGTCGCCGGCGCCGAGTCCGACGAGGGGATCACCGCCTTCCTGGAGCGGCGGCCGCCCCGGTTCACCGACCCCGCGTCCAGCCCCGGGGAGTCCGCGTGAACACGGAACGACTGGCACGACTCGACCTCGACACCGACCCGAAGGCGTACCTGGCCCTTCACGAGCGGCTCGACGAACCCGTCGCCGACGCGGCACTGAGCGACAGGGAACTGGAGGTGCGCGCCCTCACCCGGGATGTCGTCTCCCGCGAGGTGGCGCCGCGAGCCCACGACCTCGACCGCACCCACGCCTTCGCGCACGACAGCGTCCAGGCGCTCGCCCGGGCGGGCCTGATGGGTCTGATCTTCCCGGAGAGCCTGGGCGGAACCGGAGACACCAACGTCGCCTACGCCGTCGCGATGGAGGAGATCACCGCGGGCTGCGCCGCCACGTCCCTGGTGTTCATGACGCAGACCCACGCGGCGTACCCCATCATGATCGCCGGCAGCGACGACCTGGCACGGCGCCACGTTCCCGGCCTGCTCGACGGATCGGTGTACGGGGCGCTCGGCATCACCGAGCCGAACGCCGGCAGCGACGTGTCCGGCCTGCGCACCACCGCCCGGCCCGTCTCCGGCGGCTACCTGCTCAACGGTTCCAAGACCTTCATCACCACCGGTGACAGGGCCGGTGTGATCGTCTGCTTCGCGACCACCGACAAGACCCTCGGCCGCGACGGCGTCAGCGCCTTCGTCGTCGACGGCGGCTGGGACGGCGTCCGCCCCGGCCGGCCGTTCGACAAGATGGGGATGCACGGCTCAAGCACCGCCGAACTCTTCTTCGACGACGTGCGCGTCCCGGCCGACCACCGCCTGGGCGCGGAAGGCGAAGGCTGGCGCGTGGTCATGAACTCGGTCGTGAAGTCACGGATCAGCGCGGCGGCGCAGGGCGTCGGGCTGGCCAGAGCCGCCTACGCGCGCACACTCGCCGTCCTGACCAGGACACACGGGACGCGCCTGCCGGACGAGCACGTCTTCGCACTCGCCGACCTGCGCGGACGCATCCTGCAGGGCAGGCTGCTCCTGCACGCGGTGGCCCGCCGGGCGGACGCCGCCGACGACATCTCGACCGGGCAGATCGGGATGATGAAGCAGGCGTGCACCGACCTGGGCTTCGCCGCGGCGGTCGAGGCCACCCGGATCCTGGGGCCCTACGGCGACCTCGCGGTCCTGGGCGTCGAACGCTGCCTGCGCGACGCCAAGGTGACCCAGATCTACGACGGCACGAACGAGATCCAGCGAATTCTGATCGGCCGCGAGATCACCCGTTCGATGAAGGGAGCGACATGAGCGACCTGCAGGGCAAGGTCGCGATCGTCACGGGAGCCGGTCGCGGGCTCGGCCGCTCGATGGCGGCGGCGCTCGTCGACGCCGGAGCCTCGGTGACGGTCGCGGCACGCACCGCCGCCGAGCTCGACACGTTCGTCGAGGAGGCCGGGAACGCCGGAGGCCGGGCGCTCGCCTGCCCGACCGACATCACCGACGAGGCGGCGGTGGAACGCATGGTCGCGGCGACCGTGGAGACCTTCGGGCGCGTCGACGTGCTCGTCAACAACTCCGGGATCGTCGCCTCCACGCCGTTGCTCGACCAGCCGGCCGCCGAGTGGGACCGCGTCGTCGCGACCAACCTGCGCGGCACCTTCCTCGCCACCCGGGCGGCCGGTCGGCACATGGTGGCCCAGGGAGCGGGCAAGGTCATCAACATCGCCTCCAACTTCGCGCTCCAGGGCGTCGCCGACCACGCCGCCTACTCGGCCTCCAAGGCGGCCGTGATCGGGTTCACCCGCTCGATGGCGATCGAGTGGGCGCGCTCGGGAGTGCAGGTCAACGCGATCGCACCGGGATACTTCGCCACCCCGCTCAACGCCGGGATGCGCGAGGACGCCGACGTCCTGGCGAAGGTCGTACGAACCATCCCGGCACGTCGCATCGGCGAGCCCGACGAGCTCAGGCCGTGGCTGCTGCTGCTCGCCGGTAGCGCCTCGGACTTCATGACCGGAGAGGTCATCGTCGTCGACGGCGGCCAGAGCGTCCGATGACCGGCCCCAGCCCGGGCCCCGGTTCCAGCCCCGGCCTGGGCCACGGCCCCAGCCCGGGCCGCAGCCACAACCCCGGCCACAGCGAGGAGGAGACCCCGTGAGGAACGAGAGCAAGACCGTCGCCGTGCTCGGCGCCGGCACCATGGGCTCCGGCATAGCCATCGTGATGGCGCGAGCCGGGCACCGGACCATCCTCTTCGACGTCGACGAGAACAACCTCAAACGCGGCATCGAGACCGTGCACGGCTTCTTCGACAAGGGCGTCCGGCTCGGCAAGATGGACGAGGGAGCGGCGCGGAGGGCGAAGGACGCCCTCGTGGGCAGCACCGACCTCACCGATCTGGCGCCCTGCGACGTGGTGGTCGAGGCGGTCTTCGAAGACCTGCGGGTGAAGAAGGAGATGTTCGGCCGCCTCGACGAGATCGTGTCGGACTCGACGCTGTTCCACACCAACACCTCGACGCTCTCGGTCACCGGCATCGCGTCCGGGTCGCGCCGGCCGGAACGGGTCGTCGGCACCCACTACTGCAACCCCGCGCCGCTGATGAAACTCGTCGAGGTGGCCGATGGACGGCACACCGCCGGCTGGGCGCACAGGGCGACCGAGGAGTTCCTCGGCTCCCTCGGCAAGGTGAGCGTCGTCACCAAGGACAGCCCCGGGTTCATCGTGAACAGGTTCCTCATCCCGTGGGAGAACTCGTGCATCCGGGCGCTCGAGGCGGGCGTGGCCACCAAGGAGGACATCGACGCCGCGGTGCTCGGCGCCGTCGGCCACCCGATGGGGCCCTTCCGGCTGCTCGACATCGTCGGCCTCGACATCCACCAGCAGGTCGCGACGCGGCTGTACGAGCAACTGCGCGACCCGCGGTTCTTCCCGCCGCCGATGGTCGAACGGATGGTCGCGGCCGGCGACCTCGGTCGCAAGACCGGTCGCGGCTTCTACGAGTACGACGACACCCGGCTCTTCGGATCCTGAAGGAGGCAGACGATGAACCAGTTCCACAGAATCGGAGTGGTCGGCCTGGGAACCATGGGCGGCGGCATCGCCCAGGTGTTCGCCATGTCCGGCCGCGACGTCGTCGCCGTGGAGGCCGACCGGACACGGGCCGAGGCGGGCGTCGCCGCGATCGGCGCCTTCCTCGACGGTGGCGTGGCCCGCGGCAAGGTGAGCGGCGAGGAGAAACGGGCCGCACTCGCCCGCATCACCACCGTCACGTCGCCGGGCGACCTGGCCGGCGTGGACCTCGTCGTCGAGTCGGTGACCGAGAACCTCGAGGTCAAGCGCGAGGTCCTCGCCGCCGCCGCTCTCGCCGTCGGTGACGAGACCCCGATCGTGACCAACACCTCGGCGCTGTCGGTGACCGAGCTCGCGGCCCTGCTGCCCAACCCCGCGCGGGTCGCCGGGCTGCACTTCTTCAACCCGGCGCCGGTGATGCGCACCGTCGAGGTGGTCCGCGCCCTGCAGACGGACCAGGGCCTCGTCGACCGGCTCGTCGCGCTCGTGAACAGCCTGGACGGCAAGCAGCCCGTCGTCGTGAAGGACCGCCCAGGCTTTCTGATCAACGCGCTGCTCCTTCCGTACCTCAACGACGTCATCCAGGAGTACGACGAGGGGCTCGCCACCGCCGAGGACATCGACCTGGCGCTCAAGTTGGGGCTGGGCTACAGGTCGGGCCCACTGGAGATGCTCGACATGATCGGCCTCGACGTGCACCTGCACGCCACGGAGAACGCGTACGCCGCCACCTCCGACGACCGCTACGCGCCGCCCCCGCTGCTGCGGCAGATGGTCGCCGCCGGCCGGCTCGGCACCAAGAACGGCAAGGGTTTCCGCGCCGGAGAGAAGAGGACCCGATGAAACCGTCGCACTACGAGGACATCCTCATCGACCTCGAAGGCCCGGTCGTCACGATCACGATCAACCGGCCGGAGGCGGGGAACAAGTTTCGCCACCGGACCTGCCTGGAGCTGTTCGACGCGCTCCAGCGCTTCCGCCTCGACCCCGCCCTGCGCGCCGCGGTCCTCACCGGGGCGGGAGAGAAGTTCTTCTGCATCGGAGGCGAACACGACCCGGTCACCTCCCTGGACCAGTCGCAGGTCCTGCCGATCGTCGACGTCTACCAGGCGCTCGACACCATCCCCAAGCCCGTGGTCGCCGCCGTGAACGGGTTCGCCGTCGGCGGAGGCAACGTGCTCCACACGGTGTGCGACCTCACGATCGCCTCGGAGAACGCGGTCTTCCGGCAGGTCGGGCCCATGGTGGGCAGCTTCGACGCCGGTTACGGATCCTGGTATCTGGAGGACACCATCGGCCGCAAGCGGGCCAAGGAGATGTGGTACCTCAACCAGAAGTACTCCGCCGAGGAAGCGCTGGCGATGGGGCTGGTCAACGAGGTGGTGCCCGCCGACCGGCTGCGCGAGCGGGTCGCCGAGGTGACCCGCGCACTCACCTCCCGCGGTCCGATGGCGATCGCCGGTATGAAGGCCGCGTTCTCGGCTCGCCACAACGGCGTTTCCGGCCAGGCGCGGATGGCCCACGACCAGCAGCTCTCCTTCTACCTGCAGACCCGTGAGGCCCACGAGCTGAGCGACTCGTTCGGCGAGCGTCGCGCGCCCGACCCGGAAAGCTTCTGGTCGTGACGTCGTCTTCGCACCTCACGGCGGGGATCTCCATGCGGAAAGGACCACGATGAGCCGGTTCGGCCCCGCCCTCGACGAGGAGCAGCGCGACCTGGTGGCGATGCTGGACGCCTTCGTCGCCGATCACGACGTGGTGTTGTCCGACGACGCTGACGTCGTCGGCGGGCTCGCGACCGAGCTCGCCGAACTGGGCGTCTGGACCATCGGTACCGACGAGCGGTACGGCGGCGGCGGAGCCGGCCGCCTCACCACCGCCGTGGCGATGGAGCGGCTGGGACGTGCCTGGCCGGCCCTCGGCTGGGCGGCCACCCAGGCGCACGCGGCGGTCGACGTCCTCGGCGGCGACGACCGGTTCGCCGACGTGGTCGCCGCCGTGCACACGGCCGCCGTGGCGATCGCCGTCGTGGACGCGACGTCGCCGCAGGTGCGGCTGGACTGGTCGGCGGATGCGCTCAGCGGTTCCGTGGACCGGATCGATCCGGCCGCCGAGGCCCCCTACCTGCTGCTGCTCGGCGACGACGACACCGCGGTGCTGGTCGGACCGGAGGCGATGACCACCCGGCCGCTGGAGCGGACCGGGCTGGGCGGCGCCCTGACACGATCGGTGCGGCTCAAGGACACCGTTCCCGCGGGCGCGGTTCACCGGATGGGAAACGTCGACGTCGGCGCGGCGCGGACCCGACTGCGCCAGGGGGCCGCGGCGGTCGCCGCGGGAATCGCCGGGGCCGCCGCCGATGCCGCGGCCGCCTACGCCGCGGAGCGCCACCAGTTCGGCGGACCCCTCACCGAGCTGCCGACCGTGCGGCAGTCGCTGCTCGACCAGGCGATGCGGACCTCGGTGGCGCTGGCGGTGGCGTTCGCCGCGGACGAGCGCGACGGGGACGGCGAGGGCGACCGGGGAGACAGCGGCGTCAGGGGCGTCAGGGGCGTCGAGGACGGCGGGGGCGTCGAGGGTTCGGTGCGGGCGCTCGCCGCCGTACGCCACGCCTGCGACGCCGCGATCGAGGTGGCCGCCGCGGCCCTGCAGTCCCACGGCGGCTACGGCTACCTGGCCGAGTACCCCGTCGAACGCCACCTGCGCGACGCGGTCTCGCTGCGCGCGGCGACGGACACCCAGACCGCCACCGCTCTCACCGCCCGTACCCTCGTCGGTCTGGGCCCGCTCCGTGAGGCCGAGGCGTCATGACACCCCCCGTACCGACCTCGCGTCCTCGGCTCCCCCTGCACGGAGTGAAGGTCCTGGACCTCTCCACCCTGCTGCCGGGCCCCCTCGCGACCCTGATGCTGGCCGACGCGGGCGCCGACGTCGTCAAACTCGAACGGCCGGGCCGCGGGGACGAGATGCGCACCTATGAGCCGCGCTTCGGCGAGGCGAGTGCGAACTACGCGGTACTCAACCGGGGGAAACGGGCGTACGCCGCGGACTTCAAGGACCCCGTCCAGCGGGACCGCGTGCTCGAACTCGCCGCCGAGGCCGATGTCGTGGTCGAGCAGTTCCGGCCGGGTGTCGCCGACCGGCTCGGCCTGGGGTACGAGCACGTGCGCGCGGTGAACCCCGACGTTGTCTACTGCTCCATCAGCGGGTACGGCCCGACGGGCCCACGGGCCACCCGCGCGGGCCACGACCTGAACTATCTCGCCGAGTCCGCCCTGCTCGGGGCGGCCGTCGACGGCACCGGATCCCCCGGTTTGCCGGTGACCGTGCTCGCCGACATCGCCGGCGGCACCTACCCCGCGGTCGTCAACATCCTGCTCGCCCTGCGACAGCGGGACGTCACCGGTGACCCGGTCCACCTGCAGATCTCGATCACCCACAACCTGCAGGTCCTCGCGTACGGCTACTTCGCCACCCACCAGGCGGGCGGGGGCTGGCCTCGCCCCGGCGCCGAACTCCTCACCGGCGGCAGCCCGCGCTACCAGGTGTACGAGACCGCGGACGGCCGTCACGTCGCCTGCGCGGCGTTGGAGCAGAAGTTCTGGGACCGGCTGGTCGAGCTGGTGGGGCTCGACCCGAGCTTCCACGACGACCGCGGCCAGGAGCGGGCCGTGATCGGCGCGCTGGCCGGACGGTTCGCCTCCGAGACCGCCGACCACTGGCGGTCCGTACTCGACGGTGAGGACGTGTGCACCGTCGTCGTCGCGACGTGGGACGAGGCGGTCGAGGCGAACCTCGTCGACGTCGACGCGCCCCAGCGGGTGTCCGCACCCGGAACGCGGGACTCGTTCGCGACCCTCCCCAGCCCCATCTCGCCGACGCTACGTCAGGGACCCGGCACCGTGCCCTACCCCGCACTCGCCGATCTGGGCGAAGAGTCGCCCTGGTCCTGACGCCCGACCAACCGAAGGAGACATCCATGCGCGCTGCACTCGTCAAGGAGTTCGGCCCCCCGACCAGCCTCGTCGTCGAAGACGTACCCGACCCGGTGCCGGGTCCGGGCGAGGTCGTGATCGAGGTCGGTGCCGTCAGCGTCAACTTCCCCGACATTCTCGTCGTCGAGGGCAAATACCAGAACCTGCCGGAACGGCCCTTCAGCCCCGGCAAGGAGGCGGCGGGACGCGTCAAGGCGGTCGGTGCGGGCGTCGAACGACTCCGGGTCGGCCAGCGTGTCCTCGCGCTGGTCGAGTTCGGTGGCTACGCCGAGCAGCTGCGCGTCCCCGAGGAACTGGTCATGGAGTTGCCCGACGCGATGTCCTACGAGTCGGCGGCCGCCTCCGGCCTCGTCTACTCCACGGCCTACTTCGGGCTGCTGCGCCGAGGCCGGATGAAGCCGGGGGAGACCGTTCTGGTCACCGGCGCGGGCGGAGGCGTCGGTTCTGCCGGCGTCCAGCTCGCCAAGGCGTACGGCGCGCGGGTGATCGCGCTGGCCCAGGACGACGCGAAGGCGGAGCTGGCCCGCCGGCAGGGCGCGGACGTCGTGCTCACCTCCACCCCGGAGACGTTGCGCGACGACCTGCTGGCGGCCACCGACGGCAGGGGCGTCGACGTGGTCCTCGAGATGCTCGGCGGTGACTTCCTCACCCAGATCATCCGGGCGACCGCCTGGGAGGGCCGCATCGTGATCGTCGGATTCGCCTCGGGTGGTCAGAACCCCATCAAGCCCGGACACATCCTGGTGAAGAGCATCAGCATCGTGGGACTCCAGAGCAGCGACTACCGCGACCGGATGCCGGAGCTGATGCGCTCGACCATGGCCGAGGTGTTCCGGTTGTTCGTCGACGGGAAGGTCGACGCGGCGGTCGACACGACGTTCCCGCTCCAGAAGGCCGGCGACGCCCTGCAGTACGTCAAGGAGGGCCGGGTCAAGGGCAAGGTCGTGTTGACGACGGGCCTGGGCTGAGCAGGAAAGGACTCCACGGGTGACCACCTCGTTTCTCTACGCCGCCGTCCGTACGCCGTTCGGCCGTTTTGGCGGCGCCCTCGCCG
The DNA here is from genome assembly GCF_042899335.1 of Streptosporangium sp. NPDC000095. Taxonomy (NCBI): domain Bacteria; kingdom Bacillati; phylum Actinomycetota; class Actinomycetes; order Streptosporangiales; family Streptosporangiaceae; genus Streptosporangium; species Streptosporangium sp. NPDC000095. The sequence continues at coordinate 143,569 of NZ_JBIAZS010000019.1, forward strand.
AGGTGCGTCCCGACGACCTGGCCGCGGCCGCGCTCACGGGGGTGCTCGACACGGTGCCGGCGCTGGATCCCGCACTGATCGACGATGTGATCTACGGCAACGCCAACGGCGCCGGTGAGGACAACCGCAACGTCGCGCGCATGGCGGTGTTGCTCGCCGGGCTGCCCACCTCGGTGCCCGGCTCGACGGTGAACCGGCTCTGCGGCTCGTCGCTGGACGCGGCGATGACGGCGTCCCGGATGATCGAGGCGGGTGACGCCGAGGTCGTCGTGGCCGGCGGTGCCGAGTCGATGACGCGGGCGCCGTGGGTGCTCCCCAAGCCCAGGCGCGGCTATCCCGCGGGTGACCTCAGCGCGGTCTCCACGACGCTGGGGTGGCGGCTGGTCAACGCGCGTATGCCGAAGGAGTGGACGGTCTCCCTGGGCGAGTGCAACGAGCAGCTGGCCGACAGGTACGGCATCACCCGCGAGCGGCAGGACGAGTTCGCGGCGCGCTCGCACCGGCTCGCCCACGCCGCCTGGGAGGACGGGTTCTACGACGATCTGGTCGTTCCGGTGGAGAACACCGGGCTGCACAGGGACGAAGGCATCAGACCCGGCTCGTCCCCCGAGACGCTGGCCGGGCTGAAGCCCTCGTTCAGGCCCGACGGGTCCATCACGGCGGGCAACGCGTCCCCGCTCAGCGACGGGGCGTCCGCCCTGGTCGTCGGGTCGGAGGAGGCCGGATCGCTCATCGGCTCCGACCCGGTGGCCCGCTTCGCGGGCCGGGGAGTGCACGCGCTGGATCCGCAGGACTTCGGATTCGCACCGGTCGAGGCGGCCGGGGTCGCCCTGGCGAGGGCGGGGATCGGCTGGTCCGACGTCGGCGCGGTCGAGCTCAACGAGGCCTTCGCCGCGCAGTCACTCGCCTGCGTCGACGCCTGGAAGATCGACCCCGACATCGTCAACACCAAGGGCGGCGCGATCGCGATCGGGCACCCGCTCGGGGCCTCGGGCGCGCGCGTCCTCGGCACGCTCGCCCGGCGCCTCGCCTCGGAAGGGGAGCGCTGGGGCGTCGCGGCCATCTGTATCGGCGTGGGACAGGCCCTCGCCGTCGTACTGGAAAACGTCACCGACACAGGGAAGTGGTCATGATGCGGTCCACCAGCGCTCCGTCGACGGTGGGGGTGTACGGAGGCGGGCGGATGGGCGCGGGCATCGCGCACGCGTTCCTGCTGGCAGGCGCCGACGTACGGATCGTCGAGACCTCGGACGACACCGTGCGGGCCGCCCGTGAGCGGGTGGAGGGCAGCGTGGCGAACGCCGAGCGGAGGGGGAAGCTCCCCGCGCCCGCGGCCGAACTCCTCTCACGGCTGGTCGTCACCACCGACCGCACCCCGCTGGGGGCGTGTGCCCTGGTGATCGAGGCGGTCCCCGAGGATCCCGACCTCAAGCGGCGGGTGCTGCGCGACGTGGAGGAGGTCGCGGCGGACGCCGTGCTCGCCACCAACACCTCCAGCCTGTCGATCGACGACCTGGCCAGGGAGCTGGCCCGGCCGGAGCGCTTCGTCGGCCTGCACTTCTTCAACCCCGTACCGGCCAGTGAGCTGGTGGAGGTCGTCGTCGGCACCAAGACCTCACGGGACCTCGTCGCGGACGCGCAGACCTGGGTGACCGCCCTCGGCAAGACCGCGATCACGGTGAGCGACTCGCCGGGCTTCGCGAGCAGCCGGCTGGGGGTGGCCCTCGCCCTGGAGGCGATGCGGATGCTGGAGGAGGGGGTCGCGTCGGCGGAAGACATCGACACGGCGATGACGCTCGGCTACAAGCACCCCCTGGGCCCCCTGAAGACGACCGACGTCGTCGGACTCGACGTCCGGCTCGCCATCGCCGAACACCTCGCCCGCGAACTGGGAGCGCGCTTCGAACCTCCCCGCATCCTGCGCGAACTGGTCGCCGCGGGACACCTCGGGCGCAAGACGGGCAAGGGCTTCTACGACTGGTGAGCCCGTCCCCGTGGGGGCGGCTGGGCGAGCCGGTGGGCGAAGTAGTCCGTCCCCGTACAGGGCCGGCCGGGCAAGCCGGTGGGCGATGTAGGCGGCACCGGTGAGTCCCGTTCCCGTACGAGGTCAGCCCATCCACATGCCGCCGTTGACGTCGATCACCGCCCCGGTGACCGAGGCGGCGGATGAGGAGCACAACCACTCGACCGTGCCGGCGATCTCCTCGGGGCTGGTCACCCGGCCGAGGGGGATCTGGCGTCGCAGGGCGTCCATCTCCTCCTCGGACAGGCGGGTCAGCATCGGGGTCGCCACCGGGCCGGGGGCCACCGCGTTCACCCGGATCCCCCTCGCCGCCTGGTCCTTGGCCAGGTGGCGGGTGAGGCCGATCAGCCCGGCCTTCGCGGTGGCGTAGGCGGGGCCTGACAGGCGGTTGCCGCCGTGGCGGCCGTTGACCGAGCTGAACAGGACGACCGAGCCGCCCTCGCCCATCAGGGGGAGCGCCGCCTGGGTGACGACGAGGGCGGAGGTCAGGTTGTCGTCGAGCACCCGGCGCCACTGGGCCAGGTCGAGCTCCTCGATGCCGCCCTCGCCGACGGAGCCGGCGGCGTGGACGACGTTGTCCAGGATCGGGGTGTCACCGAGTGCCTCACGTACCGAGGAGGGGTCGCTCGCGTCGTGGCCGAGGGCTCTGTCGATGACGATCAGGTCGTGGCCGAGGGCGCGCAGGCGGTCGGCGCAGGCGCGGCCGATGCCACCCGCACCCCCCACCACCAGGGAAGTCTTCGCCATCCGGACATTTGTATCAGGGATGGGTGAGGCCGGACGACCCGGGGGCGGGCTATGCTCTGAGCTTGTGCGGGCGGAGGAGAGTACGGCGAACGGGACCCCTGCCGACGACGGGCAGACCAGCAGCGGTGTCGAGAGGGCACTGCAGGTGATCTTCGCGGTCGCGGCGGCGAAGGAGCCCGACATCGGCGTCTCCGAGCTGGCCAGGTCGCTCGGGCTGAGCAAGGCGGTGGTCCACCGGGTGGTCCGCACCCTCGTGGCGGCCGACTTCTTCTCCTTCGACGAGCGCACCCGGCGTTACCGCCTGGGGCCCGGCGCGGTGAGCGTGGGCCTGGCGGCGATGGCGCAGATGGAGGTGCCGAGGATCGCCCAGCCCTACCTCGAACGGCTGGTCGCCCACACCAAGGAGACCGCGACCCTCTCGGTGCGGTACGGCACCCAGCGCATGTATCTCACCCAGGTGCTCTCACCGCAGGAGATCCGCATGTCGGTGCAGCTCGGGCGGCTCTACCCGCTCCACGCCGGCGGGTCGTCGAAGGCGATCCTGGCCGCGATGGAGGCCGAGGAGATCCGCGGTTACCTGTCCTCGCAGCCGCTTGAGGCGCTGACCGGGATCACGATCCAGGACCCGGCCCGGCTCGCCGACGAGCTGGAGACCATCCGGCAGCGCGGTTACGCCGTGAGCCTCGGCGAGCGCCAGCAGGGGGCGGCGTCGGTCGCGGCGGCGGTCCACGAGGCGACCGGCCGGGTTTACGGCTCGATCTCGGTCTGCGGGCCGGTGAGCCGGCTCAGCGTCGGCAACATCGAGGAGTACGGCCGCCTCGTCCACGAGGCCGCCACCGAGGTCTCCCGCCAGCTCGGTTACCGTTCCTCCTGACTTCGCCGCCTTCCTGGCTCCATCTCCCTACCTCGCGACCTTCACTTCGCGATCTTCCTGGCTCCGCTGCCCTCCCGGCCTCGCCGCCCCTGGCTCCGTTGCCTTCCCGGCTTCGCCGCCCGGTTTCCTGAGCGGAACGCGGTTGATCCTCAGGACCGGCCGACTGCGGGGCCGGCTCACCGTTCGGGCCGGCCGCCCCTGAGGGCCGACTGACCGAAATCCCTGACAGGCGCCCGCCGTCGACGCGGCGGCGCCTCTTTTACCTGCTGTTATCACTCTGTGTAGCGATCGATTGCGCACCGGTCACCCTCAGATATGGTGATAAAAGCGTCAAATCGCCCCTGCGTGTTACAAACTCGAAAAACAGTGATGGATCCCTTGACCTGCTTTTGGTGGCGCGCCTAGCATCACGGTATCCGGTACGGCGTTCCGCCCAGCGATACACCGGGAGCCTGGAGGGCAGCACATGTCGACCTCAGTCCGCACTTCGGAGGAGATGCGGCCCCGCGCGCCTCGACGTAAGTGGACCGATTCCTCGTTGATGCTGTGGATCACCACCCCTCTGCTGCTTCTGGTCTTCATCGGGGCGTGGAAGGCCTACACCGTGCTGTTCGGCGTCGGAGAGCTGATGCTTCCCCCGCCCGAGACGGTCGGCGCGGCCCTGGTCGAACTGATGCAGGGCTCGCTCATCTACGAGGCGATCAAGGTCACCCTCTACGAGACGCTGGTCGGGTTCGCCCTCGCCGCCGTCGTCGGGGTGGCCCTGGGCATCATCCTCGGCAAGGCCCGCAGACTGGAACGGGTCCTGTCGCCGTTCCTCATCGCCACCCAGGTCGTACCGAAGGTGGCCATCGTCCCGCTGTTCCTTCTGTGGTTCGGTTTCGGACCCACATCCAAGATCTTCATGGCGGCGATCATCGCGTTCTTCGTGATGATGCAGAACACGATCCTCGGGATCCGGTCGATCGAACCCGGTCACCGCGATCTCATGCGCGTCATCCAGGCACCCTGGTGGAAGCGTGTGATCTCCCTGGACATCCCGTCCTCGCTGCCCTATGTGCTCACCGGCGTGGAGCTGGGCATCGTCTTCGCCATCACCGGCGCCGTCGTCGGCGAGTACCTCGGTGGCGACGAGGGCCTGGGTGCCCTCGCGACGATGATGCTGGCCGGTCTCCGCACCGACATGCTCTTCGCGGTCGTGATCGTGATGACGGTGCTCGGTTTCCTCCTCTACGCCGTCACCGCGGCCATCCGGAGGTTCGCGATCCCCTGGCACGAGTCGTCCGGCCGTCCCACGTCTCTCTAGAACAGGAACACCTACATGGACCGCCGCAACTTCCTCCGCGGGGCCGGGCTGCTCGTCGCCACCGCCACCGGAAGCCAGTTCCTCATCGGGTGCTCGTCGGACGGCTCCGGCGGGGACACCGCCGCCAGCACCGGTCCTTCGGGCGAGCAGCTGCGCAACCTCGTCTACATGACCCCGTTCCAACACATCATCGCCCACTCCGACGTGTACGTCGCCCAGGCCCAGGGGTTCTTCGCCGAGGAGGGCCTGCTGATCACGTCGATCGGCGGCACCGGCACGGCGAGCTCCGTCTCCCAGGTGGCGGGCAAGCAGGCCATGTTCGGCAAGGCCGCCTCCGTCATCACCTGCCCGCTCATCGCCGACCAGGACACCCCGATCGTCACGGTCGGCCAGAAGGACCAGGTCAGCCAGTACAGCGTCGCGTCCCTGCCGGACAAGCCGCTGACCAGCCCCGAGCAGTGGCAGGGCAAGACCATCGGCGTCATCTCCAAGGGCGGCACCACCGAGCTGCTGCTCGACGCGATGTCGGTCGCCGAGGGGCTTGACCCCACGAAGGTGAAGAAGGTCGTCACCGGCGCCGACGTCGGCTCGCTGGAGTTCCTCAACCGGGGCGAGGTGGACGGCTTCATCACCTTCATCGGTTCCGAGACGGCCTTCAGGCAGCGCAACATCGAGCTGAACTACCTGAACACCGACCTGTTCGCGCCGCTCCCCGGCGACTCCTACTTCGTCACCAGGGAGACCGCGCAGGCCGAGGGCGAGGCGATCACCAGCTTCCTGCGGGCCTGCCGCAAGGCGTGGAAGTTCATGGCGGACACCGCCAACACCGACAAGGTGCTGGAGGCCGTGGGCGTGCTCAACGAGATCGAGGTCTCCGACAAGGCACTGGCCGCCGCGAAGGTCGCCGCCGAGGTCAAGGTCAGCACCGCCAAGAACGGTGACTTCCTGTCGATGGACACCGCCGTCTGGGAGAGCGGGATCGAGCTGATGCGCAAGTCCGGAATGATCAAGGACACCAAGCGGCCGGTCACCGACTTCATCGACACCACGTTCATCGACTCCGTGTGAAAGGCCGCTCCTGATGCAGCGCACCACGACCACCGACCTCGTGGTGGTCGGCGCCGGCACCGCCGGGTTGCCGGCCGCGATCGAGGCCGCGGCGCACGGTCTGCGGGTCACGGTCGTCGAGAAGGGCGACCGGCCCGGCGGCACCCTGTGGCGGTCCTGGGCACAGCTCTCGGCGGGCGGCACCGCCCTGCAGCGTGCCAAGGGCATCCGTGACAGCCCCGACCTGCACTTCGACGACGTGATGCGGATCAGCAGGAACACCGCCGATCCGGAGCTGGTCCGGCTCGCGGTGGACCACGCGCCCGCGACGATCGAATGGCTGATGGCCTCGGGTTTCGACATGGACCCCGACGCCCCGGCGGTGCTGCACTTCCACGAGCCCTACCTGCTGCCGCGCACCTACTGGGGGCGCAACGCGGGGCGGTCGGTGCTGGAGGTGCTGCTCCCGGCGTTCGAGAAGGCGTGCGCGGGATCGGTCACGTTGGCGCTCGGCACCGAACTGGTGGCGTTCCGGACCGCGGAACGTGCTGTGGAGACCGGAAAGCCCGGGGAGCCCAGGGTGGCCGGGGTGACGGTCCGGGACCCCGATGGAACGTTCCGGGAGATCGACGCGACGAACGTGATCCTCACCAGCGGCGGCTACGCGGGCAACCCCGAGTTGTTCCCCCGGCTCACGTCGGGGGCGCCGCTCGCGGGCCCCGCCTCGCCGGGCGCCGAGGGTTCCGGCATCCTCGCCGCCGTCGACGCCGGTGGCCGGGTGCGCGGTCAGGACCGCTTCCTTCCCACGTACGGCGGGGTGCTGCGGTCGGGCAGCACCTGGGAGACGGTGGGGCTGGACGACTATCCGGCCCTCACCCCGCAGGCGCGGGCCCCGTGGGAGATCCACGTGAACACCCGCGGCGAGCGGTTCGTCGCCGAGGACGCCCCGAGCGTCGACGACCGGGAGAACGCCCTGCTCGCCCAGCCCGAGCTGAAGTTCTGGGTGGTGTACGACGCCGCGATCCGCCGGTCGGCGCCGGCGCTGTTCCCCACCTGGGACGAGACGGAGCTCGACCGGGCCTTCGACGACCACCCGTCGTTCGTCACCGCGCTCGACCTGACGACGCTGGCGCGGGCCGCCGGGATGGATCCCGGCGTCCTGGCCGACACCGTGGCCGCCTACAACACGGCCGTCGCCTCGGGCGACGACCCCTTCGGCCGGGCCCACCTGCCCGCGCCGATCGCAGAACCGCCGTACTACGCCGTACTGAACCACGGCACCACGCTGAAGAGCCCGGCGGGGCTCGCCGTCGACAGCCGGCTGCGTGTCATCGGGCCCGACGGCCCGTTCGCGAACCTGTGGGCCGCGGGCGAGGTCATCGGCGGCAGCACCTTGTCCGGCAAGTCGTTCGTGAGCGGGATGAGCGTCACTCCCGCACTCGGGTTCGGCCGGATGCTCGGACGCCGGGCGGCCGGCGCCACCACCGATCCAGGGAGCATGTGATGTGGAACAGGCCTGACGTCGACTTCGTCCAGACCCAGGACGTGCCGTGGCAGCCCGTCCAGGACGGGGCGTTCGGCGCGGCGCAGGGCGGGCTCAAGCGGTTGCTGAGCCGCGACGCCGGCACGGGCGCGGAGACCGCGGTCCACCGGCTGACCGGCCGTCACCAGGGTGTGCTGTCCGCCGGGGTGGATCTGTTCGTGGTCGCGGGGGAGGGGTTGCTCGACGGAGAGCCGCTCCGCACCGGCGACTACGTCTACGCCCGGGCGGGCAGCGCGATCGACCTGGTCGCGTCGGTACGCGGCCTCACCGTCTACGCCGGATTCTGGGGCGAGCCCGGCTTCGCCGCCGGCGTCGGCTCCGGTGAACCGCTTCTGCGGATCACCCCCGAGCGGGAACCGTGGATCCCGGCCGGCTGGAGCGGCGAGGTGGAGCTCGAAGTCGGGGCGATGTCGAAGACGCTGCGCTCCGACGGCGAGGTCTACATCTACCTCGCCGCGATGATGCCCGGCTGGAAGTCGCCCATGGCAGAGGCCCACCCGGTCTACGAGGAGTCGTTCAAGATCTACGGCGACGTGCTGATGGGCCCGCTCGGCGTGATCCGCGAGGGCGGCTACTTCTTCCGCTCACCGGGGGTCTTCCACGGCCCGCTCTACTCACGCGGCGGGACGATGTCGTTCATCCGCTCCGACGCGGCGCCGACCACCGAGTACCGCGTCCCCGAACCCGGCAACACCTGGGACGAGCTGTCGGAGCGTGCGTATGTCCGATGAACGGATGATCGACGGCGGGGCGGCGATCTCGATCAAGGGCGTCGGCAAGGAGTACACCACCGACGCCGGACCGGTCCGCGCCCTCGTCCCGACCGACCTGGAGATCAAGCCGCGCGAGTTCGTCGTGCTGCTCGGCCCCTCCGGCTGCGGGAAGACGACGCTCCTGCGGATGCTCGGCGGGCTCATCGCGCCGACCGAGGGCACGATCGTCATCGGCGACAAACTCCTGTACTCGGAGGGCGACAACACTCCTTCGCGGGAGGCGCTCGGCTCGCTCGGCTTCGTCTTCCAGCAGGCGACGCTGATGCCGTGGCGGAAGATCTGGAAGAACATCGCCCTGCCGCTGGAGGGCAAGGGCGTCGGCCGCAAGGAGCGCCGCAGCAGGGCCGAGGAACTCGCCGACATGATGGGCCTGGCGGACTTCCTCGAACACTTCCCGCGCGCGCTCTCCGGTGGCATGCAGCAGCGGGTCGCCATCGCGCGGGCGCTGATCCACCGGCCGTCGATCCTGCTCATGGACGAGCCCTTCGGCGCCCTCGACGCGATGACGCGCGACCGGATGAACTCCATGCTCCAGCAGCTGTGGATGGACACGGGGAAGACGACCGTGCTGGTCACCCACTCGATCTCCGAGGCGGTCTTCCTCGCCGACCGGGTGGTGCTGCTCTCGCAGCGGCCCGGACGCATCCAGGACGTCGTCGAGATCGACTTCCCCCGCCCGAGGTCGCTCGACATCGTCAAGACACCGCAGTTCGGGGAGATCGTCCAGCACCTGCGCTCCCAGCTCGGTGAGATCTGATGGGCGGGACGACCGACGGGCCGACGAACGGGACGACGAACGAATCGACCGGCGGGGCGACGCGCGGGGCGACCCGCGCGCTGGCCCGCTTCGTCGCGGAGCTGACCTTCGACGACCTGCCGGAGCCGGTCGTCGCCAAGGCCCGCCACCTGCTGCTCGACTTCTTCGGGGCGGCACTGGCGGGCGGCCGGGTCCCGGAGGCGGCCACCATCACCGAACTGGTCCGCGCCAGGGGCGGCACCCCTGAGGCGACCGTGCTCGGTGCCGGTTTCTCCACCACCCTGGCGGACGCCGCCTACGCGAACGGATGCGCGGCCGACGTACTGGAACACCAGGACGGATACCGGTTCGGCGGATTCCATCCCTCCCACGCCCTTCCCGCGCTGCTCGCGGTGGCCGAGTCCCGCGACGCCGACCTGCGCGCGCTGCTGACGGCGGTGGTGGCGGCGTACGAGGTGGCGAACCGGATCGGCCGGGTCATGCACCCCGGCGCGACCGTCGCCGGATGGTTCCCGGTGGCCGCCGGGTACGGCGCCGCCGCCGGATGCGCGAAGCTGCTCGGCCTCGACGAGGACGGGATCGTGTCGGCCGTCGGCGCCGCCGGGTTCTTCGTGCCCGCCGTCATGATCGAGGAGATCTTCGCCGGGTTCACCGTGAAGCCCGCGTTCGCCGGGCAGATCGCCCGCGCGGGGGTCGAGGGCGCCCTGCACGCCCAGGCCGGGCTCACCGGCTGGGACGAGGTCGTCGAACACCCGAGAGGGCTGGTCGCCCTGTTCCGCGGCGACCCCACGGACTCCCGCCTCACCGACGGACTGGGCGAGGAGTGGACGGTCCTGGAGGTCCACCAGAAGCGTTTCGCCGGGTGCCGCCACACCCACGGCGCCGCCCAGGCGTGCGCCGAGCTCGCCGCCGAACACGACCTCGACGTGGCCGAGGTGACCGCCGTCGACGTCGAGACCTACGACGTCGCCAAGGTCCTGGTCGACCGTCCCGCGGGTGGCTCGGTGGTGCCGTGCACGTTGAGCCTGCCGTACGTGGCGGCCGTCGCCCTCGCCGACCGCGACGTCACCGCCGCCCAGTACGCCCCGGAGCGCACCTCGGATCCGCTCGTCAACCGGGTGGCCGCCTCGGTCCGCATCCGGGTCGCCCCCGACCTCGACGCGCGCTACCCGGAGTACACCGCGACCCGCGTCACCGTCACGACCGGGAAGGGGACGCACACCCGCCAGATCGACCTGCCGGTAGGAGACAGCCGCAACCCGCTGACCAGCCAGGAGCTGCTCGGCAAGTATCGGGGCTCGGCCGTCCCCGTCGCCGGGGAGGAGGCCGCCGACCGCGCCGCCGAGTTGCTCCTGACGGCGAAGGACACCCCCGTACGCGCCCTGGTCACGATCACGACAGGAGGACAGCCATGCTGAGCCCGGACAGTCCGCAGCACGTCATCACCCCGCAGCCGCTCACGGCCGCCGACTTCGCCCCCTACGGCGAGGTGATGTCGCTGGAGGCCACCCCCCGGTTGCCGATCGACTTCTACTCCGGCAAGAACGCCGTGCACGGGCCGATCCGGCTCGACTCCGACACCCCGCCGGAGTTCCTGGTGTTCCGCGTCGGCATGCGGGGCGACAACCTGCGCTACCTGGAGCGCCACGTCGAGATGACGCAGACGATGATCCCGCTCGGCGGCAAGCCCTACGTCGCCGTCGTCGCGCCGCCGGACGTGCCGCTGGAGCACGGTTTCCCGCCGCTCGACCAGGTGAAGGCGTTTGTGGTGCCGGGCGACGTGTCGATCAACCTCTACCGGGGCACCTGGCACGAGCCGCCGTTCCCCTCGGTCGACGGCCAGCTCTTTCTGATCACCAGCCACGAACGGCTCACCCAGGGCCTGCAGTGCCGCCTCGACGAGAACGGCGAGCTCGACAAGTTCGACGTCGAGAAGCGCAATCCGTTCCACCGCACCGGCCAGCGGGTCAGGGTACGGCTGCCGTGACGGCGATCGGCACCTCGGTCCGCAAGGCGGACGGCGAGGTCCTGCTGACCGGGCGGGGCCGGTTCGTGGACGACTACGTCCTGCCCGGCATGATGCACGCCGCGATCGTCCGCAGTGACGTCGCGCACGCGCGCATCACCGGGATCGACATCTCCGAGGCCGAGCGTGCCCCGGGTGTCGAGCTGGTGCTGACCGGGGAGAGGGCGGCTCGGCACAGCGGGCCGATCCCGCACTTCATCGACCCGGCCGCCCGGGGCGGACGCCGCGCCGAGGTGCGCTGCCTGGCCGTGGACAAGGTGGTCCACGCCGGTCAGGCCGTCGCCGCCGTGGTCGCCCGCACCCGCCGCGAGGCCGAGGCGGCGGCCGGACTGGTCAGGGTCGGCTACGAGCGGCTGCCCCACGTGCTCGACGCCGACGCCGCGCTGCGGCCCGACGCGCCCCGGTTGTACGACGACTGGCCCGACAACGTCATCCTGCACAACCACTACGGCACCGGCGACGTCGACGCCGCCCTCGAAACGGCCGACCTCGTCGTCACCGAGACGATCCGCATCGGCCGTAGCACCACCGCGCCCATGGAGCCGCGCGGCTACCTCGCCTCCTGGGACCGCTTCGACGAGTCGCTGACCGTGCACGGTTCCGTCCAGAACCCCCACCAGCTTCGCTGGATGCTGGCCCGCAGCCTCGGCCTCGACGAGACCAGGATCAGGGTCGTCACCGCGCGGGTCGGCGGCAGTTTCGGGCTGAAGATGCAGGGACACCCGGAGGAGACCCTGATCTGCCTGCTCAGCAGGCTCACCGGCGCGCCGGTGAAGTGGATCGAGGACCGCCGCGAGTGTTTCCTGTCGGGGGCCCGCGAACAGGTGCACCGTGTCACCGTCGGCGCGATGCGCGACGGGCGCATCGTCGCGGTCAGGGACCGGATCGTCGCGAACGCGGGCGCGGTGACGGCACAGCCGGGCTGGGCGATGCCCAACATGTCGGCGACCACGCTCGCCTCCGGTTACCTCGTACCGAACGTCGAGGCCGAACTGCACGTGGTGGCGACCAACAAGCCGCCGCTGAACGCCGCGAGGGGTTTCGGCAAGGACGGCGCCCACTTCGTGATGGAACGGGTCGTCGACCTGGTGGCCCGCGGGCTGGGGGCCGATCCGGCGCGGGTGCGGCGGGTCAACTTCGTACCGCCCGACCGATTCCCCTTCCGCACCGCGACCGGCCTGAACATCGACAGCGGCGACTTCCCCGGCCTGCTCGACAAGGCGCTCAAGGCGCTGGACTACGACGCCCTGCGCGACCGCCAGCGCGAGCTGCGTGCCCAGGGGCGGCACCTCGGGATCGGGCTCGCCTTCGAGCTCACGCCGGAGTCGGCCGACGGTCCCGGCACCTTCGTCTCCGGGTTCGACGTGACGACGGTCCGGATGAACATGAGCGGCGGCGTCACCGTGCTGACCGGGGTGACCAGCCCCGGCGGCGGCAACGACACCGCGATCGCGCAGATCGTCTGCGACGAGCTCGGGGTGCCGCTGAGCTGGATCCAGGTCGTCCAGGGTGACACCGACCGGTGCCCGAGCGGGTTCGGCAACTTCAGCGGGCGCGGCATGGTCGTCGGCGGCGGGTCCGCCGCGCTCGCCGCCCGCGACGTACGGGCCAAGATCGCCACGGTCGGCGCCCGCATGCTGGGCGTCTCCTCCGACGAGGTCGAGGTGACCGGCGGCGTGGTGCGGGTCTCCGGCGAGCCCGACCGGTCGGTGCCGGTGCCCGACGTCGCCGCGGCCGTGCTCACCCGCGCGTTCGCCGTGGCCTCGGAGGTCGAGCCGGTTCTGGAGGCCACCCGCGCCTTCAAGCCGGGCAACATCAACCACGTCCCGGACGAACGCGGACGTATCCAGCCTTACCCCACCTACTCCAACTGTCTGCACGCCGCCGTCGTCGAGGTCGACGCCGACACCGGCCTCACCGAACTGGTCGACTTCGTGATGGCCCACGACTGCGGGGTCGTCATCAACCCCGCCCTCGTCGAGGGCCAGGCCCACGGCGCGATCGTGATGGGCCTCGGCGCGGCGCTCACCGAGGAACTCGTCTACGACGACGAGGGCCGCCTGCTCAGCGACCGCTTCAAGTCCTATCTGCTGCCTCGCGCCGGCGACCTGCCGAAGGTCCGCCTCGAACACCAGGTCACCCCGAGCCCCTTCACCATGTACGGCAACAAGGGCGCGGGCGAGGCCGGGGTCGGCGGCGCGCAGGCGGCGGTGGCGAACGCGATCGAGGACGCCCTCGCGCCCTTCGGCGTCACCGTGACACAGGTGCCGCTGCCGGCGCCGGTCGTGCTCGACCTCATCGAACGGGCCCGCTCGAAATGATCACCCAGAACTTCGCCTACCACGCGCCCACCGACCTCGAAGGGGTGGTGGCCGCGCTCGCCGGGCACGACGCCGTGATCGTGGGCGGCGGCACGATGGTCATCCCCGACCTCACCCACGGCCGGACCTCGGCGGACGTCGTCGTCGACCTGTCACGGGCCGGACTGTCCGGGATCACCCGGGCCGGCGACACCGTGGTCGTGGGCGCGACGACCACGTACACCCGTCTTCTGCGCGGCGGCGGCGAGCAGGTGCCACCGCTGCGGCGAATCGCGGGCGGGATCACCGGCGGCCCGCAGATCCGCAACCGGGGCACCGTCGGCGGGTCTGCCTGCTACGCCAACCCGTCCTCCGAGGTCCCGGCCATGCTGGTCGCCCTCGGGGCGGAGCTGCGGCTGGTCTCGGCCGCCGGGGTCCGCGAGGTCGCGGCGGCCGACTTCTTCACCGGCGCCTTCACCACCGCGCGGCGGCCGGACGAGGTGCTGGCGGCGCTCGTGCTGCCCGACCCGGCCGGCCCCTTCGGCTACCACAAGCTCAAGCTCGCCGAGAGCAGCTGGCCCATCGCGACGGCGGCCTGCGTGCGCCTGCCCGGAGGAGGGCTGCGGCTCGCCCTCGGCGGGGTCGCGGCCACACCGCTGCCGGTGCACCTCGAATCAGACGACCCCGGGCACGTGCGCGCGGAGGTCGGGCGGGTGCTCACCGAACCGTGGAGCGACGTGCTCGCGGACGGCGACTACCGCCGCCGGGTCGCACCGGTGGCGGCCCTGCGGGCCGTCCGGGAACTGCGGGCCGTCGAGGAAGTGCGGGCCACCGAGGAATCGCGGGCCGTCGAGGAAGTGCGGGCCACCGAGGAATCGCGGGCCGTCGAGGAGTCGCGGGGCATCCGGGAACCGCGCTCCGCCCAGGAAGGAGAACCGCGATGACCAGGGTCAACCTCACCGTGAACGGCCGGGCGCGGGAGATCGACGTCGAGACGTCGAAACTGCTCGTCCACGCCATCCGCGAGGACCTCGGACTGACCGGCACCCACGTCGGCTGCCTCACCGGGGACTGCGGCGCCTGCACCGTGCGCGTCGACGGCGCCACCGTCAAGTCGTGCTCGGTGCTCGCGGTCGGCGCGGAGGGCGCCGACCTCACCACGATCGAGGGCCTCGCGGGCGAGGACGGGCTGCACCCGGTGCAGCGGGCGTTCTGGGACGAGTTCGGCTTCCAGTGCGGCTACTGCCTGCCCGGCATGCTGCTCACCGCCTGTGAGCTGCTGGAGGACGACCCCGACCCCGACGACGACGCGATCGTCGAGGCGATCAACGGCAACCTGTGCCGCTGCACCGGCTACGCCGCCATCGTGCGCTCGATCCGCTGCGCCGCCGACCGGATGAAGGACACCCCATGAGCACCACTGACGCGGCCATCGCGATCGTCGAGGATTTCCTGGCCGCGGTCGGCCGGGGAGATCTGGAGTCGGCAGGGACCCACCTCGCCCCCGACGCCGTGATGATCTTCCCGGGCGACCGCCTTTACACCACCCTTCGCGACCTGGCGGACGCCTCCGCCACCCGCTACCGGCATGTCGACAAGCACCGCACCGAGTACGAGGCGTTCACCGAAGCCTCGGGTGACGTCGTCGTCTGGTCGATGGGCACCCTGTACGGCGAGAACAACCAGGGCGTCGGGTACGACGGCGTGCGCTACGTGGACCGGTTCCGGTTGAGCGCGGGCCGGATCGTCGAACAGCGGGTCTGGAACGACCTGGAGATCAGCGGCGTGCTCCGGGCACGTACCACGGAGGAGATCGACCCGCGCTGGCGCACGGCCGCGCCGACGGCGACGACGCCGACCGCGCCGACGACGACCGCGACGGTACGCCGCGTCGCCACCGCCGCCTGGGACGGCGCGCTGCGCGGCGGAGCCGGCCGCCTCGCCCTCGCCTCGGGCGCCACCGATCCGCTGCCGATCTCCCTGGAGAGCAGGAAGAACAGCGTCGCGCCCGCGACCTCGCCCGAGGAACTGCTCGCCGCCGCGCACGCCGCCTGCTTCGCGATGGCCCTGCGCGGCGCCCTCGACGCCGTCGCCCCCGGCACCCCGGAACAGGCCGTCGAGGTCACCGGCACGTGCGTGCTGCGCATCGACGCGGCGGGCTGGACCATCGACGCCATCCGTCTCGACGTGACCACCAGGAGCGTGCCGCGCGACGCGCTGGAGACCGCGATCCCCGTCGCCGAACGCCGTTGCGCGATCTCCAACGTGGTGAAGGGCAACGCCGTCGTCACGGTCACCGTACGGGAGCAGCGGGATGACTGAACGTCACCCGCACGTGTTCGCACCCCTGAACCTGGGCGGCCTGACCCTGCGCAACCGCGTCTTCGTGTCGGCCCACACCACCAACTTCGGCGTGGACTTCCTGCCGACCGCCCGCCACGTCGCCTACCACAGGGAACGGGCGAGAGGTGGGGCCGGGCTGATCATCACCGAGCCGCTGCGCGTGCACGACACGAGCCTGGGCCGCGTGGGCGGGCTGAGCGCCTCCCGGGCCGCGCTGCCGGGCCTGGCCGACATCGTCACCGCCGTACGCGACGAGGGCGCCGTGATCTTCACCCAGATCACCCACACCGGGCGCCACAGCGACAACCTCTTCCGGCGGGCCGCGTCGTGGGGGCCGAGCGCCGTGCCCTGGCACACCACCGGCCAGGTCCCGCACGTGATGACCGCCGCCGACAGGAAAGAGGTGCGACGGGCCTATGTCACGGCGGCGCTGCTCGCGGTGGAGGCGGGGTTCCAGGGGATCGAGGTGCACTTCGGGCACGGGCACCTGCTGCACCAGTTCATCTCACCCGCCGCGAACACGCGGACCGACGACTACGGCGGCACCGAGGAGAACCGGCTGCGGTTCCCGCTGGAGGTGCTCGACGACGTGCTGGACGCGGTCGGGTCGTCGGCGCTGGTGGGGGTGCGGATGAGCGCCGACGAACTGCTGCCGGGCGGGCAGGACCTCGCCGAGGGGCGGCGCATCGCGGAACTCCTGTGCCGGACCCGGCCGATCGCGTTCCTCAACGTGTCGGTCGCCTCCTACACGGTGCCGTCCATCGGTCACCACGTCGCCGACATGAGCGAGGGCCGGACGCCCTACCTGCCGGAGACGCTCGCGATCGCCGAGGTCGCGGGTGACGTTCCGGTCTTCGCGGCCTGCCGGTTCGTCGACGTCGACGACGCCGAACGGGTCCTCGCGGGCGGCGAGATCGCGGCCGTCGCGATGACCCGCGCCCACATCGCCGACCCCCACCTGCTCGCCAAGACGGCCGAGGGGCGCGAGGGCGAGGTACGGCCCTGCGTCTCGTGCAACTTCTGCATCGGCGAGATCGCCGGGCATCGCGCCATCACCTGCATGATGAACCCCACCGTGGGACGCGAGGCCGAGTGGCCGGTTCTCCCGGAACCCGCGAGCCCGGCCAGGACGGTGCTCGTCGTCGGCGGCGGCCCGGCGGGAATGGAGACCGCGAGGGTCGCCGCGGAACGCGGCCACCGGGTGCGCCTGTGGGAGCGGGGCGACGAGCTCGGCGGCCAGGTGCGGGTCGGGCGGCGGGGGATCGGACGACACGAACTCGACCTGCTGCGGACCTACGAGGAGCACGAGCTGGACAGGCTCGGGGTGACCGTCAGGACCGGGGCGGGGGCGGTGACCGCCCAGGAGGTGGTCGCGGCGGCTCCCGACGTCGTGGTGATCGCCACCGGATCGACCCGCCGCCGCCCCCTCGCCGCCTTCGAACGTCGTTCGTGGGAGGGACGGACCGTCGTCGTGGTCGATCGGGAGGGCACCTGGACCTGCGCGTCCGTCGCCGAGACCATCGCCGGGTCCGGCGGGACGGTGCACGTGGTCACCCCGGCGACGTCCCCGCTGTGGGGGGTGACCGAGTACAGCCGGATGACCGCGCTCGAACGGCTCAGGAACCGGGGCGTCGACATCTGGACCGGCGCCGTCGCCGAGTTCGGTGAGGGACGGGCCGTGGTGCGCTCCTCCCTCGTCTCGGCCGAGACCGTGATCGACGGGGTCACCGACGTGATCGAACTCGACCCTCCGGACGCCCTCGACACCCTCGCCGCCGACCTCGCGGGGAGCGGGCTGACCGTGCACGTCATCGGTGACGCGGTGGCGCCCCGATCCCTGCTCGACGCCATGTACGAGGGCCACGCCCTCGCCCGCGCCCTGTGAACCCATGAACCCGCGCCCCGTGAACCCGTGTCCGACGAACCCGCGCCCCCGTGAGAACGACGGCCCGCGCCCTGTGAACCCCACCCCCCATGCCCCGTGAAAACGACAGAGGACAAAGGAGGCGCCGCCATGGCGCGCAAACTGGTACTGCTCACCTACGACATCCGGCCCGGATCGGACCTGACCGAGTACGCCGACTTCACCCGCTCGGTGGACTACCCCGCCTTCCGCCAGAACCCCGGCATCCAGGACTACGCGAACTACGTGGTGAGGAGGAACGTCCGGGGCGAGGAGAGCTTCCGGCACTTCGACCTCATGTTCGTCGACGACCTCGACGCCTTCCACGCCGACGGGAAGCTGCACTTCGGCGACCCGGTCATCCTCGACCACGCCGCTCGCTGGCGGGCCAAGTGGGGGCAGGACGAGGCCACCGGCTGGCGTGCGAACGTGAACATCAGCTACGCGGACGAAATCTAGGGGTGAGCGACTACCCGACGTCGCGTCGGGCGGTCGTCCTGGCCGTGCTGCTCGGCATGACCTATATGTATCCCGCCTACCTGGTGGGCACCCTGGGCGTGGCGATCCGGCACGACATCGGCCTCGACAGTGCGGGCCTCGGCCTCACCGTCAGCGTCTTCTACGTGGTCGGCGCGGTCGCCATGTCCCCGGGCGGCCGGATCGCCGACCGCGTGGGCCCGCGCAGGGCCCTGCGGTTGTCGGCGGTCATGACCGGCCTCTGCCTCGTCGGGGTGGCCGTGTTCGGCGGGTCATGGGCCGGTCTGCTCGCCGCGCTCGCCGTGGGCGGGATCGGCTCGGCGGTCGGCGCCTCGATCGGCACCGTACTGATCGTCGAAAACGTGCGGGCGTCTCGGCGGCCGATGGCGTTCGGCCTCGAACGGTCGTCGATCCCGGCCTCTACGCTGGTCGCCGGGCTGTCGCTGCCGCTGCTCGCCACCGTGATGCACTGGCGGCTGGTCTTCCTCGTGGGCGGTGTCGCGGTCGCCGCGCTGCTGCTGATGCGGGTGCCCGGCACTCCTGCTCCGGCCTCGGCGGGACGCCCCGCGCGGGTGAAGCTGACGCCGCTGATGCCCCTGTTGCTGGTCACCGGCGCGTTCCTGCTGGGGTCGGCCGCCGCGACCGCGCTGAGCAGTTTCTTCGTGGACTACAGCGTCACGCTCGGCCTGTCCCCGTCCTTCGCGGGCATCGCGCTCGCCGTGAGCAGCGCGGTCATCATCGCCGTGCGGCTGACCCTGGGCCGTACCAGGTACGGCCGTCTCACGGTCGCCGCGATGATGGCGCTCGGCGGGGTCGGGTTCCTGCTGTTCGTTCCCGGCGACCGGGGGTTGTTCCTGGTCGGCACGCTGGTGGCCTGCGGCGCCGGCTGGGGCTGGACCGGCCTGGTCGCCCTCACCGTCGCAGAGACCTACGCCACCATGCCGGGTGCCGCGTCCGGCGTCGTGCAGTCGGGCGGCGCGGCCGGGGGCATTCTCGGGCCGCTGCTCGTGGGAGCAGTGGCGCAATATCACTCGTACGCCGCCGGCTGGTTGCTGGCGGCGGCGTTCTGCGGGCTGGCCGCACTCCTCGTGCTGGTCAACCGGGCCGCATGGGAGGCGACCTGATGAACTTCACCACCCTCGATCATCCGCCGACGTCGTGTGACGTGCTGGTCGTCGGCAGCGGCGCGGCCGGGCTGACCGCCGCCTGCAGGGCCGCCGACGCCGGACACCACGTCGTCGTCGTGGAACGGGCCTCCGTGCTCGGTGGCACCACCGCCGTGTCGGGCGGCGTGATCTGGGCGCCGGGCAACCACCTCGCCGACGCCGACAGTGCTGCCGACGGTGCCGCCGACGCCCTGCGCCACCTCGTCGCGGTCACCAGGGAGACCGTGCCGCGCGCTCGCCTGGAGTGGTTCCTGCGCACGATCGGGGAGGCCGTACGCTACCTGTGCGACGAGACCCATGTGGACCTGTTCGCCCTGGAACGCCCCGACTACCGGGCCGATCTGCCCGGTGCCAGGCGCGGGGGCCGGGCCCTGGACAACCGGCCGTTCGACGTCACCGCGTACCCGGGACTGGAGCGTCTGCTCCGGCCGCCCACCTATCTGCCCTGGCTCACCATGGCCGAACGGGAGCAGGACACCGGCGCCGACCTCGCCGCGCTCGACCGTGAGCGCCGCGACCGGGGGGTGCGCACGCTGGGCGGGGCGCTCGCCGGTTCGCTCGCCGTCTCCGCCCGCGCCCGCGGTGTGGAGTTCCTGCTCGGTGCCCGCGCCGTCGGCCTGGAACGGTCGGGCCGGTCGTGGGACCTCACTCTCGAGGACGCCGGTCACGTCACCGCGCGCCGGGCGGTCGTGCTGGCCGGCGGCGGCTTCGAGTGGGACCCGGCGCTCCAGCGGGCGTTCCTGCCCGCCCGGCTCACCCCGATCGGGGCACCGGGCAACGAGGGGGACGGCCTGCTCATGGCGCTGCGCGCCGGGGCGGCGGTCACCGACCTGACCGCCTCGTGGGGGGTGCCCGTGTTCTGCGACCCCGAGGCCCGCTACGACGGGCTGCCCACCGGGCGGCTCGCCACCGTGGAGCTGACCAGGCCGGGCTCGATCATGGTCAACGGCTCCGGCCGCCGGTTCGCCGACGAGACAGGGAGCTACCACGACCTGACGAAGGTGTTCCGCGAGACCGACCCCGCCACCGGCGCGCCCCGGCACGTCCCCGCCTGGTTCGTGTACGACGCCGTCCACCGCGCCCGGTATCCGGTCGCGGGCGGCCCTCCCGGAGGCACCCCCTCCTGGGCGGTCACCGGTTCGACGCCGCACGAACTCGCCGACGCCTGCGGTATCGACGCGTCGGCCCTGGCCGAGACGATCGCGGAGTTCAACGCCGACGCCCTCGCGGGCGCCGACCGGAGGTTCGGGCGCGGTCCCGCGTCCCTCGCGCCGCTGGCGGAAGGGCCGTTCACCGCGGTCCCGGTCGTTCCGGGCACCCTCGGCACCTGCGGCGGCGTGGTCACCGACGACCACGGACAGGTCCTCACCCCCGGCGGGACCCCGGTGGACGGCCTGTTCGCCGCCGGGAACGTCTCCGCGAGCGTCTTCGGTGACCACTACCCGGGTGGCGGCACCTCCCTGGCCGCGGCCGTGGCCCGCGCGTACGCCATCGGGGCGGCGCTCGGAGGAGGGGGACGGCGTTGACCGTACCAACCGCCCTGACATACGCTCTGAGCGGACCGGCGTTCGCTATAGCGGAACAAGGAGTGATGGTGGAAGACGGACCTCTGACAGGTCTGCGAGTAATCGACGTGTCGACCATCCTCGCCGGCCCGCTCTGCTGCCAGATTCTCGGAGACCAAGGTGCCGAGGTCGTGAAGGTCGAGCACCCGGTCGCCGGGGACGGCATGCGCGGCCACGGTCCTTCCAAGGACGGCGTCCCGCTCTGGTGGAAAGAGATCTCGCGCAACAAGCGCACGATCGGACTGAGCCTTTCCGTTCCGGAGGGCGCGCAGCTGTTCCTGGAATTGGCGAAGACGGCCGACGTCGTCGTGGAGAACTTCCGGCCGGGCACCCTCGAACGCTGGGGCGTCGGGCCTGAGACGCTCCACGAGATCAACCCCCGGCTGGTGATCGTCCGGATCACCGGCTTCGGGCAGGAGGGCCCTTACGCGGCCCGCCCCGGGTTCGGCACCCTCGCCGAGGCGATGAGCGGCTTCGCCCACCTCACCGGCGAGGCCGACGGCCCCCCGACCCTCCCGGCGTTCGGGCTCGCCGACAGCATCTGCGGCATCGCGGCCAGCTCGGCGACGATGATGGCGCTCTGGGCCCGGGAGCGGACCGGCCGGGGCGAGGTCGTCGACATCAACCTCCTCGAACCGATCATGACCGCGGTCGGCCCCCACGCCACCGTCTACGACCAGCTCGGCGTGATCGGCCGCCGCCAGGGCAACCGGTCGGGCAACAACTCCCCGCGCAACACCTACCGCTGCAAGGACGGCGGCTGGGTCGCCATCTCCACCAGCGCCCAGAGCATCGCCGAACGGGTGATGACGCTGGTCGGCCACCCCGAGGTGATCACCGAACCGTGGTTCGCCTCCGGGCGGCAGCGGGCGGCCCACGCCGACCTGCTCGACGCCCACGTCGGCGGCTGGATCGCCGAACGCACCCGCGAGGAGGTCATGGCCGAGTTCGAACGGGTCGGCGCCGCCGCCGCACCCGTGTACGACGCCCGCGACCTCGCCGAGGACCCCCACGTGACCGGCACCGGCATGCTCACCCGCGTTCCCGACGAGGACCTGGGCTCGGTGCTGATGCACAACGTGATGTGGCGGATGCCCGGCGCCCCCGGGCGGGTCCGCTTCACCGGCCGGCCCCTGGGCGCCGACACCGACGAGATCCTGCGGGAGCTCGGGGTCGACGCCGCGACGACCGCCGACCTGCGGGTACGCAAGGTGATCGCATGACAGGCGCCGGATCCACCGGTGTGAGGACCGGAAACCGCACCGCAGACGCCGGGACCACCGAGGTGAGGACCGGAGACCGCGCGACAGACACCAAAACCACCGGCGCGAGCGCCGGAAACCACACCGCAGACACCGGGACCACCCGTGTGAGGACCGGAAACCGTACGACAGACGCCGGGACCACCGGCGTGAGCACCGGAAACGGAAGGCCAGGCGACGTGAGCGGCACCGCTACCACCGACCCGCTGCTACAGGCGGTCCGCGACGGGGTCGGCATCTACGACCTGGGGCGTCCGCTGACCATCGGAATGCCGCAGTCACCGAACCACCCCCCCTTCTGGCACACGCTGCCCCGCCGCCACGGCGACATGGTCCGTGCCGACGGCGGCTCCGCCGCCAACGACATGATCAGCATGGGCACCCACGTCGGCACCCACATCGACGCCTTCGCCCACGTCTCCCACGACGGCCGCCTCATCGACGGCTCCGACGCCCTCGAGGCGAGCCGCGGCGGCCGGTTCGCCGAGCTCGGGGCGCACACGATCGCCCCGATGGTGCGGCGCGGCGTGCTGCTGGACGTGCCCGCCGCCCTCGGCGTCCCGGAGGGCTGCGAGGCCGGTTTCGAGATCACCCCCGACGACCTGGAGAAGACGGTCGCGAGACAGGGCACCCCCCTGGCCCCCGGAGACGTGGTGCTGGTGCGCAGCGGCTGGGGCCGCCTCTTCGGAGACCCCGACCGGAACGTCTACATCGGCCGCGACTCGGGCGTGCCGGGTGTCGGCGAGGCGGGCGCGACCTGGCTCGCCGACCAGGGCGTCCACGCGGCGGGCGCCGACACGATCGCCTTCGAATGCCTCAAACCCGGCAGCGGCCACAGCGTGCTGCCCGCCCACCGGGTGCTCCTGGTCGAGCGCGGCGTCTACATCATCGAGACGCTCGACCTGGAGGAACTCGCCGCCGCGGGGGTGCACGAGTTCACGTTCGTGCTCGCCCCGCTGCCCATCTTCGGCGCCACCGGCTCACCGGTCCGTCCGCTGGCGGTGGTGGGCCGTGGGTGAGCCGATCCTCGCGGCCGAACTCGCCAGGTTCGCCGCCGCCACCCTGGGCGACCGGCCACCCGCCGACGTGATCGCCAGCGTACGGCAGCGGGTGCTCGACGTGCTCGGGCTGTGCGTGGCCGCCTACCGGCTGCCGACCAGCGTGGCCGCCTCCGGCTACGCCGCCGACCAGGGCGGGCGGCCCGAGGCGTACGCCGTCGGGGTCGCCCAGGCCCTGCCCGCCGCGCAGGCCGCGTTCGCGAACGGCGTGCTGGCGCACTCGCTCGACTACGACGACACCCACCTGCCGTCGGTGCTGCACCCGAGCGCCGGGGTGATCCCGGCCGCGCTCGCCGCCGCGCAGGCCTCGGGGGCCTCGGGCGCCGACACGGTCGCGGCGATCGCGGCCGGACTGGAGATCACCGTCCGGCTCGGCATGGCCGGCTACGACACCACGCTCGGCAACTCGGTCTTCTTCGAACACGGCCAGCACGCCACCTCCATCTGCGGCACGATGGGCGGCGCCGCCGCGGCGGCCCTGCTCATGGGCCTGGGCGAGGACGGCGTACGCGACGCGCTGGGCGTCGCCGCCTCGTTCGCCTCGGGCATCATCGAGGCCAACCGCACCGGCGGCACCGTGAAGCGGCTGCACTGCGGGTGGGCCGCCCACTCGGCCGTCACCGCCGCGTCGCTGGTCGGGCGGGGTTTCACCGGTCCGCCGACCGTGCTGGAGGGCCGGTTCGGCTTCTTCGAGGCGTTCATCCGCGACGACAAGACCGACCTGTCGCAGGTGCTCGACGGACTCGGTGACCGCTGGGCGGTGCCGGGCGTCTTCTTCAAGCCCTACCCGGCCAACCACTTCACCCACACCGCCATCGACGCCGGGCTCGCGCTGCGGGCGCGGGGCCTGCCGCTCGACCGGATCGAGCACATCGAGCTCCGGGTGCCCTACGCGGTGATCCGCACGATCGGCCAACCGATCAGCGGCAAGCGCGCCCCCGAGACCGGTTACCAGGCCCAGTTCAGCGGCCCCTACGCGGTGGTCGCCGGGCTCGTCGGCGGCTCCGGCCTCGGCGTGGGACTGGACGACTTCACCGACGACCTCGCCAGGGACCCGTGGCGACGGGCCCTGATGGCGAAGGTCGACGTCGTCGCCGACGAGCGGTGCGACGAGATCTACCCCCACCAGTTCCCGGCCGTGGTCCGGGTGCGCACCGACGACGGCCAGGAGTGGACCGAGGAGGTGCTCGCCAACCGGGGCGGTCCGGCCAGGCCGCTCTCGGACGCCGAGCTGTCGCGCAAGTTCCGGGAGAACGTCTCGGGCCGCCTGCCGGACGAGGCCGCGGAGACCGTCCGCGACCAGGTGCTCGCACTCGACCGGCTGCCCGGCGTCGCCGACGTGCTGCGCCCGCTCACCCACCTCGAAGGAGTCTCCCTGTGACCTCGTTTGACCTGATCATCAAGAACGTCCGGGTCGTCCACCACGACCACGCCGAGCCGGCGGACGCCGACATCGCGGTGCTCGACGGGCGGATCGCCCGCGTCGCGCCCGGCATCGACCCGGCCGAGGGCCGCGAGGTGGTCGACGGCGGCGGACGGCTCGCCTTCCCCGGCGTCGTGGACGCCCACCAGCACTGGGGCATCTACAACCCGCTCTCGGTGGACACCGAGACCGAGAGCCGCGCCTGCGCGCAGGGCGGCGTGACCTCCGCCCTGACGTACATGCGCACCGGGCAGTACTACCTCAACAAGGGCGGCGAGTACGCCGAGGTCTTCCCCGAGGTGCTCGCCGCCTCCGACGGCAGGGCCTTCGTCGACTACGCGTTCCACCTGGCCCCGATGATGCGCCGCCACATCGAGGAGATCCCGTCGCTGGTCCGCGACCACGGCGTCACCTCGTTCAAGGTGTTCATGTTCTACGGCAGCCACGGCCTGCACGGCCGCTCGGCCGACCAGAACTCCTTCCTGATGATCCCGGAGGGCGAGCGCTACGACGTCGCCCACTTCGAGTTCGTCATGCGCGGCATCCAGGCCGCCCGCCAGAGGTTCCCCGACCTCGCCGAGGAGATCTCGCTCTCGCTGCACTGCGAGACGGCCGAGATCATGACGGCGTACACGAAGATGGTCGAGGAGGAGGGCACCCTCACCGGTCTCGCCGCCTACAGCGCCTCCCGCCCGCCGCACTCCGAGGGCCTCGCCGTCAGCATCGCCTCCTACCTCGCGCACGAGACCGGCCTGCCGACGATCAACCTGCTGCACCTGTCGTCGGCGAAGGCGATGGACGCCGCCCTGCGCATGGCCGACGCGTTCCCGCACATCGACTTCCGCCGCGAGGTCACCATCGGCCACCTGCTGGCCGACATCACCACCGCGAGCGGAATCGGCGGCAAGGTCAACCCGCCGCTGCGTCCCCGCGAGGACGTCGAGGCCCTGTGGGGCCACGTGCTCGACGGCAAGGTCGACTGGGTCGTGAGCGACCACGCCTGCTGCCGCGACGAGCAGAAGTTCGGCGACCCCCGCGAGGACGTCTTCGTCGCCAAGTCGGGCTTCGGCGGCGCCGAGTACCTGCTGCCCGGCCTGGTCACCGAGGGCTCCAGGCGCGGTCTCGGCTACGGCGAGATCGCCCGCCTGCTGTCCTGGAACCCCGCCAGGCGGTTCGGCCTGCGTACCAAGGGCGCCGTCGCCGAGGGCCTGGACGCCGACTTCTGCCTGGTCGACCCCGACTCGACCTGGACGGTGCGCGCGGCCGACTCCGAGTCGACGCAGGAGTACACCCCGTTCGAAGGCTTCGAGCTCACCGCCCGGGTCACCGACACGTTCCTGCGCGGCCACCGGGTGCTCGCCGACGGCAAGGTCACCGGCAGCCCGCAGGGCCGCTACCTGGCCAGGCCGACCGGCGCATGACCCCGCGTAGTTACCTCTACGTCCCCGCGGACCAGGAGGACAGGCTCGCCAAGGCCGCGGGCAGGGGGGCCGACGCGCTCATCCTCGACCTGGAGGACGCGGTCGCGCCCGGAGCGAAGGCCGCCGCCAGGAAGAACGCCGCCGCCGCGATCCCGCGACTGCCCGGCGAGGTCTGGGTACGCGTCAACGCCGACACCCCGAAGGCGGACATCGCGGCGGTGGCCGTACCGGGGCTGAAGGGGATCGTGGTCCCGAAGGCCGAACCGGCGCTGCTGGAGCTCGCCGACGCCCTGCTCACCGAGGCCGAGACGGCTCGCGACCTCGCGCCGGGCACGTTCGCCCTGCTCGCGCTGATCGAGTCGGCCTCCGGCGTCGTTCAGGCCGAACGCGTCGCGGCGTCGCCCCGGGTGGTACGGCTCGGCGTGGGGGAGGCCGACCTCGCCGGTGAGCTGGGGCTGCGCCCGGGTCCCGGGCGCGAGGAACTCTGGCCGATCCGGTCGCGGATCGTCGTCGCGTCGGCGGCGGCCGGGATCCTGCCGCCGGTCGGCCCGGTCGAGACCGCCGTCCGCGACACGGAGGCGCTGGTGGCGGGCACCCGGACCCTGCTGCGGCAGGGGTTCCGTGCCCGCACCGCGCTGTCGCCCCGCCAGCTCCCGCCGATCAACGAGGTCTTCACCCCGTCGCCCGAGGAGCTGGAGGAGGCCCGCGACCTGGTCCGCCGCCTGGCCGAGACGGGCGGCGTCGCGCTCGACGCCAGGGGCCGGTTCATCGACGCGGCGGTCGCCAGGAGCGCCCACGAGGTGATCGGACGCGCGGAAGGGGCCTGAACGGCCGGTGGGTCAGGCTCGGCGCTGGGCGTCCTCGAGATAGCGCAGGACGGCGGTGACGCGCCGGTCCGCCCGGTCCGCGGGCGCCAGGTCGAGCTTCGCGAAGATGCTGCGGATGTGCTTGTGGACGGCGCCGTCGGTGACGAAGAGCCTCTCGGCGATGGCCGTGTTGCCCAGTCCTTCGGCCATCAGGGCGAGGACGTCGCGTTCGCGGGGACTGAGGCGCTCCAGCCGGTCGTCGGACCGGGTGCGGGCGAAGAGCTGCGCGACGACCTCGGGGTCGATCGCCGTGCCTCCCTCCGCCACCCGGTGCAGCGCGTTCAGGAACTCGTCGACGCGTCCGACCCGCTCCTTGAGGAGGTATCCGAGGTGGGCGCTGCCCTGGGCGAGCAGCTCGGTGGCGAAGGCCTGTTCGACGTACGCGGACAGCACGAGCACGGCCAGGCCGGGTCTGCGGCGCCTCGCCTCGACGGCCGCGACGATCCCCTCGTCGGTGTGGGTCGGCGGCATCCGGACGTCGACGATGGCGACGTCCGGCTCGTGGGCGTCGACGGCGGCGAGGAACCCGTCGGGGTCGGCGGCGGTGGCCACGACGTCGAGCGACTCCGCGCGCAGCAGCAGCGCGAGTCCTTCGCGCAGGAGCGGGTCGTCCTCGGCGATCACGATCCGCATGGCAGGCTCACCTCAAGGACGGTGGGCCCGCCGGGAGGACTGGTCAGCATGAGCGTCCCATCATGTGCTTCGGTACGGCGGCGGATGCCGACGAGCCCGGACCCGCCGTGCTCGTCGGCTCCCCCGCGGCCGTCGTCGGTGATCTGAAGGTGTAGCCGGTCGTCGCGGCGGCGGACCCTGACGGTGGCGTGCCCGGCATGGCTGTGCTTGGCGATGTTGGTGAGCGCCTCGGCCACCACGAAGTAGGCGGTGGCCTCGACGGAGGCGGCGCAGCGGCTGGGAAGGTCGGCGTCGAGTCGGCAGGGCACCGGGCAGGTGGTGACCAGCCCGGTCAGCGCGTCGACGAGGCTCCGGTCGGTCAGCACCGGAGGCAGGATGCCGCGGGCGACCGCGCGAAGCTCGGCGAGCGCCTGCTCGGCGGCGTCCTGGGCACGGTCGAGGATGGCCTCGGCGCCGGACGGGTCGCGCGCCAGCGCACGACGGGCCGCGCCGAGCAGGACGGTGACGGCGACGATCCGGTTCTGGGTCCCGTCGTGCAGCGACCGTTCGATCCGCCGCAGTTCGGCGGCGTGCGCGTCCAGCGCCGCCGCGCGGGTCGCGGTGAGCTGTGCGACCCGCAGCACGAGGTCGGCGCCCGGCCCGGCCGACAGGAGCCGCCGGCCGGGCCACGCCTGCAGCCGAGCCATCCCCGGTATGAGGAGCACGGCGAGGACGATCCATCCCAGGCCGAGCAGGCTCACCCCGAGGGCACCGGGCAGGTCCCGCACGGTCCAGAGCCCCATGGCCGAGGTGGCCGCCTCCTCCGGAGGCAGCAGCCGCCACCACAGCGGGAAGGTGGTGTTGGTCACCGCGCTGAAGAAGATCGTGAGACCGGCCAGGCCGAGGAACAGCCCGAGGGTCGAGTGGACGACCACCCAGCCCAGCTCCCGGCGGGTGGCCGGATCGGCGAGGGCGGCACGCAGGCCGGACGGCACCGGTCCCGGGCCGATGATCTCCGGACCCCAGCGGGAGAGCCTCGCGCGCTCCCGGTCGGCGACGGCCCGCAGCCCGCGCAGCGCGGTGGGTGCAAGGAACACGCCCACGCCGACGAGGCAGGCGAGCGCGGTGGCGGCGAGCAGCAGGAGAGCGACGAGGGCGAGGACCGTGGTGCCCAGCCCGCCGACGAGGTGTTCGAACGCGTCCAGGACGACGCGGGCACGGGCGAACACCGCCGACTTGCGGCCGGCCGGGGACTCGTGGATCGGCATTCACACCTCCTCGGCCAGACGATAGGGCACCGTTCCGGACGCCGTCAGGTCGCGGGCCGAGAAGTACAGCCTGCTGTACCTCGCCTGTCTCGTCGGCGGGATCGCCGGGAGCGGCGGCGGTTCGTAGCGTCGGAGCATGACGAACGGTTCGACCGAGGAGCACGCCGTGACCGACCCTTCCCACCGCGTTTCCGACACCTTCGAGACGCCGCCTTCGACGCGGCCCGCCGACGCCCGGGGTGGCGTGGTGAGGCCCGTGCTGTGGGCTCTGCTGATAATCGGCGTGGTCTGCAACATCGTGACCTCCGCCTCCGACCTCAACGTTTTCATCGGAATCGGGTTCGGGACGATCGTCCTGGCGTGTGCCGCCGCGCTGGTCACCCACCACTACCGGCACCGGCGCTGACGGGCGCCGGGGACGAGGAGGCGAACACCGCGCCGTTCGCCTCCGGCCCGGACGGCAGGCCGTCTCCGGGACGCCGCCCCGGTCGCAGTCTCCGTCTCAGGGGGAACCGGGCAGCCCGGCGCTCGCCGCCTCTCCGGCCCGGACGGTGACGCCGTCGCGGTAGACGCTCGGGCTCACGCCCAGGACGCGCTTGAACGCCGAGCTGAAGCCGAACGCGTCGGAGTAGCCCACCCTGCGCGCCACCGTGGCGACCGTCGCGGCGGGTTCGGCCAGCATGTCGGCGGCGAGCGCCATCCGCCACTCCGTCAGGTACGTCATCGGCGGCTCGCCCACGAGTTCGGTGAACCGCCTGGCCAGGGTGGTGCGCGACACGCTCGCGGCGGTGGCGAGGGAGGCGAGCGTCCACGGCCTGGACGGGGCCTCATGGATGGCGCGCAGGGCCGGGCCGACCACGTCGTCGTTCAGCGCGGTGTACCAGCCGGGACTCACCGCCTCCGGCCGGTCGAACCAGTCGCGCAGCGTGCACACCAGCAGCCAGTCGAGCAGCCGGTCCAGCACGATCTGGTGTCCCGGGCGACCGGAGAGGAGTTGCGCCTCCAGGTAGGCGCCCATGCTGCTGCAGTCATGATCGTCCGGTACGACGAGCACGGGAGGCAGCACCCGGACCAGGCGGCGGGCCACCTCGCCGTTCACCCGGTACGACCCCGCCAGCAGGATGGTCTGCCCGTTCGGGTCTCCGACGACGGGCCTTTCAGGGGAGACCTCCCGGGCAGGGCGCGGCGCGCCGGTGTCCGCGACGACGAAGGGCTCCGGCCCGCGCACGATCGCCGCCTCGCCAAGTCGCACCTGCCGGGCGTCGTCTCCCCGGACGATCCACCCTTCGCCGCGCAGGGGGACGAGGAGTGTCAGAGAGGGACCGTCGGCGAACCTGAGCGCCCACGGCGGCGACAGCACCGACGCGCCGAAGACGGCCCCCTCGCCGCGAACCCCCCGCAACAGGTCGTCGTACGGGTCCATGGCGCCCACGATAACCGGACGATCGCACGGGTGCGGCGCACGCCCGGTGGCCACGACGGGACGATCGGATCAGGGCGGCCTGCGTCCGGGGTGCCGCGACGACGGGACGATCGAACGGGTGTGGTCTGCGTCCGGGGTGCCGCGAAGACGGGACGATCGGACAGGTGCGGCGTACGTCCGGCCATGTGCGGGCGGCTCCCCGCGCGGTTGGCTCTATGGCATGAGAGAGATCCTGATTCTGGGCGCGACCGGCAAGACCGGCCGCCGGGTGGTGCGGCGACTGCGCGCGGAGGGGGAGCGGGTGCGGTCCGCCTCCCGTTCCAGCGAGGTTCGCTTCGACTGGTACGAGCCCGCCACCTGGGAGAACGCGCTGCACGGCGCCGAGGCGGTATATCTGGTGGCGCCCGACGACCCCACCCCGATCCGCGACTTCGTCGAGAGCGCCACGGACGTCAAGCGTTTCGTGGTGCTGTCCGGCCGGGGCATGGACCTGGTCGGCGAGGACTTCGGCCAGGGCATGGCCGCAGCGGAGCGGGCCGTCCGCGACTCGGGGGCGGAGTGGACGATCCTGCGGGCGAACAACTTCAACCAGAACTTCGACGAGGACCTGTGGCACGCGCCGCTGCGGGCGGGGAGGCTGGCGTTGCCGATCGGTGAGGTGCCCGAGCCGTTCATCGACGCCGACGACGTCGCCGCGGTCGCCGTGGCCGCGCTGACGGGGGACGGGCACGCGGGGCTGACGTACGACCTGTCGGGTCCGCGCGGGGTGACCTTCGGCGCGGCCGTCGAGATCATCGCACGGGCCGCGGGCCGGTCCATCGAGTACGTCGAGCTGACCCCGGAGGCATACCGGGCCGAACTGCTCGCGGAGGGATATCCGGAGGTCGCGGCCGACGCGCTGAACACCCTGTTCGCCCTGCACCGCGCCGGTCACACGGCCGAGCCCGTCGACGGGGTCGAGCGGGTGCTCGGCCGTCCTCCGGTCGCGTTCGAGGACTACGCGGCCCGGGTCGCCGCCACCGGCGCCTGGTCGTGACCTCCCGGCAGGATCGTGGTCTCGGGTGGCCGGTGTGGTGGGGACGCGCACCGGATGTCCCCACCGCGCACCGCCGGACACGCGGTGGGGACTTTCGTCGCGCGTCCGGCGGTGGGTGAAACGGCGCGTTGCCGGGGCGTTGCCGGGGCGTTGCCGGGGCGGTGAGAACGCTTACCGCCCCGGCGGTGCCCCACTGAGAACCGGTGAGAACGCTTACCGCCCCGGCGGTGCCCCACTGAGAACCGGTGAGAACGCTTACCGCCCCGGCGGTGTCCCGCGGGTGGTCAGCCTCGCCGCCACTTCTGGTTGGCGCCGCCGTTGCACTCCCACTGCTGCAGCGGGGTGCCGCTGCCGCCGAAGCCGGTGACGTCCACGCACTTGTTGGCCTGCGGGTTGACCAGGTCACCCGCGCCGCTGAGGACGAACTGCTGCGCCGGGTTTCCGCTGCAGGTGGCGAGCTGGATGGCGGCGCCGTTGGCGGTGGAGCCCCAGGCCACGTCCATGCAGAGGCCGAAGGCGCGGACGGTGCCGTCGCCGGGGAACGTCCAGTTCTGCGCGGCGGTGCCGTTGCAGTCCCACAGCTGCAGGCGCTGCCCGTCGGCGGCGTTGCTGCCGGGCACGTCGATGCACTTGTCCTGCCAGCCGATGAGCCGTCCGCCGCCCCCGCCGGTGGTGGTCAGGGTGAGGCCGTACGCGCCGAGGATCTCGTTGACCGGCTGGTAGAAGGTGGTGCCGCCGGTCGAGCAGTTGCCGGAGCCGCCGGAGGTGACGCCCTGGGCCTGGTCGCCGGTGATCCAGGCGCCGCCCGAGTCGCCGCCCTCGGCGCAGGCGCTGGTCCGGGTGAGCCCGTGGACCAGGGATCCGGAGTAGTTCACGGTCACGTTCTTGGCCTGGATGGTGCCGCAGCGCCAGCCGGTGGTGCGCCCGGACCGGCAGATGGAGGAGCCCACCACGGCTTCCCGGGAGCCCGCCACGGCGACGTTGCCGCCGCCGTAGTTGTTGACCCACGGGCGGGGTGTCCAGTTTCCGTTGGTACGGACCCAGGCGTAGTCGTTGTCGGGGAACGACGAGCCGGCGAAGGTGCCCTGGCTCACGTTGTTGTAGCCGAGGGTGGGGCTGCCGGTGCGGCCGCAGTGCCCGGCGGTGACGAAGCCGCCGTTGTTGACCGCGAAGCCCACCGAGCAGAGTGTGTTGCCGTTGATGACGTACTGGTCGCCGCCGCGGATGTCGTACAGGGGTTTGGGCGCCTCGTCGACGGAGATCCGCACCGTGGCGGCGTCGACGGCGCCCGCCCTGACGAAACGTTCGGCGGCGGCGCG
Organism: Streptosporangium sp. NPDC000095; assembly: GCF_042899335.1. NCBI lineage: Bacteria > Bacillati > Actinomycetota > Actinomycetes > Streptosporangiales > Streptosporangiaceae > Streptosporangium > Streptosporangium sp. NPDC000095. The sequence goes on from NZ_JBIAZS010000019.1 coordinate 176,107, forward strand.
GTCGGCCGCCGACACCGCCACGGTGTTCGCGGCGACGTCCACGTACCAGCTGTGGATGTCCTTGCCCGCGGAGTCCGCGACTCGGTCGAGCGCGGCCTTCGTGGTGGCCAGTTGCCGCTCGCTGCGTGGCACGGACACCGGCAGCGCGCCCGCCGCGCGGACGAGGTCGGCGTCCTCGCGGTTCAGGACGCCGACGCTCAGCCGCCCTTCGCCGGGGGTGAACCACGCGCCGGCGAACCGGTCGGCGAGACGGGTGCGAAGCTGCCGCTCCACCACGGCCGCCCCGGCCTCGTGGGCCTGGCGGACGCGGGCCTGCGTGGGGGTGAGGCCGAGGTCTCGCCGCAGTGCCTGTTCGACCGTGGCCGCCTTGGACGGGTCGGGAGCGGGGTCGGGTATCGCGGCGGCCTGCGCGGTCGGGGACGGGACGACGAGCGCGGCGGCGAGTACCGCCACGCTGGTCAGCACGGTGAATCTCACGACTGGTCCTTGAGGGGTGGGGGGAGGGGGACGAGGCGTGAGAGCGCTCTCTCGAAAGAAACTTTACATTTAAGGCAAGGTAAGTCAATACAAGATCTGACGTGATCTGACTGAACCTGGCAGGAAAACTCGGCGTCTCGGTACGGCCCGGCGCCGGATACGGACGGGGCGCGTGGGGATCAGGGAACGCTGTGGTGCGGAGAGGGTCGCAGGGCGTCCAGCAGCGCCTCGGGGGTGTCGGTGAAGAAGCGGATCGTGGTGGCCTCGGCGCGACCGCCGAGGGGACGGACCACGGTGACCGGCTCGGTCAGCTCGACGACCACGTTGGTCTGGGAGGACACCACCACGCTGAGCCGCCGGTCCGCCACGGTGATCATGCCGCTCTCGTTGTAGTTGCGCGACAGCCGCACCGAGGAGATCAGCTGACGGGGGACGCGGAGGTCGAAGTACATGCCGTATCGGACGCGCAGTTCCTCGGTGGTCACCACGTGGGGCCGGGTGACGCAGGCCGCGATGATCATCAGCACGTAGACGACCCCGTAGACGTCGGCCACCAGCACCGCGAGGCGCACCCCGTACGGCACGCCCAGCGCCCGCAGCAGCAGTTCGATCCCCACCGTCTCCACGACCAGTACCGACAGCAGCACCAACTGGACCGACGTCTGCTCCCGGGTGTACGGCGCGGCGGTGGCGCCGGGCGGCACGCCGTCGCGGCGGCGCGTGATCCACAGGAAGGCACTCACCATCCCCTTCAGTTCGAAGCCCACGAGCCTGCGCACCGGCAAGGGAACCAGGAGGTGGAAGGTCGTCCGGAGCGCCGCCCGCCGGTCGGCGCCGCCCCGGCGTTCGGCCCTGAACAGCCGGTACGCGGTCACCGCCTCCAGGACGAGCATCGACGCGACGATCAGCTCCGCCACCACGATCACCGGCCCTGGCAGCGGCACCCCCGCCACGAGCAGGATCACGAACAGCATCTCCGTGGGGATGACGGTGAACAGCGCGGCGCGGGCGATCCCGAGCATCAGGTTCTCTCCTTGAGAGTCGTCATGACCAGCTGGAGCACCTCGACCTGGGCGGGAGACAGCTCGGCGCACATCGTCTCCAGCCACCGCCCGCCGTCCACGCGTTTCGCGGGACCTGAGCCGGAGCCGAGGCCGGGGGCAGGGGCGGGACCGGGGGCGGAGCCGGGACCGAGGGGGGAGCCGGGACCGCCGCCGGGTGAGGAGCCAAGGCCGGATCCGGAGGCGGGACGGGAGCCGGGAGCGGAGTCGGAGCCGGCACCGGGGCCGGGACGGGGATTCGGACCGGGGGCGGGGCCGGAGCCGGGTGGATGCGAGCGCTCGGGGTCCGGGGCCAGCTCCGCGATCATCACCGCGGCCATCTCGCCGGGGATGTGCGCGACGAGATCGGTGGCGAGTGCGGCGACGCGGGGATCGCCGGGCTCCGCGTCCGCGAGCTCGTCCAGCCGCCGGTAGAGGTCGTGTGCCCGCGCGAGCGCCTCGGGCTCGGTGAGAGGGCGCAACAGGTCGAGCACCCGTGCCCGGTCCGGCTCCTCGGCCACGGTGTCCATCAGCGCGAGCAGCTCACGGTCGATCTCGGCGGACCTCGACCCCGGGGCGGACAGGTCGCGCAGCACCGCGGCCATGCCGGGGGAGACCATCGTGTCGGGATGCGGGTCCGCCTCGGCGAGCAGGGCGGCGAGCCTTTCCCGCCTGGCACCGATCGCCTCCTGCTGCCTGGCCAGGTCCGAGTCCAGTTCCAGGAGCACCTCGCGCAGTTCCCTGCCCCGGTCGTCGGCGAGGATGTCGCGGATCTCGTCCAGCGACAGGCCGAGTTCGGCGAGCCGTCGCACCCGGGCGAGGACGACCGCGTCACGCAGCCCGTACTCCCGATAGCCGTTGTTCAGGCGCAGGGGCTCGGGGAGAAGACCCAGGTGGTGGTAGTGGCGCACGGTCCGGGTGGACACCCCGACCAGCGCGGCGAGCTCGCCGATCCGCATGCCCTCATTAGAAACGTTGACGCTACGACAAGGTCAAACCCACGCTCAATACTTAAGTATCTGCTTGACTATTTCCCTTTCGGATCCAATACTTAAGCACATGCTTAACCAAGACGGTTCGCTGGATCGGGTGTTCCAGGCGCTCGCGGACGCGACACGGCGCGAGATGGTCGAGCGGCTGGTCCGCGGGCCCTCGTCGGTGAGTGAGCTGGCCCGGCCTCTGGAGATGTCGCTGCCGGCGGTGATGCAGCACCTGCAGGTGCTTGAGGCGTGCGGCCTGGTCCGGACCGAGAAGATCGGCAGGGTCCGCACCTGTCACATCGAGCCGGACGTGCTGCGAACGGCCGAGAGCTGGTTCGCCGGGCAGCGCACCACCTGGGAGCACCGGCTCGACCGGCTCGGCGATCTGCTGAACGAGTGAGCCGGGATGTCGAAACCCAGAACAACCGGAACGACCGGAACAAGGAGAAGATCATGACCGAAGGTTCTGTCACGCATGCCACGTTCACCCTGGAGCGGGTGTACGACGTTGCCCCCTCCCGGGTGTTCGCCGCCTGGGCCGACCCCGTGGCGAAGGCCCGCTGGTTCGCCGCCCCCGACGGGAAGCACGACCTCGACTTCCGGGTCGGCGGCAAGGAGGTCAACCGAGGCGGACCGGAGCACGGTCCGGGAATGACGTTCGAGTCCTCGTACCAGGACATCGTCCCGGACGAGCGGATCGTCTACACCTCCACCCTCTCCGTCGGGGATGATCTGGCCACGGTCTCGTTCACCACGGTGGAGTTCGTCCCCGAAGGCGCGGGCACCCGGCTGGTCCTCACCGAGCACGACGCCTTCCTCGACGGCCACGAGAAGCCGGAATGGAGGGAACGCGGCACCGGCGAATGGCTCGACGCGCTGGAGGGGGAACTGCGGCGGCAGGGCTCGTGACCACGGGCACGGCCGGTGACACGGGCGGCCGGTGTTCGGCGCGGCCTCGGCGGTCGCGCGCGACGCCCTCACCGCCGGGCTCGACGTCACCGCCGCCGTCACCGGAGTGCCGGTGACGGGCATCGCCGTACTCACCGTCACCGCGCTGCGGCACATACCTGCCGCGGGCCGCGCCGCCGACGAGGAGTGAGGCCTGCGACGGCTCACCCTCGTCGGCGGCGGACGCCGTCTCTAGAGCTCGCCGCTCTCGATCGCCTGCTTCATCGCCGCCTGGGTCGCCTCGTGGGAGGCGACGCCGTTCTGGAGTACGAAGTCGATCAGCGTGCTGTCCGCGTCGAAGGTGAGGTACTCGGTGACCTTGGTCTTCCCTCCGGAGAGCTGCTTGAAGACGATCTTCTGGTGCGTGACGACATTGGGCATCGTCCAGCTGTCGGTCTCGTAGGAGAGGGTGGCGTAGTCGATGCGCTGCTGCGCGTGCGTGTTGATGACGACGGTCGAACCCTCGTACGGGATCTCCTCGACCGCGGTGAAGTCGATGTGGCGCTTGCCGCCCTGCCAGCGGTCCTTGTGGGTGACGACCCGCTTCAGGAACGAGTGCATGCCGAGGTGGTTGTTGATGTTCGAGTACGCGGGCAACACCCGAGCGACGGGGGCGTCGATCGTGATGGAGATGCTGTCCTGCGCCCGGCTCCGTCCCGATTCCGGGAGGGGCGGCGTGTTCTTGTAGAACTCGTAGGTGTCCCACGCGCTCTGCCACTCCGCGGCGAGCTGGGGGTCGCTCTCCGGAGTGCTCGCGTGGGCGGGGGCCGAGAGGGTGGTAAGGACGAGGGCCGTGGCGAGCAGCTGGGCCGCGAGGAGTCGAAGACGCTTCTTCACGTATACCCCAAAGGGGAGACAGTAGGTGCAAGTGATCTTTTATCGCATGTTGTTGTGATCTAGGTACTTTTGCGACGAAGAAGCGGAAAAAACTTTTTGTGATGTTGTGTGCGGATGAGGGGCAGGCGTACCTCGATGGTGAGGGCTCGTGACCTCCCGATCCGCGTGCGGGAGAGGCCGACGTGGCTCCTTCGCGCCGATCAGCTGCCGATCGGGTTCCGGTCAGGTGCGTTCCTGCCGGGGCAGGACCACCTCCCGCAGGATGAGCAGGACGGCTGCGGCTATCGGGATGCCGAGCAGCGCGCCCACCACGCCGAGCAGCGCGCCCCCCAGCAGGGCGCCGACGATCGTGGCGAGCGGCGGTACGTCGACCGAGCTCTTCATCACGGCCGGGGCGATCCAGTAGTTCTCGATCTGCTGGTAGATCGTGAAGAAGACGATGCAGACGATCCCGACGGTCGGAGAGACGAAGAATCCCACCAGGGAGGCGATCCCCGCGCCGATGAAGGCGCCGACCAGCGGGATGAGGTCGGTGATCGCGACGATCAGCGAGAGCGCGAGGGCGTACGGGACCTGCATGATGCTCAGGAAGATGAAGGTCGTCACACCGGCGATGAGCGAGATGATCAGGTTCCCGGCGACGTATCCGCCGATGCTGTCGATGATCTGGTCACCGAGCAGGGTCGTGCGGACCCTGCGGCTCCGGGGGACGAGGCGGTAGGCCAGCTTCTTGAGCGACTTCAACGAGCCCAGGAGATAGAGCGTCAGCACCAGCACCGTGAGCGAGTTGAAGACCGCCCCGATGAGGACCGACCCGATGCCGAGCACACCGCCGAACATCTGGGTGCCGAAGTCGCCGCTCGTCACGTACGTCTGAAGCTTCTCCAGCAGCTGGAAGCGCTGGTCCAGATCGCGGATGACCGGGTTGTTCTGCAGCTCCTGGACGTACTGCGGGAGCTGCTCGACGAACTGGGTGGACTGCGTGGTCAGCGGGGGTACCACGGCCAGGCCGAAGACGACGAAGACGAGGATGACGCCCAGGAAGACGAGGGTGATGGCCCACACCCGGGGGACGTTGCGCCGCTGGAGGACCTCGACGGCCGGGTTCAGGCCGATGGCGAGGAAGAGCGAGACGACGATGAGGACCAGCACCGAGCTCGCGGTCGCGATGGCCTGCACCAGCCACCAGGCGGTGAGCACCCCCAGGGCGGCGGTGAAGCCGAACACGAACGGGTTGTTGCTCATCGAGCGCCCGGGACGGCCGAACGGGAGGTTCGGGGTGATCCCCGATGACGGCGCGGCGTCGGGGGACGCGGCCGCGCCGGGGGGCACGGTGACCGCGCTCGCGGGACCGCCGGGAACAGGACCGCCGGGAGCGGGACCGCCGGCCTCCGCGGGCGGGGCGGCGGGCAGGACCAGAGGGCCCGCGGAGGTCAGGATCGGCTCGGACGAGACGGATTCGCCGGCTCCGGCCGATGACGCCGGGACGCCTCCCGCGCCCGTCTCCGTCGACGGAACGCGGGGGGCGGGCGGGGATGTTTCCGGCGCTGTGGCGCGGTCAGCGGAGGTGGGCTCGGACACGCGCTGCCACTGCCCGTTTCCAGGAAGGTTAGTCGGTCCGCGACCGCCATATTTTCCCTGGTCGTCGTACGGTTTCGAGCACGAAGGGACACCTGGGGCCGCGGGGGCCACAGCGGCCTCTGAGGGGTGCTGAGGGGCACGGGGAGACGCTGAGGGCGTCGTCAGGTCATGTTGACGTACTGGCGGGGGCGCAGGGCGTGGCCGCGGAGGGCGGCGAGAGCGGCGGAGCGGCCGGCAGGGGTGAGACGGCCGTCGACGCGCAGGCCGAAGGCGTCCAGGCGCCTGCCCAGCTCGGCGAGCGAGGCGTCGACCTCCAGGGCCTGCCGCTCCGTGCAGTCGATCACGGCGGTGACGTGGTCACGGTCGGCGGGGGCGCCGTCGGCGAGCAGCATCAGCGCCACCTCCCTGGCCGAGGCACGGAAGCCGTTCTCCCCCGGCGCGGGGGCGAGCAGGGCGGCGGCCGCGGCCTCCCAGAGCAGGTCGGTGTCGCCGAGCAGGCGCTCGCCCGTCGAGGTGGTCACCAGGCGCCTTCCGGTCTGGCGTAGCGCGCCCATCTGGTCCTGGGCCACCTCGCGGACGGCCGCGAGTTCCGCGCCGCTCCAGGTGCTCTCCGCGAGCACGGAACGGGCGAGGTTGTGCCGCTGGGTCAGCGGGATGCCTTCCGGGCGGAGCCCCACGGTCAGCAGCCAGCGCAGCGCCCCCAGATGGGCCTCGTCCGGTGCGGGGATGGGCGCGTGTAAGCGCACCTCGAAGGGCTGGGCGAGCTCGCGCCAGGCGGTGCCCCGGCCGAGGACCCAGCGGTTGAGCCGCTCGCCCTGGACCCGGTGCAGCCAGTTGTCGCCGCCCAGCTCGGGGCGGGGCGTGGTGAGCCAGCGGCTGGTGAGCCTCCGCCGCTCGGCCGGACGGGGGACGAGCTCACCGGAGACGATCGCCAGCTCCAGTGCGGCCGAGCAGGCGCCGTGCGCGCCCAGCTCCTCCGGCCCCATGATCGAGCTCCACCGCAGCTCGGGCACGTCGGGCGGGAGCACACCCGTCGCGTCCAGGGCCGACTGGTACGCGGCCATCCCCGCGTCCTCACCCAGACGGGCGTAGGTGCGCAGGATCTGGGTGGTCGTGGACGACGAGCAGAGGGCGGCGTAGCGCTCAAGGCCACCCAGCCGCAGCAGCAGGCCCAGCGCGCGGGCGATCGCGGGGCGGTCGCCGGTGACCTTCGAGGGCAGGGTGTACCAGAGAAACTCGCACACGTTGAGCTCGCTGATCGTCTCCAGCGGCTCGCCGCCGGTCAGCCAGTCGATCGCGCTGCGGGCGTGCTCGGCGGCGGCGGGCTCGGAACGCTCCAGCTCCGACAGGAGGGCGGCCACGTCCGGTGCAGGCATGCTTCGCAGTCTGCCGTATGCGGGCCTGCTCTGACGATGAACGTGACGTAATGGATCCTGCACGGTGCCTACCCTAGGAAATGTCTTCTAAGTGGCTCATACGCGGACGCTCAGATCCAGCCCTTCTTGAAAAGCATCCGTGAACTCCACTCGGCGTACGGGATGATCTCGGCGGTGAGCACCGGGTAGAGCCACCAGAAGTTGACGAGCGCCAGCAGAGTGAAGGCGCCCACGACCGCGGCGCCGACGGTCCGGCGTCCCTGCGGGGCGCTCGCCGGGCCGAGGATCAGCCCGGCCACGAGCACGATCGCCAGGATCATGAAGGGGACCATGGGGATCGCGTAGAACAGGAACATGGTCCGGTTGTCGGCGATGGCGTAGTAGAACCAGGGGAGCCAGCCGGCGGCGTAGCCGACGAGCACGGCTCCGGCCCGCCAGTCGCGGGTGGCGACGTACCAGGCGATCATCGCGATGAGGGCCGCGAGCCCTCCGTACCAGATGACCGGCGTGCCCACCCCGAGCACCGCCTGCGAGCAGGTGTGGGTGCCACAGCCGCCCTGGGGACTCTCATAGAAGAACGCCACGGGGCGTAGCAGCAGCGGCCAGCTCCAGGGGTCGGACTGGTAGTTGTGCGGGGTCGCCAGGCCGGTGTGGAAGCCGAGCACCTGGAAGTGGTAGCTCAGCCAGGAGCGCAGCGAGTCGAAGACGAAGAAGGCCGGCCCGTGCGAGGTCGCCTGGACCCAGTTGCG
>NZ_JBIAZS010000020.1:0-28299 GCF_042899335.1 Streptosporangium sp. NPDC000095
AACCAGACCGCAGACCGAGCGCGCGACCGATCCGGGCGCTCGGGGCGTTCAGGTTCGCAACGGGTCTCGAAGCGCCCTGCGAGACCTCCTGCCCCCTCCACGACATCCTCGCCAACGACGTCTGAATCCTGGCTCTGGCCCGCATTCCGTGAGCTGCCCCTCCTTAGACGTCGTCTCATTTGGTGAGTCGGCGGTAGCAGATGAGGGCAGCGGCGATGGCGACGAAGGAGCTGAGTGCCCGGCTCGCCGCTCATAGCGACGGTGGAGCCGACGACAGCCGGCCAGCCAGGAGACGGTGATCACTCCGCTGAGGTCTGCGGCTCATTCGAATTGGGGTGGTCGGCGATCAGGTACGCCTTGTCGACCAGTGTGAGCCAGGCCGGGTTGCGCCGCCATGCATCGGAACGGGGGATGGACCGCACGTGCCCCAGCTGCCACCGCGACATAACCGCCGCAGAACGGCCAGAACACCACCCACCCGAACCAACCTAACGAAGTACTACCTAGGACTCGTCCTGGCAGGGAATCGTCGCCGCCGTTGGCGCGGCAGGCGCGTTCTCAAGGAAGGCCTGGGTTGAGACGGCATAGGCGGAACACAGAAGCCGGCCAAGGCGCGTCGCCCTGCCGTCACCGAAACGCCGGGTGGGAACACCCATGACATGCAGGCGCCGTTCCAGGGCCACGCCTGAGACCGCGACCACCGTGTCACCGTACCGATCAACCCAGCGAAACGCGTCCCGGAGCAGCGCAAGGGCAAGCGTGCCGAAACCCGCTGCCGTAGTGCGGGGCCAGGCCCGGCCAGTGGCCAGGCGGCTGAGCTCCCAGATGCTCGGATCACGAGGAGCAGGGGCGCCGCGCAGCGTCTCGGAGAAGACGTCGGGGATCATATAAGGACCGTCGGTGGGCAGGAGCCGACAGCACCCTGTGACCTCCCGGCAGACCTCCCCATGGCTGATCACATAGACCGGATCGCAGTCGTCGTAGGAATCTCGCTCCATTCCGTGGAGGCTGTCGACGTCCCAGCGGAGGCGTTCGTAGAACACCTCGTAGCGGAGGCGGAACATGCCGGTGAGTAACCACGCCGGGAGATCATCCGTGCGGCCGACGACAATCCGTTGTACGCACCCCATAGGGCTGGTCAATGAATGGTTACCGGCGTCGATGTCGTATCTCTCCAGTGATCGGGTCCCGCGTCACCCACCGGCTGGCGTTTGGCATGCGCTGCACCTTGTCGCGCCACTCGTTGACGAGCAGTCCGGCTACACCCCCAGCGTGACCACCTCACCGGCGAACCGGTAAGAAACGTTCCTGATCGGACCATACGCCCTGGGCGGGGCGGGTCAAGCACTTTCTATGCCCTCGCCAGGACAGGAGCACCCCGTGATTCTGTTGTGTGGTGTTGCCTGCCGTTTTTTAGTGGTCTGCCGTGTGGTGTGGCTACTACCAGCATTAGCCGGGAGTAACTGACCGTGTCCGCTTCCAGGCTGGAGAACAGCGATTCGGCGGCGTCGTCGTCGGGGGAGGAGCCGACCAGGCCCATTGACTGGGCAACGCCCATCCGCTCACACGCTGCCCGGAAGTGCTTGACGGTGCACTCCTCGGGTTCAAGCTGTCGTCGCCGTTTCCCCCTTAAGGCGATGTCTCTACGTTACGAGGGAAAGCACATTACTACCGGAACCCCCTGTAAGGGTCTTCGAGTACAGCCCGGAAGAGAGACCGCTGACCTGCATATCCGTTGTTTTCTGTGCCGCTACCATCAGGCCCCCTCCGTGGCGCGGACGCTGAGGAAGACCTCGCTGCAGCTCAAAGGGCCAAGCGTCGTGGGTGGCGTGATCACCATGCCGACGAGCTCGGCAGCCGTACTGCCCCGGGACCACCTACCCCACCTGGTACAGCCAGTACGACACGCTCTGCGGAGCACCCGGCGGCTGGTAGGCCTCCACCGTCGCGCCCTCGTATCCGTAGGTCGTCGAGACCGTGCTCGTGGCCCCCGTCTCGTAGTCCTCGTACTTCTCTTCGTAGTTCTTCGTGATGAACATCTGGCTGGTGTCGTAGACGCTTTCCACGATCACCCGCCCGGGTCCGAACACGCCGATGAGGTCCTGCCGGAACAGCTTCAGGCGGGCCTTGCATCCGGTGCACGGCCCGATGTTGCCGACCACCACGACCCGGATGTGGGCGTCATGAGGGAACGAGGAATGAAGCGCCTCGATCCAGTCCCAGGCTTCCTGCAGGACGGCGACCTCGCTGTCCTGTTTGGACATGCGCGCCTGCGCCTTGTCGACGCGTCCCTGGTAGCTGCGGCTGGCGTCTTTGGTATCCGTCAGGGAGTAGCGCGTCGTCCCCCCGGAACGCGCTCCCGCGACCGGGGTCTTGTAGCTGTGCGCCTCGTCGAAGGAGAGGTCTCCGTTGGCCATCACCAGCGCCCGGGAGAACAGGCCCGTGCCCTTGGCGCGGATCTCTGCCAGCGACTGTGCGATCTGCGGTGCCGCGGGGTCTGAGGTGAGAGCTTCGGGGGGCGTCGCGGTCATCGTGGTCCTCCTTGACCAGAAAGAAGAACCTCAGCCTTTCATCCGGAAGGGTGCTGTCAAGGCACGTCAGCGTCCGGCTCAGGCCAGCCTGCTCCGCGCAAGTAAGAAGGTCGACGCGGAACCTGTCAATTTGATCAAGGCAGCTGAACTGGTCTAATTCCGTGTCAGCTTTGCTTGTTCGGGTGCCACCGGAATACGGCAGAAACGGGCCGCGGGCTTGATCAGCCGTTAAGATCTTGGCTTTCACGCTGATTGGTGATGGTTTCCGGGGGTTCGGGTGGCGTTGATCGGCCGCACGGCTTACCCGAGGTTCGTGCGGGCGGTGTCAGCGCGGGAGCTGTCGGAGGTGTTCACCCCCACGGCCGACGAGGTGGAGTGGGCGCGCGGCAAGACGCAGGATGACCAGCATCTGCTGGCACTGCTGGTGTGGTTGAAGGCGTATCAGCGGCTGGGGTACTTCCCGAAGCTGGCTGATGTCCCAACGGTGGTGGCCGAGCACATTCGCGGCGTGGTCGGGCTGCCGGAGGGACTTGTTCTGGCCGAAGCGGCCGAGCGGTCGGCCAAGCGGCATCGGAGCTTCGTGCGTACGCGGATGGGCGTGACATACGACGGAGCCGGGGTGCGGGCGGTAGCTGCTGCGGCGATCCGTAAGGCGGCGCAGGCGAAGGACGACCCGGCCGATTTGATCAACGTGGCGTTGGAAGAGCTGGTCCGCGCGCAGTGCGAGCTGCCGGGCTACACGACGCTGGACGAACTGACCAAGACGATCCGTACCGAAGTGAATCGCGGATTCTTCACGCTCGTGGCGGGCCGGGTCGATGTCACTGCCCGTGCGAGGCTGACCAGGCTGCTGGTAGTCGATCCGGTCACGCGGCGCAGCGAGTACGACGGGCTGAAGGACGTGGCGCAGGCCGCTTCGCTAGGCAAGTTCAAGGGACGCCTGGCGTTCCTGCAGAACCTGGACGCGCTCGGCCCGACGGAGGCATGGCTGGCGGATGTCCCGCCAGGGAAGATCGCGCACTTTGCGGGCGAGGCGCGCGTCACCGACGTCGCCGATCTGCGCAAGGTGCTGGACGAGGACAAGCGGCTGACGCTGATCGTCAGCCTGCTGCACACGGTGCGGACCGGGGTCCGCGACGACGTGGTGACGATGTTCTGCAAGCGCATGGCCGCGATCCACAAGAAGGGCCGCGATCAACTGGAGACGCTGCGCGAGATGCACCGCGCGGAATCCGAACGACTTCTGGGCGTGTTCGGCGACGTCCTGGACAGCGTCCGCGAGGCCCTCGACCCCGGCCAGAACGACCCGGAGGGTGCCGAGGTCTGGGCTGACACGACAGACAGGGCTGGCGGCGATGGGCAGGCGGTGGCCGAACGAGCGGGCCGTCTGGTGCTGAAGGCGCTTGAGCAGGGTGGCGGGCTGGACGCGCTGGCGGCCGCGCATGAGGCGGTGTCGGCTCATCACGGTAACAACTACCTGCCGCTGTTGGACCAGCACTACCGATCGCACCGCTCCGCACTGTTCACCCTGGTCGACTCGATCGAGCTGGAGTCGACCAACGCCGACCGCAGTGTTCTGGACGCGGTGGAGTACCTGAAGGCCCAGCGCGGTGCCCGCTCCGCGTTCGTCCCCGAACACATCACGGTCGAGCGGGCGGACCCGGACGGTGTCCCGGTCTCTGTGAGGCTGTCGGTCACCGTGGACGCGTTCGCCTCGGTGATGTGGCGGAAGATCCTGAAGGATCCAGGTCGGCCGAGAATGCTGGTTCGCCGGCATCTGGAGGTCTGCGTGTTCTCCTACCTCGCGGCCGAACTGCGCTCGGGCGACATCGCCGTGGCCGGGTCGGATTCCTACGCCAATCTGCATGACCAGCTGATGTCCTGGCAGGAATGCCAGTCGCTGGCCGAGGAGTTCTGCGCCGAAGCCGACCTGCCAACCGACCCGGCGGAGTTGACCGGCCATTACAAGAAGCTGCTCGCCGACACCGCCGCGGCGGTCGACGCTGGCTACCCCGGCAACACCGATCTCGTGCTGGAGGGCGGCCGCCCGCTCTTGCGCCGCCGCAAGGGCGCCGAGCGCAGCGCCGAGGCGCTCAAGCTGGAGGAGGCCGTGCACGACCGGCTCCCGCAGCGTGACCTGCTCGATATCCTCACTCGCACCGCCTATCAGCTCGGCTGGCATCACCACTTCGGGCCCGCCTCCGGCTCCGACACGAAGATCAAGGAATCGCTCGGCCGGTACGTGCTGACCGTCTTCACCTACGGCACCCTGCTGGGTCCCGCCCAGGTCGCCGCGCACATGCGCGGACAGGTCAGCGCCGCCGAACTCGCCCGCGCCGCGAACAAGCACGCCACCAGCGAGAAGATCGCCAAAGCCTCCACGACCGTGATCAACGCCTTCAACCAGCTCGACATCACCTCGATGTGGGGTGACGGCAAGATCGTGGCCGCCGACGGATCCCAGGTCGAGACATGGGAGAACAACCTCCTCGCGGAGAGCCACATCCGCTACGGAGGATACGGCGGCTTAGCCTACCGGCACATCTCCAACACCTACGTGGCCCTGTTCAGCCACTTCATCCCCTGCGGCGTCTGGGAGGCCGTCTACATCATCGAAGGACTGCTGAAGAACGCCTCGGAGATCCAGCCGGACACCATCCACGCAGACACCCAAGGCCAATCGCTGCCGGTCTTCGGCCTCGCGGCGCTCCTGGGCTTCGACCTGCTGCCCCGCATCCGCAACTGGCACGACCTGATCTTCTACCGGCCGGACACAGAGACCCGATACCAGCACATCGACTCCCTGTTTGGCGAGGAGGCGATCGACTGGGCTCTGATCGAGACCCACTGGAGCGACCTGCTGCGCACTGCGATCTCCATCCGGGAGAACCGGATCTCCTCCGTCACCCTCCTACGGCGCCTGGGCAACCACTCCCGAAAGAACCGCCTCTACCGCGCCTTCCGCGAGCTCGGCCGCGCGGTGCGCACCATCACGCTTCTGCGCTACCTATCCGACCCCGACCTGCGCGAGCAGATCACGGCGATCACCAACCGCAACGAGTCCTTCCACGGCTTCGCCGACTGGCTGATGTTCGGCGGCAAGCTGATCGGCCACAACGACCCTGACTACCACGAGAAGATCATCAAGTTCAACGAGCTGCTGGCCAACTGCGTCATCTACTCCACAGCCTGCGACATCACCGACGCCGCCAACGCCATCGCCGCAGAGGGCCGCCCCGTCGATCTTGACGACCTGGCCACCATCTCGCCGTACATCACGCACGTCATCCGCCGGTTCGGCAACTGGATCCTCAATCTCACCCCGCCGGCTGCCGCGCCCACCACGCAGCTCGATCTCGAATCCCGCGTCCTGTTCGCCCCCTGACGCCTCGGCTTTCTGGACAGAGGTTTCTGGGCGGAGTCATGCCTGGTCGTTAGAGTGTCCAGAAAGGTGTACGTTGCTGGACGCTTCGGAGGTGCCGCGATGGCGAAGCGACCACCGAAAGGGCTGCTGCCTGAAGAGCTGTGGCGCCGCCTCGTCCATGCCTATGCGGCAGGCGAACGAGGGTGCCCGGCCGTGCGTGGCGATGCGGACCGGGAGTTCGCGCGGCTCGACATCTAGGCCCGGGACTCCCGAAGCTCCGGTGAGCCGCCAAACGGAGAACGAATGGCGCGAACCGGGCAGGTCGTCACGTGGTTCCTGATTTGCGGGGTGGTTTCCGTCGCCGGGCGGGGTCGCGGCCGGCTTGGAAGCGGGCCAGGGCCTGCGGGGAGAGCCGGGTGTACTTGGCGAGTGAGGTGACCGAGGTGTGCCCGGACAGGGCGAGGAGTTGGGCGGTGTTGGCGCCGTCTTCGGCAGCGTGGGTGAGCTGGGAGTGCCGGAGCTGGTGCAGGGTCCACGGTCCGCCGGGTTCGGTGGCGGTGTAGTGCTCCAGGAGTTCGGCGGCGCGCCGGTAGGACAAGCGGGCTCGACCGAAGTCCGGGTCCAGGTCGGCTTCGGGTAGGGTGACGCGGGCTTTGCGTTCGGTGAGGAACAGCGGGCCTTTCTTCCTGGTACCGATCAGCCTGGGCAGCAGGTGGGCGGTGCCGGTCTGCCAGGCGATCACGTCGATGGCGCCGCCTTTGCGGTGGACCGGGGCGGTCTTGTTCCGCCGGTCCAGCTCCTCGATGTTCACGCCCAGCACCTCGGAGGCGCGGGCAGCGGTCTCGTACCTATTGACTGAACTAGTAATGGAGTTTCTGCAGTTCAGAGGACATATGCAGAAGACTTCGGCTACGGTTCCTCCTCGTGACTGGAGAGGGAGGAACGCCTCGGGATCTTGCGAAGCTGGTCGTGCCGTTGGTCGGACAGCTGATGGCCGTGGACGACTCGTGGGAGCCTTTTCGCCTCGTTGATGCCAACGAGGCGATAGTCGACGGAACTCGCGCGTATCTGCGGGATCTTCTGGCGTCGGGCCGGTCGGAAGCGACGGCACGCGCGTATGGGATGGACCTGCTGCGATGGTTCCGGTTCTTGTGGGCTGTCGGTGTTCCGTGGGACCGGGCGACCCGGGTGGAGGCCAGGGACTTCTCGCGCTGGTTGCAGGTGGCGGGCAAGCCCTCACGTCCCCACTGGCGTCGCCATGGCGATCAAGGCGGTGGGCTGTGGGTTCCTGGAGGTGAACCTTATGCGGCTTCGGTTCGCGCGCACAGCGAGACGGTGCTGCGCGACTTCTACGACTTTCATCGCGACGCCGGCAGCGGCCCGCTTCTCAATCCGTTCCCGTTGAGTCGTTCTCGCAGGGGCCGTGGCGCGAACGCGCACCGCAATCCGATGGATCCGCCTCGCAACGACCGGGCCGGGCTCTATCGGCCGGTCGTGCCTACCCGAGTGCCGCGCAGTGTTCCGGATGAGCAGTTCAACGAGATCTTCGCGCGGCTGCCTTCGCATCGGGACCGCGCGCTGGTGGCGTTCTATGTTTCCACCGGTGCCCGCGCCAGTGAGCTGCTGACCGCAACGCGGGGCGGGACCGATCCGGGTCGTCAGCTGGTCGCCGTGGTTCGCAAGGGCACCCGCGCGGTCCAGGAGCTCCCCGCCTCGACCGACGCCTTCGTCTGGCTGCGGCTTTATCTGCTGGAAGTGGAGGACGAGATCCCGCGCGGTCGGCAGGTGCCGTTGTGGTGGACGCTGCGGTCACCGCGCAGGCCGTTGACCTATCACGCGGTCCACCGGATGTTTGAGCGGGTCAACGCCCGGACGGGTACGTCGGCGACGCTGCACGCGCTGCGACACACCGCCGCCTACCGCATGGCCGAGGATCCGAATCTCCCGCTCACGGACGTTCAATTCGTTCTTGGCCACGCGCAGCTGACCACGACACAGATCTACCTCACCCCGCGCAAGGAGGAGGTAATCCGCCGTCTGCTCACCCATCATGCCGAGCAGACTCGGCATGCGGCGGCCCGGGTAGCTCCGGTCCCAGCGGCAGGCTACCGGCCAGAGAGCCTCCAGACCCTGTTCGGGGTGGACGCGCGATGACCCTCGACACCGTGTTGATCTCCGCCGCTGGCATCCCGGCCGTTACCCGGCCGTCGGCGCCGTCACCGGGTCAGACAGCCCGTGACCAGTTTCCTCCCCGACCTACCCCCACGACCTGGCCGGCAGCCGAGCGACCGAGGTCCGAGGTGGACCGGTTGCTGTCTGGAGCGCCGTTCTCACCGGATGGCAGGCACAGGACCCAGCACCAGCAGGGGATGGCGATGCTGCTGGACTGGCTGGAGGACCAACCAGGAGATACCTGGCAGCAACGATGGCGGGCCAGCGGCATCGAGCAGGCCGGCACCGCTTGGCGCTCGGCGATCGGGCAGTGGCTTAAGGAACGAGGCTTGGACGCTGAATGGCGCGTCCGTGCGCTTGGCCCCGCGCTGGGAACAGTGGTCGGTGCCGATCTGCTGCACCCGTCGCTGACCTGGCTCGCAGTGGTATCGGTGAACGGCCGCGGCGTATTCAGCCGCGAAATGGCCAGACTTCGTGACCCTCAAGGGTTCGCGCGGCTGCAAGAACTGGGCGCGTCGGCGGAGAGGCTGCGTCCCGCCGACGCGCAGTCGGCGGTGGCCCGCGCGGCGATGATCCTCGCGGCCAAAGGCGGTACGTTGACCGACATCACCGTCGGAGATGTCCTGGAGCTGTTCGCGGCCCAGGCCAGCGTGCTGGCCAAGATGCCGTCCGGAACCACCGCCTTCTACCAGCTGCTGCACCAGCTTGGCGCGCTGGGAAAGGTCGCACCACCGACCCTGCGTGAGGTTCGTTCTCAATGTCAGCGCTCTCCCGAGGAGTTGATCGATCGCTACGGTCTGGTTTGCCGACCTGTCAGAGACTTACTGGTGGACTACCTGCGCGAGCGGCAGCCGGCCATGGACCACACCACGATGAAGATGCTCTCCTACCACCTGGGCAAATGCTTCTGGCGAGACATCGAACGACACCACCCGGGCATCGACAGCCTCCGCCTGCCGCCGGAGGTCGCAGAGACCTGGAAGGCCAGGCTGCAGACCAAGACCATCGCGGTGGCCGGCCTCGACGGCCAGAAGACCGAGGCGACCGCCGCGCGGGTCAGCTATCGCGATTGCCTCACCGCGGTGCGCGCCTTCTACCTAGATCTGGCTCAATGGGCGCTGGAAGAGCCTGAGCGATGGGGACCATGGGTGGCTCCGTGCCCGATCCGAGAGATCGAAGTAGCCCGCGGCAAGTTCGCCAAGCAGCGCAAGGCCCGCATCGACGCCCGCACCCGCGAGCGCCTGCCCGTCCTGCCCTTGTTGGTCCGCACCGTCGACCAGCGCCGCAAGGACGCCGCCGCGCTTTTGGAGGCTGCCCTGCGGACTCCGCCTGGGCAGGTGTTCACCGCCGCAGGGCAGAGCCTTGTTCGCGCCGTCGTCCCGAACGCCATGGCGGGCAAGATCTGGGTTGAAGAACCGCCCGGAAACAAACGCCGTGACCTCGTCTTGGAGGAGGAGCACGCTTTCTGGGCCTGGGCCGCAGTCGAGGTATTACGAGCGACAGGCATCCGGATCGAGGAGCTGCTGGAGATCAGCCACCACAGCCTCGTGCAATACCGCCTGCCCACCACCGGCGAACTCGTCCCCCTGCTGCAGATCGCCCCGTCCAAGACCGACACCGAACGGCTCCTGCTCATCAGCCCCGAACTCGCCGATGTCCTCAGCACGATCATCCGCCGCGTCCGGGGCGACTCGGGCGCCATCCCCCTGATCCGTGCCTACGACCGCCGCGAGAACCAATGGCTGGCACCTGCCCCGCTGCTGTTTCAGCGCCGAGTACGCACCGAACACCGCCGGATCGGTGACGAAACCATCCGCCGGCTATTGTCCCAGGCGCTCATCGACACCCGCCTGACCGACCCAACGACTGGCGGGCCCCTGAACTACACCCCACACGACTTTCGGAGACTGTTCATCACCGAAGCCGTTATGGGCGGCCTGCCTCCTCACATCGCGCAGATCCTGGCAGGCCACCAGGACATCAACGTCACTCTTGGATACAAGGCGATCTATCCCGAGGAAGCAATCCAGGCTCACCTGGCCTTTTTGGCGCGCCGCCGATCGCTGCGCCCCAGCGAGGAATACCGCGTCCCCACCGACGAGGAGTGGCAAAAGTTCCTCGGCCACTTCGAGCGTCGCAAAGTGTCCATCGGGGCCTGCGGCCGAGCGTTCGGCACGCCTTGCATCCACGAACACGCCTGCGTCCGCTGCTCAATGCTCTGGCCCGATCCCGGACAACGCGATCGGCTCGTCGAGATCCGTGACAACCTCATCGCCCGAATCGCTGAAGCCGAACGCGAGGGTTGGCTCGGCGAAGTCGAAGGATTGAGGATCAGCCTGATCGGCGCTGAGGAGAAGCTCGCTCAGCTGGACAGGAGACCCGATAGCCGCACCGTTGTCGATTTGGGTGTCCCCACCATCGTCCGCTCCACCAACACCGCGCCAGCACCGGACTGACTCCACAGGCACGGACGATCCACGAACAAGATCATGGGGGCTAGTTCAGGGAATACAACATCCGGAACAGGGTGCGTTCGCGGATCGGGAGGTGTTCGCGGGCCAGGAATGCCTCGATCACGTCCTTGTCCCGGGCCTTGGACCGGTCCGGGGCCCGGCCCCGGCGGCGCAGGCCGGCGGTGGGGTCGGTGGTCAGCCAGCCGCAGTCGATCCAGTACCCGATGGCGGAGCGCAGGGTGTCCAGGTTGCGGTTGTACGTGGCTGCGGCCCGCTGGCCCCAGGTCGTCTCGAACCAGTCGGTCAGCTTCGCGACGTTGGCCAGCTGATCCAGCTCGGCCACGGCCAGGCCAGCGCCAAGGCGCGTGCGTAGCGCCCGCAGGGTGCCGGCGTACACGCGCTTGGTCCCAGCCGACTCGGCATGGTCCAGCGTCGCCAGGTACGCCGTGATCGCCTCGCCCAGCCTCGTCGCGGCGGCTTGGCGCGGCAGCCTCGTGACGGTGCCCAAGATCCCTCCGGGTCTCTATCGCAGAAAAGCTATGTCAGTCGCCGACCGTCGAGGTACCTCGTTCCCGTTCGGCGGCAGGGCTGGTCGGCCGGTCTATCGCAGAAAATACCCTGTTCTCTGCGATAACTCGCCTGCACGCATCTGACAGAAGTGGGGTACCAGCCAGGTACGTGTAAAAGAGGCAATGGCCAGCTCGCGATTAGCCGGTCAGCTCAGATCGAATTTCTTTGTGACAGCCGCAAGACCACCCACACTAACGGTCACATAGACGGGCCGGTCCTTACTGATGAGGAGAATGTGGTCTGGGAACGAGACGCCAGCTTGAAGCTCTGCTCGTACGGTCTCCTGATGCTGAGTGCCATTACAGACGGGATCGAAGCGGCCATGCGTTCGAGAACCCCCTCGGTTGCACCGATGGTGACGGTTCCAACCGCGATCGCCGACCGGAGCCGTGAACGCGGCAATCTTCTTCGCCCCGGACCAGGGCGCGATCTCCGACGTCACGGTCAGCTGCAACGTGCTCTACCACGCGCCGGGGTCCTACTATCCGCTGCGGATCTACGACGTCTCCGGCGCGGTCAAGGTCACCGGCAACCGCTGGGTGCCCGACGGGACCGACTACGCGCCGGTGCATGTGACCGGCCCCCGCCCGGCCACCGTCACCTGGTCCGACAACACCTTCACGGGCAACAAGTCAATCCCACCCCCGACGACTGGCCCTAGCGGCCCTACTCAGCGTCCTGTGCCTCGATCAGGTCGAGGTCGCGGACGCAGAAGCCGTGGTGCTCAAAGGTCTCGTTGAGCACCGTGCCCAGGCACTGGCGCACCGAGCGGCCCCGCGCGTACGGCGGCCAGACGTCGTCGTCGGGCACCGGCGCTCGCGCCGCGAGCCGCTCAGCGGTGACCTCGTCGAGCCAGGCCTCGAGCTCGGCGGCCTGTGCGTCACGCACGCTCACGATCTCGTCGAGGGCCGGATCGAGCGAGAGGTCAAGCCCGTGCGCCTCACGGTAGGGCTCCACGGTCGGCCCGATGCCCATCGGTGTGAACAGCTCCGTGGAGCCCAGGCAGCAGCGGCGGAACCACGAGTCGTGGACGAAGACCAAGTGGCGCATCGTCTGCACCGCCGACCACTCGTCGTTGACGCTGCGGCGCTCGATGCCGGGCGTGCGGCGGATCCGCTCGATCGTGGTGGCCCAGGCGGCACGGAGCTGACGCGATGCCTCGCGCAGATCGGCGGGGTCCTCGGAGCGGATCAGCACCCGCACCGGATGACGCCGGTCGAGCTCTGCCTCGACGTACTCAGTGACCTCGACGCCGTTTACCACGAGGTTGGTGATGAGCCCGTCGATCACGGCATCCTGCATGACGACGCCGATCAGGCGTGCCCCGGTTAGGTCGCACTCGCGGAACTCCGCACCGTGCAGATCCTCTTCGACGTACCGCTTCATGTTCATGCTCCGGATGATAGGTCCGAGCACCGACAAGCCTCTGTCAGCATGCGCAGGTCACGGCGTGGAGGGGGCGGTGAGGGGTCAGCGGGCTTGGTGACGAGGTCGACGGGCGTTTCCACGGCGAAGCCTTCGCGGGTCCAGTATTCGATGCCCCCGATCATTTCCTTCACCGCGTAGCCGAGCTTGGTGTTCTTCAGTCCTGTTCGTCGGTTGCGGAACCTGGCCGACCTACCTGTGTCACCAGTTTCCGCGGTGCCAGCAGGCAGTAGCTCTCGGTGAGTAGCTCGCTTATCTCTCCCCAGTCCGTGGTGTCCTCGATGATCATGCCTACTACCTGGGGGTGCCAGCGCGGCTTGTAGAACGGGAGTCCGCTGTTGGACAGTGCGTGTAATTCTTCGCCCGCGGCGCGGAAGGTGAGGACGGTGGCGTCGCCGACCAGTGGGGCTTCGCGGCTGTGCAGAGGTGGGTAGTCGTCGGTGATGCAGAGCACGTGCGCGAACGTCTTCGTGCGGATCCGCCAGCGTCTTCCCACCCAGGCTTGTTGTTCGTGGACCTCGGGGAGTACGAGGCAGATCGTGCGCAGCCGATCGAGGATGTGGGCTGGGACGTCGGGGCTGTCAGGCATGGTCTGCCGCCTTGATCACCTCGTCGAGCACGTCCCGCGAGTTGGCCAGTTCGACCATCATCCGATCGATGCGGTCCCGTTCCGCGACGAGGTCGTCGACCAGTTGCGGCGCGGCGATTTGTGACGGGCCGCCGTCGGTGTCCCACATGCATGGGAGCAGCTGGGCGATCTTCTTGCTGTGCAGTCCGGCTGCGAACAGCTCCTGGATGCGGATCACTCGGTCTACTGCCTGCTCTGGGTAGTCCCGCTGGCCTCCCTGAGTGCGGTCGGCCGCCAGGAGGTCCTGCTGCTCGTAGTAGCGCAGTGATCGCTCGCTCACCCCGGTGCGGCGTGCCAGTTCGCCGATTCGCATCACACCTCCTCGGGCTTGAACCTGACATTGATGTTAGCTCTACCGTGGCGGCATGATCTTCGACTACAGCCCCATCACTGAGCGGCCTCCCATCCAGTGGCCTGGCGGCGCCAAGGTCGCCGTCTACGTCGGTCTCAACGTCGAGCACTTTCACCTCGACAAGCCGTCCACCAGCATCTGGTCTGGCACAGCCGACCTGGTGCCGGACGCACTCAACTACGGCTGGCGTGACTACGGTGTGCGCGTTGGTTTCTGGCGGATGATGGCCAGCCTTGACCGGCGCGGGGTCCGGGCCAGCGTGCTGTTGAACTCCGAGGTCGTGCGGCACTATCCGCAGAGCATCAAGGCTGGCCTTGAGCGCGACTGGGCATGGCTCGCGCATGGCTCCACCAACTCAGTCCTCCATACTGGCCTTAAGGCCCGGCAGGAAAGCGGTCATCGCTTCTGCCAGGCATCGCCTGCAAGGTGCGTACGAAGAGGCGGTTGCCAACACGCCTCACTTGCTTGCGCTGATCTGCAGAGTTACTCGTCGCGGCCCGTTTCTGCCGTATTCCGGTGGCACCCCTTGTTCGCCCTTCTGATCCAGGTCGTTGGGTTTGTTGATCCATGCCGGTCCGGGCAGATCGGGCGGGGTGGGTGTGCCACCGGAGGCGAATCGCTCGGGATAGGCGGCCTGGGCGGTGGCCAGGACGTGGACACGTCGATCGCGGACCATGCCGGCCTTGCCGTAGTGCACGTCGGCGGGATGGTGACAGCCGATCCCGGAGTGGTAGTGATCGTGGTTGTACCAGGCGTAGAACTCCTGGCGCAAGACGCGAGCGTCCTCGATCGAGCCAAACCGGCCAGGGAAGGCCGGGCAGTGCTTCAGCTTCCCCGATCTTCTTGTTGTGTGAGTTGGCCTTGGGTCGGCCGACCGGCCGGGTCGGCGCCTCGGCCGCGCCGTGGTCCCGGGCCGTCCTCCAGTTGGAGCGAAGCCGACCCCTGCGCATCGCGGAGACTTCTCTGAGCGTCCCTGAGACGCTCACGCTCTTCCGCTGCGGCGGCCGTCGACGCCGGAGAACGCCTCTCCCGACACCGTGCCCGTCCCGACTCAAAAGCTTCAGATATCGAGCCTGATCAGGTGAAGAGACGGGCATCCGAGCCGATGGGGCCTCCGTCGTCGACGGAGGCGTCACTGACGCCCTGATGACGATCTCCACTGACACTTCGTGCAAATCTGCAGACATCCCAGTGCGGATTTGCAGGTGTCTCCAGCCGTCGGATCCATTCGGCACAGTAACTTGCGGGAATTTCCATTCCCGGTAGTTACTTGGGCCTGGGGGAGACGCAACAGATCTCGTTTATTTATTTTTAATTTCTGGAAAATCAAGATGCTAGGCTGCTGCGCATGCGGGAGCCGGGTGCGATGACGCCGTGTAAACACTGTGGGACGCCGATCGAGCAGAGGCCTGGGAGGGGACGGCCGAGGGCCTACTGCGCGCAGGGAGACTGCCAGGCGGTGGCCAAGCGCGAACGCGAGATGCGGCGGGCGACACCGGGGCTTGAGGGGGCACTGGCCAGAGCCGAGGAGTTCTACGAGCGCATGGAGAAGGGGATGACCGCGGCGATCGCGCCGCTGGCGCAGGTGCTGGCGCAGGAGCTGAGCCCGGCGGGGGTGGAGGCCAAGGTGAGCGCGGTGCAGGCCGAGGCGCACACCCGGGTGGCGATCGCGCGCACCGAGCGGGAACAGGCCTTCGAGCAGGTACGCCTGGCGCGGGAGGCTTCCGAGCACGCCCGGCGCGAGCGGGACGCGATGACGCGCCGCGTGGAGGAGGCCAATGCCGAACGCGACAACGCCCTGGCCGACGCGGAGACCGCCAGGGAGCAGGCACTGGCCGCGCTGCACGAGGCGGCCAGCACCGAACGCCGGGCCAGGCAGGCCGAGCAGGAGGCCACTCACAGGGCCCAGCGGGCCGAAGCTGCCAGAGACGCGGCGCTGCGGGAGATGGCCGAGCGCGTCGAGGCCGCGGAGGCCGAGGCGCGCCGGGCCGAGGCCCGGGCCGTTCACGAACAGGAGCAGGCCGAGGGGGCACGAGCCGAGCGCGACCAGGCGTTGCGGGAGGCCGCGAGCGCGCAGGAGGCCAGGGGACAGGCCGAGCGTTCCGCTTCGGCCGCCTCGGCACGTGCCGAGGCGGCCGAAGCGGAACGGGACCGGGCGCTGGCGCGTGCCGACGCCGCGGCGACCGCCCATGCCGAAGCCCTGGCCGAGGCGGCCGAGGCGCGCACACGGGCCGACCGGGCGGACAAGCAGGCGGCCGAGGCGGAGAAGCGGACGGCGCGCCGGGTGGCCAAGGCCGAGGAACGGGCCGCCGAGAAGATCGCCGAGGCGGAGGAGCGCGCGGCGGCCAGGGCCGCCGAGGCGCTCGCCGAACGTGACGAGATGCGCCTGCGATTGGCCATGGAACAGATGCGCCTGTCGGACCTACGCGACCAGATGGAGGCACTGCGCGCCGAGTCCGCCCAGCTCAGGGAACGCGCCGTCGCCGCGGAACTGCGGGCCGAGCCATCCGGGGCCGAAGGCTGACGAGTGGCTGGGCGCGGGGCCTGCCGCAGGTTCACGACAGGTTGAAGATCACCAGGGGATGACGCCGTCGTCCTCGAAGAACGAGCCGGTCGGGCCTCCGTCGGGCAGGGTGGCGAGCCGGATCGCCGTGGCCGCGCCCTGCTCGGGGGTGCGGGGCCCCTGGAAGCCGGTGAAGTCGGTCGCGACCAGGCCCGGGCAGGCGGCGTTGATCAGGATGTCCGTACCGGCGAACTGCCGGGCGTACTGCACGGTGACGGCGTTGAGGAAGGACTTCGACGGCGCGTAGGCCGCCATGACAGGGCCGATCTCGATGTCCGGGTCCGCCTGCCGGGTGAGGGAGGCGACGCTGCTGGAGACGTTGACGATGCGTGGCGACGCCGAGCGCCGTATCAGCGGCAGCATCGCGTTGGTGACCCGGATGACGCCGATCACGTTGGTCTCCACGACCGTGCGGACCACATCGAGGTCGAGCGCGGTCGGGTCCTGCACCCAGCCCGGACCCACCGGTCCTGAGATGCCGGCGTTGTTGACCAGGACGTCCAGGCGCCCGGCCTGCCGTTCGACCAGTTCCGCGGCCTCGGTGACGCTCTGGTCGCCGGTCACGTCCAGCGGCACCCCGAACGCCTCCACCCCGGCGGCGCGCAGCTTCTCGACGGCGGTCTTGAGCCGAACCTCGTCGCGGGCTCCCACGCCCACGCGGTATCCGAGGGTGCCCAGCCCGGCCGCGATCTCGTACCCGATTCCCTTGTTCGCGCCGGTCACCAGCGCGGTCTTCGTTTCGCTCATGCCGTTGATGGTCGCGGGTGGACAAGCGGTGCATCCAACACCGATACGGCATCCTGTCATACCCGGCAGGTATCACCGAGGTATGTTGTGGCGGTGGACACCCTGGAAACCCGCGAGTTGAGGTACTTCGTGGCCGTCGCCGAGGAACTGCACTTCGGCCGGGCCGCCGAACGCCTCGGCATGGCCCAGCCACCGCTGTCCCGGGCGATCCAGCAGCTCGAGCGACGCCTGGGCGTCTCCCTGCTGAAACGTAACCGCCGCGGCGTCCTTCTGACCGGCGCCGGCGAGGTGTTGCTGCACGAGGGCCGCGCGGCCCTCGACGCGACCACCGCCGCCGCCCGCCGCGCCCGCCGCGCCGGTGGCGCCGACGATCCGGACGGTCCTCGCAACCGCCTGGTACTGGCGGTGAAGGCCGCCGGCTCCCACGAGCTGCTGCGAAAGCTTCTCGACGCCTACGCGGCCGAACCCGGCGCCGCCGAGATCGAGGTGCTGCCGTGCGGCCTCTGCGAGCAGGAAGGGCTGCTGCGCGACGGCCGCGCCGATGTGGCGCTCATGCACGCGCCGTTCAACTCCCTCGCCGGGTTCGACAGCGAGGAACTGATGACCGAGGGGCAGATCGCCATCCTGCCCGCCGGACACCCCCTCGCCGCGCGCAAGGCCCTGTCCCTGGCCGACGTCGGCGATGTCCCCGATCTTCCTCTCGCCCGCTGGCCCCGCCACGGCGTCTACCCGCCAGGGCCGGGACCCGAGATCCGCGACCAGACACAGCTGGCCCAGCTGATCGCCCTCGGACGCACCGTGGCCGTCCTCCCCGACTCCGCCCGTTCCTGGCTGTGGGCCGAGCACACCGCCGTCCCCCTGACCGACGCGCCCCCCGTCGTCACCCACATCGCCTGGCCCGCGCACAGCCGCTCCCTCGCCCTCGCCGGCCTGGTCCGCACGGCCACACGACTGTGACGCTCTCCCGCCCTTCGTACTGGTCCGACGATGCGGGTATGACGACCTCTGGCCGGACCACGGCTTCTCCGGCAGCGCGAAGGCGCATCGCAGGCCGGTACGCCAACCTTAGGGCGTAACGGGAATCCCCGTCGTTCACGAGAGGGAGAAAGTCAAGGTAAGACTCCTCGCATGGAGTTTTTCTGTTATCACCGCGATCGACCTGACTCAGCGGCCCTGCGCGACGAGCTGGTGGAAGAGCACTGGTCCTACATGGACGGGTACGCGGCAACGATGATCGCGCGTGGCCCGACCCTCGGCCCCGGCGGCGAGACGGCCACCGGCAGTGTGCACATCGTCGATCTGCCCGATCTCGCCACGGCGCGTGCATTCGCCTTCGAAGAGCCCAACTACCAGGCCGGTGTGTATCGGGACGTGATGCTGCGCCGATGGCGCAACGTGCTGGGGCGCACCATGTGGGATTTTCCCGGCGACCGAGACGGCGGTGACCGGTATCTGGTGGTGGGCCTCGGCTCCGGGCAGGCTGCCGACCTCGTCCCGCCGCCCGGCCGGGACGGCCTGATCGCCTATGGACCGTTGCTGTCGGACGACGGCACCACCTGGCTGGGTACGGCGCTGCTGGTCCAGGCGCCGGGACCGGACGCGGCACGCGACGTCCTGACCGCGGGCCGGTACGCCGACATCGAGGTCCACGACTGGAGGTTCGGCGGGCGGCGATGATGAGTGCCTGACCGGCACCGGGGGCGGGCGACGAGGATCGTCGCCCGCCCCCGCTTTACGTTGCAGCATCATATTTCCATATGGCAATATGAATGCATGAGCGCCTACGCAGCCCTGGCCGAGCCGCACCGCAGACAGATTCTCGACCTGTTGCGTGACGGCGAGCGGCCCGCCGGGGAACTGGTGAAACGCCTCGACCTCAGCCAACCCGGCGTGTCGAAGCACCTCAAGGTGTTGCGCGAGGCCGGACTCGTCGTGGTGCGCAAAAACGGCAAGCAGCGCATGTACGCGCTGCGCCCGGATCCCCTCGCCGAGGTCGACCAGTGGCTGGAGCCCTATCGCGTGTTCTGGTCCAGACACCTCGACACCCTGGAACGACACCTGGAGGAGAACCCATGATCGACGGAACCCTGGAAACCATCGACGGCCGCCCGGCGCTGCGCTTCGAGCGCACGCTCGCCTACCCGGTCGAGCGCGTGTGGCGAGCCGTCAGCGTGCCCGCGGAGCTCGAGCGCTGGTTTCCCGCGGCCGCGGACTGGACACCGGCGACGGGAGAGAGCTTCGAAGTCGCCGGCGTGACCGGCGAGGTGACAGAGGTCGATCCGCCCCACCGCCTGGCCTGGACCTATGCCGGCCAGGCGTACAGCTTCGATCTGACCGCTCACGGAGACGGCTGCCGCCTGGTCTTCACCCACGTCTTCGACGACCGCGACATCTCAGCGCAGACCGCCACCGGCTGGGACGCCTACCTTTCGCGGCTTGAGCCTCATCTCGCCGGCAAGGACCTCTCAGAGGAGGACGCGCACGAGGGGTGGGAGGAGAATCACGAACGCTACGCCGAGCGCTTCGGGGTCGACCCGGCACCGGGCCGGCGCTTCGCGGCGGCTCTGCGCGGAGACAACGGCGACACCTGACCCCTCGCACCACGGCGGCCGTCCCGCCCAATTCGGTGGCGTCCTCACTCATCAACTCCATTCGCGTTCCGTGACGGGACGTGGCTCGTACGTTCAGGATTGGCATGGTTTCGGGAATGGAGCCGCGGTGAGCTGGAGGCCCGCTGTACTCGGCCAGGGCGGCGACGCGGGCCACCGCCTTGCGCCGCCGCGCGGAGCCGCGTTTCTTGCGGGCGAGGTCGCGCTGGGCGCCGACGAGACGGTCGGCGGAGGCGGCCAGGTGACGAGGGTTGTCCAGGTGCTCACCGTCGCTGGTGGTGACCAGCGACGCCACACCCAGGTCGATCCCGACGGTAGTGCCGGTGGCGGACAACGGTTCGGCGGGCACGTCGTCACACGACACGATCACGTACCAGCGCGAGCCCTCCCGCTTGACGCCGATCGTCTTGACCGTGCCGCCCTGCCAGCGCCCGCGACTGCGCTTCCCGATCCAGGCCGTCGCGGGCGTTGGGGCTGTCGGGGTTCTTCGCCGCGGCCGGCTGCACTCGGGCGGCGGCTTCCTTGTCCCATGAAGTTTTGCTCATGTCACTGGGCACACCCCGATCGCCCCGTGTCTGTCGGCAACTGCTCGGAGCGGGGTTCCGTTGGCCGCAGGCACTCGGCGGCCGACGCGACGTAACCGCCGACGCGCTCGGCAACGCGGAAGACGCCCGCCGTGTCGTGCGCAGCACCTGGTCCTCGGGGCACCGGGCAGCAGGTGCCAGCCTCTACCGCCATGGCCGGGCGGGGTTCGTCCAGGAACGCGCACCCTGTCGAAAACGGACACGGACTCCAGGATTACGGACAAGAACGCGCACGATCATGACCTACGCGAGTGGCCGTGCCGTAGACCTGCTGGAGGAAAGCGAGCCACGCGCCCGCCGGGATCGGGGGACACGTGACCGCCAACTCACGTCATCAGCAGTAGGAACGGAGAGGACGTACAAATGCGAGTCAAGAACGCGCTTACCATGGCGACCGCCTCGGTGGTGGCCGGGGGAATCCTGCTGTTCGCAAGCCCGGCGGCGACTGCGGCCACCGCCATCACGGCGTCACGGAGTGCCGAGGCGACGCATGGTGCGAGCGCCTCCGCACCGTCAGTGTGGTGGACGGAGGGCTACTACATGTTCCATTACGAGTGCGTCCAGTCGGGCACGGCATGGGTCGCCATGGGCGCAAGGTCGTACGCCTGCGATCAGGCGGGACCCGCGAACTACCCGTGGAGACTCCGCATCCTGGACTGAACGGTCTCCTTCGGGCGGCAAGAGTGAAGTCTTTCGGCTCAGCACCCCGGTCGGCTCTCCTGCTTCAGAGGGAAGCGCCGACGGCGTAGCCGTGGGGGCGGGAGTCTCCTCGATGGTCGTACGCTGCCAGCGGGCGACCATCTCCTCCAGTTCAGCGGCCCGCTCCGGGCCCGTCAGGACCGCGATGACCTCCATCCGGCGAGAGGCGGTGATCTCCATGGCGAGCCATTTCAGGTCGGCGACGGTGTACATGGCCGGCCTCCTGTCAGGTCTCGCCGGGGCGGGGTCTGGTCGCGGTTCTTGGCCATCAGGGCCGGCCAGGCCGGGCGGTGACCCGAGGAGATGAAGTCGGCCATCTCCTCGGGCGGGAAGTCCTCGGTCAGGCCCGCGCTGACCTCGGGGTCCTCACAGCCGACCGGTGGGGCGACCACCAGAACCTGGTGGAGTCCCCGGTCTCCGAAACACTCAACGAGGTCGAGAAGGACATCCGCGTCGAATGGCGCAGGCCAAACGCCATTTCGACGACCTGATGTCGAAGATTCCCGAGGAACAGCACGCGGCGGTTATAGGGGCTCGCCGGGCGCACTCCTGGATCAACCTTGTTGATGACGCAGACTATGCCAACGCCACGTGCCCGACGTGTGGGGACGATGAGGCGCCCTGCTTCGGTCGTGAGGACTTCGAGGTCTCTGTCGATGTCGAACCCGACGGTGAAGGTGGTTGCGAGTCCTACGTCGACGGGGGCTGGAGATTTCTTCAAGCGGAGAGTCTTACATGCGGAGCGTGTGGGCTGCGGCTGCACAATCCTGGCGAGTCGGAGGCCGCCGGCCTGGGCCTCAACGTTCATATGCCGGGAAAGGAGGGGAGGAAGATGAGCTTTCCGATTGGTGAAGCGCACGTCGCGGCCGTCGTGTCCTCCAATCTCGTGACAGTTGGCACGACGGCGGCCCGGCCCGCGATCAGTCGCTGTGTCCGTCGAGTCGGCTGCCCGGCTCGGGGTCGGTGACGGGGAACAGCTCCAGCTGCTCGGAGACGGGCTCCTGCGTGGTCAGCTTCAAGCAGCGGCGGCAGGTGACCGCGCCCCGGTCCGGGTGCGCCGCGCCGGGATCCCATCCGCTCACCCCGACCATGCACGCCGGGCCCGGCATTCGCTCCCCGCCCAGCCAGCGCGTCATTACCACCGCGTGCACGATGCCCGAGGAGCGCACCCGAAGGTTGGAGCCGTCGGCGTAGGCGGCCCGCGCCGCGGCCGCGATCGTGGCCAGCGCCTCGTGCATGCCTGGGGCCTCTCGCGTCCCGTACTCGCCGCGCTCGTCCATAAGGATCAACCTAAGTTCCCTACTACGGGCCTGCCGATGACGCCATCGCCGGCGACGGAAACCGGCGGGGAGACATCCCGATGAGATCACGTCGTGACATCCCTTGAGGTCAGGATCGCCCAGAAGAGCAGACGCCACCTTTCCCTCTTTGACCTGCGGAAACAGAACGGACACTGACACTAATTCAGCAGATCACCATGCTGTGAGCCATCGCGGGGTCACCAGACCTCGCCCGACGCCTTGGGGACTCACATGCTCATCACTGTTCGGACCGCTGTCATCCTCGGCGCCGCGTTCGTCGCCGCAGCGCTCGTGGTCGTGGACGGCACGCAGGCTCCTCAACCCCGAAGCAATGGCGCCGGCATGGCCGGGCAAGCCGCTGATAAGCACTTCTTCGAGATGGAAAAGACGCTGACCTCGCCCGCCGGCCTCCGGCGGCCGCGGGTCACAAGAGATAGACGTACCACCACGTGAGGAATCCCAGGTAGACGACTTTCGCCACCAGGTGGGCTCCCGGCGGTTTCCGGAAACCTCCCACGGCGAGCCCTTCGTCTCCCGCGCGCGGTCGGCGGGCCGCCGCGACAGCAGTGGCGGCGAGGCCGAGCCAGGCGAGCAGGCCGTACCAGGGCAGGGCCGAGGGGACGCCCACTCCCAGCACTGTCTCGTTCTCCGCGATCACCCCGTACAGCGCGTCGGCCGTCAGCCCGGTGAGGAGCAGCCCCGACAGCCCCGCAACCACCGTGTATGGCCTGCGGCGCGGGCGCCGCAGGCCCACCGCGAGCTGGACCAGCGCGGTTCAGCGGCGCATCACCCGCAGCACCGGCGGCTGCTTGGCCAGCGGAGCCCTCTTTTCCTCGGTCAGTTCCTGTTCCAGCGCATCCAGGGTCTGTCCGGCCACCGCCGGCCCGGCCGACTCCTGATGCGCCCACACGATCGTGGAGTCCACGCTGACCACCTCCAGCCCGAGTTCTACCAGCCACGACCAGCCCGCCACCGGCCCTCACCAAGATCCGAACTTTGAACAGTTCCTAGTCCTCGGCCATCACGGTGAAGGTGAATCCGGTGCTCGTCGTACGGCGCAGCGGAATGTCGCACTTGATCCGGCGCAGCACCTCGTTCCTGCTGAGGCCCAGCCCCTGGGCGAGGAGCCGTTCCGGACGCACCGGCACCGGATCCTCGAAGACGACCTCCACCCGCACCGGCCACGCCTCGTCGGACCATGCCGAACGGATGTCCAGCCGCCAGGCCCCTGTCCAGTCCAGGACGAAGCGGTTGCGCCTGGCGAGCAGCGGATCCAGCAGCCTGGACGCCACCAGTTCCGGATCGTTGACGCGGTAGCCGTGAAGTTCGGCCGGATCGAAGGATCTGACCGGCGCTCGCTCGTGCACGGTGAGCTTGCTCGTCCGATCGCAGGACACGCAGCGCACCAGCAGCCACACGTCCAGCAGTTTGCCGTTGGCGTTGACGCGGAACCTGCCCTCGCCGGGGGTGGCCGACTCCGACCGGCAGTCCACGCACCGCAGCGACAGCAGAGGAAGCCTGGTCCGGCGAACGACCCAGGGCAGCACGATATGAGGTTGTGAAGACATGATCTCTCTAGACCTGACACGAGGCCGATTGCGCGCGACCTCAAACGCTGTAGGAGCGGGCGCACACGGGCAGCCCGGCAGGACCGACGGGAACGTCGGCTACAGGTGAGCGAAAGAAGGTGTCAGGTCTGGAAAGCAGGCGGGGTCACGCGGTTTTGTCCTCTGTCCTCACTACGGCGGGGCTGGGAGGCAACCTACGGGAACGCGGAAAGAAGACCCAAACGGTTTTCCGGCCGAGACTTCGTCGGTGCTACCGGCCCCTCTCCGACGAAGGCCGTCCAGGGGGCCGGTAGCCGTCGCCGGTGTCCACGGCTTCGCGTCAGCCCGGGGTGATGACGCAGAACTCGTCGCCCGCCGAGCCGGTGAGGACGATCCACGAGACGTCGCCCCGGCCCACGTCCGCGGGCGTCGCACCCAACTCCCGCAGGCGCGCGACCAACTCCGCCTGATGGGCCGCGGGCGAACGTCACCGCCGTATCGACGTCAGACGGCGCGGCGGGAACGGGACAGGGCCAGCCCGCCGAGTGCCATGGCGATCAGCCCCACCGCCAGGGCCATGAAGCCCCCGACTATTCCGTAACCGGTGCCAGGGCCACCGTCTGCGGCGGCCACGACCAGCCCGCCGACGACCGCGCCGACCGCCCCCGCCACCAGAGCCACGACGGCCCCCCTTCTCCCGGAGCCGGAGCCGATACGCCCCGCGGAGCGTGCCAGGGCGAGCCCGCCGACGACCACGCCGGCCACCCCCAGCAGCACGGCGATCAGGGACCACAGACGCCCGGCGGTCATGGTGTAGGCGCCGACGGAGTCCAGTTGGGCCGAGGCGTGCGCGGCCGCCGGTGCGGCGAGTGCGAGGACCGCGATCGGGGCGGCCGCGACGGCGAGCAGGTGACGGACGGACATGGGGCGCTCCTTTTCTGTGTCTTCTCCGGCGAACCGGATGTCGCCCGATCATGTCCGCCGGACCCGTCGCCGGTCGTCCCGCACGGGCGGGCACTTCGCGCTGCCACCGACGCGCACCCGGTTGCCGTGAACGCCGTAGGAGCCGCGAAAGATACCGCGGATGCGGTAGCCGGAGACTGGTCCGCGCGCAGGAGTCGCCCGCGGGGACATCCGGCTAAGGTCCCCCCATGGGGACAGGACGGTCCGGCGTGCGGGCGAATGCCACAGACTGGGTGATCGCCGTCGGCGTGGCGGTGACACTGCTGGTCACCGGGCTGTCCGGGCGGCACTCCACCCCCCACCTGGAGCTGCTCGGCTACGCGCTGCTGGCGGCCGGCGGCCTGGTGCTGGTCGCGCGCCGTCGTGCTCCACTCGTCGTCCTGGCCGTCACCGGGCTGTGCGCGGTGGGTTACCAGGCGGCCGGTTTCGACGTGCCCGCCGTCGCGTACCTGTTCGCGGTGTACGCGGCCGTGCGGGCGGGGCACCGCGTCTTCACGGTGGCGGCGAGCGTGATCATGCTGGCCCTTCTTCCGCTCGCGGCCCTGGCCGCGGGGTCGCACGACACGGGTGAGGCGTTCGCGCAGGCCCGAGGTGCCCTTGAGCTGGCCTGGCTGATCGCGGCCGGCGCCGCGGGGGAGGCGCTGCGGCAGGCCGAGCGGCGGGCGGACGAGGCCGAGCGCACCCGGGAGGAGACCGCGCGGCGCCGCGCCGACGAGGAGCGGCTGCACATCGCGCGGGAGTTGCACGATTCGCTCACCCACCAGATCTCGATCATCAAGGTGCAGTCCGAGGTCGCCGTCCATGTGGCCCGCAAGCGTGGTGAGCAGGTGCCGGAGGCCCTGCTGGCGATCCGGGAGGCCGGTCGCGAGGCGACCCGGGAACTGCGGGCGACCCTGGAGGCGCTGCGCGAGGAGGATCCGACCCCGCCGCGCGGCCTCGACCATGTCGCCGAACTGGTGGAACGGGCCCGGACCGGCGGTTTGGAGGCGACGCTGACGATCGAGGGGCGACGACACGACGTGCCGGCCGCGGTGGAGCGGACCGTCTACCGGATCGTTCAGGAGTCGTTGACCAACATCGCACGTCACGCCGCCGCCGCGACGGCGTCGGTCCGGATCGACTACCGTCCCGACACCCTCGCGATACGCGTCGACGACGACGGCAAGGCCAGGTCGGACGCGGCCCCGGTGCCCGGTGTCGGTCTGCTCGGGATGCGCGAACGGGTCACCGCCCTCGGCGGGCACCTGCGGGCGGCACCGCGCGAGGAGGGCGGGTTCACCGTCCAGGCCGAACTTCCCGTGGAGCGGACGTCGTGATCCGGGTCCTGCTCGTCGACGACCAGCCGCTCGTCCGCAGCGGATTTCGCGCGCTCCTCGACCTCGAGGACGACATCGAGGTGGTGGCCGAGGCCGCCGACGGCAGGCAGGGGCTCGCCCTGGCCAGGGAACACCTGCCCGACGTCGCTCTCGTCGACATCCAGATGCCGGTCGTCGACGGCATCGAGGCGACCCGGCTCATCGCCGCGGACCCGGCCCTGGCCGGGGTGCATGTCGTCATCCTGACCAACTACGGCCTGGACGAACACGTCTTCAACGCGCTGCGCGCCGGCGCGGCCGGATTCCTCGTCAAGGACATCGTGCCCGAGGACTTCCTGCACGCGGTACGCGTCGCCGCCCGGGGCGACGCGCTGCTCGCCCCCTCGATCACCCGCAGGCTCATCAACCGGTACATCGCCCAGCCGCCCCGGCCCGGCGCCGGCACCGGTCTGAAAGAGCTCACCAACCGTGAACGCGAGGCCGTCGCCCTGGTCGCGCGGGGTCTGTCCAACGACGAGATCGCCGACCGTATGGTGATCAGCGCGTTGACCGCGAAAACCCACATCAACCGGGCCATGACCAAGCTTCATGCCCGCGACCGCGCCCAACTCGTGGTCCTCGCCTACGAATCGGGCCTGGTGGTCCCACACGACTCCTGACCTTCGCGATCGCTCGTCGCGCGCGTGCCGTCGCCGGCGCGCGGGCCGTACCGGTGCAGCGCCTCGACCTGCTCGTAGGACGGCACCTCGCCGGTGACCGGTTCGCCCCGGGCCACCGCCAGCGCCGTGGTGACGGCCGTGCGCAACGCCGCCCGAAACAGCAGCGACCCGTAGCTGACGCGGGCCACCCCCAGTTCGGCGAGCCGTCGCATCGGCACGCCGGGGGAGACGAGCACGTTCAGCGGTACCCCGGCCCCGGCCACCAGCGCCTCGATGTCCCGCTCGGCACTCGCGCCCGGTACGAAGACCCCGTCGGCCCCCGCCTCGCGGTAGGCGCGGGTCCTTTCCAGCGCCAGAGCCGGGGCATCGGGCAGGTTCAGCCAGAACGCGTCGGTACGGGCGTTGAGGAACACCTCGGGAACCCGGCTCTTGACCACCGCGACCAGTTCGGCCTGCGCAGAAAGGCCGGCCAGGCGGTCACCGCGCCCGTCTTCGAGGTTGATCCCCGCCACTCCCAGTCCGGCCAGCTCCGCCACCAGGTCGGCGACCCGCTCGGGCGCCTCGGCGAAGCCCGCCTCGATGTCCACCGTCACCGGGACGCCCAGTCTCGTTATCGTCCGTGCCAGCCGCAGTGTCTCCTCCCGCGTCGCCCGCCCGGCGTCAGGCTTGCCCGCCGCGGCGGCCACCCCCAGGCTCGTCGTCCCGATCGCGGCGAACCCCGCCTGTGCCAGGGCCGCCGCGGAGGCGTGGTCCCACGCGCAGGGAAGCAGCAGCGGCTCGTCCGCGTGGTGCAGCGCCCTGAAGCGCGCGAACGTCATCGGGTCGCCGCCTCGATCGTCCCGGCCGCCAGTGCCAGCGCGACGTGCCTGCCCGGGCAGGCACGCGGCCCCGCCCCGAACGTCAGGTACTCCGCTTCGCCTCCCGCGCGCGGGAGGTCCCGGTCAGGGAGTGCCTGCGGATCCCGGCCGGCCTCCGTGACGTCGAGCACCACGATCCTCCCGTCGCCGGGCGTCCTGCGGCGCAGCGTCCGGACCGGAGGATCGTGGCGCAGTGTCTCGTCCAGCAGTTCCTCCACCGACCACGCCTCGGCCGGGCGCGACTTCGCGGGAGTGGTTCCCCCTCCCGCCGGAAACCGTGTCGCTGCGGCGGCCAGGGCTCCGCGGACCAGGGCGACGGTGGGAGCGTATGCCTGGGCGAGCAGTCCCGCCAGCACGGCCAGCCGCTCGGAAGACGGGTCACCCAGCAGGCGCGAGAGCTCCACCAGCCCTTGGTCGGCCACGTCCCTGCTCTCCTCCTCGCCAGGCCCGGCCCCGACGCCGGGCAGGTAGGCCGGGGCGATCGCCGCGACGGCCCGCACGGCACTCGGCCCGTCCTCGGCGCGTACGCCCAGCGCGATGGCGAGGACCAGCACCGGAACCTGTTCCGGGGGACAGGGGGCAGGGGCGATGTCCCGCGAGGCCAGCCGGAACGCCTCGGCGCGCAACGCGCCCGGGTCCAGCTCGGCCAGTACCGCCACCCCCGCGGCCCGGCGCTCGGCGTGCATGGACCCCTCGGTGAAGCGGCCGACCGCTCCGCGCAGCCACGCCACGGTCAACGCGAACGGCGGGCGCGGTACGGGGTCGACGGTGAAACGGGAGTCGGCCAGCACGGCCCGTATCTCGGCGGGACGGCTCACGACCAGCGGGTCGGACGTCATCGGTTCTCCTTGAGTGGGCGCCTCCCCTCTCGGTCGGTGGGCGAAGGAGAAGGCGCGGGACTCGGTGATCTTCAGAAGGTTAGACGCCGGACGTTTCGGCACCTGCCGAAACGTCCGCGT
>NZ_JBIAZS010000020.1:28398-167193 GCF_042899335.1 Streptosporangium sp. NPDC000095
GCCACTCACCCGCGTCCACTCACCCGCGTCCACTCACCCGCGTCCACTCACCCGCGTCCACTCACCCGCGTCCACTCACCCGCGTCCACTCACCCGCGTCCACTCACCCGAGGCGAAGTCGGCGATGACCGGGGGCGGCTGCTGTGTGGAGGCCGCGCACACCGAGGTCGTGGTCCCGGCCACGGCGCTCGCCGCTCAGCCGCGCCAGCCGTCCTCGTCCACCCCGCCGGGCACCTCCGCCTGCGGGTCGTAGGGGGTACGGGTGAAGACGAAGGTGTTGAGGTCCAGGTGGCTGAGGGAGCCGTCGGGCCTGCGGACCACGCGGAGGGTCTCGCCCGCGTAGTAGCCGTCCAGCCCGAGCCAGGTCCCGTCGTCCTGGGCGGTGAACCGCGAGGCCCGTCCCGCGCCGCCGATCGGGTTGAGGGAGAGACCGCCCTCGGGCAACAGCCGCAGCGCGTACGCGCTGGGCCCCCAGTACCACGGACCGGTGAGCTCCAGCAGACCCGCGGTGTCGGCGACGGGCTGCCATTCGTCGGGCAGGCGCGGCTCGTGCTGGTCGAGGATGGCCAGCAGGTCGCTCAGCAGGGTGCGGCCGACGCCCGCGGTGGAGTTGGCGGTGAACAGCACGCCGACCTTGTCGGCAGGGTCGGCCCACACCGTGGCCAAAAAGCCCGGCATGGAGCCGGTGTGACCGGCCAGGCGGCGGCCGCCCGCCCGGGCCAGTTGCAGGCCCAGGCCGTATCCGCCCGTCCAGGCGTCGCCGTCGTCGACGATCGCCGGCTCGCGCATCTCCGCCACGGTGTCCGGGGCGAGCACGTCCCCGGTGTCTCCGGCGACGAACGCCGCCCACCGGGCGAGGTCGGCGGGGGTGGACCACAGCTGCCCGGCCGGGGCCATGGCGACCGCGTCGTGTTCGGGTTCCGGCAGCAGGACGTCCGCCCAGGGGTGCACGGCGTAGCCGGTGGCGTGGGGTGCGCGTGGCCGGGGCGTGGTGTCGCGCATGCCCAGGGGCAGCAGGATCTCCTCGTGCACGGCCTGTG
Organism: Streptosporangium sp. NPDC000095; assembly: GCF_042899335.1. NCBI lineage: Bacteria > Bacillati > Actinomycetota > Actinomycetes > Streptosporangiales > Streptosporangiaceae > Streptosporangium > Streptosporangium sp. NPDC000095. Next base: position 29,439 of record NZ_JBIAZS010000020.1, read on the forward strand.
CCCAGTTCACGCCGCGGTGGCGGGCGACCAGCTCGCCCAGCAGGGCGAAGCCCACGTTGGAGTAGTGGTAGCGGCGTCCCGGCCGGTGCCTGGCCGCCTCGGGCCCGAGCGCGGCGACGAGGTCGGCGGCCGGCACGCCCTCGGTCCGCTCCCACCACTGGCCGGGGGACTCGGCGCTCAGCCCCGAGGTGTGCGACAGCAGCTGGGCGACGGTCATCTCACCGACCCGCAGGTCGGGAAGGTGCTTGGTGACCGGGTCGAGCAGGCCGACCTTCCCCTCGTCGCGCAGGCGCATCACCACGACGGCGACCAGGCTCTTGGTGATCGAGCCGATGCGGTACTGGGTGCCCGGGGTGGGGGCGGCCCCATCCACCCGGCCGCGCGCGCCGAACCAGGCGAGCTCCCCGTCACGCACCACGGCGGCGGTCAGCGAGGGCAGGCGTCCCTGGGACTGCTCGACCGCGATCCTGCGCAGCAGCGCGCGAGCCGTACTCTCCAGAACCGGCGACATCAGATGGCTCCTCACCCGACACGAAACCCAACGCGAAAAAGTGCCCCCAGGTTAGTGCCGCCCGAACCGGGAGGGCATCGCCGACGGCTCGGCGCGACGGGCGATCAGCGGCTCCACAGCATCTGGGCTTTCGCCTCCGTACGACGGCGAATGCGACGAAGCCGGCGGTGTGACCGGCCGAGAAGGCGGCGCACGCCGAGCGGGCGGTCCGAGCGGATGCGCGTGCCGAACTTTCGGCCTGGGCACCGGGGCGCCGCCCCGAGGAGGCGTCCGGGAAACCCTCTATCTCGCCAATCCGGGTGATTCCGCGTTGGAACATCGCCGCTGCTGCGGGGGAGGCGGAGCGCCGCTTCGCGAGGGTCTCGTCCGTCCACGGCGGACGACAAGGAAAGGGAAGTATCCACACCTTTCCACTCTTAACGTATAGCGCACCGGGGGGCTTGCCACAAGACCCGGGTCATGCCGCAGAATCGTCGGCCGAAGCCGGAAGTTGCGGAAACGGGGGATGCGAAGTGAGTGTGTTGCCGCCGACGTATGAGGGGGCCGGGAAGGCCTCTCGTCCACCTCGGATCGGAGCCGAGGACGTGAACCCGGTGACGAATCCGCTGACCAGCAGCGCGTTCGACCTTCCCACCCATCTCGCCGCCAAGGCCGACCCGGCGCTGATCGCCGGCGACGAACGGCACTTCGTGGCCATCGCGCAAAGCCTTGAGCACACGATCGCCGACCTGTCCGGCCGCCTCGACACCGAACGCAGGGCGCCCGGCGGCAAAGGCCGGCAGGCGCTGGACCGGGACCTGGAGATCCACCGGCTGTCGGCTCGCCTGCGCACCCTGCGTCGCTTCGGCCTGGACCTGTGTCTTGGCCACATGGTCGGCGCGGACGATTCCGAGCCCGTGCACATCGGACGGCTCGGCCTCACCGACAGCGCGGGCCGCCGCCTGCTGCTCGACTGGCGCTCTCCGGCGGCCGAGCCGTTCTTCGGAGCGACCCACGCCAACCCGATGGGGCTCGCGAGCCGCCGCAGGTACCGCTGGAGTCGCGGCCGGATCAGCGACTACTGGGACGAGGTATTCACCCCGGAGGGATTCGAAGGACACCACGCGGCCCTTGACGACCAGTCCGCCTTCATCGCCAGCCTGGGCGGTGACCGGTCGGCCCGGATGCGAGACGTGCTCGGCACCATCCAGGCCGACCAGGACGCCATCATCCGCGCGGGATCTCGCGGGGCTCTCGTCGTCGACGGCGGTCCGGGGACGGGCAAGACCGTCGTCGCCCTGCACCGCTCCGCCTACCTGCTCTACTCCGATCCCCGTCTCGGCCACCACCGGGGCGGTGTGTTGTTCGTCGGCCCGCACCAGCCCTATCTGGCCTACGTCGCCGACGTCCTGCCCAGCCTCGGAGAGGAGGGCGTGCGCACCTGCACCCTGCGAGACCTCGTCGCCGAGGGAGCCGGCGCGACGGTCGAGACCGACCCGCGGGTGGCCCGCCTGAAGGCGTCGGCGGACCTGCTGAAGGCGATCGAGCCGGCCGTCAGGTTCTACGAGAACCCGCCCGCCAAGGGGATGACGGTCACGACCCACTGGTCCGACATCTGGCTGGGCCCCGACGATTGGGCCGAGGCGTTCGGGGCGGCCGAACCCGGCACCTCGCACAACGAGGCACGCGACCAGATCTGGGAGGAACTGCTCAGGATCCTGATCGACAAGCACGACGACGAGGTCTCGGCCGACCTGCTGCGCAGATCGCTGCTGCGAGACGAGGAACTGCTCACCACCTTCAACCGCGCGTGGCCGCTGCTGGAGGCGGCCGACCTCGTCGGAGACCTGTGGTCGGTGCCGGCCTACCTGCGGATGTGCGCTCCCTGGCTCGACCCTGAGGACGTCCGGCGACTGCAGCGCGCCGACGCCCAGGCCTGGACGGTGTCGGACCTGCCGTTCCTGGACGCGGCGCGGCAACGTCTCGGCGACCCGGAGACGTCACGACGCAGGCGCCGGCAGGAAGCCGCTCTCGCCGCCCAGCGCGAGCGGATGGCCCAGGTCGTCGACAACCTGATCGAGGCCGACGACGACGGTGAAGGGCTCGTGACGCAGTTGCGCCGCGCGGACCTGCAGCGAAATCTGATCGACGAGTCCGAGCTGCCCACCTTCGAACCGGACCTGCTCGCCGGCCCGTTCGCGCACATCGTCGTGGACGAGGCCCAGGAACTCACCGACGCGCAGTGGCAGATGTTGCTGCTGCGCTGCCCGTCGCGGAGCTTCACCATCGTCGGGGACCGTGCCCAGTCCAGGGGCGGTTTCACCGAGTCGTGGAGCGAACGGCTTGAGCGTGTCGGGCTCGACCGGATCACCCTGGCCTCCCTGAGCATCAACTACCGGACGCCGAAGGAGATCATGGCGGAGGCCGAGCCGGTCATCCGGGCCGTGCTCCCGGACGCCAACGTGCCGACCTCCATCCGCGGCGGTGCCGTCCCCGTCGTCCACGGATTGGTCTCGGAGCTGGGCTCGGTCCTTGAGACCTGGCTCGCCGAGCATGCCGAGGGCATCGCCTGTGTCATCGGTGCCCCCACGTTCCAGGCGACCTCTCGGGTTCGGTCGCTGACCCCGGAGTTGTCCAAGGGGCTGGAGTTCGACCTGGTCGTCCTCGTCGATCCGGAGACGTTCGGCACGGGTGTCGAAGGAGCGGTCGACCGCTATGTCGCGATGACCCGGGCGACCCAGCGGCTCGTCATCCTGTCAACACCCTGATCGCCCGCCCTGTCCGGCCGGGGTGCGGGGGATCCCCCGCACCCCGGCCGTGTCCGCCGCCGTGTCCGGCGCGCAGGGCCGGCGGAGGTCAGGCGTCGGGCCCGGGTACGGCGAGGTCGATCCGGCGAAGGCGGTCCGGCTCCGCGATCACGTCGATCTCGGTGATCCCGTCCTTGGTGATCGTGAAGCCGAGCACCAGGCGCAGGTGACCGTAGGGGGCCATCGCGAGCCCGATCGCCCCGTCGAGCAGGACGGGTCCGGTGAACCAGGCCCGTTCCATCGCGGCCATCGCGCCCTCGGCCACGGAACGGGAGCCGCGGACCACGAAGGGCTCGGGGGTGGGGATGACCGCTGCGTCGGCCCGGAGCACCACGTCGGGATGGAGCAGGGCGACCAGCGCCTCGAAGTCCCCTGCGCGCGTGGCGGCCAGGAAGGCGTCGACGACCCGGCGCCGGCGGGTCAGGTCGGCGTCGGGGGCCGCGGGTGCCCCTTTGACCCGGCGGCGGGCGCGGCTCGCGAGCTGCCTGGTCGCGGCCGGCGACCGCTCGAGCATCGGGGCGATCTCCTCGAACGGCACGGCGAACATGTCGTGCAGCACGAAGGCGAGACGTTCGGCCGGTGCCAGCGTGTCGAGCACCACCAGCAGCGCCACCCCGACCGAGTCGGCCATCAGCACCTCCCGTTCAGGGTCGGTCCCGGCCTCCTGCCGGCCGATGAGCGTGCCGGTCACCTGCGCGTCGATGGGGTCCTCACGCCGATGCTCGCGCGCACGCAGCATGTTCAGGCACACCCTCGCCACCACCGTGGTCAGCCACCCGCCGAGGTTGTCCACGTCGCCGGCTCCCGCGCGGCTGACGCGCAGCCAGGCCTCCTGCACGGCGTCGTCGGCCTCGCTGAGCGAGCCGAGCATCCGGTAGCCCACCGACCGCAGACGAGGCCGATGCTCCTCGAAACGCCCTGCCAGCCATTCGCGTTCGTCCACCGTGTCACATTCCTTCGCCGCCGGGGGTCATAGCAGTACATCCGAAAAACACCAGCCGAAAGTACCGGGAGGTCGACTCCCGGCCGAACGAACACTGGAGAAGCCATGACGGCACCCATCCTGGTCACCGGAGGCACGGGCACGCTCGGCGGCCACGTCGTCCCCCTTTTGCGGGAGGCCGGTCGCGAGGTACGGACCCTGAGCCGCCGTGATCACGGGCCCGGCGACGGCGTCGAGCACTTCTCCGCCGACCTGCTCAAGGGCGAGGGGATCGAGCCCGCGGTGAAGGGCGTCGAGACCGTCCTGCACCTGGCGGGCGGCAGCAAGGGCGACGACAAGGCGACGTGGAACCTGGTGGGCGCCGCCTCGAAGGCCGGTGTGCGGCACATCGTGTACATCTCGGTGATCGGGGCGAACACGATGCCGCTGAGCTGGTTCAAGACCCAGCTGGAGGCGGAGCGGGCGGTGACGGACTCCGGTATTCCGTGGACGATGCTGCGCGCGGCCCAGTTCCACGACCTCGTCTTGAAGATCGCGGAGATGATGGGCAGGATGCCGGTGGTCCCGGTCCCGGGCGGGCTGCGCTTCCAGCCGGTCGACTCGCGTGAGGTGGCGGCCCGGCTGGTGCAGCTGACGCTGGGGCGGCCGGCCGGCCTGGTCCCCGACCTCGCGGGACCTGCGGTGTACGGGATGGGGGAACTGGTCGGCGGCTACCTGCGGGCGCGCGGCAAGCGCCGGATGATGATGCCGGTGCGGATGCCGGGAAAGGCCGGCAAGGCCTACCGGGCCGGGGAGAACCTGTCGCTGGACGGGGCCGATGTGGGCAGGCGGACCTGGGAGGAGTTCCTGGCGGAGCGGGTGCGCTAGCGCGCCGGCGTCTTCGTCCGTGACACGCGCGCGGCTTTGGGGACGTCCGGCTCCATGCCGCCCGCCCTGCCGGTCGTTCCTTGCACGCCGGCCGCCTCGGGGCGGCCGGCGTGCAAGGGGCGGCTGCGGTGACCGGGTCGCCTAAGGGTGGGGGATCGAGCCGGTGAGGGGATCCTCCGTCCGGCGGCGGTGGCGCGCCGCCGGGGGCGGCCGGTGCTCGGGGGCGGCCTTGCGGGCGCTGGCCAGCGCGGCCAGGGCCGTGGTGATCGGGACGGCCGCGATGAGTCCCAGGGTGCCCACCACGCTGCGGACGATCTCGGTGGCGATGACCGGGTTGGTCACCACCTCGCCGATGGGCTGGTCGCCGACGCTGACCAGCAGCAGCAGCGGCAGGGAGGCTCCGGCGTAGGCGAGGATGATCGTGTTGATCACCGAGGCGATGTGGGCGCGGCCGACCCGGGCGGCGGCCCGGTACAGCTGGGCGAAGGTGTAGCCGGGGTTGGCGTGCGCGAGCTCGGTGACGGTGGCGGCCTGGGTGACGGTGACGTCGTCCAGGACACCGAGCGAGCCGATGATGATGCTGGCCAGCAGCAGGCCCTCGGTGTTGATCCGGTAGCTGACGTCCAGGTAGAACGAGCTCTCGTCGGTGATCCCGTTGAGCTGGGCGAGGCCGATGGCCGCGTACGACAGCACGCCGGTCAGGCTGAGGCTGACCAGAGTGCCGACCACGGCCATCGAGGTGGGGACGGTGAAGCCGTGGGTGAGATAGAGCACCGCGAGCATGATCGCCGCGGCGCCGACGATGGCGACCAGCAGCGGCTGCTGCCCGGTCAGGATCGCCGGGATGACGAACAACAGGAGCAGTACGAAGGTGACGGCCAGCCCGATCAGCGCCATCACCCCGCGCCAGCGGCCAAAAGCGACCACCGCCGCGGCGAACGCGGCACCGGCCAGCCACAGCGGCGAGGAGCGGTCGTGGTCGGAGATCTGGTACGGCGGCACCTCCAGCTCACCGCCCAGCTCACCGTCACCGCCGGGGGTGTGGACCAGGATCACGTCGTCGCCTGCGGCGAACCTCTGCGAACCGGGCCCGCTGGGAAGGCCGCTGGTGACGAAGTGACCGGCCTCGGGCCCGCTGGTCAGCTCGACCTTGGCGTCGCCGCAGGTGGCGGGGTCGGCCGGCCGCTGCTCGCCGGAGGGTTGCCCGTCGGCGGGCGGCTCCTGCGGGCACGGGGTGAGGGTGATGGCGGTGATCGTCCCGGTCACCCGTTGCAGGCCGGCAGGTTGCTGCCCGCTGGAGGTGAGCTTCGCGGGCCACATCCAGATCAGGGCGATCAGCGTGGCCAGCGCCAGGGGGACGATGACGGCCAGCGTCGCCCACACCGTGCCACGGGAGCTGGGGGCGGCCGGGCCGTGCGAGTGGTTGGCACCCATGGTCGAAAAAGCTCTCCTCAGGGACGGTAAAGGCGAAAGTACCGCACCTGGGAGGTGGCCGTGGCGCCGTGGCGGCTCAACAGGACCGGTGAGGGCGGCAAACGTGGGTGTCCTGCGTGTTCATCCTGATGGATGGCGCTTTCCGGTCATTGTGGAAGGCCGAAGTGGTGGGTGAGCGCAGCGCGCAGCGTGGCGGTGTCCCCGGTGTCCCCGGTGTCCCCGGCGGACCAGGCGGACCAGGCGACGAAGCAGTCGGGGCGCACGAGTAACGCGGTCGCGGTGGTGCCCTGCAGTGGGCCGGTGACCACGTCGACCCGGTCTCGCCATGGCGCGGTGACCTCGGCGTAGGCGCCCCTGGAGTCCAGCAGCAGCGGCCGGGCGGCGCGGGTCAGTTCGGCGAGGCGTTTCGGGCCGTGCTCACCGTGCACGACCACGTCGGGGGCGCAGCGGCCGGCCAGCGGATCGGCGGGGTAGCGGGTGTCCACGCCGGACATCAGCGCCGCGATGTGCCCGGTCACCTCGGGCTTGCGCAGCAGTTCGGCGAAGAGTTCCCGCTCATGCGTGCTCAGGATCGCCGGGCGGCCGGGGAACGGGGCCCAGGCGATGAGGCCGCGCGCGGTGCGGGTGTGCTGGAACGGCGGGACGACGCCGTAGCCGGGGACCCGCAGGCCGCCGGTCCCGGGGTCGAGGAAGGAGTCCGGGACGGTCACGGTGGCGGTGCGGGAGATCGACCGGTCGTTGGTGACGCCGGGGAAGTCGATGCCGGCCAGGCGGCGCACCGTGCTGCGGCCGCCGTCGGCGCCGACGAGGAAACGGCAGGTGAGCCGCCTGCCGTCGGCCAGGCGGACCTCGACCGCTTCGGGGTGTTGGCACACGTCGACGACCTCGTGGCCGCGGCGCAGGTCGACTCCGAGCTCGGCGGCCCGGGCGGCGAGGGCGGCCTCGAGCCGGGCTTGCGGCACACCGAGCACGTAGTGCGGGTTGTCCGCGAGCACCGTGAGGTCCAGCGGGAACGCGCCGAAGGTGAAGGCCGGCTGGGGGGAGGGCGGAGTGCCCTCGCCGCTGAGCCGCGTGTAGAGGCCGCGCCGGTCGAGCAGGCGGACGACCTGCCCGACCAGGCCGTTGGCGCGGGACTCGCCGGTGGGCGCGGCGTGGCGTTCGAGGACGACGGGGTGGACGCCGGCGAGGGCCAGTTCGCAGGCGAGCATGAGGTTGTTGGGCCCGGCTCCGGCGATGAGGACATCGATCATGATCGTGTTCCTTTGCTGGGCGTGCGTCATCGCCACGGCGGGCGCGGCACGCGGCCGGCCCGCCGTGGGGTGTGACGCGGCTGCAAGGGTGGGTGAGGCGGTGTCTTGGGCGAGGAGTGAGAGCTTCAGCGGGGCGGCGCCGGGAGGCCGGCGGCGACCTGGGTGAAGGCGTCGGTGATGAGGCGCTCGATCGGGGTGGGCGGGTCGGCGCTGTCGAGATAGTGCCGCACGGCGACGGCGACGGCGGCGCTGGCCGCGGCCGCGACGAGCCTTGGATACATGTCGGTGGCGAGGTCGGTGCCGGTGCGCTCGGCGACCGCGGCGGCCAGCTCGGCCTCGGCGATCGCGACCGCGCGCAGCCGCTCGCCCTGCAGCGCGGGCTCGGCGAGCATGGTGCGTACGCCGGTCACCCACTTGCCTCGCGTGAGGCAAGGGGCGGCCGGGCCTGCCCCGGTGGCGCGTCAGTCGTCAAAGGCACCGAGGTCACCGACACCGAGGTCACCGAACCCTCCCGCCGTATCCACGACAGTGGCCGGTGACGGCGGTGTGAACCGCGTCCGGGCACGGAGGGTGCGTATCAGGCGCGGCCGGGTCAGCGCTTCCACTCCCTGTCGTCCGGCGTGACGGTCTGCTTGAGGAAGACGACGCCGTCGACCCTGCCGAGCCGGGCCGGGTCCAGCGGGAAATAGGCGAAGTCGTGGGAGACGCGCGGGACGGGCTTCGTGAGGGTCTCGGCCAGGCGGCGGGCGTCGACGAGAGAGTGCTCCCACGGGAGGGTGGACAACAGGCCCTCGACGGTGTCCGGAGGCGGGGTGTCGTCGCCGAACGTGCCGAAGGCCGAGGCCAGGAAGGCGTACCGGTCGCCCAGGTGCGCCTCGGTGATCGCTCCCGCGCTCCACCACTCCAGTTGCCGGTCACCGAGCGACATGAGGCTCTTGTCGCGATGCAGGTGAAGGTTGTGGGCGAAGACCAGGGCCGGACCGCTCTCGGCGACGGCGCGCAGGTTGGCGGCCATCATCGCGTCCCGCAGACCCGACAGCCTGGCCATCCGGGCCGGGGAGGTGTCGGCCATCCAGTGGTGGTAGCGCAGCAGGCCGACGGCGGTGCGCCCGTACAGCGCCGCCCGCTCCCTGTCGGGCCGGCTCAGCCCGGGTGCCTGGATGTCGAGCAGCGCCACCAGGTCGTCGGCGATCAGCCGCAGCCGCCGGGCGTCGGCGGACTGGCCGATCGACTGGGACGGATCCATCACCGTGGCCTCGTTCGTCCACCGCCGGTCCGGGCCCAGCAGCGCCTCCAGGGTTTCCACGGTGCAGGGCAGCGGGCCCTCCAGGAGGGCGTACAGGGCGGTGAGCGCCTGGCGCGGGCTCTCGGCCCAGTACTCCAGCGGGCCGTCGAAGCCGAAGAACCGAAGCTTTTCCTCGTGCTGCTCGTTGTGGGCGCGCATCCAGCGCACGAGTTCGCGGTTGGCCGCGAAGGCGCCGAAGTTGTGGCTGAAGCCGCGTTCCATGACGTCGTCGAGCGTGCCCGCGCCCGTGGTGACGTAGTCGTCCACCACCAGGCCCTTAAGGCAGTCGCTCTCGATGGCGAACGACCGATATCCCTCGTGCTCGGCCAGATGCCGGAAGATCTCGTTGCGCAGCTCGCCCAGCTCCCCCACGAAGTGCCTGGCCTCGCCCAGGCCGAGGAGCAGGGGCCGGGCGGCGAGCGAGCGCAGGAACGCCGAGACGCCCGTGCCGTCGAGCGGCCGGGCCGTGTCCTTGATATCCATGCCTTAAACGGTATCGTTGAACACACGATGTAAACTTTTGCGGTAATTACCCGCTGTTGTCGCGACGGACCTTCAAACGATGGTGTATTCATGAGGCCGGTGGACCTGGCGCGCGAGCATGGTCTGTCCACCCAGGCGATCAGAAACTACGAGGAGGCCGGCATCCTGCCCGCCGCCGGACGCAGCGTCCACGGCTATCGCAGCTACACGCCGTTGCACGCCCAGGCCCTGCGCGCGTTCCTCGCCCTGGTGCCCGGGCACGGCCACCAGCGGGCCACGTCGATCATGCGGGCGGCCAACCGGGGTGCCACCGAGGAGGCGCTGCGGTTCATCGACGACAGCCATGGCCAGCTCCTGGAGGACCGCCGCACCCTGCAGGCCGTCGAGGCCGCGCTGGGTGACCTGGCGCCGGTGCCGCCGGAGCGCGGCGACACCTTCATCGGCCCCCTGGCCAGGAGGCTCGGCATCCGCCCCGCCACCTTGCGTAAATGGGAGGGTGCAGGCCTGGTCAAGCCGCGCCGCGACCCGCGGACGGGCTACCGGGTCTACAGTCCGGCCGACGTGCGCGACGTCCGGCTGGTCCACCAGCTGCGGCGCGGCGGCTACCTTCTGGAGCAGATCGCCCCGCTGATCGCCCAGGTCCGCTCCGCCGGAGGCGTCGCCCCGCTGGAGTCGACGTTGCGCGACTGGCGCGCCCGCCTGTCGGCCCGGGGCCGCGCCATGCTCAAGGGCGCCGCCGAACTGGACGCCTACCTGCGGGCCCTCGACGCCTGAAGGCGGCTTTGAGAGTCAGCTCGTGTCACGGGGGATCAGCTGCAGCCCCAACGCCATCTCGCGGACGGCGCCGGGCCGGTCGAGGCGTTGGATGAGAAGTTCCATCGCGGCACGGCCGGACTCCTCCAAGGGCTGGCGCACGGTGGTGAGTTCCAGGGCCTCGGCCAGGTCGCTGTCGTCGAAGCCGACCACCGCCAGGTCCTCGGGGACGGTGAGGCCGAGGTCGCGGGCGGCCCTCAGTGTTCCCGCCGCGAGGGTGTCGTCGGCGGCGAAGACGGCCGAGGGGCGATCCGGCGCCGACAACAGCTCCCTGGCGACGGCGCGGGCCGGTGCGACGCCGTGTCCGGCCAGCCGCACGTCGCCGTCGAGGAGAAGGTGGCCCGCTTCGGCCAGGGCCGAGCGGTAGCCGGCGAGGCGCTGCTGGGAGGGCGAGAGGTACAGGCCGGATCTCTGCGTCTCGCCGAGGAAGCCGAACCGGCGGTGACCACGGCTGATCAGGTGTTCGGCCACCAGCCGGCCGCCGACGGCGTCGTCGGTGTGCACGGAGTCGAAGCGGGGGTGGCGGACGTCGATCAGCACCGTCGGCAGCCGCATGCCGCTCAGGCGGCCGGCCACCGCCTCGTCCAGGGTGAGACTGATGACGACGAGCCCGTCCAGGCGTCCGGTGATGGGCAGGCTGGCGAGCAGGGGGGAGGCGCTCTGCGCGGCCGACTCCTGGTCGAACAGGACGATTTCCAGGGGACGGTGGCCCACGGCCCGCAGGATGCCGTTCAGGCGCCGGGCGACCGACGGATAGGAGGTGAACGGCGCGATGACGCCGACGCGCCCCACCCCTCGCCGCGCCTTGGCGATCGCGTCCTGCTTGGGCACGAAGCCGAGCGCGTCCGCGGCCTGGAGGACCTTGCGCCTGGTCTCCTGACTGACCCGGGCCGGGGAGTTGAGGGCGAGCGAGACGGTGGAGATGCTGACGCCCGCCGCGGTGGCGACGTCGTAGATGGTCGTCCTGGCCGCCACGTGCCCCTCCTCCCGCGAGACGTGCTCTCGCCGTCGGCAGGAATCGTATCAAGTGCCGGAAAGGATCGAAGTGCTTCGATAGAAGCGTTTGACATTTTCGCCGGAGGCCCCGTCTCATGGTGGGGAAACGGCTGCGCGGCCGGTGCCCGGATGGCACAGGGCACGACCGCGTCATGTCGAGGGTCTTGGCGAGCCTGCGCATCGACGAACAAAGGAGAGGGCATGAGCCGTTCGTACGTGGTGACGGGAGGGGGCCGAGGCATCGGCAGGGCCGTCGTCGAGCGCCTGCTCGGCGAGGGCGCCGTCGTGGTCGCCGTCGAGCGCGATCCGGCGGCCCTGACCTGGACGCAGGGCCATTCCGCCGGCGCACGCCTGGCCGGCGTGGTCGGCGACGCGGCCGACGAGAGCGTGGCGCGGCGAGCCGCCGACGCCGCGCAGGCCGCGGGCCCCCTCGCCGGTTGGGTCAACAACGCCGCCGTGTTCGGGGACGCCTCCCTGCACTCGGCCACGACCGCACGCGTGCTGGAGCTCATCGCGGCCAACCTCGACGCCGCCGTCGTCGGCTGTGCCACCGCGATCCGCCGCTTCCTCGCGGCCCGCACACCGGGGGCGATCGTCAACCTCTCCTCACACCAGGCGCGCCGGGCGGTCCCCGGCTGCCTGCCGTACGTGACGGCCAAGGCGGCCGTCGAGGGGATGACCCGTGCGCTCGCGGTCGAGTACGGGCCGTCCGGCATCCGCGTCAACGTCGTGGCGCCGGGTTCGGTGGACACCGAGCGCTACGCGCACTTCCTCGGCTCCCAGCAGCCCGCGGCGGCCGCCCGCATCCAGCGCCAGATGGCGCTGTTGCACCCGCTGGGCCGGGTGGCGCGCTCCGCGGAGGTCGCGGCCGCGATCGTCTACCTGCTCTCGGACGACGCCGGCTTCATCACCGGCGCGACCGTGCCCGTCGACGGCGGCCGGTCGGTGCTCGCGCACGATCCCGAGTCATGATTTCCGGCCAACGGCGGCCGTCGTGCGGGCCCACGCCGATCCCGGGTGATGGGACGCTCCTCCTCACCCGGCCGCTGGGCGCCCAGCGACCACTGCCCCGATACGGCGATCCGGCGTCGAGCACGCCGAGGCGGAACACCCCCTTTCACCAGGAATGATATGAACGCTTTCGGCAGGGTAGGGCCGGATTCATGGACGGGGAACGGCAGGACGGCGCTGCCTGGCGCGCCGAGGTGGAAAGAGGGTTCGTCGCCGAGGTGGAGTCGGGACGGCTGGAGCTTCCGCTGCCCGGTGCCGGGCGGACCAGGCTGCGCTGGGAGGCCCTGGCCGCGCTGGCCCGGCGGGACCTGTCGCTGGCGCGGCTGTGCGAGGGGCACACCGACGCCGTCGCGATCCTCGCCGAACTCGCCGGGCCCGCACCGGCGGCCGGCAGCCGGTGGGGCGTGTGGGCCGCGCAGCCTCCCGGCCCGTCCCTGTCGGCGCGTCCGGTGGCCACCGGATGGCGGCTGAGCGGGACCAAACGGTACTGCTCGGGAGCGCGGGTGTGCACCCACGCCCTGGTGACCGCCCAGACGCCGGACGGCCACCGGCTGTTCGCCGTGGCGGTCGAGGACCTGCGGCCGGTGGAGGGCAGCTGGCCGGCGACGGGAATGGCCGCCAGTGACACCCTGGACGTCCGCTTCGACGATGTCGCGGGCGAGCCGGTGGGGCCGGTGGAGGGGTATGTGAGAAGGCGCGGTTTCCACCAGGGCGGCGCGGGTGTGGCCGCGTGCTGGTACGGAGGGGCCAAAGGCGTGGCCGAGGCGTTGCTCGCCGCAGCGGGCGAGCGGGAGGTCGGCCCGCACGCCCTGGCCCACCTGGGCGCGGTCGACGTGGCGCTGCGGACCGCGAAGGCCGCCTTGGAGGAGGCGGCCGACGAGATCGACGCCGACCCCCGCGACCTCAAGAACGCGGGAAGAACGCGTTCCCTGCGGCTCAAGGCGCTGGTGGAGGCCGTGGCCACCGACGTCATGGGGCGGGTGGGCAGGGCGCTGGGCGCCGGGCCGCTCGGCCACGACGCCGCGCACGGGCGCCGGGTCGCCGACCTCACGGTCTATCTGCGCCAGCATCACGCCGAACGCGACCTCGCCGCGCTGGGAGCGATCGTCGCCGAGCAGGGAGCCCGATGGTGAGCGCCGAACGAGCCGACCGCGCCGAGCGGGACGCCGGGGACGATCTTCCCCCCAATCCCATCGACGCCCCGGGCACCCGCGAGTCCGACTGGCGCGCCTGGCCGGGACTCGGCGCGCTTTCGGCGCTCGCCCACGACAACTGGCGCAGCGCGGTGGTGGTCGCCGCCCACCCCGACGACGAGGTGCTGGGCGTGGGCGGGCTGCTGTCGCTGCTGGCGGCCTCGGGCGTGCGGCTGCGCCTGGTCGCCGTCACCGACGGCGAGGCCTCCCATCCGGACATCGCCGACGCGGCGGCGCTGGCGGCGCGGCGGGTGCGGGAGACCGGGGCCGCGCTGGAGGCCCTGGGAGCCGGCGACGTCGAGATCGTGCGGCTGGGCATGCCGGACACCGCTCTCGCGGCCCGCGAGGGCGAGCTCACCCAGGCGCTGAAGGAGGCCTCGGCCGGCTTCCAGGTGTGCCTGGCCCCGTGGGAGGCGGACGCGCACTCCGACCACGAGGCCGCCGGCAGGGCCGCGGCCGCCGCGGGGCTGCGCCCCTACTTCTACCCGATCTGGGCCTGGCACTGGGCCAGGCCCGGCGACGGGCGGCTGCCCTGGGAGCGGGCGTCGCGGATCCGCCTGCCGCCGGCGGTCCTGGCCCGCAAGCGGGAGGCCATCGGCTGTTTCACCAGCCAGCTGGAACCCCGCGCCGCCGGCCTGGAGGCGGTGCTGCCCCCCGGCATCGTCGCCCACTTCACCCGCGAGTACGAGGTGCTCTTTCGTTGACATCCCTTCCACCGCCGCAGTCCACCGAACCCCACGCCGGAGGTGTCCGATGACGCCTCGTCCAAGGACGCTCGGGCCGCAGTACTTCGAGGAGATGTACTCGGCCTCACCCGACCCGTGGGGATTCACCTCCCGCTGGTACGAGGAACGCAAGTACGCCATCAGTGCCGCGCTACTGCCCGCGCGCCGCTACCGCGACGCCTTCGAGGCCGGCTGCTCCATCGGGGTGTTCACCGCCCTGCTCGCCCCGCGCTGTGAGCGGCTGCTCGCCTGCGACCTGTCCTTCGCCGCGGTCGAGGCGGCCTCGCGGCGCACCGCCGCCCACCCGGGGACGCGGGTGCAGCGGCGCGTCCTGCCCGAGGAGTGGCCCACCGACGAGGGGAGGTTCGACCTCGTCGTGCTGTCGGAGGTGCTCTACTACTTCGGCGACGCGGACCTGGAGCGGGTGCTCGACCTGGCGGTCGGCGCGCTGAGCCCCGGGGGCACCCTGCTCGCGGTGCACTGGAGGCATCCCGTCGCGGAGTATCCGCGCGGCGGCGAAGACGCGCACCGCGCCCTGGCGGCCCTTGCCGGGCGGGCGGGGCTGAGGCGTCTTGTCGACCATCGTGAACCGGATTTCCTCGCCGAGGTCTACCTGTCCGGCCCCGGGGCCTGCTCGGTGGCCGAGGCCGAGGGACTTGTGTGATCCAGGCCGTCGGAGTCGTGGTGCCCGCCCGCGACGAGGAGAAACTGCTGCCCGCCTGCCTGGCCTCGGTGAAGCTGGCCGGGTGCATGGTTCCCGGCGTGGCGTTCCACCTGATCGTCGTCGCCGACACCTGCACCGACCGTACGGCGCTCCTGGCCGCGCGGGCCGGTGCGACCGTCGTCGAGGGCGCCATGACCAACGTCGGGCGGGCGCGGCTGGCGGGCACCCGGGTGCTGTTGCGGCAGACCCGCGCCCTGGACCCGGCCACCGTCTGGGTCGCCACCACCGACGCCGACACCCTGGTCCCGCCCTGCTGGCTCAGCCGCCAGCTCAGGCACGCCGCCCAGGGCTGGGAGGCCGTCGTCGGCACCGTGACGGTCACCGACTGGTCCGGCTACCCGCCGCCCCTCCACCTGGCCTACGCCCAGAGCTACGCCGCGACGCCGGCGAGCCTGACGCCGGCGAGCGGCGGGAACGCCGCCGCCAGGAGAGGCGACGGCGCGCGGTGGCATCCGCACGTGCACGGCGCCAACCTCGGCGTCACCGCCGCCGCCTACCTGGCCGTCGGCGGGTTCGGCCCGGTGGCGGCCGGTGAGGACCGGGCCCTGGTCGGTGCCCTGGAGTCGGCCGGCCGGCGGGTCCTGCGCACCACCGGGGTGAGCGTGGTGACCTCGGCACGCCGCGACCCGCGGGCGCCGGACGGCTTCGGCCACTTCCTCGCCCGGCTCGAAGCCGACACCGTCTCACAGCAGGCCTCACAGCAGTAGGCGTACCGCGGCCAGCAGCGTGAGCCCCAGCGTGAGCCACTCGAACAGGGTGCGGTCGATGCGGCTGATGACCGCGCGCCCGACCGCGGCCCCGGCCAGGACCGCCGGGGTGCCCAGCGCGGCGAAGACGAGGCCGGAGGGGGTGATGAGGCC
The DNA here is from genome assembly GCF_042899335.1 of Streptosporangium sp. NPDC000095. Lineage (NCBI taxonomy): Bacteria > Bacillati > Actinomycetota > Actinomycetes > Streptosporangiales > Streptosporangiaceae > Streptosporangium > Streptosporangium sp. NPDC000095. Next base: position 45,320 of record NZ_JBIAZS010000020.1, read on the forward strand.
CAGCGCGACGCTGAAGGGCACCTTGAAGGCGTTGATCGTCAGGAAGAACCAGGCGCTGGTGCCCAGGAAGCCCAGCATCGGCAGGCCCGCCGCCAGAAGGTAGACGGCCATGATGGGGCCGGCCGCGTTCGCCGTCATGGTGGCGAAACCCGCGAAGACGCCAGCCAGGGCGGCCACCGGGCGGCGGTGGGCGAGTGAGTCCTGCGGCGCCTGGCGCCGGTTCCACAGGTGCACCGCGATGATCACCAGCAGGATCGCCCCGATGAGCCGTCTCATCTGCGTGTCGTCGACCCAGCGCACCACCACCGCCCCGGCGACCACGCCCAGGGCGACCCATGGGAACAACCTGATCAGCCTCGGCCAGTCGGCGTGCCGCCGGTAGGAGGCCACGGCGACCAGGTCGCCGACGAGCAGCAGCGGCAACAGGGTGCCCGTCGACTGCTTGGTCGGCAGCACGAGCGCGAACAGGGCGATCGCCACCATCCCGGTACCGGAGACACCGGTCTTGGAGAAGCCCACCAGGAACAGGGCGGCCAGCAGGACCACCCACTGGACGACGTCGAGGGAGGGCATCAGCCTCCCCGACGGGAGGAAAGGGGATATGAGGTCACAGATGACCGTACAACGGGTGACAATCGAACACGGCGGAAGGGGTCGCCGAGGGAGATATCCACTGGTCACAGCGGTGCGGGCGGCTCCGGTGATCGAACTGCCCGCTCAAAGCGCCGGCCATCCCCGAGGCCGGGCCGGCCGCGGTCACCGCCGTCTTCGCGTCCGGCTGCTCGCCTTTCGCGGACGCCGCGGCGAACCCTTCCCCGCCCGGCGCGCCCTGACCGCGGCGAATGAGCTCGCGGACCTGCGGTTCGGGGTGCTCAGGCGCGCCCCGCAGCCCGGACCGTAACGCTCGCCGACGGCCGGGGCCGATGGGCCGTCAGACGAGCACCTTTCAGCGCCTCCCAGCGCGCTGGTCAGCCACGGTCGGGCCGGATGGCGACGTCGAACACCTGCCGGTCGGCGGGAAAGAGGCCGTAGTTGTAGTTGACGGCGCCGGTGAGCAGGTTGATGCCGTAGAACCCGTAGCGCCCGCCGACCCTCAGCGCGGCGAAGGCGCTGTTGGAGACGGTGACGCCGTTGCGCAGGGAGCTGTGCACGTCCAGGCCCGCCGCGCCGGTCGCGGCCACCCGCAGGTTGCCGATCGCCACCAGCACGCCCGTGTCGGCCGGGGACTGCAGCAACACCCGGGCGGCCGTGGTGTCCACGACGAAGAGTGTCGTGGCGGTGGCCGGGCTGAGGTCGTTGTTGGTGTACCCGGCGCCCGTGACACCGGTCGCGGCCACCGCGGCGACGGCCGGCGGCAGGGACGGGCCGCCGGGGGAGCCGGCCTGCGAAGCGGTGAGCGCGTCGGTCCCGGGTCCGGGCCGCGGGCGGGTCAGCGGATCGTCGGCCACGCTCTGTCCCGCCGCCGGAGCGCCCCGCGGATCGTCGAGGTTGTGGCGCAGATTCTGCCCGGTGTCACTGATCACCCGCAGCCGGTCGGTGGCGGGGTCGAAGTCGACGCCGAAGCCGGCGCCGCTCAGCGGCACGCTCAGCTGCGAGACCTTGACCGCCCTGGAGCGCCCGCTGAGCGTGTAGACGCCGCCCTGGTCGCCGACGCCGTACAGCCTGCCGTCGCGCACCCGGTAGTCGATGCCGACCAGGGTGGTGTCACCGGCGAGCCCGCGGACCCTGCCGAGGTCGCGGGTACGGCCGGGGGAGCGGATCTCGAACCCCACCAGGCGCCGGTCGGCGGTCAGCCCGATGACGTCGAGGCCGCGCCTGGCCGTCCCCGGCGCACCGCCGCTCACAGCGCCCGCCGTGGTGTCTGCCGCAGTGTCTGCCGCCCGGCCTGCGACAGGGCCCGTCGCGGCTCCTGTCGCAGGGCCCGCCATCGTGCTCAGCGCCACCACGGCGGCCAGGAGTGTCCTTCGCATGTGCCTCTCCTTCGCGACCGGCTACCGGAGCACCGGCCTGTTCGGCGACCAGGTCGTCGCAGATCGCGAAGACTTCATCACACACCGCGACGACGCGCACGTGAAAGGCGCGGCCGGCCACCGGCGTGTCGGGGATCGGCGGGCAAGCCACCTCGCCCACCCCCGGACGGAGCCTGCCGAAAACCGCGAAACCCCGCCCCGCGCCCCACCGGCCTCTCCCATCGATCCGGCGGGCCCCTGACCGCTTCCTCCCGGCGGGCCCGGCGCGGGGGCGGTCGGGACGGGGAAACACGCGTCTTCCGGCCGTGAAGGCTGTCCTACACTTGCGCGAGCGGATCCAGCCGATCCAGCGCGAAGGAGGTGGCGTGCAGCCGGAGCAACGGGCAGTCGCGGGCGTGTCGATCTCGGCCGTGCTCGAGCGCATCACCTACGCCAACGAGGAGACGGGCTACACCATCGCCCGGGTGGCCACCGACCGCTCCGGCGCCGATCTGCTGACCGTGGTCGGGCCGCTGCTGGGCGCCCAGCCCGGCGAGTCGCTGCGGCTGACCGGGCGCTGGGCCTCCCACCCCAAGTACGGCAAGCAGTTCGAGGTGTGGTCCTACGCCACCGTGCTGCCCGCCACCATCCAGGGCATCCGCCGCTATCTGGGCTCCGGGCTGATCAAGGGCATCGGGCCGAAGATGGCCGAGCGGATCGTCGACCACTTCGGCGTCGACACCCTGGAGGTCATCGAGACCACCCCCGAGCGGCTGGTGGAGGTTCCCGGGCTCGGCCCCAAGCGGACCAAGATGATCGGCGTCGCCTGGGAGGAACAGAAGATCATCAAAGAGGTGATGATCTTCCTGCAGGGGGTCGGCGTGTCCACCTCCATCGCGGTCCGCATCTTCAAGCAGTACGGCGACAAGTCCATCACCGTCGTCAAGAGCGAGCCCTACCGGCTGGCCGACGACGTGTGGGGCATCGGTTTCAAGACCGCCGACACCATCGCCCAGGCCGTGGGCATCCCGCACGACAGCCCCGAGCGCGTCAAGGCGGGCCTGCGCTACACCCTGTCGCAGGCCGCCGACGACGGCCACTGCTACCTGCCGGCACCCAACCTCGTCGGCGACGCGGTGAAGATCTTGGAGGTTCCCGCCGAGCTCACCGCCCGCTGCCTGGAGGAGCTCATCGCCGAGGAGGGCGTGGTCCGCGAGGAGATCCCGGTCGGCGACGCCGGCGTCCCCGCGGTCTACCTGGTGCCCTTCCACCGCGCCGAGCTGTCCCTGGCCGGCGCGCTGCGTTCCCTGCTGGCCTGCGAGCACGATCGGCTGGGCGCCTTCGCCGGCGTCGACTGGGACGCGGCGCTGAGGTGGCTGCGGACCAAGACCGGCGCCGACCTCGCCGAGGAGCAGGCCCAGTCGGTACGGCTGGCGCTGACCGAGAAGGTCGCGGTGCTGACCGGCGGCCCCGGCTGCGGCAAGAGCTTCACCGTGCGCTCCATCGTCACCCTGGCCCGCGCCAAGAAGGCCAAGGTCATCTTGGCCGCGCCCACCGGCAGGGCGGCCAAGCGCCTGGCGGAGCTGACCGGCCACGAGGCCACCACCGTGCACCGGCTGCTGCAGCTGCGTCCCGGCGGGGAGGCCACCTTCGACCGCGACAACCCCCTGGACGCCGACCTGGTCGTGGTCGACGAGGCCTCGATGCTGGACCTGCTGCTGGCCAACAAGCTGGTCAAGGCCGTGGCCCCGGGCACGCACCTGCTCTTCGTCGGAGACGTCGACCAGCTGCCCTCGGTCGGCGCCGGTGAGGTGCTGCGCGACCTGCTCGCCGCCGAGCAGGAGATCCCCCGGGTGCGGCTGACCCACATCTTCCGCCAGGCCCAGGAGTCGGGGGTGGTCGTCAACGCCCACCGCATCAACACCGGCCTGCCCCCGGCGCTGGAGGGCATGAACGACTTCTTCCTGTTTGCCTGCGAGGAGCCCGAGGAGATCGCGGCGCTGACCGTCGACGTGGTCGCCAACCGCATCCCGCGCCGGTTCGGCCTCAACCCGCGCCGCGACGTACAGGTCCTGTCGCCGATGCACCGGGGCCCGGCCGGCGCCGGCAACCTCAACAACGCGCTACAGGAGGCGCTCACCCCCTTCCGGGAGGGCATGCCCGAGCGCCGCTACGGCGGGCGGGTCTTCCGGGTCGGCGACAAGGTCACCCAGCTGCGCAACAACTACGAGAAAGGCGCGGCGGGGGTGTTCAACGGCACCGTGGGCACGGTGGTCGACATCAGGCCCGACGAGCACAAGCTGACCGTGCTGACCGACGAGGACGAGAACGTCGAGTACGCCTTCGACGAGCTGGACGAGCTGACCCACGCCTACGCGGTGTCGATCCACCGATCCCAGGGCAGCGAGTACCCGGCGGTGGTCATCCCGTTGTCGACCAGCGCGTGGATGATGCTGCAGCGCAACCTCCTCTACACCGCGATCACCCGGGCCAAGAGGCTCGTCGTCATCGTCGGCTCGCGCCGCGCGCTCGCCCAGGCGGTACGCACCCGGGGCGCCGGGCGCCGCCACACCAGCCTCACCCACCGCCTGCGCGTGCGCTGAGCACCTCCTGCGGCCGCGGTGCCGCGGCGCTCGCCCAGGCGGTGAGACCCAGCAGGCGTTCCAGGGCCTCGCCCCCGGCGCCGGTGACGGCCACGGCGCGCCCGGAGCCGATGCGGACGACCCAGCCGCGCTCCAGCATGGTCGTGCACAGCACGGCCCCGGCACTGCCGGCCAGATGGGGGCGGCGTTCGGTCCAGTCCAGGCAGGGCCGGGCCTGGGGGCGGCGCCCGCCGCCGGGCAGCGGCGCCCTCAGCTCGGCGGCGAACCACGACAATCCCTCGTCGCTGAGCGCGAAGGCGGCGTCCTGGCGCAGCAGGCCGCGCGCGGTGAGCGCGTCGGTGATCGTCACGCCGAGCCGCCCGGCCAGGTGGTCATAACAGGTGCGGGCCTCAGCCAGCGCGCGTGCCGCGCTCACGGCGCGCAGCGTCGCGGGCCGGGGCCCGCACCCGGTGTGGGCCGCGTGGGAGGCCAGATCCTCGATGAGCTGGGCCACCCGCGGCCCGGCCAGGCGCACGTAGCGCCGGCGTCCCCGGCGCTGTTCGGCCAGCAGCCCACCGGCGACGAGCCGCGACAGGTGCTCGCTGGCGGTGGAGGCGGCGACCCCGGCGTGAGCGGCCAGCTCCCCGGCGCTCCAGGCGCGCCCGTCCAGCAGGGCCAGGCAGAACGTGGCACGGGTGGCGTCGGCGAGCAGGGCGGCCAGCGCGGCCAGCGGCACCGGCCCGCCCGGCGTCATGGCAGGTGTCATGTCCCCATCATCGGCCGGCACCGCTTCGGCGCCGGACGAAGCCTTCCCAAGGCCCTCGGCGGCCCTCTGCGGCCCTCGGCGCTCTAGTGGCGGTCGCCGGCGCTCACTCCTGCTCCTGGGGAAGCCGGAAGACCCGGTCCAAGGCGGTGACCCGCAGCAGATGGCGCAGGTAGGGGGTGAGGGCGACGATGCGCATGGCGATGTCGTGCTCGCCCGCGGAGTTGTAGACGTTGATCAGCGCCGCCACCCCCGAGGAGTCGATGAACTCCAGACCCGACAGGTCCAGATCGAGGTTGCGCATCTGTCCCGACAGCAACTCTCGCGCGAAACCGAAGAGCTCAGGGGCCGTGTCGTAGTCGAGGTCACCGCTGAGGACGAGCAGGGTGGTGTCCGCAGCGGTGGTGCGCACCTCGGTACGCAACGGGGTCTTGTCGAACATCAAACGTCAGGTCTCCTGATCGGGGCCGGGGACAGGTGCCGCCTCGGCTGCCTGGACCAGCATGTGACGGGCACGGGGGAAGTCTCGCAGCTCGTCGTGGAAAACGCGCAATCCCACCGTCACGGCCTCGGCGGGGACGCCGCGTGCGGCGAGCACGGAACCGGTCCAGCCGATGAAGCCGGTGAACAGCTGCGCGTCGTCGACGTACAGGGACGCGGCCAGAAAGTCGAGCAGATGGCCCAGGTCGGCGGCGGTGGCGTCGACCTGCTGCAGGTCGTAGGCCGCCATCGGCGGGTAGGCGCGGGCCAGGGCCCCCAAGGCGCAGGTGAGCAGCTCGGCGCGCCGGCGCGTCAGATGGGTGTACTCCTCGTCGGCCAGATGGGCCGGCGCGGCGGCCTGGCGGGGCGGGCCGGTCAGGTCGCCGCGCTCCAGCAGGTCGGCCGCGGCGTCGGCGCTGGGCGCCCAGGCGTCGGCGCCCAGCAGGCGGGCGTAGCGGCCGTCGGCGCCGAAGCCGGCCCCGCCGGCCATGACCGGCACGCCGACGGCCTGGCAGGCGGTGAGCGTGGCGTGCGCCCGGGGCAGCCGGGTGGCCAATGCGCAGCCCAGCGCGACCGCGTCGGGCCCGCTCTGGTGCAGGTGGGTGATCAGGTGCGGGCCCGGCACGCTGGCGCCCAGGAAGTCGACCCGCCAGCCGCGCAGGCGCAAGACCTCGGCCAGCAGGCGGGTGGGCAGCGCGTGGTACTCGCCGTCGGCGCAGGCGACGGTGAGGCGCCCGCGGGTGGGCTCGGGCCGGACGCGGGCGGCGATCGCGGCCACGGCGCGCTCGCTGACGGCGGTGGCGCCGTGCTCGCGGGCGATGGACCACTCGTTGGCCGCCCACAGCTCGCCGACGCGCCGCTGGGCGGGGGCGATGAGATCGAGCAGCAGCCGCTCGGCGTCCGCCCCCTGCTCCAGCAGGTCGAGCACCAGGTCGATGGCGGCGAACTCGTCGGCGCGCCCGATGTGCTCCAGGTACCGGCCGAGGGCCTCGTGCGGGCCCGCCCCGCGCGGTGCGGTCGCGCCCGGCGTATCCGTGGTGCTCAGGATGCTCATCGGGACGGCCTCGCCTGCACCGCCAGCAGTGCCCGGTCGTCTTGGACGTCGCCGCCCAGCCAGTCGGTGCTGATCTGCTCCAGCCGCTCGACCAGTGCCGCGACCGGCATGCCCGCGCAGCCGGCCAGGGCGGCCTTCAGCCGCTGGGCGCCGTACATCTCCCTGCCGGTGGGGCCGCCGAAGGCCTCGGTGATGCCGTCGCTGTAGAACAGGCACACCTCGCCGGGGGCCAGGTCGACCCCGGCCGGGGCCAGGTCGGCCTCGGCGAACGCGCCGAGCATGGGTCCGCGGGCCGCGCACTCCTGCACGGTGCCGTCCAGGCGCAGGATCAGCGGCGCCGGGTGCCCGGCGACCGCCAGGTTCACCTGGACGTGCCCGCCCGGGGCGGCGCTGAGCGCGCCGAGCACGAGGGTGGCGTAGGAGTTGGGGGTGGGCGAGCCCCGCAGGGAGCGGTTGAGCAGGGCGACCAGATGCTCGGGGCGCTCTTCCAGCAGCAGCAGGGTGCGCAGGCAGTGGCGGATGTGCCCGGCCATGACGGCGGCGCGGGCGCCCTTGCCGCAGACGTCGCCCAGCACCACCAGCGGATCGCCGGACTCGCCGGGCTCGGGCAGGTAGACGTCGTAGAAGTCGCCGCCGATGAGCCCGGCCTGGCGGGCGGCGCGCAGCGATCCGGCCAGCTCCGCGCCGGCCAGCGCCGGCAGCGGCGGGGGCAGCAGGTCGCTGCTGAGGATCGCGTTGGTGGCGCTTTGCTCCTGGTAGAGGGCGGCGGCGGAGATGGCGGCCCCGGCCCGGGCGGCAAAAATCCGCACCAGGGTCTCGGCGTCCTCGTCGAAGGGCGGCCCGTCTTCGTGACGGGCGAGCACGAGCGCTCCGGCGGGCACCCCGTTGCCGGGCAGCGGGGTGACCAGCAGGTGCCCGGCCGCCCCGAACCTGTCGGGCAGCAGCCAGCCGGGCACCTGCCCCGGATCCAGCCAGCGGCTGGGCACGGGCGGGAAACCCGCCAGCGCCTCGGCCAGGCCGGGCACCTGCGCGGTGTCGGCGACGGCGACGTTGCCCTCCTGCAGGGACCGGTCGGTGCTGGTCAGGCGGAGCCAGCCGGCGTGGCGGCGCCCCGAGGGCGGCAGCACGACCATGGCGGCATCGGCCAGGAACGGGGTGGCCAGCTCGATCGCGGTGCGAGCGCAGCGGCGCATGTTGAGCGAGGCCGACAGCCTGCGGCCCGCCTCGATGAGGAAGTCGGTGCGCCGGCGCTCGGCCAGCAACGCGTCGGTCCTGGCGGCATCGGTGGTGACGTCACGCAGGTACCAGGCCCGGTGGCTGAGGCCGAAGACCTCGCGACGTACCCGGATCCGGCGCCGCCCGTGATCGCTCTCGCGGCTCTCACCGTCGGGGTGCTCACCGTCGAACAGGGACGCGGCCGGGCCCTGGCACAGCGGGCGGCCCACGACGATCTCCGGCGCCATCTCGGCCGCGGCGGTGTTCAGCATCACCACGACCCCGTCGGCGCCGCACAGCACGACCCCCTCGCCGCTGGCCTCCACGATGGCGCGCAGCACCTCTTCACCCGGTGGACGCGAAAGATCGCGCTCATCGGTGCCGGTGTCACGGTCGAGGCCGGCCGCGGCGGTGAGCACGTGGCCGGGGTCGCGCAGCGGGGGAGGTCTTGTCATCACCCTGGGCTTCCGTGTGGAGAGGGATCGATCAGACTATCTTCCCGCCGCGCCGTCGGGACGGGGCGGGGAACCGGCGCGTGAGGCCGGAGGGTCCTTTGCTGCCCATGCCCCTCACAGGGCCGTTGATGCGGCCGGCGCGCGACGGTTTACGGCGGGAAACCGCACCCGCGGCCGCCCACCCCGCCGGAGCAGGGCTTTCACGTCGGGGCCGGTGACGTGGGCATTTCGCCGTCCCCTGACTCTCGGTTGGTATTTTTCCGACTTTACGAAGAGTCCGAAACGTTACCAAACCCACCGCAACCATGCCGAGTCACCATGCATCTCCTATTAGTGTTTTAAGAGCAGTTTGCTGTAGTGGGGGAGAGACATTGTGCTGACCATGCAACACCGACGCCTCAGGACGCCACTGGCCGCCGCGGCCCTGGCGACCACGACGGTGCTGGTCACCGCCTGTTCCACGGGGACGGGCCCGAAGGATCCCGCCGGTCCCGGCGCCGGATCGGGCGCCGTGGCCGCCACCGCTCCGGCCGCGACCGAGATAAAGATCAGCCCCGCCCAGGGCAGCAAGACCGTACGCCCCGACAAGAAGGTCGTCGTCGCCGCCTCCAGCGGCGCGCTGGAGGAGGTCACCGTGCAAAGCGGCGACCGGGTGCTGGAAGGCGACTTCAACGCCGAACGCACCAGATGGGTCTCCACCACGCCCATGGAACCGGCCAGCGACTACACCGTGTCGGCGCGGGCGGTCGACGGCACCACCGCCACCGGCTCCTTCAGGACGCTCAAGCCCAAGCATGAGCTCGAGGTGGCGGACGTGACCCCGGCGATCAAGGGGGAGAAGGTCGGCGTGGGGGCGCCGATCATCGTCACCTTCAACCAGCAGATCGCCAACAAGGCCGGGGTGGAAAAAGCCCTGAAGGTCACCTCACAAAAACCGGCCCAGGGCGCATGGCGGTGGATCAACGACACCACCGTGATCTACCGGACCGCGAAGTTCTGGCAACCCCACCAGAAGGTGACCTTCACCGCCCGCCTCAAAGGCGTACAGGGCGGCAAGGACATGTACGGCGTCAAGGACATGACCAAGGTCATCCAGATCGGCGCCGCCCAGATCTCCACCATCGACACCCGCAAGCACAAGATGATCGTCAAACGCGACGGCAAGGTCGTGCAGACCATGCTGATCAGCGCCGGCAACGCCAGCACCCGCGAGTACACCACCACCAGCGGCGTCCACCTGACGATGGGCAAGGCCAACCCCGAACGCATGATCTCCCCGGGCCGCAAGAAGGGCGACCCCGGCTACTACGACCTGATGATCAACCACGCGGTGCGGTTCTCCAACAGCGGCGAGTACGTGCACGCGCTGAACAACGTCTGGGCCCAGGGGCGCCAGAACGTCAGCCACGGATGCATCAACGCCCGCCCCGACCAGGCCAAGTGGTTCTACGACCAGGTCCAGCGCGGCGACGTGATCACCATCAAGGGCACCAACCGCGAGATGGAGTGGAACAACGGCTGGGGCTTTTGGCAGCTGTCGTTCAAGGAATGGCGCAGCGGCAGCGCCCTGACCTAGAGCCCTCGCTCTTCGAAGCCCTCCCGAGCCCTCCCGAGCCCTTCAGGGCTCGGGAGGGCTGATGACCGCATGAGTTCACCGGCTGCCCGGCGCGTTCGGCGGTGAAGGTGCCCGGGTGACCAGGCGTTCGCCACGGATCCGGCCGGTGGTGCCCGAGCCCGGCCGAGCCCGGAACGCGAGGACCACCCGCGGACGCACATCGCGCACCGATTAGGTTTCCGCCCCGCGCCCGTCTGTAGGTGTGAGATCGACTCACGGGAGGCTGCACGATGCGGAAACCGATCTTCGGCATGAACCTGAGCCTGGACGGCTACATCGCCGCGCCCGGCGACGACCTCGGCTGGGACGTACCGAGCGACGAGCTGTTCCAATGGTGGTCCGACCGGGTGGGGGCGACCGGCCTGGCGCTGTACGGGCGCAGACTGTGGGAGACGATGAGCTCCCACTGGCCGACCGCCGACCAGCAGCCCGGCGCCACACCGGCGCAGATCGAGTACGCCCGCCGCTGGCGGGACATGCCGAAGGTGGTGTTCTCCTCGATCGTGACGATGATCTTCGGGCATGAAGATGCCCCGCCGGCAACGCCGGCGGGGCGGTGGTGTTCGCGTTGGTGTCCAGCTGGCCGGGGCGCTCATTTCGCGGTGACTTCGGTGACGGCGGCCCGTGCGCCGGACTCGTCGACGATGGGGACTCCCCTGATCACAGTGCCGGGGGCAGGCCCAGCCATGGCTTGTCGGCGGCGTCGAATCCGGTGAGCTCGGCGATCTTCCCGTCGACGATGCGCAGGACCGCGATGGCAAATGGCCGGTACCCCGGGTCGCCGGGGGCGCGCAGGTACAGCGCAGCGGCAGGCATGCGGTTGACCGTCGTGGTGATACCGCGCCAGTCGTCGTAGCCGCGCTGGAAGAGCCCATTGGAGACCCAGCCGTCCACCGCGTCCTCGGCCGTCATGATCAAGGTGACCGCCTCGGGCAGCATCGCGAAGCGCAGGTCCTCACGCAGCAGGGACACCAGCCCGTCGAGGTCGTTGCGCTCATGGGCGTCGATGTACGACTTCACCACACCGCGCTCGTCATCCGACAACTCGTGGGTGGCGGGGCTCCGCCAGTCGAGGCGGCGGCCGGGCAGCTGCTCGCGCATCGTCACACGGGCCCGCTGCAGTGCGCTGGTCACCGATGCGACGGTCAACTCGAGGGCGTCGGCGGCCTTCGACGCCGGCCAGCCGAGGACGTCGCGCAGAATGAACACCGCCCGCTGCCGCGGCGGCAGGTGCTGGACGGCGACGATGAACGCCAGCTCGATCGTCTCCCGGGCCACCACCGACTCCTGCGGGTCCTCGGGGAGCATCCGGTCGGGGTACGGCTGCAGGTACCGCACCTCGGAGCCGGGGTCCGGCAGCTCGGACGGCACAGGTGTGCGGTCGTTGCGCTTGTCCAGGAAGTCGAGGCAGGCGTTCGTCGCGATCCGGTACAGCCAGGTCCGCAGGGCCGCGTGGCCCCTGAACGACTCCCGCTTGTTCCACGCTCGCAGGAACGTCTCCTGCGTCATGTCCTGGGCATCCTCGTAGTTCGCGAGCATCCGGTAGCAGTGCACCTGCAGCTCACGCCGGTGGCGCTCGGTCACGAGCGCGAACCGCGCGGTATCCTCCGCGCGGATGGCCGCGATGAACGTGGCCTCGTCGTCGCCCAGCAGCCTGGCGTCGGTCATGGTCGTCAATCCTTCCGCGGGTGACAAGGGATTACCAGAACTGACGATGTGGCGGAGGATTTCTGATCGGTGAAGCCGCTGACACCGCACCGCCGGTCGGGCCGGATGGGCCGTGGCCGATCCAGGGGAGGTGTTCGGGTCGGGCACACCCTCGGTGCCGACCCGAACCGGCCGTAGCCCTCCAGCCCCTGGCCGATCACGGCGACATGACCGCAGAGCCGCCTGAACAGCCCACGACGAGGACCCTTACCGCCGGATCTCGCGGACCTGCTCCTCGCGGGCCGAAAACAGGACGCGCCGGGCCCGGCGGGCGCGGTAGCGTGTGCGCCGGGCACCGTCCAGGCACGGTGGCCGGCGCACCGAAGGCGGCCAGGACCGCCGATGACGACGTTCTCGGGGGAGGACCAGGTGAGACTCCAGGGGCAGGTGCTCATCTTCGACGCCGACGACACGCTGTGGGAGAACAACGTGCTGTTCGAGCGCGTCGTGGAGGACTTCCTCGACTGGCTGGCGCACCCGACCCTGGAGCGCGCCCAGATCCGCGCCGTCCTCGACGACATCCAGGCGGCCAACGCCGTCACCCACGGCTATGGCAGCACGATGTTCCTGCGCAGTCTCGGCGAGTGCTTCGAGCGGCTGCGCGAGCGCCCGGCGACCGCGGCCGAGCGCCGCCACATCGACGAGCTGGCCCTGGCCCTCCTGCAGCGCCGGGTGGAGCTGGTCGCGGGCGTCACCGAGACGCTCACCGCGCTCGGCGAGCGCCACGAGCTGCTCCTGCTCACCAAGGGCGACCTGGAGGAGCAGCGGCGCAAACTGGAGGCCTCACAGCTGGCCCACCACTTTCGCGACGTGCACATCGTGGCCGAAAAAGACGTCGCCGTCTATCGGTGGCTGGCCCGCGAGCACGCCCTGGCGCCCGCGACGACCTGGATGATCGGCAACTCCCCGAAGTCGGACATCCTTCCCGCCCGGCAGGCGGGCCTGAACGCCGTCTTCATCCCCAACGACCACACCTGGGCGCTGGAGCACGACGAGCTGGACCCCGGCGACGAGCGGGTGCTGCGGCTGGAGCGGTTCTCCGAACTGCTGGAGCACTTCTGAGACCCGCCGGGGCCTGCCGGGACGGTCGGCCGGCCTACAGCAGGGTGAGCTGGGCCTGCCGGGGCAACGCCAGCGGCAGCGGCTGCTCAGGCCGGGTCGGCCCCATCCCGTAGCGGGCGGCCAGCTGCAGGATCTGGCCGGTCAGGCGGCGCACATAGCCGGGTTCGGCGTCGGCGCCGCGGCCGTACAGCTCGGCATAGCGGGGCTCAAGCGCAGGATGGTGCTCTCGCAGCCAGGCCAGATACCACTCACGCGCCCCGGGGGGCAGGCGCAGCACCTGCGGGACGCAGCTGACGGCCCCGGCGTCGGCGATACGGCGCACGGTGGCCGAAAGCTGGTCGGGGGAGTCGGTCAGCAGCGGCAGGATCGGCGCCATCGCCACCCCGCACGCCACCCCGCGCTCGTTCAGCTCCGCCACCAACTCCAGGCGTTTTTGCGCGCCGACGGCACCGGGCTCCACCGTGCGGCGGATCCGGTCGTCGACGAACGCGATCGAGACCACCACCCCGGCCCCCGGTGTGGCGGCCAGCAGGTCGGCGTCGCGCAGGATCAACCGGCTCTTGGTGTGCACGGTGAACGGCGCCCCGGCCTCACGCAACGCGGTGACCAGGCCCGGCATCAGCCGGTAGACCTCCTCCACCTGCTGGTAGCAGTCGCCTGCCATCCCCACGGTGATGTGCTCACCGTCCCAGCGTGACCTCAGCTCCGCACGCAACCGGCGCACGATGTTGGTGCGCACCACGATCCGCGCGTCGAAGTCGCCTTCGGCGTCCAGCCCCAGGTAGCGGTGCCCCCGGCGCGCCGAGCAGTAACGGCACGCCTGCGCGCACCCCCGATACGGACTGACCGCCCAGCCCTCGGGCGTGGTGTCCAGCGCGGTGCGCGCCTGCACCTCGTAACAGGTCAGGGCCCCGTGAACCCTGGTCAGCGCGGAACGCTCGATCCGCGGCCTGGCGTCGGGCGGCGCGGCGAGCAGGGGAGGCGCGTCCCATCGCATACGGCTCAGTGGAACACGCTTTCGACGCCGCTCGCAAGCCGGGCAGGTCGTGGCGCCGGACGGTTCCGCCCACGGGGGGCTCCCCTCTGCGATCAGCGAAAAATGGTATGTTTGGCCCGATTTACGGGGGAGTGGTGACAATGGCGTGGCTAATCCTGGCCGGGGCGATCATCGCCGAGATCGTGGCGACCACCGCCCTCAAACTGAGCGACGGATTCACCCACAAAGGCTGGTCGGTCCTCGTCGTCGCCGGCTACGCCGCCGCCTTCCTCCTGCTGGCCCAGGCACTCAAGCTCCAGATGGAGGTCGGCACCGCCTACGCCGTCTGGGCCGGAGCCGGCACCGCCGCCATCGCCGCCATCGGCGTCCTCTTCCTCGGCGAGACGATCAACCTCGCCAAGGTCGCCGGAATCGCCCTGATCATCGGCGGCGTCGTGGTCCTCAACCTGGCCGGAAGCCCCCACTGACCCCCGCACACCCCCACCCTCCCGCGAATATTGACTCGCCCCGCCTCGGCGGCTGTCCTACCCTGACCGGATGCTGAAGCCCGCCCTGCCCATCCGGACCGACCGCCTCACCCTGCGCGCCTACACCCCCGCCGACCTCGACGCCCTGCACGCCATCCACCGCCTGCCCCAGGTCACCCGCTACCTGTACTGGGAACCACGCGACCGCGACCAGACCCGCCAAGCACTGGAAAAGAAGATCAGCGAGACGGCGCTGCTGGAAGAAGGACAATCCCTCACCCTGGCGGTGGAACTGACCGCCACCGGCGAACTCCTCGGCGACGCCCTGCTCATCTGGCACAGCCGCTCACAACGCGCCGGCGAGATCGGCTACGTCCTGCACCCCGACCACCACGGCAAGGGCTACGCCACCGAGGCCGCCCGGGTCATGCTCGAACTCGGCTTCGAGCACCTGAACCTGCACCGCATCGTCGGACGCCTCGACGCCCGCAACGAGGCCTCGGCCCGAGTACTGGAGAAACTCGGCATGCGCCGCGAGGCCCACTTCCTCGACAACGAGATCGTCAAAGGCGAATGGACCAGCGAGATCGTCTACGCCATCCTGCGCCGCGAGTGGCACCCCCAGCGCTGACACCACCCGCCCCCGGTTGAACGACCGGTTGAACGACGGCGACGCACACGGCACCATGTCTGCGGTGACCATCCTGCATCTCGCCCTGGCCTCCGACTGGGAGGCGGCCCGCCAGGCGGGGGAGTACCGCGTCTCCACCCTCGGCCGCACCCTCGACGACGTCGGCTTCATCCACGCCTGCGCCGGCCACGAACAGCTACTCGGCGTCGCGGAACGCTTCTACCGCGACGTCACCGACCCCCTCGTGCTGCTCAGCGTCGACCCCACCGGACTCGACGTCCGCATGGAGGTCCCCGACGACACCCCTGAGGCCTTCCCGCACATCTACGGCCCCCTCCCGCTCAGCGCGGTGACCTCCGTCCTGCCCTACACCCCGCCCGGCCCCGGCCCCGGCCAGTAGGGTCCCTGCATGACCGACGTATCCGGACCGACGATCCGCACCCTCGACTCCATGGTCGTCTACACCAATCCATGGATCAGCGTGCGCGAGGACCGTATCGAACGCCCCGACGGCTCCCACGGCATCTACGGCGTCGTGGACATCCCCGACTTCGCCCTCATCGTCCCCATGGAGAACGACGGCTTCCACCTCGTGGAGGAATACCGCTACCCGGTCAGACGACGCACCTGGAACTTCCCCCAGGGCGGAGTCAAGGACAGCCCCTCGCCCCTGGTCACCGCCCACACCGAACTCACCCAGGAAACCGGCCTGCGAGCCACCTCGATGACCCATCTGGGACGCCTGGACAACGCCCACGGCACCTCAGGCCAAAACTACGACATCTTCCTCGCCACGGGCCTGACCGCCGGCGCCCACGAGCGCGAGCACACCGAACAGGACATGCGCCAGACCTGGGTTCCCCGCACCGAACTGGAACAGATGATCGTGAACGGCGCCATCACCGACAGCAACTCGATCGCCGCCTACGCCATGCTCCTGCTGCGCGGCCTGGCCCGACAGACCTGACCCGACAGACCCGACAGGGCACTCCCGCACCTTCGGCGCCCTCAAGACCGCCATCACCGTCAAATCCGGTGATCTCACCTCACACACGCGGACCTCGCGGCGGTACGCTCACCCCATGTCGAACCTGATCGTCATCCTCCTCCTGACGGCGGTCATCGTGGCGGCGCTCATCGCCCTGATCGTCTTCGCGGTACGAGCCGCACAGCGCCCTAGAAACGCCCTGGTCGGCGGGGGAGTAGGCCCCGAGCTCATCGAACGGCTCCTGGAACTCAAGGCGGCCGGCCAGTTCGACCAGGCCGTCTTCCTGGTACGCGGCGAAACCGGCATGAGCCACCGCACCGCCGCCCGCTTCGTCAGGAGACTCAAACCCGCACCCCCGCCCTGACCCCCACCACCCGCCCGACACAGGAACCGACCCACCAGTGCCGGCGGCGCGCCCCGCGAGGACCGTCACCCGACGCTTTCGGCCACCCAGTTCCGTACGGCCGGGACGTACCCGGCCGGCTTGTCCCCGACCTTGACACCGGGACTGACCAGCCAGCCCTGATAACCGGGCGTGAACATCCGGTAGACCGACGAGGGCGGCACGGCACTCGCCTCCTCCAGCCGGGCGCGCAGTTCGGCCGGCAGCTCGAAATCCAGAGCGGTCATGGTGGCGTCGAGCTGGTCGGCGCCGCTCGCCCCGACGATCGCCGAGGCGACCCCGGGCTGGGTGGCGACCCAGTTGACCGCGACCTGCGCCATCGTCACCCCGAGCGTGGCGGCGACCTCCTCCAGCACCGCCACAAGCCGCCAATCCCGCTCCGTCCACGAGCGGCCCTGCGAGCCCGCGCCACCCAGCCGCCCCTGCCCGCTCAGCCCCCGGTCGCCGTGGCGGTACTTGCCGGTCAGGAAGCCCCCGCCGAGCGGGCTCCACGCGGTGATGCCGAGCCCCAGAGCACCCCCCATCGGGACGTGCTCCGTCTCGATCGTCCGGTCCAGGAGGGAGTAGGGCAGCTGCAGGCCCACCACCGGCACGAGGGAATGGGCCTCGGCGTAGGTCTGGGCCCGCGCCGCGTACCAGCTCGGCACATCGGACAGACCCGCGTAGCGGATCTTCCCGGCCCTGGTGAGGTCGTCGAAGGTCCGCATGACCTCCTCGACGGGAGTGATCCGATCCCAGGTGTGCAGCATGAACAGATCGATGTAGTCGGTGCGCAGACGGCGCAGCGACGCCTCGACCGCCCTGATCATGTGCTTGCGGCCGTTGCCCCCCGCGTTCGGGTCCCCAGGATCGACGCTGTTGGTGAACTTGGTGGTGAGCACCATCTTGTCGCGCACCTTGGCCTCGGCGACGAGAGCGCCGAGGATGGTCTCGCTCTCACCGGCGGTGTAGAAGTCCGCGGTGTCGACGAAGTTGCCGCCCGCCTCGAGGTAACGGCGGAAGATGAGACGGGCCTCATCCTCGCTCTTGCCGTACGCGGCGTGGAAACCGCCGGTGCCGAAGTTCATCGTGCCCAGAGCCAGCCGGCTGACGCGCAACCCCGAGCGCCCGAGCAGATAGTAGTGATCCAGCGACATCAGGACGACACTCCGTTCGAAAGAGAATCCGGGCAGAGCCGGCCCTTGACGGCTCCTCAAAGCGGCAGGGGCCCACGCGCCTGCCCGGCGGGGACGACAAGGCCACACGTGTTCCGAACCGCGCGGCCCGCTCAGCATGCACGCAAAAAAATGGACTTCCAAGTCCAAAAAACGGGGGCACGCACCCCCGCCCGACCACGACGCCACAGCCGGGCGGCCGTCGGATCGCCGTCGCGCGGCGAAAGACGGATCCACCGGAGCGCGGAACCGGTTGCCACCCCCGGCGGCGCCGGGCCGCGAACCCTCTACACCGGCGGGATCGCGCCGGCCCGAAGATAGGCGATCCCCATGTCCAGGGCCGCCTCCAGATGCGTGGTCCGACCGGTGGACATCTGGATCACCACCCCGCCCTGGATGCCGGCGAGCAGGGCGGCCGCCGCCCGGTCGGGATCCAGGCCCGGATCGATCTCACCGGCACCCTGCATGTACCGCACACCGGTGGCGATCTCGGCCTGCCAGCGGCTCATCAACTCCCCGACCACGGCCTGAGCGCCGGGGGTGCTGCCGCCCAGCTGCGACACGACGGAGTTGAGCGGGCACAGGCGTCCCTGCCTGCGATAGCGGGCGACGACCGTGTCACGCCAGCGCCCCCAGGCCGGCCAAGAGGTGAGGTCACCGAGCTGGGGCCGCTGGTCCTCCAGCACACGATCGGCCTCGAAACGGGCCACGGCCAGCAGCAACTCCTCCCGCCCGCCCGGAAAGTAGTGAAACAGCTGGCTTTTGCTCGTCGCCGTCCTGGCCAGGATGTCGTCAAGGGTGGTACCCACCACGCCGTACTCGCGAATGTAGGCGGCCGCGCCCTCGAGAATGCGCTGCCGCGTCGCGGCCCCCTTACGGGTCAGCGAACGCATGACACCCCCAGATCAGACTTCCCGCCCACTGTAGTGCGGGTGCTCCGGCGACATATCCCGACTTCGAGTTCGGGAACCGAACGCCGAACAGCCGACACCGATGCCACTGGAGGGCGGACACATCGCGGGCGGCCTCTGGGAGGGGATCAAGCGGGGCTACGCCAAGGTCATGCGGCGGCCGAACCCCGCCCCGTCGACATGGCCAAGGTGCTGCCACTGACGTACACGGCCGCACCGGCGATGATGATCATGACATGCCTGCTCGTCTACGCCGACCTGGTCAACCCGCTCACCCTGACGAACTGACAGACCGGTTCGCACGCAAGACCACCGGCAGGACTCTCACCCCGCCACCCTCGACGGGGAGTACCGCCAGGGTGCCGCAGACAGGGCCCGTACCCGACGACACCAGGACACAAGGCCGTCCGCCGAGCCCCGAACGCAGCCTCGCCGTCGACGACCGCCTTTCACATACCACCAAATAACACCAATAAACGACCTAATTTATTATAGATCAATATAAATTTGGATAAATCGGGAAGATCTATGTGCCGATATTAAGAAGATGTATGCCAACATCAAGGCGGGTCGAAAAAGCGAAGTAAGGAAGAGATGGTCAATGGTGGCCGCCGAAGACAACGCCGCCACCGCCGGTGAGTGCTTCACGGCCGCCGTCGGCGGCATCGGACAACACCTGCTGCAACAGCACTCACACCAGGCGTTCCCCCAACCCCTCCCCGGCACGAAACCTCCCGCCCCGGACACCACAGCCGCCGCGACCGACAGATGGCTGCTCGCCGTGAGCGAACCAGGCATCGGCCGACTCGCCCTGCAGGCACGCGAACGACTCAACCTGCTGTGCGACGCCGGCTCCCACATCGGCACCTCACTGAGCGTGACCCGGACCGCCGAAGAACTCACCGAAATCGCCGTCCCCCGGTTCGCCGACTACGCCGGCGTCGATCTGTACGACTGCGTGCTACGCGGACACGACCCCACCGGCCTCGACGAGGGACTACGCCGGGTCGCCCTCATGGGTATCGGCGAAAACTCCTGCCTGCACCCGGTCAACGCACTCATCCAACTGCTCGCATCCACACCCCAGGCCCGCGGCGTGGCCGCCGGACAACCGGTACTCGAACCGGACCTGCCCACCAACCTCGGCTGGATGGCACAAGACCCAGAACGCTGCCGGAAAGCCTGCGAACACGGCATCCACTCCCTCGTCGCGGTGCCGATACGAGCCCGCGACATCACCCTGGGAGTGGTCAGCTTCTACCGCTGCACGACCAGGGAAACCTTCGAGGAAGACGACCTCACACTGGCCGAAGACCTGGTCAACCGCACAGCGCTGTGCGTGGACAACGCCCGCCTCTACACCCGCGAGCGCATGATCTCCACAGAGCTGAAGCAGACCACCGAGTCACTGCGAGACACACTCGACCACCAACGACGCTTCACCGCCGATGCCTCCCACGAACTACGCACCCCCCTCGCAGGACTACGGGCCCAACTGGAAGAAGCCCGGCTCCACCCCGGCCAGACCGACCTCACCGACCTCCTCAACCACACACTGAGCGACGTGGACCGACTGCAGGCCATCATCACCGACCTGCTCTCGCTGGCCCGGACCGGAACGACCCCCCTCACCGCCCCGGAGCCCGTCGACCTGGCCGAACTCGTCGAAGCCGAAGTCACACACCGGATCGGCGACCATCACCCGACCCGGCTCGACCTCACCCCCGACGTGCTGGCCAACGCCGTCCCCATCCAAATCCGCCGGATGCTGAACAACCTGCTCGACAACGCCCAACGGCACGCCACCCACCACGTCACAGTAGAGGTACGCCGCGTCGACGACGCCGACCACATCGCCGAACTCAGCATCACCGACGACGGCCCCGGAGTGCCCCCGGCCGAACACGAACACATCTTCCAGCCCTTCACACGACTGGACAGCGCCCGCAGCCGCGACCGCGGCGGCACCGGACTCGGCCTGGCCATCGCCCGCGCCATCGCCCACGATCACCACGGCACCCTCCACGTCGAGGACGCCCGCCCGAACGGAGCGCGCTTCACCTTCCGCCTCCCAGCCACCACCTCGTGAAACGACCGGCTCCCCGACCCGCCCGAAAAGTACACAAAACAGCCGGCCACAAAAAACGGCAACAATTCACCGGCCCAACAGGAAAACCCGAACACAGAGGATTTGTTCATCGTGAGGACATCGTGGGCGTGAGCCGAACGGCGAGTGTCTCGAACACCGAGCGACAACCCGCCGACAAGATCATGGAGCGCCTCCTGGACGGAACACTCACAGAGAACGAGATACGCGCTCCGATCTTGAATTCATGGCGACGCTGTCAAGCCACCGGACTACCCCCCGGCGGCTTCCAAACACGCCTGCTCGACAACCTGGACTACGACAGCCCCCTGATACGCGCGGCCCGCCCCGTACTCGACCGACTGCGAACAACCATCGCCGGCACCTCATCAGGCGTCTTCCTGAGCGACTCCTCCGGAGTACTGTTCCTCCGCGCCCTGGGCGACACCTCAATGCGAGCGGCAGCCGACGCCAACGGCGTCATCCCGGGCTTCAGCTACGCCGAGTCCGACATAGGCACCAACGCCGTCGGCTCCACACTGCTGGAACGGCGAACCTACCAGGTCTCAGGCAACGAGCACCTGTGGGAAAAATTCCACAAATTCGCCGCCGTCGGAACACCGATACTCAACCCCCTCAGCGGACGCGTGGAAGGAGTCATGTGCATCGCCGCCCTCGACGAGCGGGCGAACGCGCAGATGACGGCCGTGGCCCAGCGATCAGCCCACGACATCGAGCAACGACTGCTCGAATTCAGCGCCGAACGCGAACGTGCCCTGCTGAAAAGATTCCTCAGCGCGGCACAGGAAAGCGGCACCACACACACCGCGTCGGGATCCATACCCTCAGACCTGTGCCATCGCGACCGGATCGCCCTGGAAGACGTCGCTGTGAGACTGGTGGCGCAAGGCAGGGAAGCCACAGCGGACATAGCCCTCTCCGACGGCCGGACCGCCACCGTCGCCGCACAACTGGTGACCTATTCCACCGACCTGACCGGCATCGCCGTACAAGCGTGGCTCTCAGAGGGAATCCCGCGGACACCGCCGAAAATCGGCTGAGCCGAGCCGCCTCCGGCACCCACCGCGGCCCTGCCCGCACCCCCGAACCGGGGGAGTGGCGGGATCCAGAACGATCCGCAGGGCCAACCTGTCCGCATCCATCCACCGAAGCGAATGTCTTCGCTGACGACACAGGGGAGAGCCGGCCTGGACACCGATTTCGTGGACGCCGGTCACCGCCATCGAACGGCCGAAGAAAAACGTCCAACAGAACGCCCAACAAAACAGGGCAAATGCGACAAATCACCCATCAGGCGGATCGCCCGAGATGACCATGACCACAAAGCGAGCCGGCCGAGACGCGGCCCCCGTCGCATCCGCCGGGCGACCACCGAGCAGGACACTCCCGACGGGGTGATCCCGGCGGCGCGCATCGACGGAGCCCTGCCACCTCTTGATCGTTCTGGGCGATCCAGCAGGTTGTGGATCTTGCCCGACGAAACGATCAAGAGCGGGGTGATCATGCACGGAAAGAGACTCCAGGCGCCGTGACGCACCCGGAAGGGAAGCCGCTTCGATTCTTCGCCCTCCGGCGCGGCGGGGAGCACCCGACCGGAAAAACCCGCGCTACACACCAAGCAGGCCCTACCGAAACACAAAATCTATACCATACAGAATTCAGCTTATCCATGGGGGCTTGACGGCTCGAATCAACGTACACAGCAGGGCTTGCAGGAGGTGCTGTATATCGTTGCATCATTGCTATCTAGGGGTTCTTAATCAACAAGAAAGAACAAGGGGTCATTGGAGCTTTCTTCTCAGATGAGAGCTGGCTTACCGGGAGAGTGTCGGTTGGCTCGCCAGTTCCGCAACCGCCACCGAATGGCAACGCGAGGCGAGCTAGCCAGCGTAGCGGCCGTGACCGGGCAGGCGCGTGATGGCTTGGATTGGGCCGCTGTTGTTGCCGAAGTGGTACTCTCGTGTAGAGAATTCGCCGAATATTATGTTGGTTAGCCTCAGGCTGGTGGCTGTGCGGTGGCTAAATCCCATTTATGGAATGGGCAACCATGGGGTCGCCGCCCTATCCGCTCCGACAGCTGTCGGTGATTTTCCGGGTGATGAGTTGCGTACTGGCACCCATATCTCGATCGTGGCGATGCATCGAGATAAGCATTTATGTGCTCTGATCGCCGAGTGTTCCTCTGGCAGGCGTACGGGGCCCGATCAGGTTCCGATGCCTGCAGGTGTTGGACGGTGGGCTGACGCCGTGGTCGACATTGGTGGCAGGGGCGGCTTCGTCAAGATCAACCGCGCTTCGGTCACTGGAGGGATCGACATCACGGGTGCCCGCAGCCTCATCAGCATTCATAACGAATGAGTCACTGACTCCTCGCATGTTATTGTGTCCGTTATGTCCGCATTATCATCGTTCTCTCAACGACGTGGGGGAACGATGTCATGGCGTACTGCTTGCCGGTGCGGCCGCCCAACAGCTCGCGTACCTGGACGGTGGTGGATGCCACCTATCGCACCGTGGCCCCGGTCGAGGAATGGATCGAGGCACACCGTCTGCACTGGTCACCGAACACTGTCCGCAGCTACGCCACAGCGCTGGCTCAATGGTGGACCTTCCTCGAACAACGAGGCGACGTCGGAGGCTGGGATCACGTCGGTGTCCCGGCGGTCTCGGCTTTCGTCTCCTGGCTGCACGAAGGCCGCGTATATGAAGCGAAGCTGCTGTCGGAGGGGAGTGAGCAGCCACCGTCGCAGAGCACGCTGGCCACACGCCTGACCGCAGTGTTGTCGTTCTACCGCTGGCAACACCTGGTCCACGATGTCATGGTGGCCAAGCGGCTCCTGAAGGGCACGCCGCGCCGCACTCCGGCCCGTGGTTTGCTGGCGCACTTAGCCGCCCGGCGGCCGGCGCAGCCGTCGTCCCTGGTGCGGATTCGGCGTACCCGAGCGCGAGAGCGACCTCCGGTGCTGCTGCCCTTTCAGGTGCAGGCCATCTTGGACGGTTGCGCGGTCTACGACGGTGACGCGGGGGAGTGGCGGGGTAACCTACGCGACCGCATGCTGTTCGCGCTGCTGGCTGAGAGCGGGATGAGGCTCGGTGAGGCGCTCGGCATGCGGATCAGCGACTTCGTCATGGGCCGCGGCGGCACTCCGTACATCGACGTTGTCCCGCGCGTGGACAACCCCAACGATGCCCGGGTCAAGCTGCTCAAGGCGCGCCGTGTCTATGTCGGCGCCGACCTGGAGCGGCTGTTCGCCGACTACCTCACACACCTGGCCTTTCGGGCTGCCGGGTTGGGGATCGAGATCAGTGCCGAGGAGATGCTGTTCGTCAACCTTGATCGACCACCCTTCTTGGCACCGCTGCGCGAAAGCACCGTGCGCGACAAGGTGCGCTCGCTGAAGAAGAAGGGCGTCGGGGCGCCAGGCTGGACACCGCACTGGTTTCGGCACACCCATGCCACCGCATTGCTGCTGGCCGGTACCGCGGACTGGGTGGTCTCTCGGCGCCTCGGGCACGCCCATGTGCAGACCACGTTAGATCTGTACGGCTGGGTGAGCGAAGACGAGGCGCTGCGCGCGGCCGCCAACTGGGAGACCTACACCACGAAATGGCAGATCCCCGATGAGCAATAAGCAATTGATCCTCGTCTCGGCCGACGCGGTTGGTCCTTCCCTTGAGGCTTACGCCCGTCTGAAGAGCGACCTCCCGCAGGAGTGGCACGGTTCGATCATCGGACCCGGCATCGATGACTGGGATATGCGCAGCGCGAAAAGTCAAAAGATTGACCTCTCTGACCTGCCGGAGCACTTTCGCATTGAGCTGGCCTGGATGGCGCATTGGCAGTACCTGGATGGCATGCAGGTAGTGAGCTACTACATCAACGCCATGGCGCGCATGCTGCGGTGGGCAAGCCAGCAAGGGCACGAAAACCTGCCTATCTCCCTGGCCTTGTGGAAAGAGGAGGACTCTAGACGTCTGTACACCACGTTCCAGCAGGCCACGACAGGCTCCCCCGCTGCTGCCTCAACGCTCAAGCTCCTGCATTCTTGCCTGCGCCATGCCCAACTTGCCTTAGCCGCTCGTCTACACGACGGAGTCTGGTGGCAACTTGATCGCTGGCATCCTCGATGCGATCCGCGTATTCCCCTGCGCGAACGCGAGCCACAAAGCACCGAGAGTTGCAGTCCTGGTCAGATCCACCTCCCGTGGCTGCGTGAGGCCGCCAAATGGGTACTCGGCACTCTTGTGCAGTCCGGTGCCTTCTCGTGGTCAACACTGCTAAGTGTTCGAATGCCCGCGCTGTTGCGGTTCGATGACTGGTTACGCACGCTGCCCGACCCTGGGGTGATAGCGGGGGACCTGAGGCAGGCCTCGAGCCTGGCCGCCGCCTTTCGCCTGTGGGACAGTGTCCCGGCGAACCGCACGCGCGATGGCCGCCGGCCACGAACCGACCGCGTCGATCCCATCAAGGTGAACAACGACCTATTAGCCATCGCCGAGTTCATGTCCTTCCTGATTGACAACCGTGAGGAAGCACTGCGGACTCTCGGCCCTACCCTGTGGGATCGACTCGATCCGGCACACCCGGCGGCATGGGCGCGTCAGGTTCAGCGCAAGCCTGCCAGAGCGCCGGTCCTTGAGGAGAGCCAGTATGTCGACGATCATGCTTTGGCTCAGATCACCGCTTACTTGCCGGTGCTGGGCGCCGCCGAAGACGAGATGGTCACCGTAACCGTCAACGGTCGACAACACATGCTGGCGGGACAGGGCGAGCCGCAGGTGATGCGAATGTTGCTGCTGCAGATCCTGACTGGCCGACGTGCTGGCGAGATTTTAAGCTGCGAGTTCGGCTGCTTGTCACCCGCTACCAACCGAGTGATGCAGGCGGCCGAGGGGGAGCAGGTGGCACGTTTCCAATATGCGCAGAGCAAGATCGGGAAAGCGCCTGACACGATCCTCGTTGATGCTGAGGTCGTTGCTCTCATTCATGAACAGCAGGACTGGGTGCGCCGGCAACTCGGGGCGCCAACCCGCTACTTATTTCCTAAGCGCAAAGCCAACGCAGGTGGCACGAAAGCCTTCCCACGAGGCTCCTATAATCAGATTCTCGTTGCTTTCAGCGATCTGGCGCAGATCAGCGACAGCACGGGGCTGCCTGTTCATCTCAGCCATACCCATCGCTTCCGGCACACCCGGTTGACTCGTCTGGCCGAGCTCGGCCTACCCATCCATGTCCTGCAACGTTATGCCGGTCATGCCAACCCCACCATGTCGATGCACTACGTGGCCCGCCGTGACGAGCACGCCGAACAAGCCTTCGTGGCCACCCGCAGGTTCAAGGCCGACGGCAGTTTGGTCACCTTTACCCGCGAAGACCATGACGGCATGCAGTTGTTTGACCGCGCTGACCGTTTCCTGCCCAACGGATTTTGCTTGCTGCCGCCATTACAGAAGTGCGACAAGGGCAATGCCTGCTTGACCTGCGGTGTCTTTGTCACTGACGACAGCCATACCGCGCTTTTGGAGCGGCAATTAAGCGATACTAGTGCGCTTATTGAACGCACTACGGCTGCCTTTAAGGATCGCCATGGCGTACCGATGCCTGCCGACAATGTCTGGCTCATTCAACGCACCGCCGAACGTGACGCGCTGGTCAAGCTCTTGTCCGCGATGGCCGCCGCACCAGGGCGCGCCGTTCAAGGCGCCGGTTCACCCACTGCCGGGCCTGTTCCAGTCACGATCGACACCATTCGCTACCGTAGGAGCGCGCTATGAGGGTCGCACCATCCGAGGCCAATGAAGAGCAGCGACGCATCGACGCTCTTAGCAGAGAGGTCCGGCACGATTTCAAGACAAAAGTTAATGCTGCTCTAGCGAGCATCTTCGTGGCCAGCGGCTTTTGCCTGCGGCCGTCATCACTGCGATGCGATGCGGGCAATACCTGTTTGACCTGTGATGTCTTCGGCATCAATGCCATTCGGCATCGCAGGAACGCGCCATGATGGCCACACCGTCGGAATCTGCGGAGGCGCGGCGACAACGACGCATCGACGCTCTTAGCACGGCGGCCCGGCGTAAGTCTGAGGCGAAGATACAGGCAGCCGAGGCGGCCATCAAGCGTCTGGTCAGGAAGGGGGTGCCTGTGACGTTTCAGGCTGTGCAGCGAGAGGCGGGGGTTTCCCATTCGTTTCTGTACGGGAACCAGGGCTTGCGGCGACGTATCGAGCAATTTCGCCAGCGCTCCATGCCAGCGCGAGCAGTCGTTCTCGATGAGGCCGACCAAAGGGGTGCTGCGGACAATGTGGTTTTCTCCTTGACGGCGGAGATCACTCGACTCAAAGGGGCTCACCGGCAAGAGGTGAGCGAACTGCGTCGGGCCTTGGAGCGGGCCCATGGCGAGAACTTGATCCTGCGGCGGGAGTTGACGTATCGCGGTTGGAGCGGGCCGGCGCCGGTTGAGTAGGCATCTAGGTGATCACTTTGGATACCAGACAGAATCAACCTTCTGTCTGGTATCCAGTTAATAGTGCAAGTGTGCCACCCTTCGTCCCGGTCGTCTTACTTCAAGCGTCCGGCGTGACTATGGGTTCATCTCGCCGAATCTGTGTGGCGACGGCCACTTAAAGCCGCTTTGCATAGAAGGCACTCTTGGTAGATTCGTATGACCATGATCGTTAAGTCATCCTGTGATCATGGTCGTCTCAAATGATCTACATCGACCTGCCTGATGTCCGACCTTGTCCGCTTCAGTTCTACAGCCGTCTCCTCGAGCGGCTCAGTGAAGGCTGCTTCGTAGATGTAGTTGGGTCTCGCGTCTCGCTTAGCCTGCTCGGCGATCTTCGACTGTCTCATGGCAGCGGCTGCCATCGTCCACGAAATCGGCGCTCGAGCGGCCTCTCCGCTGTGCTGTCAGGGTGAATATTCGCTTTGGTGGGCAAATATGGGCAGGTCAGTGCCATTGGAGATCCTCGCGACCGGCAAGCCGCCCTGGATCTGATGGCGGGCCACTCCCCCTGTTGGTGATCTCACCGATGAGGCGCGGGCGTGATCCCAGCATCGGGCGGGGGTGACTACGGCCGGTGGGTGGCAATGAGACCCATGGCGTAACGGGAAGGTTACCGATAGTGCCGATCTGGTGGAACCAGCGCAGGTCCTGAGCTGCCGCGCGTTCGAGATACAGGCGCAGCAGGTGGGCGCAGGTTCGTGCGTCGCTTTCGGCGCTGTGTGCCCGGCCGGGGTCGATTCCCTCGGCGGTGGCGCAGTCGGTGAGCCGGTGGGAGGCCAGTGGCGGGCCGAAGCGGCGTGACAGGGCCAGGGTGCATAGGGACAGCAGGTCGTCGGGGGCGGCTCCGAGGCGGGCGAACTCGGTGCTGAGCACTTCGGTGTCGTAGCGGGCGTTGTGGGCGACGATCACGGCGCCGTCGAGCATGGCCGCGATGTCACCGGCGATCTCCGCGAAACGTGGGGCTCCTGCCAGGTCTGCGGCGGTGAGGCCGTGGATGTGCGTGGGGCCGGGGCCCGTTCCAGGGTCGACGATCGTGGTGTAGAGGCGGTCGTCACTGCCGTCAGGGTGCAGGCGGATGATCGCGATCTCGACGATGCGGGCCTTGCGGGCGTCGGTCGAGGTGGTCTCGACGTCGACGACGGCGTAGGGAAGGGATCCCAGTCGGTACCGACGGGACGCCGCGGCCGCGACGGCAGAAGGTTGGGCCTGTGCGGCCTGCGCGGGAGCGGCCTGGTCGGCGAGGGTGGCGATGGCCTGCTCGGTGCCGGGGATGTCGAGCTTGCGAGCGGCGTAGGAGCGGGTCAGCAGGTTCTCGCCGATGACGTCGTCGTACTTGTCGATTCTCTTGTCGGGGATCAGGCTCGCCAGGTCTGCGGCGTCGGGGAGGCCGGAGGCGGCCAGGTCGGCCAGCAGGTCCGCGGCCACCCGAGGTGGGGTGGCGCAGAGCAGCAGGGCGACACCGTAGCGGGCGACGTCGACGCCTTGCGCATGCAGGGCCAGGGCGGTCGTGGTCATGATGGCGTCTCCCCGGAAGGGGAACAGCAGGCTGTCGGCGCCGTAGCCGAGGAGCGGGCTGTGGTGCAGGCCGAAACGGCGGTAGGTGGCGCGGCCTTCGGCCAGGAGGTGCTGGCCGGTCGCGTCCAGGTAGGGCGGGATGGCGGAGTCTTCGTAGATGTGGCGCATCTGGGTGCGGATCCGGTCGTGGATGTCGGGGCCGGGGCCGGCGAAGCGCGGCGGGCGGCCGCCGGAGGCGCGGGTGACGTCGATGACCTTGGCGTGGGTGTCGATGGTGAGGATCCGCCAGCGGCGGCCGGCGAAGATGAGCAGCGCCCCCTCGGGCGGGGAGTTCTCCAGGGGAAGGCTGCCGAGGGTTCGTCCCGCGGTGACGATCCGGTATTCGGTGGGGGCGGCGAAGGCGGCGTAGAAGGTGTAGTGGTTGACCAGCCGCTCCCCCACTTCCGCGTGCAGCAGCAGGCCGTCGCTTTCCTGGCGGATGAGCCGTCCGGCGCCAAGGTCGCGCAGCAAGGCGGCGAACGTCGGCGCGTCAATCGTGCGGAACGGTCCTTGGGCGCACAGGGTGCGGTAGGCGTCGGCCGGGGTGATGCCGCCGTGCTGGGCGATGAGGGACAGAAGCTGCTGCACCAGCGTCGACAGGTGTAAAGCCGCGCCGTGGGGAGGTTCGTACCAGCGTTGCAGGAGCAGTTCGATGGTCGCGACGGCTTGGACGAGTTGGGTGCGGAGTTCGTCGGCGGGGTGGATGGCAGGGGTCGGTTCGGGTTCGCTGATGTAGAGCCGCAGGACGGCGGGGCCGCCGCGTCGTCCGGAGCGGCCGAGTCGCTGGCGCAGGGCGGCTACGCTCGGGGGCGCGCCGACTTGGGCGATGGAGGAGACCGAGCCGATGTCGATGCCCATCTCCAGGGTGGAGGTGCAGACGGCGGTGGTCGGCCGGCTGCGGTCCTTGAGGCGGGACTCGGTGTGCTCGCGGATGTCCTTGGACAAATTGCCGTGGTGGGGCAGAAACTCGTTCGGCACTCCCCCGGTGTCGCAGCGGCGGCTGAGCAGGTCGGTGTAGTCCTCCACCGCGCCCCGGGAGTTGGCGAAGATGAGGTTGTGTGACCCGCGCAGGGTGGCGAACAGGTGGTCGGCGATCGCGAGGCGGTCGCCGGAGGTGATGTCGTCGGTGCTGACGTCGGCGCCCAGCGCCTCGTGCGCGGCCTGGGCGCGCGGGTCGAGCGTGGGTGCGGTCTCGACGTAGCCGCGTACCTGCAGGCGTAGCTCTTGGGCGTCGGAGGTCGAGACGATCGAGATGACCCGCTCTCCCGCTCCCGGGCGCAGGAAGTCGGCGGCTTGGCTCATGTCCCCGAGGGTCGCCGACAGGCCGATACGAGGAACGCGTCGGCGCGCGGCCAGGTCCAGTCGATGCATGAGCGACTGTAGTTGAGCGCCGCGCTCGGTTCCGATGAAGGAGTGCAGCTCGTCGATGACGATGTAGCGCAGCGCGGCGGTGAGGTCGCCCATCTTCCAGCCGCGCAGGACGAACAGTGCCTCCAGTGATTCGGGGGTGATCAGCAGGATTCCGCGGGGCTGGTCGATCAGCTTGCTTTTGAGGTGGGAGCCGACGTCGCCGTGCCAGCGGGCGACCGGGAGGTCAAGGTGGGCGCAGAGCTCGTCCAGCCTGCCGTACTGGTCGTTGATGAGAGCTTTGAGGGGGCTGATGTAGATCGCGGCGAATCCAGCGGTTGTCGGTGGCTGGTCGGTCAGGGCCGAGCAGATCGGCAGGAAGGCGGCCTCAGTCTTGCCGGAAGCGGTCGCGGCAGCGATCAGGACGTCGCCGTCGCCCGCCAGGATGGGGGCGACGGCCGCTTCCTGGGTGGGGCGCAGTTCCGGCCAGTCCTGCTGCCAGATCCATCGCTGGATTGCCGGGTGAAGCCGTTCGAAGGACTCAGAGCCGGAAGGAGGCGAGGTCGTCATCGCCTGTCCTTCCCCCTTGAGGAGCCCACGCGGGTGTCGCGGCGCTGTCGTCTTCCTCGAGCGGCGCCAGGTCGGGGTTGGCCTCCTGGGCCAGTTCGACCGAGGGCAGGATCTGCCGCCAGTCGATGCCGGGGTTCTGCTCCAGTACGGCCAGCAGGTCGCAGAACGCCTTGATGGTGGTGCGGGGCGTGCGGAAGTAGGCCTCGCCGATGCGGCCCGAGCAGTGCTGCATGAAGGCGGGCAGCGCCTCGTCGCCGAGCAGGTAGCGGGAGGGGTCGCCGCCGGCATGAACGTAACGGAGCTTGGCCAGCAGCACGTACAGGTCTTCCTGGGTCAATGCGGCCAGGCGCAGTACCGGCCCGGAGTAGTCGACCAGGCCGCCGGCGGCGAAGGTGTTCTCGGCCAGCCGTGATTGCAGGGCGGCGTAGCTGTAGAGGCCGCGGCGGGTGTCGGCGAGGAATTCCGGGGTGCCGCCGAAGACGAAGCCAAGGTGGGCGGCGCTGCTTTGGAGGGTGTCGTTGAGGATGCGCAGAATCTGCTCGTAGTTGGCGTTGCGTGCCTGGGTGGAGGCCAGTTTGTAGAGGTTGACCATCTCGTCCAAGCACACCAGGAGGCCGTCGTAGCCGGCTAGCCGGACGAATCGGCTCATCAGCTTCAGGTGGTCGTGGAAGGTGGAGTCGTCAATGATGGTGCGCACCCCGAGCGCGGAGCGCGCCTCGGTCTTGGTGGAGAATTCGGCCCGTAGCCAGCGCACGGCCGCGGATTTGAGCTGCTCGTCGCCGCTGTCGTGGCCGCGCCAGTAGGCGCCGACGACCTCGGCGAAGTCGTATCCGCCGGTCATCTCCGACAGGTGGGCCAGCCGCTGCCGGATGATGTGGCCGGGATCGGTTCCGCTGTGCTGGGCTTCGGCCAGGGCGGTGGAGACGAACCGCTCCACCACGCTGGTCAGCGCTCCCCCGTCCGGCTTTGCCCGGGTGGCGAGGTTGCGCATCAGCTCAGCGTACAGGCTGCGTGCCTGTCCGCCACTGGAGTGCAGGCGCCGGTCGGGGTTGAGGTCGGCGTGTACGGTGACGAGTTTCTTCTCCATTGCGATGGAGCGCACCAGGTGCAGGAAGAAGGTCTTGCCCGCCCCGAAGTCGCCGATGACGAACCGTACCGCCGCTCCCCCGCCGGCGATCCGGTCGATGTCGCTGACCAAGGCCGTCACCTCGGGTTCTCGCCCTACCTGCACATGGCGCTGGCCGGCGCGCGGGACCACGCCCGCGCGCAGTGACTGCAGCAGGGCGTCGCGCTCGCGGGGACGGATAACGGTGGAGCTCACGTCAGCATCTCTCCCAGCAGATGTCGGTCGACCCGAATCGGGTCGTCTCCGTCGAGCAGCGGTTCGCCCGCCAGCTCGTAGGCGGCTTCGTTGATGCGGTCCAGTGCCCCGTCGGGCAGCAGGTTCCAGCGCGCGGCCAGCTGCTCGAACTGCCCGCGCGAGATCTGCTCGGCGGTGGTGAGCGCGCGCACCAGCCCGGAGTGCCGGCCGTCCAGCCCGGCGACCGGGTCGGCCGCCGGAGGCGGGGGTGGGGGTGTTGGGTCTTCGTCGGTGAAGATCGATCCCAGCAGGGCTCCGACTCTCGCCGACTCGGCGAGTTTCGCCGCGATCACCTCTTGGTCGAGCTGCACCGAGGACGACGCCGCCGGTGGAGCTGACGGGGTTGGCGGCGGGGGGATGGCGTATCCCTGCTCGGGCTGCCCGGGACGGACGATGACCGGCGCGGACGCCGGAGGCGGGGCGGCGGGGGCTGTCAGGGCACTTTGCGCGAGACCGGGGTCCAGGCCCAGCAGGCGGTAGATCTTGGTGAGGGTCTTGATCTCGGCCGAGGAGATGTGGCCGTCGGCGGCGGCCACCGCGGTGAGGAATTCTGCGACGTAGGAGCGTTGAGCCTCGTCGATGCCCGCGATGCGCCGGGTCAGGCCACTGAGCTTGACTGGTGTGGCGATAAGCCAGCGCAGGTGGGCGTGCAGGCGCCGTCGCTCATCAGAGGTCAAGTGCAGGGCGCGCTCAAGGTGTTCGCTCAGGTGGCGCTGTTCGGCCTGGGAGGTCTCCCCGTCGGCGGCGCTGACCGCCGCGGCCAGGTGGAGCAGCACGGTGGCGGCCTGGTAGGCGTCCGAGGCCGCCGCGGTGGGGCCGCCGGGGGCAGCGAACAGCACCATGGGGCCGGCCGATGGCGTTGGTCCGCCCAGTCGTGGGTCGGGTTCGACGCCGATGCCGGCGGAGCCCAGCAGCCGGGCCAGAGCGATGACGTCTTTCTTGACCGGCTTGGTGTCCGGTGCGGAGATCAGGGCGGTGAACTCCTCGGCCGCGACCAGGGCCGTCTCGGCTGCTCCCAGCCGGGTTCGCGCCCAGGTCACGGCCTGCCCGGCGCCACCGGCGGTCAGATCGAGCAGTTCGATCGGGAGGAGTGCCTGGGCCTGCACGCTGGCGTGGCCGTCGGGGGCGCGGCCGATGAAGCGGCTGTAGGCCTCCAGCTCCGAGGTGCATTCGTCGGCCAGCGCCACCAGCTTGCGGGTCGGCGCGGCCAGGGTCAGCACTTCCGGGATGCCGGCGAGCGTCAGCTCGGCGACTCCACGAAAGCCCGCGCTGGCGGGCCGGTAATCGAGGGCAATCTCCGTTCGGCCGGGTCGCACGACCAGGCCTTGGCCGTGGCGTGCGGTGTAGCGCAGCTGGAACAGGGCGTCGAACTCGGTTGCGCAGCGGGTGGCGGCGGTGCGTGGGTAGTAGTCGGGGTGAGAGCGGATCCAGGTCAACGCCCACTGCGCCGGGATCGGTCGTCCCTGGAGAGCGAAGGAGCCCAGCCCTGCGCGTAACCGCAGCGGGGGTGGTGTTTCGCGAGCCGGAGCCGGTGGTGCGCCGGCGCTGAACTGGGCTCCGGCCAGGGTGAGGATCTCCAGTGCCTGCTCGAACTGCCCGGCGTAGCGTTGGAAAGTGCCGTGTCCGCCGTAGATGCCGAGCAGGCGCCGGACCTCGGCGTGGATGATGGGCAGCTCGTACACGGCGGTGGAGCGATCCAGTGCCAGGTCGTGCAGGGCTCGGCGTTCCAGCCCGTAGAGGTAGAGGAACACGTAACCGATGGGCACCTGCGGGTAGCGCCGTCCGTCGGCGAGCCAGGCGAGGTAGGCGGCTCTGGACTGTGGCGGGATCGTGGCGTATGAGGGCCAGTAGTCCAGGCCTTGCCCGCTCCAGTCGGGTCGGCGTCCGTCGACCGGTAGCCGGGGGTCGATCAGCGCGGGTTCCACAATGGCGCCGGAGGCGGAGGCCAGCCCGGAGCCGACATAGAGCAGGCCGCCGACGATGTTGTGGCCGGCGAGGGTGATGCCCGTTCCCGGCGGCAGCCAAGAGGCGTGGGGAGTAGGAGGCGTGGGCGCGGTGGGAGTCGGTGGGGCGAAGGAGGCGCGCCGGTCGACCGCTCGCTGGGAGACGTTACTGCGGCGCGGAGGGACGGGCAGCGGCGGTGGCTGGTGGTCTGCGCTGCGGCGAAAGCGATCAAGGAATCCCATCCGCCCACCTCGTCGTCGTGTTCCGATCACCAGTGACGGTCCTGACCGTGATGTTCCGCGAAACAGCAGCCAGGCGTGATCACTTCGCCACGGACTGCACCCTAACCCGCACCCCATTCGCCCACACAACTCGGCAGGGATCTCGTTATCATCTTGCATCCCGCTAGGAACAGACCTAAATCTCCATTTTAGGCGTCCGATTAATCGTCATCCCGCAGACCCAAAACCCATATCGCCCAAAATGGGCATATTGGCCTTTGACCTCAAAAGATTCCTGGATGGATTGGAACGCGCCACGAGTTTCCCCATAAGCCCCACCAGTGCTTTTCCTGCGCGTCATCATCAGAGACCTGAAACGGTTTTCACGACGCGAGGGAACCCGGGTGAAGCTGCTACACGCCGCCGATCTTCACATTGACAGCCCGCTGCGCGGACTGTCCTCCTACGAAGGCGCTCCGTCCCAGGAACTGCGCACCGCGTCCCGGCGCGCGCTGGAAAACCTCGTTGCCCTGGCCATCGCCGAAGAAGTGACCGCGGTGCTGCTGGCGGGCGACATCTACGACGGAGACTGGCCTGACTTCCAGACCGGCCTGTTCTTCACCCGGCAGATGTCACAACTACGCGACGCCGGCATCCCCGTCTACATGGTCTCCGGCAACCATGACGCGGAAAGCCAGATGACCAGGCAACTGCGCCTGCCGGAGAACGTCCACATGCTCGATTCCCGAGCGCCGGAGACGATCCCCAACGAGGACAAAGGGCTGGCCGTACACGGCCAGGGGTTCGCCGAACGCGACATCACCGCGAACCTCAGCCTGTCCTATCCCGACCCGTGCCGCGACCTGTTCAACGTGGGTCTGCTGCACACCGCGCTGACCGGACGAGAAGGCCACGCTCCGTACGCCCCCTGCTCGATGAGCGACCTGCAGGCCAAGAACTACGACTACTGGGCCCTGGGACACGTGCACACCCGCGAAGTCGTCTCGCAAGACCCGTGGATCGTTTTCCCTGGAAACCTCCAGGGACGTAGCGTCCGCGAGACCGGCCCCAAGGGCTGCACTCTGGTCACCGTCGATAACTTGCGCGTGCAATCGGCCATTCACCATGATCTGGACGTGGCCCGCTGGCACCACCTGCGCATCGACGTCTCCACCGCCACCGACGCCGATGCGGCCCTCGACCTGGTTCGTACGCAGCTGGCGTCCCTACCGGGCGGACGGCTTCGAGCGGCCCGCGTCAGTCTCACCGGCAACAGCTCCGCGCATCTGCAGCTGTGGCACGACCGCCCCCGGCTCGTCAACGAGATCCGTTCTCTGGCCAACGACTTCGGCGAGCTGTGGGTGGAGAAGGTACGCATCGAGACCCGTACGCCAGAGGCCCCAAACGAAGGAGCGACAGGACTGCTCACCGAACTGCGGCGAACCGCGGACGTGCTGCGGGCCGATGAGGACATCCTGCGGAGGCTGATCACCGCTACTCCCCTGTACGCCTCCTTGCCGAGTGACGCGCGCGGCAAGGACGGTATCCGCCCGCAGGATCCCCAATGGCTGAGCCGGATCGGCGATGACGCCATAGACCTGTTGGAGGCCATGCTCACCGAAGGCAGGACTCGATGAGAATCGACCGGCTGGACCTCACCGCTTTCGGTCCCTTCACCCAGCTGACACTGGATCTGTCGGCTCCGGGAGTTCATCTGGTCTCCGGACCGAACGAGGCAGGCAAGTCGACCGCGTTGCGTGCCCTCGACCAGCTGCTGTTCGGCTTCGACGCGCAGTCTCCGTACGACTTCGTCCACGCCAGGGCCTCCCTGCGGCTCAGCGCACTCCTGCGCGGTAGCGACGGCATCGGCGTGGAAGTTACCAGGACGAGAGCCAGGCAGCCCACCCTGCGCGCCGATGACGGCTCGGTGCTGGAAGCGGCCCTGTTGGACGTGCTTCGCCACCGCATCGACCACACCACGTTCACCTCCGTGTTCGCCCTGAACAGTGCGGAACTTCGCAAGGGCGGCCAGAACCTGGCGGGCGGAGGAGGAGACTTCGGACACGCTCTCGCCGCGACGCGATCGGGAAACCGCCTCACCGAGATCCTGCGAACGCTCGACCGGCAGATCAAGGACCTGTACAAGCATCAAGGCAGCAAGCCGGTCATCAACTCCAAGCTCATCGAGTTCAAGAACGCTCGGACCCGCATGCGAGAAGCGTCGCTGCCCCCGCGGGATTACACCGAACGACACCAGGCGGTCAGCACCGCCGAACAGTCCCTCGCCGACCTGGACACCGAGTTGAAGCAGGCTAGAGGCGAACACTCCCACCTCAAGCTGCTCAGCGACGTTCTGCCCTCCCTGCACCGCCGCCAGGAGTTCCTGGATCAGATCGACGCGCTGAACGCCGAAGGCCCGCTGGCCACCCAGGAGGCGGTCGACCGCCTCGCGCCCCTCCTGCACGAACTGCGGGCCGCGGACGACAGCCTGGCCGACAGCCGACGACGCCTGGAGGAAACAGCCCTCAAGCTGGATGAGCTGATCGTCGACGAGGACCTTCTCGGCGCCCAAAACGCGATCGAAAACCTCTTCCAAGATCGCAAAGCTGCGGCGGAGGCCGCCCAGCGGCTGGCCAGGTTCGCTGGTACGGCGACCAAACTGCGTACCGAAGCTCAAGCCCTGCTTCAACAGGTCTATCCCGGCGCCCAGCTCACCGAGACCACCCGCTACACCGTGCCCGCTTCCCTGCGCAGCCGGGCCGTGGAACTCCACGAAGAGCGCACCAGGGCAGATACCGCATTGAAACAGAGCCGTAAAGCGTTTGAGCAGCGACGCCGCGCTCTCGAAGACACCGGTAAACGGCTCAGTGAACTTCCCGCGACCGAAGACAGCGGGCCGCTTCGAGCGATTCTCGACGCGATCCCCCACGACCTGCTCGGCCAGATAGCCGGCATCGACGAAGACGCACAACGCATCCGAAGCGGCGTCGAACACCTCCTGCATGACCTGCGACTACAACCTTTGACCGTACAAGAGGTGACAGCCCTCAGTGTTCCCACCCGCGCCCAGATCGAGGCGCACATCGCCGCTCTGAGCGACCTCAAGCATGAGCGCGGCGATCTAACCAAACGCACCAAAAACCTTAACAAGCAACTGGCGGCCAACCGGCTGAGCCTAGCGACCTTGCTGAACAACGACCCACCGCCCAGCGAGGATGACCTACTCGAGGTTCGATCCCTGCGCGATGTCCTCTGGCAGGAGATCAACGCCGGTCGATCGGAGCGTTGCGCGGACTTCGAGCAGGCGATCGTGCGCGCCGATCGGCTTGCCGACCAGATGCGCAAGGACGCCCATCGGATCGCCGAGCGCTACCGGATGGAGCTCCAGATTGGTAGCGATGAGCGCGAGCTGGGCGAATTGGACGAAGAGCAAGCCGATCTTCGGCGATATGCCGAGAAATTGGATGCCGAATGGAGCGGCCTGTGGCAGGACTTTCCCGGTCCACTCCCCCTGCCTGCCGCAGCCCTGACCACCCTTGACGACGTCAGAAAGCTCCGAGAAGCCTTCAGCGAGCTGAGCACGGCGCAGGCCAGGCTCGCCTCCTTCACCGGGCAGGCTCACCAGCACATCGAGCGGCTGCGGGAAGGTTTGCGTGAACCGCACGGCTCGACCTTGCTGGGCACGCATAACGCCTTGGTCGAACTGCCCGAACTCCGCGAGACCGCCGCGGCCCGGCTGAGCCTGCAGGAAAAGACCGCCGGGGAACACGCCACGATGCGGGAACGTCTGGCCTTGGCGCAGGCTGAACTCACCGCCGTCGAGACTCAGATCTCCGAACACGAGCAGGACCTGACCGACTGGCAGGCCGAGTGGGACACCTGGCTTACCCGCGTCGATCTGCCCGCCGACCACGACACCGCTGACGCTCTGGCCGACTTGGAACGGCTCCACCGGGTCGCGGCCTTAATGACCGACGCCCTCACCAGCGAACAAGAGTCGCAACACGCCACCGCCGTGATCGAGCGTTTCCACACCCTGCTGCAAACGACCTCCGCCGCGTGTGGCCGCCGCTTTCCCGACAACATCTCCGAGCGTGATCAGCTCGTCGCCGCCCTCTACGACGAAGCCAAGGCTAACCGCTCGCATTTCGAACAACGCGCCATCCTGCGCAGCGCGCATGACGAACTTCTCAGCGCTGTCGCGGGTTTCCGTCAAACCAGCCAGCGACTGACGACCGAGCTGACCGGCCTGGTACGAGCGTCGAAAGTGGACGACCATAGTGCCCTTGCCGAGGCTGTGCGGCGACGGCAACGCCATATCCTTCTCAGCGCCAACCTCGAACAGGTGATCCAGGCGATCCCCGCCAGAGGCGACAAGCTCGATGCCCTCATCAGCGAGGCCGCCGACGCCGACGGCAGTCGGCTCGAAGCCCAGCTGGCCGAACTCACCGACCGCATCACCGACCTCGACAGGCAACGGACCCAGCAAGCCGAGCTCACCGGAAGCAAGAAAACCGAGCTGGCACAACTTGACGGATCGCCTGCAGCCGCTCGGGCAGCGGCCGAAGCGGAGATCTCCGTCGCGGCCTTGATAGAGGAGAGCGAGGAATACCTGCGCCTGCAGGTCGCCCGCACCATCGTCACGCGATGCATGGAGGACTATCTACAGGCGCAGCAAGATCCGATCCTGCTGCGGGCAAGTGACCTGTTCACCCGCCTGACCTTGGGGCGGTTCTCCGGCCTGGAACTCGACCACGAACACGATGCTCCCCTGGTACTGGCCCGCCGAGGATCAGAGCTGCTGAGCGTCAACCAGCTCAGCGAAGGCACCACCGACCAGCTCTATCTCGCCCTGCGCCTGGCTTCCCTGGAGCGCTACGCCGAAGAAGACCGCACACTCCCCTTCACCGTCGACGACATCTTCATCACCTTCGACGACCACCGCACCCGCGCGGCCCTGGCAATTTTGAACGAGATGGCCGACCGCTTCCAGATGATCGTGTTCACCCATCATCCCCACTTGATCGACCTCGCCCGGCAAGAACTTCCCGCCGGTCGGCTGCACGTCCACTACCTACCGGTCTTCACACCCGGCCGCAGCGACGCCTCACCTCCCCAAAGCACCGAACGTCTCTGCCGCACCTGCCAGCAGCCCTTGGCTTATTCGGGCAGAGGCAGGCCTCCGGTGGAGTGCGAGACCTGCAATCGCACCCGACGCTGAAAAGCCACCCCGCTCGCTCATCTCGCGGCACTGACCAAGATCACTGATCGGTGCCGTCAGCAAAGATCGAAGTGGCTCGCGGACGCAAGTGGATCTACGCGGCGGACGCCGTGTAGATCTTCTCGACGATCTCGGTGGGAAGGAGCGCGCGGGCGTCGGCGCTAACGGTGGAGTTCAGGAAGCTTAAGAGTGCTGACGGCTGTTCCGGCCGTCCGAGTGGGACGGGTTCGACACGCCGCCATCCCCTGGCGGATATCGTCTTGACCGCTGTGAGGTAGCTGCGGTCGTTCATCTTGCCAAGCGTCTTGGCGCGCATGAGGAGAGCGGCCAGCGAGACCTGCCAGTGGCGCTTGAGCTCGAACAGTACCTGCCAGTCGACCCTGCTCGGCAACTGGTCGTAGATGTCCTCGGCTGGCATCAGGAACGCCGCGGCGAACTGATGCGCCTGCGTCTCCACTTCCTTGACACCCCAGATCTGCTCACCATGAAGAACCAGATGGCCGAGCTCATGCGCGCAGTCGAATCGTGACCGGGCGCGGTCATTCTTGTCGGTGCCGAGCACGACGACCGGATGGTCGGCGAACGGGAGAGAGAAAGCGTCGACGTCGGTGTTACCCAGCGGCAGGCGGATCACTGCCACGCCGTGCTGTTCGAGGAGGTCGACCACGTCGGTGACCGGGCCGGCCGGAAGGTTCCACGACGACCGGACGCGGGCCGCAATCTGTTCGATCTCGGTGATGTCGGCGTCCAGGCCGCTCGCGGGGATGAGCGGGACGTTGTGGGCTGGGAACAGACGGGCATCGGCCGCATGGAGGACGAGGTCGTGGGCGACGTGCCCGATCGCGCGGGCGTGGCGCCGGTCGGTGACCGAGGTGCGGCGCAGCGACCGAAAGAAGCCCTCATGACTATCGGCCATCGGTGTGTGGAAAAACTCGATCGGGACGTTGAGGAGCTCGGCCAGGAGGCCGGTGGTCTCCGGCTTCGGCCGTGCGGCGCCGCTCTCGAACTGGCTGATCGCGGCCGGGGTCACGTCCGCCTTCTTGGCTAGCTCCGCCTGACTCCATTTGGAGAGTTCGCGTGCGGTCCGAAGGCGTGTCCGGTCGAACGCCTGCGTGCTCATCTGATGCCCCTTGCCTGATCTTGTTCCTCATCTTGTCGGATCGCCCGGTCTACCCGTACGCCCCGGGGGTGTCCAAGGGCAAAACGTTACGATCTCAGTGTAGAAGTTCACGCGGAACTTCTTGCTGTGATATTAAGTACTCTCGATAGTGGAGATCATCTGGGGGTGCTCTCCTTGGCATCGCAGTTACCCGGGGGCCACGTCGTGCCAACCGAGCGTTTCCAGATCCTGGCCTTGGACGGCGGAGGGTTTCGCGGGATGTTCTCCGCCGCGGTCCTGGCTCGCCTCGAAGAAGACCTCGACATCCGCATCGTCGACCACTTCGACCTCATCGCGGGCACCTCGACCGGCGGGATCATCGCCCTGGGTCTCGGGCTCGGGCTCTCGCCCAAGGAGATCGTCGATTTCTACACCGGGCACGGACCGCGGATCTTCCGCAATCGCAGCAAGTTGCGCGT
The DNA here is from genome assembly GCF_042899335.1 of Streptosporangium sp. NPDC000095. Lineage (NCBI taxonomy): Bacteria > Bacillati > Actinomycetota > Actinomycetes > Streptosporangiales > Streptosporangiaceae > Streptosporangium > Streptosporangium sp. NPDC000095. Next base: position 86,160 of record NZ_JBIAZS010000020.1, read on the forward strand.
CATGCGGCACCTGCTTCGCGCCAAGTACGGTGCCGGGCCGCTGCGCGAGGCCCTCACGGAGGTGTTCGGCGAGCGGACCTTCGGAGAAAGCACCAAGAGGTTGGTGATTACCTCGTACAACCTCCGGGCGGATGATGTGTATCTCTTCCGGACGCCGCACCTGCAGACGCTGAAGCGCGACTGGCGCGAGAGCGCGGTGAACGTCGCGCTGGCCACCTCGGCCGCACCGACTTACCTGCCGGGGATGTCGTTGGACGGCGCCCGGCTCGTCGACGGCGGCGTGTGGGCGAACAACCCGACGATGGTCGCGCTGACCGAAGCGGTCGGACCGCTCGGCGTCCCGTTGAAGGCGATCCGGGTGTTCAGCCTCGGCACCACGACCGAGGTCCGCAACCGCCACCGGCGCCTCGATCACGGCGGTCTCCTGCCGTGGGCGAGCGACGCCGTCGAGGTCCTCATGCGGGCGCAGAGCGAGAGCGCAGCCAAGCAGGCCCGGCACTTCCTTGGGAAGGACAACGTGCTCCGCCTCAACCCGACGGTCCCCGCGGGCGTCCTCGCGCTCGACAAAGTCGACGTCAACACCCTCTACGGACTGGCCGGCCACGTCAGCCGCGACGCCTCCCCGGCCGTCCACCGGACCTTCTGCGATCACCGTGCACCGGTATTCGCTCCCTTCTACCCCGCCCGCGAGGACTGACATGGACACGCTGACGCAGGCGCCAGATCTGGACACGCTCCCCGGAATGCTGTCGGATGTGATCAACGGCGCCGTCGAGGTGCTCGACATCTCACCGGACTTGCGCGACACTGCGGTCGAGCACTACGAGGAGGTCGGCACCTGGCTGGCCGAGAACGGCGGCACCGGCTGGAAGATCTACCCTCAAGGATCCTTTCTGCTGGGGACGGTCGTCCGGCCCTTCCGGATCACCGGCGAGTACGACATCGACCTGGTGTGCTGGCTTCCGCTGGCCAGGGAGAGCGTCACCCAGCAGGCCCTCAAAGACCGTGTCGGCGGTCACCTGGCCTCTTACACCAAGTGGAAAGCCGACCAGGGGCATGAGGACGGGCCCCTGAGCATCGAGCCCAGCCGCCGCTGCTGGACGCTCGGCTACGAAGGATTCCACCTGGACGTGTTGCCGTCCATCGACGACGAAGAGCGCCCGCCCACGGGAATCCTCCTCACCGACAAGAACCTGCGGGCGTGGCAGCGTAGTAACCCCAAGGGGTACGCGGCCTGGTTTCAGGAGCGGTCGAAGCCGACGCGGCCCATCGAGGCCAAGCGGCACCCCAGCGTCGCCAACGTCCCCGCCTGGCGGACCCGCAACACGCTCCAGCGGATCGTCCAGGTCCTGAAGTGGCACTGCATGATCACATTCGAGGACGACCTCGACAACCGGCCGCCGTCCATCCTCATCACCACCCTCGCCGCCCACGCCTACCAAGGCGACACGGACCTGTTCACCGCGATCCGCAACGTGCTCGACGGAATGCCGCACTTCATCGAGAAACGTGACGGCATCTGGTGGGTGCCCAACCCGGCACACGACGGCGAGAACTTCGTCGACAAATGGAACGAATACAACGAGCGGCGGATCGCGTTCCTCCGATGGTTCGACGAGATCAGAAGGACCGTCGACGACCTGGCCGGGATGGAGGGCAAGGGACACCTCGCGGTGTTCTCCCGCCTGACCGAATCGTTCGACCGCGAGCCCATGCGCCACTCCATCAAACGCGTCGCAGCCAACCTCGGCCGCCACTCCGGGGACTACCGGATGAGCGGAACCGGCCTGCTGTCGGCCTCTTCGACGGCGACCGGCCCCCGAACGGGCGGAAACACCTTCTATGGCCAGCACTCCGCGCCGCGCGGTTAACCTCGGGCGGCAGGCCGCCGCGATCCACGCGGCCCTGCCGCACGCTCGAGCGCAGGTGCGCGACGGGCGCTTGACGTGCAGTGTCACCCTCCAGCCCAGCGCCATCTGCCGGGTCTACACGGTGGAGGTGACCTACCGCCATCGCAGCCGCCCCCGCGTGATGGTCATCGATCCGGAACTGAAACTGCACCCGCGCGCCACGGCGTTGCCACATGTCTACCCCAAAGGCGACCTGTGCCTGCACCTTCCCGGCGAATGGAACGACAGCATGCTCCTGGCCAGGACGATCATGCCGTGGACGTGCGAATGGCTCCTCCACTACGAGCTGTGGCTGATCACAGGACGGTGGGCAGGCAGCGGCGCCCCCCACGCCGTCGCCAACGATGAAACGACATGGAACGACGCCTGAACCATCGCTCCGCTGTGCTCCTCAGCAAGGATGTAAAGAACGGCTTCGGCTCACTTACGTTCGTCTCCAGCGCCTTTTCGTCCATGACGATCAGTGGAGGCTCCGACCGAAGAAACCCAGCGGTAGACGCCGTGAGCTGCCTGCCATGCTGAGGAGAATCGGCCGTTAATCAATGCGCCGCTACCCCCGACACACCGAAGGAAGACATCGTGCTCGACCTAGAAGGACAGATCCATCGCGTCTGGAACCCCGACGTTCGCCCTTTGATGGAGGAGGCGCTGCGCTGCTACCACGCCGGCGCCCTTCGGGCCGGTATCGGACAGACCTGGATCGCCGTTGTGGCCGATCTGACCGAGAAGATCGTCCGCTTGGCCGACGAAGGAGACGGCGACGCCAAAGACTTTCGCACCCAGCTGGAAACCGCGCAGACCGCAGGTCTGGCCGCCGACGGTGTCACCGCCATGCAGGCCATCGAGCGCAGCATTCTGGATACCGCAGTCAAGCTGGAGCTCATCGACACCATCGCCGCCCGCGAGTTCGAGCGGCTCCGCCAGGACCGACACCTGTGCGTGCATCCGTCCCTGCGCCGCTTGGGCGAGACCTACCAGCCGCTGCCGGAAAGCGCCCGCGCGCACATGGCGATCGCTTTGGACTCCCTGCTTATCCACCCACCCACCCAAGGTCGCAAGGTCATCGACGATTTTATGGACCACGTGACCGAGCCACTATTTTCGGCCAATCCGGCCTACCTGCTGGCGACCTTCTTCGCTCGGGTCCGGCCCACTGCCCGACGTAGGATCGTCGACCTGGCGGCCAAACACGCCCTGACCGAACTTTCAGGGCCGCCCGATAGTTCCCCTGTTCTGCTGGCCGATCGCATGGCGGTGTGCCTGCGTGCCTTCAGCACCAGTGACTCGGCTATGGTAGCGGACGCACTGAAGAAGTCGCTGGACCGGCTGGGTAAGGCCGAGGGGCAGCAGCAGTTACGCGCCGCCGCTCGCTTGGCCGAGCTGGACGCCTTCTGGGACCTGTTGGACGCGCCGTTCACAGCTCGACTTGACGAGCTGATCGCTGGCCTGGTCCCTACCGACTCTTGGGAGGTCTTGACGCCGGAAAGCGCCGAGGCGTTGTCGATGGTGCGTGTGGCCCAGGCGCGTGCTGTACTACCCCGGCTGGAGTCCACCTTCGCCGCCCTGCCCGTCAGGAATCGCGCCCAGGTGATGGCCCGTCATCTCGCCCCTTACTTCGCCTCCTACGTCTCGGACCTGTTGGCGCAGGCGCCCGGATGGCGGGGAGCGGAAGAAATCACTCGCACGGCTGTGGTCCCCTACGGACCTTTGATGTCCGTTGAGCTCCTGCAGGAGGCATTGGCCGCTTGGGCGGCCGATGTTGACTGCCGCACCGCAGGCGGGATGCTCAACCTGGCGGTGGAGTTCTATCGCGCGACCGCGCACTTGCGCGCGACCGATCAGGAGGCATGGACGACCTTCCTCAAGGATGTCCGCGCGCGGGAGCCAGAGTCGAGCATGTACCGCTACACGGAACTCGAAGCCGAAATGCAATCCTGACCAGCGGGTATCGACCTATAATTATCGCGCCTCCAAGACCTGCGCGCTGAACTTCGTCTTGTAGCTGAGTTCGCCGTGAAAGTCTCGCCCTACCTGGACAAACACGGCGAGCTCACTGCCACAGCCGAGGACGAGATGGGTCGGCCCCGAGGGGACCACAGTCCGTGATCTCGCCGCATCCTTTCCCACTGCGGCCCGGCTCCGGTCAGGACACGCGTCGAAGGGCACGACCCGCGTGGTCACCGGCCAGAAAGGCCGCCGGAGGAACTGGTCGGTGTGCCGGGTCCTGGTCAACGGTCTGGCGACAAGGAAGGGCGGCCAGGTGAGCGTCGAGCACAAGGCCCGCCTCCACCTCGGATTCGCAGCGTGGCCACCCGGGCCGAGCAAGCGTGAGCCGAAAGACCTGCGCGTGCTCTCGATCACGTTGACGGTGACGGGCCGCGTCGGGTTGTGGAGGCGATCGAGGGCACGAGCGTGAAGATGTCCGGCGGGGTCCGCGAAGAACCGGCCGCAGGACGATGTCAACGGATTCGGCGCGTTTGAGCCGCTTTGCCTATCCGGTGGGGGCCTCTTACGGGTGGGCATGCTTCTCAGCCACGGCCAAGATACTCCAGCACGACCCGCTGGAACCGTTTCGGCGCTCCAGCACGGCTGATAACCCGCGCCTCCTTCGCCACTGTTGCTCTCGTGGCCACCCTAGACGATCCACCCCACACCCCGCCGGGTAAGGACCCCGCGAAGGCCGCCTCCAGCCAGGGCTTCGACTTCTCCTTCTCCGGCCTCAAGAGCGCCGTCGCCCGCCAGGTCGAACACGACCCCCGCCTGTCGGTGCCGGACGTCGCCGCCTCCTTCCAGGAGGCCGTGGCCGCCAACGCCCGGCTGCGCGAGGTGGCCGCCGGACGTTGCGCCGCCGCCGGTCTCACCCTGCGCGTCCCGCCGCCCGCCCTGTGCACCGACAACGGCCTGATGATCGCGGCGGTCGGCGACCTGCTGGTGCAGGCCGGCCACCCGCCTGCCACCCTTGACCTGTCCGCGAATCCCTCCTGCCCACTGACCAAGGCGGTTTGTGCATGACCGGTACGGCACCTCCCATCACCCTCGTCGGCACCGACGTGCTGCACACCCCATGCCGCCCGGTCGAGCACTTCGACGACGATCTCGCCCACCTGGTCGACGACATGTTCGCGAGCATGTGCGAGGCCAAGGGCGTGGGCCTGGCCGCCAACCAGATCGGCGTGGACCTGCGCGTCTTCGTCTACGACTGCCCGGACGCCGAGGACGTGTGGCGCAAGGGTGTGATCGTCAACCCGCGCCTGGAACTTCCCGCGCCGAAGGACCGCAACCTCGACGAGGGCGAGGAGGGCTGCCGGCCGCCACAGGGCCGAGCTCTTACGCCGGGATCTCCACGAGTCGGTGGTTGAGTGGTGCCGCGGAGAGGTCGATGCCGTCCGGCCTCGCAATGGTGATCCGCGAGAGAGGAACACTCCGGTCGTGGCCGATGCCGGTCACGCGGCCCGCGCAACCATCAGGAGCCCACCCATGAAGTTTGATCATGTACTGGTCGGCCGGGACGCCGACTTCGTGACGATCACGATGAACCGCCCGGAGCGGCGCAACGCCCTTTCGCTGGCCCACCTGCGTGATCTGACCACCGCCTTCGCGTCCGCCGGTGACAGCGACGCCTCAGGGATCATCCTGGCCGGGGCAGGTCCGGTCTTCAGCGCCGGCCATGACTTCGCCGACGTCGCCGAAGCCGACCTGGACGCGGTGCGCACCCTCCTGGAGTCCTGTCTCCAGCTCATGGAACTGATCGAGTCGGTGCCGCAGCCGGTGATCGCCCGCGTCCACGGCCTGGCCACCGCGGCCGGCTGCCAGCTGGTCGCCACCTGCGATCTCGCCGTCGCCGCCGACTCGGCCGGTTTCGCGGCGCCCGGCGGAAAGGGCGGCTGGTTCTGCCACACCCCGATGGTCGCCATCGCCCGCAACATCGGCCGCAAACGCGCCGCGGAGCTGGCCTACACCGGTGACACCATCACCGCCGCCCAGGCTCTCGACTGGGGACTGGTCAACCGGGTGGTGCCCGCCGCCGACCTCAACGCCGCCGTCGACGACCTGCTCGGCCGCGCCACCCGCGGCAGCCGCGCCTCCAAGGCCCTCGGCAAGCGCACCCTGAACCGGCAGCTGCCCCTGTCCCAGGCGGACGCCTACCGGCTCGCCACCGAAGTGATGGCCGAGTCCTCACAGTCGGCCGCGGCGCGAGAGGGCATGGCCGCGTTCCTGGCCAAACGCCGTCCGGAATGGAACGACTGACGAGCCGGACCTCAGCCGGGCTGAGCCTTGGCCGGTGAAGGGCCTTCACGTGAGATGCCGTTCGCTTGCCACGACGCGGGGCTCTCACGAGACATTGGCCGCGGGTTTCGCCGTCCGTTCCCGAACCCGGCCGGTCAGGTCTCGCCCGGATGCTGTCACCGCTGCCCGGCCGCCACCTGACCGATGGAGGCAGGCCCCTTTGTGAACTCTTCCAGCACCGCCTTGCGGGCCGCCCTCGACGTAACCAGGACTGGAGCGCGAGCGGGCAGGCCGTAAGGCCGGTTGCCTCATCGGGTCCAGATCGTGCCGCGGGCCTGGTATTCGAGGGCTTCTTCGACCTTGACGGCCACGTCCGCGTTCAGCTCGCGCTTGATCAGATACAGCGCCAGGTCCAGGCCGGAGGTGATGCCGGCCGCGGTGACCAGGTCGCCGTCGTCGACGACGCGGGCGTTCTTGACGACGCCGCCACGCGAGGCCAGCTCTTTCTTCGCGACCGTATGGGTGGTGCAGGGACGGCCGGTGACCAGGCCGGCCGCGGCGAGGATGATCGCGCCGGTGCAGAGCGAGGAGATGGTGAGCCTCGGGCGGCGGGCCGCGGCGAGCGCTCTCGGGAGCGCCCCGTTGTTGATCTCCGCCCAGATGCCGGGCTCGCCGGGGCGACCGCCACCGGGCACGATGATCAGGTCGGCCTGTTCGGGCCGCCAGCCGCGGTCGACCGTCACGCGCGTACCGAAGGCGGCGGTGATGACGCGAGGCTCGCCGAGCACCATGTAGCCGGTGTCAATCTCCCTTTCGCTGTACCAGCCGGCCAGTGAGAACACTTCCTGTGGCGCGATGAAGTCCTGCTCCTCCACGCCGTCGAACATGACGATGCGTACCCGCAAAGGCCCCTTCGGGCCGCGCGGCGTGGCCGCGGCCGCCTGCTCGCCGATCAGCATTCCCATGCCGGCGACCGCGCCGCCCGTCAGTACCGCCCGTCGTTCCATCGAAGCTCCCTCCAAGAGCCGACTCATGGGAATAGTCGGAGGCGGGAGAGCGAAAGTTCCCGGGAGCATCGATCAACGCGTGGTGAGGCGCCCGGATCCGCGGCGTCCTGGGCGCCGTGACGCGCCAGGCCGCCGTCGGCTCCGCTGCCTGCTGCGGGATCATCAGGGGCTCCCCCACGACGCTGCCACCCTGGCGCCTGGCGATGCTTGATGTGATCAGTCGGTGAGCTGGGTGGCGAGGAGCCGCGTGTAGGCGCCGCGGCCGGCGAGGAGTTCGGCGTGGGTGCCGGCTTCGGCGACCTGGCCGTCTTCCAGGACGACGACGCGGTCGGCGGTGCGGATGGTGGACAGGCGGTGGGCGATGACCAGGGTGGTGCGGTCGCGGCGGGCGGCGGTCATGGCGGCGGCGACCTCCTGCTCGCTTTCGGCGTCGAGGTTGGAGACGGCCTCGTCCATGATCAGGATGGGGGCGTCCTTGAGCAGGGCGCGGGCGATGGCGACGCGCTGGCGCTGGCCGCCGGACAGGCGGGCGCCGAGCTCGCCGGGCAGGGTGTCGTAGCCGTCGGGCAGGCCGGTGACGAACTCGTGGGCGTGGGCGGCGCGGGCGGCGGCCTCCACCTCCTCGTCGGTGGCCTCGGGGCGGCCGAGGCGGATGTTGTCGCGCAGCGAGACGTTGAACAGGTAGACGTCCTGGGGGACGAGGGTGATCAGGCGGCGCAGGTCTTCTTGGGGGAAGTCGCGGACGTCGTGGCCGCCGACGGTGATCTGGCCGGCGGTGACGTCCCACATGCGCATCAGCAGGCTGGCGCAGGTGGACTTGCCCGCTCCCGAATGGCCGACCAGGGCGACGGTCTCGCCGGGGGCGATGGCGAAGGAGACGTCGGCGAGCGCCTCGGGCAGGTCGGGGCCGTAGTGGAAACGGGCCGCCTCGAAACGCACATGCGGCTCGACGGGGGCGGGAGGTGGGGTGGTGACGCGGTCGGTGACCGGGGCGGGGGTGTTCAGGATGGTCATGATGCGGTCGGCGGCGGCGATGACGAGGTTGAGGTCGCGGGCCACGTCGGTGACGGCGATGACCGGGGCGAAGGTCGTGGCGGCCAGGACGACGGCGACGGGGAACAGCGCCGGTTGCAGGCTGCCCGCCGAGGTCAGCAGGGCGGCGGTGACGAGCACGGCGAGCATGCCGAGCGTGGTGGCGGCGTTGGTGGCGGCGTGTTCGAGGCCGGAACGGCGGCCGTGGGCGAGTTTGGCCTCCAGGAGGCGCTGGTCCTGTTCACCGAGGCGGTCGAGCTGGCGGGCCCCGGCACCGGAGGTGAGCAGTTCGCGCAGGCCCTGGAGGGTGTCGACGGCTTCGGCGTTGAGCTCGCCGAGTTCGGCGCGCAGCCTCACGCCTTGGGCGGCGGCCCGTTTGCGCAGCCAGGCGGGCAGCAGGGCGAGCAGGATCAGGGCCGGGGCGAGGGCCACGGCGAGGGCAGGGTGGAAGACCGCCAGCGCGCTGAGGGCGGCGACAGGGACGGTGACGGCACTGATCAGCGGGCTGAGGGTGTGGGCGAACCACAGCTCCAGTTGCTCGACGTCGGAGATGGCGGCGGAGCCGAGATCGCCGGAGCGGCGCTGCAGGAGATAGCCGGGAGCCAGGCGTTCGAAGGCGGCGTAGACGCGGCCGCGGACGTCGGCCAGCACGCGGAAGGCGGCCACGTGCGCGAGATAGGACTCCAGCCACGGGGTGAGGGCCAGGAAGGGCAGCAGGAGGCCCAAGGCGATCAGGCCACCGCGCAGGTCGCCGGGTGTGGCTCCGGTGATGGCGCGACTGACGACCCACGCGCCGACGCCGGCCGAGGCCAGGACGACCAGGTGGTGAGCGATGCCGCTGACCGTCGCGATCAGCAACAGGGGCCGGTGCGGGCCGAGCAGCGCCAGCAGGGGCCGGAAGCGGGAGCCGCCGGGACGGCCGGGCGCGACGGCGGTGGCAGTGGCGGTGGTGGTGGCCGTGGTGCTCATCGGGTGGCTCCGTTCTGCGCGGCGACCAGGCGAGCGTAGGCACCCTGGCCGGCCAGGAGCTCGCCAGGTGGCCCGGCCTCCTGGATGCGGCCCTCGGCCATGACGATGACGCGGTCGGCGCCCTGGACGGTGGACAGCCGGTGGGCGATCATCAGGGTGGTCCGGCCGCCGGACAGGGTGTCCAGCGCGTGCTGGATAGCGGCCTCGTTGGCGGCGTCCACGGCGGAGGTGGCCTCGTCCAGGACGAGAATGGGGGCGTCCTTGAGCAGGGCGCGGGCGATGGCGATGCGCTGGCGCTCACCGCCGGACAACTTCAGGCCGCGCTCGCCCACGACGGTGTCGTAGCCATCAGGCAGGGCGGTGATGAAGTCGTGGGCCTGGGCGGCGCGGGCGGCGGCTTCGAGCCGGTCGTCGGTGGCCTCGGGGCGGGCCAGGGCGAGGTTGCGGCGGACGGTGCCGTGGAAGAGGTAGGTGTCCTGGGAGACCACGGCGACCAGGGCGCGCAGCCGCTCCAGGGGCAGGTCGCGGACGTCGACGCCGTTGACGCTCACGCACCCGGCGTCGGGGTCGAAGAAGCGCAGCAGCAGGGAGGCGACGGTGGTCTTGCCCGCCCCCGAGCGGCCAACGAGGGCGACGCGTTCACCGGGTGCGATGTCGAGGGTGAAGCGGTCGAGGGCGGGACGTTCCCGGCCGGGGTAGCCGAACAGGACCTCGTCGAAGGTCAGTGAGGGGGGTCCGGTCAGGCCGAGCAGGGTGGTGCCCTGGGCGGGTTCGGGGGTGTCGAGGATCTCGAAGACGGCCCTGAGGGAGGGGACGGCGTTGTAGCTGGAGTGGTAGGCCGCCTCCAGTTCCTTCAGGGGGCGAAAACTCTCGGCGGTGAGCAGCAGGATGAGCAGCAGTTCGGTGACGGTCAGCTCGCCTGCGGCCAGCCGCAGCGCGCCGGTGCCCAGCGCCACGGCGGTGCCCAGACCGACGATGAACGCCACCCCGCCGACGTAGCCGATGACGACGGCCATGAGCCGGATCGAGTCGCGGCAGAACCGCTCGGCGAGGCGGGCCAGCTCGGCGCCGCGGCGGCCACTGGCGTTGAACGCCTTGAGCGTGGCCATGCCCTGCAGCGCGTCCAGGTTCTCGGCGTACAGGCCCTTGTAGCCGTGGAACCAGGCCGCGTTGCGGTCTCGCAGCACCCGGTCCGACACCAGCGGCAACACCGGCATGAGCAGCGCGCAGGCCAGGACGACGGCGCCGACCAGCGGATCCAGGGTGAACAGGTACGCGGTCACCGCGACCGCGCCGAGGACGGAGGCGGTCACCTGAGGCAGGAACCTGCCTATGTAGGCATCAGCGGTCTCGATGCCGTCCACGAGGGTGCTCTGCGCGGAGCCGGTGCGTCCGCGCTGGGCGTGGGCGGGGCCGAGCCGCAGCAGCTTGGCGGTCAGGCGGCGGCGCAGCTCGGCCTTGACGGCACCCGAGACCCGCAGCGCGAGAGGCTCGCGTACGGTCAGCGCGACGCTGCGCAGGAGTTGCAGGGCGACGACTCCCGCGACGAGCCAGGTGATCGAGCTCGCGCCGTGCCCGGCGAAGATGCGGGCCAGGGCTTGTGCGACGAGCACGCCCTGGCCGACGTAGGTGGCCGTGACGGACAGCAGCACCAGCACGAGCCCTATCAGGCGCCACCGGATGGATGGAGACAGGGCCAGCAGTCGGGGAATCACTGCTCCTCCTTGAGTCGTTCGAAGACGAGCTGGGTGCGGTGGACGGCGCGCACGCCGTACACCTGACGGATCAGGTCCGGGGTGAGGACCTGGTCGGGCGGCCCGCCGGTCACGATGCGGCCGGCGTTCATCACGTAGAGGCGGTCGCAGAAGGCGGCGGCCTGGTTGAGGTCGTGCAGCACGGCGAGGGTGGCGATGCCCAGCTCGCGCACCAGATGCAGGATCTCCAGCTGGTGGCGGATGTCGAGGGGAGACGGTCGGTGACGATGCCCCAGGCTTGGGGCAGCGCGACGTGCACCGCGCCGATGCTCACCGCCAGCCAGGTCGAGACGACGACGGCGACGGCGAGCGCGGCGATGAGCAGGAGGAACCCGTTCGCGCGATGCCTTTTCGGCTTGAGCCGGGTTTGTGCCGGGTTTTGGCGGGTCGTGCCGGTCACGGGGTGAAGGCGTCGGGGTGCAGGAAGCGGGCGATGTCGGCGATGGCCAGGATGTTGCGGTAGCCGGGGTGCTGGGCCGCCACGGGAAGTGCGAGGTAGCGCTGCTCCTTGGCCGCGGGGCTGTTCTTGGCGATGGCGAAGGCCTCTGCGGCCTTCGCCGGTGAGCTCGGCATGTCCTCGCCGCGCAGGGTGGAGTAGTCGCTGATCAGGACGGCCTCGGGCTGGGCGGCGCTGACCTTCTCCGCGCTGACCTCGGTGTAGTCGCCCTTGACGTCGGCCAGCACGTTCGTCCCGCCGGCGGCGGTGATCATCTGGTGGGTGATGCCCGAGCCGCCGTAGGCGTTGACCGGGCCCTTGCCGCCGTCGGTGGCCAGCACCTTGACCGGGCTACGGCCGGCGACGCGCTTGGTGACGTCGGCAAGCCCGCTCTGAAGTTCGGCGATCAGCGCGTCGGCGCGGTCGGGGACACCGAAGATGGCGCCGAGATTGCGCAGGTCGGTGTAGGTGTCGTCGATGGTGAACTCGAGCACCTCCTCGGGGCTGCACCAGCCGCCCAGGATGTACACCGGGGAGCCGGCCGCGTCCAGCTCCTCCACGGTGGCGTAACCGCCGGCGGCGTCGAAGCCGGCCATCGCGTTGTCCAGGACGAAGTCCGCGCCCTGGGAGAGCATGACCTCTTTCTGCGGCAGCATGATCGTGCCGGAGATCTCCGGGATCTTGGCGTACTGCTCCTGCTGCCCCGGCAGGAACGGGCTCTCGGAGAAGTTCGTGCGCCCGGCGACCCGATCACCCAGAGCGAGCGCGAGCAGGGTCTCCAAGGAGGGGTGGTAGCCGGTCACCACCTTGGCGGGCGGCTTGTCGAACGTGAGCTCGCGCCCGCAGTTCTCCACCGTGACCGGGAAACCGGCCTGCGGCGCCGCCGCCTGCTGGGTGGCGGGAGCCGGTGAGCAGGCGGCCAGCGTCAGAGCGACTGCCACGACGAGCAGCCTTCTCATGATCGGGGTACCGCCTTCGGTGGCGCGTTGCCGCCAGATGGTCGGGGTGATACGGGGCGGGCGGCTCATGTGGCGAGTCTCCGAAGATGCGAGGTCAACTGATCGTCATGCGCGAAACCACCACATTCTGCGCATATGTTGCAATTGCTAGCAAGTGGCATTAAGCGACGATCAAGGAAATGGCGCGGCCGGGCCGGCAGTTCGCAGGCGCGGCGGATCCGCTCAGGCGTCACCGCCGAGGGAGGGCTGCGAACGAACGCATCGCTCACCGGCCCACCTAACTGCATAGAAGTTGCAACAGCAGGCTACTTGCAACATCATCGCGAGACGGTCAAGGTGACAGCGAACGCGGGCGTACGAACTACAGGCCGCCCCGGAGCCCGAGGAAGGCGGTCCACATCGAGGTATCCCCCAAGCCTTGTCGGCGGATACCGGCGTGGCGGCCGGGTGGTGCGCCTCCGCCAGCGGACGGCGGCGCTTTGATCATGTTCACCGTAAGAGCGCGATCGAGGTGAAGGGCACCGAGGTGGAAGACGTCGACGTGAAGCACACGGTCGCCGGGTTCGAGGAGGTCCTGCGCGGCAAGGGGCTGCGCCGGACCATCCCCCGCATGATGATCCTGTCCATCCTGGTGGAGGCCTCCGCCCACCTCAGTGCCTCCAGACTGCATCATCTGGTGACGGCGGCCCAGCCGACGATCAGCGTCTCCACCGTCTACCGCAACGTGACGATGATGACCCAACACGGCCTCCTGCACAGCGTGGAGCACACCGGGCAGGCGCATTTCGGCATCGCCGCGGCCCCGCACCACCACCTCCTGTGCGAGCGCTGCGGGGTCCTGGCCGATATGGCCGTCGAGGACCTGGCGCAGACGGCGGCGAGCCTGCTGGCGCGAACCGGATTCGAGATCACCCCCTCGGGCCAGGTGTTGCGCGGCCGCTGCCTGCGGTGCCGGACCGGCTGAGGGTTCGCGGTGGCATGCCTCGCACCCTCTCGGCTAGTTGCATGATTATTGTTATTGCGAGATACATGCACTAGAGGTTCACAGAGGAGATGCCCATGGGTGACTACACCCTTCCGGATATGCCTTACGATTACGCGGCACTGGAGCCCGCGATCACCGGGGAGATCCTGGAGCTGCACCACGCCAAGCACCACGCCGCCTACGTCAAGGGCGCGAACGACACCCTGGAGAAGCTGGCCGAGGCGCGCGACAAGAGCGAGTTCGGCGGGCTGGTCGGGCTGGAGAAGACCTTCGCCTTCAACCTGTCCGGCCACGTGCTGCACTCGATCTTCTGGCAGAACCTCTCCCCCGACGGCGGCGACCGCCCCGACGGAGCCCTCGGCGAGGCGATCACCGAGCACTTCGGCTCCTTCGAGGCCTTCCAGAAGCAGCTCACCACCGCCACCGCGACGGTGCAGGGATCGGGCTGGGGCATCTTGGCCTGGGAACCGTTGAGCCGGCGCCTGGTGGTGGAGCAGGTGTACGACCACCACGGCAACGTCGGTGTGAACACCACCCCGCTGCTGGTCTTCGACGCCTGGGAGCACGCCTACTACCTGCAGTACCGCAACGTGCGCCCCGACTACGTCGAGCAGCTGTGGTCACTGATCAACTGGAACGACGTCATCGCCCGCTTCGACGCGGCCAAGGGCGCCTGACCCCATGACCGCGGCGCCCACCGTCCGTCCTTCCTTGGTGAATGGTCCAACCGGGCGGTCGGGCGCCGCACCTCCGCACATCCAGATAGTCGTCCCCCACGCTGCCACCCGGTTTCTCGTGGCCGTGGCCGATGTGGGCGAGGAGGTCTTCACCCGGCCGCCCTGGCGCGAGCCGTACCCCGCCGCAAGAGGTGTGGCCGCGCGACTGCTCGCCGACAGCAGGCGCCCTGGATTCGTGCTCGCCCTGGCCTTCGGCGGTGAGGAGCTGTACGGCTTCGCCTACGGCGTGCGCTGCTCGCATCTGGCCAGACTCACCTGCCACGACAAGCCGGGCCCGGATTTCACGCTCAAGGAGCTGGCCGTCCTGCCGCAGCGGCACGGGCTGGGGCTCGGAGCCGCACTCCATGACGCCGTACTCACCCGCGCCGCGCCCGGAACGCGCTGGCTGACCACTCACACTCGCGCCGCTGCGGCCCTGGGCCTCTACCGCGCCCGGGGGTGGCGAGCGGTCGCCCTGGCGGGCGGCGAGCGGTTGATCATGTCACGCCGGGACTCCCGTTGACCGGTTCCCGGTATGCGGGCGCATCTCTCCAGCGGCCATTCCGTTCCGCGAGCGGACTCGCGCTCACGCGAGCGTCCTCACCGTTCGGCGGGTCGTAGTCCTCCGGCGACGTCAAGCGGTACGGCGTCGCGCCGGAGGGCGTCGAAGCCGGCGGCCAGGGCTGGGTCGCGGGTGAGGGCCTCGCCCACGACCGGGTCGGTCAGCACGAGGAAGGTCAGGTGCCGCAGGGCGTGGGCGACCACGTTCTCGACCTGCAGGCGTTCGGGGGAAGGCGCCGAGGGCGCGCTCCCCCTGGCGAGCTGGAAGTCCGTCAGCGCGATCGCCGGCAGATCGGCGGCAGGATCAGGACATACGGCATACGTGAGAATGACCTGGCCCTCGGGCTGGTAGCGCCAGCTGGTGGAGTGCACCACGGTGGACGTCGCCTCGGCGGTGACCCCACTGGCGCGGCGGACCGCCTCGTCCGGGCTTTCCCCCCTGTCCAGCGACGTCACCACGCGCCGGTAGTGCCAGGTGCCCACCGGGTCGGCCCGCAGCAACAGGATCTCGACCGATACCGGTACGAGGTGGCTGAGCTGCTCGTTCACAGGGTGTCCCGTCGTCTGGCCGCACTGTTGCGCTGGTTATGCAACAACGCCTTTGTCGCAGAGATGCTATTGCCGCCGGGGCGTTCCTGTGCGTGGCTTGGCGCAGGACGACGGAGAGGCGGAGTTCGATGCCGGGACGGCCTGGGGTGCTGGTGCTCATGGGGTCGGGTGAGACGAGCCCGACGATGGTCGAGGTTCATCGCTCGGTGGTCCGCAGGCTGGGTGGCGGGGCGCGAGCGGTGTTGCTCGACACCCCGTACGCGTTCCAGGAGAACGCCGCGGGCATCTCCGCCCGGGCCCGGGGGTACTTCGCGCGCAGTGTGGGGCTGGAGGTGGAGGGGAGCGACGAGGTCGCGGGCGCCGACTGGGTGTTCTCCGGCCCCGGCAGCCCCACCTTCGCCCTTGAGCGGTGGACGACGACGCACGTCGCCGGCGACCTGCGTGCCCGCCTGCGGGCGAGGGAGGGGGCGACGGTGCTGGCCTCGGCCGCGGCCTGCACGGCGGGTGTGGCGACGGTGCCGGTGTACGAGATCTACAAGGTGGGCGCCGCCCCTCACTGGCGGCCAGGCCTGGACCTGCTGGGCGTCCTCGGGCTCACGGTGGCACTCATCCCGCACTACGACAACACCGAGGGCGGCACCCACGACACCCGCTACTGCTATCTGGGCGAGCGACGGCTGACCCGGATGGAGGCCGAACTGCCGCCGGGCGCCGCCGTCCTGGGGATCGACGAGCACACCGCGCTGGTCGTCGACCTGAACACCGAGGAGGCTCGGGTCGCCGGCCGGGGCCGCGTGACGATCCGTCGGCCCGGCTCCCAGGCCGTCCTGCCTGCGGGGACGAGCACGAACCTGGAGGAGATCCGCCGCCTGGCCCGCGGCGAGACGACGGGGAACGGTGCTTCGCCGCCGGTCCTCTCGCCGGCGCCTCGCCAGGTCAGCCTGGCGGAGACGACCCGCTCGTGCGAGGAGCGCTTCGCCTCCGCGCTGGCCGGGCACGACGCCGCCGACGCGGTCCGGGCCGTGCTCGATCTGGAGAGCGAGGTCGCCCGCTGGGGCGCCGACACCGAGGAGGACGAAGGGGGTGTCGAGCACGCCCGAGAGAGCCTGCGACTGCTGATCACGAAGCTGGGCGCCCGCCCAAACTCCCCGTATCCGGGGGATCTGGTCGCCTCCCTGGTCGAGTCCGTACTCGCGTTGCGCGGTGAGTTGCGCCGCCAGGGACGCTACGACCTCGCGGACGCGCTGCGCGCGGCACTGCTGCGTGGCGGGGTGCTGGTCGCGGACACCCCGGACGGCCCTCGCTGGACCTCCACCGGAGGTGACCGGCCGCCGTTGAGCGGGCTGCTGGGGCCCGGTTCCTGAAAGAAACCCGCTGGGCGTCCTCCCACGATGACGTCGACGAGCCTTGAGCATGTCACCTACCGCCGGGTGGTCGTCCCGCTGCCGGAGCGGCTCGACATGCCGACCTTCCCGAAAACGACAGAACTCCATATGGGAGTCATTGATCGTTAGGATGCCGGATGGAGGCGTTCAGGTGCCTGGTGGTCCTCCCAGTCTTCGAAACCGGTGGCGCCGCGTATCTCGGCGCGGGGGTTTCGATTCCCGTCCGCCTCCGCCGAGCAGCCGCGACCGGGCAGGAGCGCCATGGGCATCGACAACGTGCTGGCCGCGGCCCGGGCCGGGCTGCGACGACTGCACCCGGCCGAGGCATGGACGGCGGCACAGGAGCAGGACACGTTCCTCGTGGACACCCGGCCCGCCTTCCAGCGCCGCGCCGGCGAGGTGCCGGGAGCCATCGTCATCGAGCGCAACCACTTGGAGTGGCGACTGGACCCGAGTTCTTCGTCACGGATACCCGAGGCGGTGCACGCGGACATCCGGTGGATCGTCCTGTGCGATGAAGGGTACTCATCGAGCCTGGCGGCTCTGTCCCTCAGAGCGGTCGGCTTGCCGCATGCCACGGATGTGATCGGGGGGTTTCAGGCGTGGACGGCGGCGGGACTGCCGTTCACTCGCCGGTCTCGCCCGACCCGCCCCAGAGGTCCCGGCGAAGGAGCGGAGATCTGAGCAGGGGCGACCTGTCCGGTGAGGTGGTCGTGATCGGCGGCCCAGGTGACATCAGCCGGCTTGCGGTGTACCGCCCACTCGGTCGAGCTGACGTGGACGCCGTGACCGGCCGCGACGGAGGTGACGTCGACGATGCTTGACGACCTGGGTACCCCCTGCACGCCGCACGGTGCCGTACGCCGCGTGGTCTCGCTCGTGCCCTCGCTCCCCGAGTCGCTCGCCGAGACCGCCCCGCACCTGCTGGTCGGCGCGACCGGCTGGTGCACCCATCCGGCGGGGCTGGCGGTGCGGCGGATCGGCGGCACCAAGAACCCCGACCTGGCCGCGATCATCGCCCTTGAGCCGGACCTGGTGCTGGCCAACGAGGAGGAGAACCGCCTGGCCGACCTGGAGACGCTGCGCGCGGCCGGGATACCGGTGTGGGTGACGAGGATCCGCACCCTGGAGGAGTCCTTCACCTCCCTGCGCCGGGCACTCACGCTGGCCTGCGGCCTGCCCGAGCCACCCTGGCTCGCCGCCGCGCAACGGGCGTGGTCCGCCCCGTCGGTCACGGAGGTACGGAGAGCTGTGATCCCCATCTGGCGCAAACCCTGGATGGTCCTGGGACGCGACACCTTCGCCGGTGACCTCCTGCTCAGGCTCGGCGTCCGCAACCTCTACGCCGGCCACCCCGAGCGCTATCCGAAGGTGGCCCTGCCGGACCTGCTGGCGGCGGGCGCCGACCTCGTCGTCCTTCCCGACGAGCCCTACCGGTTCACTGCCGAGGACGGCACCGGCTTCTTCCCCGAAACGCCCACCGCGCTGGTCAGCGGTCGGCACCTGACCTGGTACGGCCCCTCCCTGGCCGAGGCGCCCGACGTTCTTCGAGCCGCCCTGGGATGATGCCCACCCGTGCTGGTTTGTGGACCGGCTCACCCCGCCACTTCCGCGGATCCTTGAGCGGCCGGCGATGCCGTGCGGCGGGCGCGGATCCGCAGCAGCAGGGCAAGCATGACGGCGAAGGCGGTCCATGCCGCGTAGATGCCCAGCAGGCCGAAGCCGAAGATCAGCCCGAGGAGCCAGCTCAGCGGGATCAGCAGCAGGTAGTCGCCGGCGACGTTCGCGACCATCACCGACCGGGTGTCGCCGTAAGCGCGCAGGAAGCTGCCGTAGGCCATCGCCCACACCATCGGCGCCATGCTGAACAGTGCCAGGGGCACCACCTGCCAGGCCAGCGTGACGACCTCGGCGGAGGCGGTGAACAACCCCAGCAGGGCCGTTCCGCCGAGCAGGACCAGCGCGGACGGGACCGCGTACACGATCAGCAGCAACCGGATTCCGACGCTGCGCCACCGTTCGGCGGCGGCCCGGTGCCCGGCACCCGCCTCGTGCCCGACGAGGATGGCGATGGCCGAGGACACCGATGCCATCACGGTGAAGACGACGAGCAGCAGGTTGTCGGTGATCCGGTAGGCGGCCAGCTCCGGGGTGCCCATCCGGGCCGCGAAGCCCACGATCAGCGCCTCGTTGAGGTAGCCGACGCCCATCGCGCTCATCTCCGGCCAGCCGAGGGTCCACAGCGTCCGGACCACGGGCCGGCCGTCGCCGGGGATCTGGGGCAGCCTGGCGCGAGCGTATCCGAGCAGGACGGCGGTCCCGGCCGCCGTGGCGGCCAGGGTCGCGAAGGCGGCGCCCTCGATGCCGAGCCCGGCGTTGAAGATCAGCAGCAGGCCCAACGGCAGGTTCACCGCGTTGACCACCAGGGCGTTGTACATGGCGGCGCGGGTCACCCCGACGCCCGAGCAGGCGCTCTGCAGGGTGAACGACGCGGCGGCGAACGGCACCGCGAAGGCCAGGATTCGCAGGTAGGCGCCGCCGGGGCCGATCAGCTCGGCCGGCGCGCCCAGCAGGGCGAGCACCGGCTCGGCGACGGCGTACAGCACGGCCCCGATGGCGAGGCCCGCCAGGGCCGAGGTGGCCAGGCCCACCCGCACCACCTGGACCACCGCGCCCGCGTCACCCGCGCCGTGGGCCTGGGCGACCTTGATCTGTACGGCGGTCGCCCAGCCGCGCACGACGACCAGGGCGATCAGGTAGACGGGGGCGGCCAGCGCGAAGGCGCCCAGAGCCGTGGTGGAGTGGCGGGCCAGCATGATCGTGTCGACGATGTTGACGATGATCTGGGTGAGCCCGGCCACGAGCAGGGGCACGGTCAGCGCCCACACGCGTCTCACAAGACGGCCCGCGCCGCTTCCAGCAAGGCGGTGTCGCGGTCGAGCAGGATGACGGTGTCCACCCTGGAGGCGCGCCACACGGCCAGCCGTTCGGTCATCGCCTCGATGGGGCCGATCAGGGCCACCTCGTCCAGCAGCCGGTCGGGGACGGCTTTGACGGCGGCGGCCCGGTCGCCGTCGGTGAAGTGCTTGCGGATGTCGCGGGCGGGGCCCTCGTAGCCCATCTGGACGACCACGTCGGCGTAGGTGTTGCGCACGCCCGGGGAGGAGGCGCCGATGAGATGGGCGTACAGGGGGCGCAGCTTTTCGCGGCCCTCAGCGATCGTGGGGGCGTGGGCGACGTAGAGGATGGGGCAGATCCGCACGTCTTCGGGTTGCCTTCCTGCGCGCGTCAGCCCTTCGTCGAGCGGGGCCAGGATGGCGCTCTCGTGTTCGGGGGCGTACATGCCCGACAGCCAGCCGTCGGCCAGTTCGCCGGTGAGCGCGAGGTTGCCGGGGCCGATGGCGGCCAGGTAGACGGGGATGCGGGGCCGCAGCGGCGTCATCTCCGAGCGGATCGCGCGGGCCCGGCCGGTCGAGCCGGGTCCGGTGTAAGGCAGCGTGTACAGCTCGCCCTCGTAGTGCACCCGATCCTCGCGGGCGATGGCCCGGCGCACGATCTCGACGTACTCGCGAGTGCGGCGCAGCGGGCGCTCGTACGGCAGGCCGTGCCAGCCCTCCACGATCCACGGCACCGACAGGCCCAGCCCGAGCTGGAAACGGCCGCCGGACAGCACGTCGAGGGTCATCGCGGTGGCGGCGGGGGTGCGGGCCGGGATCTGCATGATCGCGGTGCCCAGCTCGATGCGGTCGGTCACGGCGGCGAGGTATCCGAGCACGCTGACGGCGTCGGGGCCGTACTCCTCGACGCTCCACACCGAGTCGACGCCGATGCTCTCGGCGCGTTTGATCACCGGGAGCACCTCGTGCATGGGTTCGCCGCCGTAGCCCATGGCCAGTCCGAGCCGCATGCGTTCTCCTTCTTCGGGGTCAGGCGAGAGGTCAGGCGAACGGCAGGGGTTGCCGTACAAGGTCAGGTGAGGCGGGCAGCCGGGTCCCGCCGAGGAACGGGAAGGCCGCCGGGGCGTCGCAGTACAGGCCGGGCACCAGCACCCGGGCCACGTGCAACCCGGCGTCCCCGGCGTCCGGGGTGGTCAGGTCGACGGCGTAGGCGCGAAAACCCCGCTCGGTGAGCGAGCGCAGCGGCCCGGTGGTCTCCGGCGGCAGCGGTGGGCCGCCGGGGAGGCGCAGCCGGTCCAGCACCTCGCCCTGGAGGCGTTCGTCGAGGTAGACCTGGACGTGCAGGCGGACGTCGTTGACGTCGCGCCAGCCGCGCGCCAAGGCGTCGAGGTAGCGCCGGTCGGCGCGCCGCCGCAGGTAGGGGCGCCGACCGATGTCGCGGCGCAGCAGGACGCGGCCGGTCTCGTAGGTGCCGACGGCCTCGGTGAACGCCTTGGCCGCGGCCTGTTGCTCATCTGCCCGGCAGGCGCTGCCGAACCCCACGACCCGGTGCGCGCGGTCCTCGACGAACACCGCCGCCACGGTCGCGTCGAACGTCGAGGGCACCCGCAACAGGGACACCGTCAACCCCGCCTCCTCGGCCTGGGCCAGCGCCGTGACCAGCGGGCCGCCCGCGGGCCTGGGCAGTGGTGAGGCCGCCGTGGTGCTGGCCCACCACGTGGTCACGGCGTCGCGTTCGAGGACCTCGCGCAGCGCCGCCTGCCGGGCCTGCTCCGGGGTCGTGCCGGCGGCGGTCCCGGCGAGGACGGGGTAGTTGGTGAGCGGCTCGGCGCGGCGGGGGCCGGTGAAGTAGTTCACGTACACCAGCGAGGCGGGCACCAGGACCCGCTCGCCGGAGACCAGGTCGGTGGCGGGCGCCCAGGCGATCTCCAGATCGGGGGTCATCGCGACGAACGGGAACCCGCGCGCCCGGTACTGGCCCTGCGAGTAGAGGGCGAACGCGCGTGGGTCGGCGGCGGGTTCGGTCAGGTCGTGGTAGGCGGCCCGGCGCAGCCCGGCGGGCACCTGGTTGGCGCAGTGGCGTTCGATCGCCTCTCCGATCGCGGCCGCCCGCGCCGCCTCCTCGTCGCCGAGGGCCGCACCGCCGGTCACCTCCGTGCCCTCGATGGGGAAGGCGGAGTAGGAGACCAGGCTGGGCACGACGGGGTCGCCGGGCGCGTCGCGGCGGACCTGTGCGATCACGAACGCTCCTCCTGAAGGGGCCGGGGAGAGGCCGGGGCCCGGTGAGGGGCCCCGGCTCGGGGCGATCTACTCGTCGTCGTCCTGGCGCCACTCGAACGGCGAGTCCACCGCCGGAGTGTGGGACTTCAGGCAGTCCTGCGGGCCCTCGGGCTCGGCGAATCCGTGGTGTGCCATGCGCCTCCTCCTTCTGCAGGTGATTTGCAGGTGCGAACTACACGCAACACCATAGGCATACGGTCGCGGTGAATTCAAGAATTCATTTCTTCGCCAATGAGCAGTCATCGCATTTGGAACCGCCGGGCACCCGGTAATAAAGGCAGCACGTGGTGCGCCGGAAAGCCAGCTCAGGGGAGATGAGCGCTCCCTTTCCCGCCAGATGGCCGCGGGCCAGCAGGTCGGTGACCAGGCCGGTGGCGGGTCCGGCCAGGTCCGGGCGCATGGCGGCTATCGCGCGACCTGCCTCGGCCAGGGCGGAGGCGGCGTTGCCGTACAGCAGGCCGGGGGCGACCTTAACCCGCAGGCCGGCCGCCAGCGGTTCCAGGTGGCGGCGAATCACCAGGTCATAGAGTTGGGCCGGTGATTCGTAATGCCATCCCGTAGGAGTAGGCAGGCGGAGATCCGGGCCCTCGTCGGCGCGGTCCAGACGGGTCAGGTCGGGCACCACCGCGTGGGTGAGCACGGTGGCCAGGAGTGGAGACCAGAGCCGCGCGGCGTGGCCGAGCTGGGCGATCGAGGCGCCGATGCGCAGCTCACGGGTGCCGTACCTGGTGGCCGTCGCCTCCACCAGGTCGGTGAAACCGCGTTCGTAGTCGCATTTCACGTCGTGCCACCCGGCCGCGTCGCCGCCGATGCGCAGAGAAAAGAACGAGCCGAACCCGGCGACCTCTTCGAGGGCCGTCAGAATCGATTCAGTCGATGCCGATTCCATTGTGCCGAAGCTCCGTTCTTTAAAATCGCACGGCTAACAAGCCGGATGGCGGATCCGGCTTTTGCGCAAAAAGGTTTTATTTCGTGGCGCGGCTCCCTGCGGTTCGGAGACTCACCTGCGGCACCCCTGTCACCGAGTGGATCGCCACCTCGGCGTCCACCCGGTAGACCTCGGCGAGCAGGGCGGGGGTCAGCACGTCGGCGGGGGTGCCGAGAGCGACGACGCGACCGGCGTCCATGACGCAGACGCGGTCGCAGAAGGCGGCGGCCATGTTGAGGTCGTGCAGGGCGACCACCGCGGTGACGCCGAGGCCGCGTACCAGGTTCAGCGCGTCCAACTGGTGGCGCAGGTCCAGGTGGTTGGTCGGCTCGTCCAGCACCATCGTGGTCGGCCGCTGGGCCAGCGCCCGCGCGATCAGCACCCGCTGCTTCTCCCCGCCCGAGAGCCGGTCGAAGGGCGCGTGCGCCAGATCGGCCACATCCAGCCGCCCCAGCGCGTCGGCGATGATCGCCTTGTCGGCCACGTTGTCGCCGTCGAAGGCCCGTTTGTGCGGGGTGCGGCCCATGGCGACGACGTCGTACACCGACAGCTCGAAGTCGCCGCCGCTCTCCTGCAGGACCGCGGCCAGCTGACGGGCCAGCCGCCCCGCGGGCATGCGCCACACGTCCTCACCGTCCAGCAGCACCCGGCCGCCGGTCGGCCTACGCGCCCGATAGAGGGTGCGCAGCAGCGTCGACTTACCCGCCCCGTTCGGGCCGGCCAAGCCGAGCATCTCCCCCTCGGCGACCTCGAACGAGACCTGGCGGACCAGGTCGCGGTCGCCGACGCGGACCGACACGTTCTCCACGGTCAGTGTCACTTGGAGCGCCTCCGCATCAACCACAGGAAGAACGGCCCGCCGACCAGCGCGGTGATGATGCCCACCGGGATCTCCTCCGGCGCGATCAGGGTGCGGGCGGCCAGGTCGGCCACGATGAGGAAGGCCGCGCCCAGCAGCGCGGTGGCCGGGAGCGCCCGGCGGTGATCGGCGCCGATCAGCAGCCGGACGACATGCGGCATGATCAGCCCTACGAAGCCGATGGCCCCGCTGACCGCGACGATCGTGCCGATCATCATGGCGACCAGCACGAACAGCGCCGCCCGGAAACGGTGCACATCCAGCCCGAGCGAGGCCGCGGCCTCCTCCCCTGCCAGCAGCAGGTTCAGCGGCCGCGACACCCCGACTAGCGCGAGGGTCCCGGCCAGGACGGCTATCGCCGGGATCCACACCACCGTCCAGGTGGTGCCGGCCAGGCCGCCCAGCATCCAGCGCACCGCCGCCTGCGTCTTGTGCGGGTCGTTGGAGGTCACGATCAGGAAGCCGGCCACGGCCGAGAGCACCTCGGCCATGGCCACCCCGGCCAGCACCAGCCGCACCGTCGTCATACGCCCGCCCGAGCGGGCCAGGAAGTAGACCGCCACCAGCGCGGCCAGCGCGCCGAGGAAGGCCGCGATCGGCAGGCTGAACG
Source organism: Streptosporangium sp. NPDC000095 (assembly GCF_042899335.1). Lineage (NCBI taxonomy): Bacteria > Bacillati > Actinomycetota > Actinomycetes > Streptosporangiales > Streptosporangiaceae > Streptosporangium > Streptosporangium sp. NPDC000095. The sequence continues at coordinate 110,224 of NZ_JBIAZS010000020.1, forward strand.
CGCCGAACACGCTCAAGCCGAACACCACCACAGTGACCGCCCCGACACTCGCGCCAGAAGAGACTCCCAGCAGCATCGGGTCGGCCAGCGGGTTGCGCACCAGCGCTTGGAGGGCCATGCCGCAGACCGACAGGCCCGCGCCGATCACCCCCGCCAGGACGACCCGCGGCAGCCGTACGTCCATCACGATGGTCTCCCGCACCGGTGTCCAGGCCGGTTCGGCCAGGGCGGGATGCAGGTTGTGGAGCAGGATGCCCCACACCTGCCCTGCGGGCAGGGCCACCGACCCGGCCGCGACGGCCGCGGTGAGCGCCCCACCGACCAGGAGCACGAGCAGGCCGAGCACGATCGGATACGGCACCCCCGGGCGCTGCGCCAACGGCACGGCGCCTGCGACCGGTTCGCTCACTTGAACTGGTCTCACTTGAAGCGGTCGGCGTGCAACTGGCGGGCCAGCGCCTCGACGGCTCCGGGCGCCCGTACGCCGAGGACCACCGACGACAAAGGCAGCACCGCGAACCGCTTGTTCCTGATGGCCGGTACGTCCCTCAGCGCCGGGTTGGCCAGCAAGAACCTCTCCTTGTCGGCCACCGGCTGGTCGCCGTAGTCGTAGATGACGATCCAGTCGGGCGCGCGCTCGGCGACCTGCTCGAATGAGACGTCGCCCCACATCTTGTCGACGTCGGCGAACACGTTCTGTGCCCCGGCCAGCTTGATGATCTCGTTGCCGACGCCCTTGCCGCCGGCGGTGAAGGCGGTCTTGTCGCCACTGTCGTAGACGAACAGCTTGACCGGGGCGGTGTCGCCGAGCTTGGCCTTCACACCGTCGAGGGTCGCCCGCAGTGTGGTGATCAACGGTTCGGCCCGGTCGGAGACGCCGAAGATCTTCGCGACATTGCGGATCTCGGTGTTCATCAGGTCCAGGGACACCGCACCTTCGGCGCACCCCTCGATATTCAGGTATGTCTTGATGCCGGCCTTGTGCAGGGCGTCCCGGCTGCGGCCCTCCTTCTCGTCGAAGGTGCTGCCGAAGCCGCCGTAGACGAAGTCGGGCTCCTCGGCCAGCAGGGCCTCATACGCCGGGTACTCCTTCGAGACGACCTTGATGGCGTCGTAGGCCGCCTGATACTCCGGCAGCACCTTGTCGTCGAGGTAGGCGGTGCCGATCATCGACCTCTCCAGGCCGAGCGCCAGCATCACCTCAGTGGCGTGCTGGTTCATGGATATCGCCCGCCGCGGCGGCTGCTCGTACGTGCTCTTCACCCCGCAGTTGTCAAGGGTGACCGGGAAGCCCGCAGGCGCGGAGGCCGCCGGAGCGGCGGCCGGGACATTCTCAGCCGGGATGCCGCCGCAGGCGGCCAGCACTCCGGACACCAGGAGGGCGAGCAGCAGGGGAATGGGGCGTCTGCCCGTCATGACGTGTTCCTCTCACGGAATCTGCGCAACGGGGCGGATCTGAAAGAGGGAACACTTCAGGGATTCTCGGCGCGGCCACCGGCTCGACGGGCACGAGAGCCCACTCCTCTCCGGGGAAATCCGCCCCAGTTCATCGAGGAGGCGACCGCGTGAGTCTCCTGGCTCTCGGGTCGAGGCTCGTCCCCGCCTTCCCACCCCGGAGAGGGGCAGTGGCATGGTGGGGATTCGCTCGCCGATCACAGTGGCGGGACCGCGCCGGATTCACACCGGCTTCCTCAGTCCGCGCTCGCCTTCGGCATCATCATCACACGAAGCGGGTCGATGCGCACAAGCAGGGCACCCTTGTCCTGGGAAGTGCGGGTGGAGACAAAGGCTCGGCAATCCTGGCGCGGAGTGGCTTCAGCACCACACGCTGGTCTTTTCGCCGGACCGATGTCACCGGCGCGCGGTTGAGGTGTTCGTCATCGGAGGGTCGACCTCGCGGGGCGGCAAGCGGCGCGGCGGGGTGAAACGGTACAGCTCAAGGATCGGCGGCAACGGAACCAGGCCGGGACCACCAGCGCGAACCCACTCGGCGACATCGGCCGTGGCATCCTCGTCGTTGACGAGGGCGAGCCACACCGGACGGCCACCGGCCGCCCGCCCCTCCGGGGTCGGCTGCACGATGAGAACATTGGCCTGGTCGCACACGTCAAGGCACTCGGTCACGCGGACGTCGGCGACCTCGGCCAACCGGCGGATCTGCTCGTCGTGGTCGAGGGCGGGTACCTTCCGCACGCTCCCGCAGCAGCAGTCCCGGCACACGGTGATCCTTTTCATGCGTTCCTTCCTCAGGCGGGCTGGCGGCGCGATACGCGACCGCCATACGTGCTGACTCCGGGCACCCGGTAGCTCTCCCGCACCGTCACGCTTCCAGCACACGACGCCACACGGCGGCGGAGCCCCCCTCTTATCCGTGCTTGAAGCCCTTTCCGGCGCGGTCCAATGGATCGGGGCCGATTCCGAGATAGGCGGCTCGAAGCTCGTCCCAGGCGATCAGCCGGTCGTAGTCGGGCGGGTCGAGGATCTGCTGGCGGTCGGTGAGGAACGGGTTGGGCAGCAGCACGGTCATCAGCTGGTCGCCCTGGCCGTTGAACATCCGCATCCCCCAGGAGACGGGGTGGCCGTCGGCGCTGATCGAGCGGTAGAGCTCGGCGCGGGCGCAGCGGCGGATCCGCCCGAGTTCGGGGCCGCTGGCGGTGTGCTCGCCGATGCACAGGTGAAAGTGCCAGCGGCCGAAGTCGACGGTGACATATCCGTCGTACAGGCTGATGCGTTCGGGCGCGTTGGGGGCGGCGACCTCCCAGGCCGCGCCCTGGACGATGACCCCGAACCAGATGTGCTCCCAGTGGTGCTCGAAGATGTCGGTGACCAGCGACAGCAAGGTGCGCTCGTCGGTGGGCAGCGCCCACACGTGCAGGGTGCCGGTGCCGTGTTCCTCGACGACGGTGTGGCTCATGCGGGTCCTCCGGCCTGTCGCAGGGTCAGCGCCCACTGCTCGCGGCGCGTGTCGGGGTCGATGAGGGCGCAGTCGCCGCATTTGCCGCCGTTAGGCAGGCGGTAGTACAGGCAGCAACTGCGCCGAACGAAGAACGGCTGTCCGGGAGCGGGTTCGACCAGGTCGCCGCCGCCCTGAAGCACTCCCAGGGCGAGCAGTTCGCGGCCGAGCACGATGGTTCGCGCGGCGAGTTCGGGGCGCTGTCGGGCGATGGTCCGGATGGTTCCGGCCAGGGCGGAGGCGGCGTTGCCCCACAGCAGCCCGGGGGCGATCTTCACGATCTCCCCTACGGCCTGCGCCAGCGGCTCCAGCAGCTCGGTCACCACGGTGTGGTGCAGCGCTCCGGCGACCCTGGCGGGGGCGAGGACCTGCCAGCCGTTCGGGCGCTCGGCGCGCAGCGGCAGCGGCCCGCTGGGCGCCTCCCGCCAGTGGAGGCGGGAAGGGCCCAGGTCCAGGAGCAGGTCGTGGGCCACCGCCGCGCCGATGACCGGTGACCACAGCCGGGCGGCCAACCCCTGGAACAGGATGGAGGCCGCCACTCGGGTCTCGTCGGTCCCTAAGCGTTCGGCGACGTCGGTGATCCGCCGCCGCAGGGATTCGAGGTCGGCCAGCAGGTCGGTGAGCGGTCGCCAGCCCGCTTCGGTGTCGATCGGGCCGATCCCGACTTCGAAGTAACCGCTGATCGTGGAGACGTCGGCGACCGCCACCGACACCATCGGCGGTGCGGCGGGCAGCAGCCCGGGCCGGGCGACGGCGAGCCCGGAGCGCGCCGTACGCGTCCAGGCGGCCAGGTCGGGCAAGGTGGCGAACCGGTGGATGGTGCCGTCGTAGGCCGCCTGGTAGCCGTCGCCCGTCCACTCCACCGCCAGCTCGGCGGGCCCGGCGCCGGCCGTACGCCAGTCCTCCCTGGCCAGCGCCCGCTCCAGCAGGGCGGCGTGCAGACCTTCGGCGAGGACGCGGACGGTACCGCTGGCCCCGCTCTGGAGCACGAACATGCCGGAGGTCGCGTCGAAGGCCAGTTCACCGCCGTCGAAGGCGGCGCCGATCACCTCCCGCGAGGTCAGCTCCTCCGGGGTGCCGGTGTGCAGGCGGCCCGCCGGGTCGATCAGCCACATCCGGTCGGCGACCCGCAGCGCCAGCTCCAGATCGTGCGTGGAGACCACGATGACCAGGTTCTTCTCGCGAGCCAGACGGCGCAGCAGGCCCATGAGCGCCACCCGGGAGGTGACGTCGAGAAAGGCGGTCGGCTCGTCCAACAAGATCGCCGCCGGTTCCTGGGCCAAAGCGCGGGCGACGAGGACCCGCTGGCGCTCGCCGTCGGACAGCTCGGTCACCGCCCGGTCGGCCAGATGGCCCGCGTTCACGGCGGTCAGCGCCCAGGTGACGATCTCGTGGTCGCCGGGCCAGAGGCGTCCGGTGAATCCGGTGTGCGGGTGGCGGCCCAGCCCGGCCAGCTCGCGGGCGCTCAGCAGCGGCGGCAGGTCGCGTTCGGTGAGCACGACGGCCAGGCTCCTGGCCAGGTCGGCGGCGGGCAGGGTGTCGACGTCGACGCCGCCGAGGAGCACCTGGCCGCCCAGCGCGGACTGGAGTGCGGCCATGGTGCGCAGCAGCGTGGATTTGCCGGTGCCGTTCGGGCCGATCAGCACGGTCAGCTCACCCGACAGGGCTTCGGCGTCCAGGTCGTCGAGCACGCGACGCTCCGGTTGCCCCCGCCTGGCGGGGTATCCGGCGTGCAGTCCGCGTAGTTCCAGGCTCATGCTCACACCGCCAGTCCAGTGCGGGCCGCGCGGCTGCGCAGCAGTACGGCGATCACCACGGGCGCGCCCACGATGGTGGTCACCGCGTTCAACGGCAGCACGACCCCACTGCCCGGCGCCTGGGTGGCCACACAGCACGCCAGCGCCACGGCGGCCCCCAGCAGGACGACCGCGGGCATTAGCACCCGATGGTCGGCGGTGCCCAGCAGCAGCCTGGCCACGTGCGGCACCGCCAGACCGAGGAAGGCGATCGGCCCGCAGTAGGCGGTCACCGCCCCGGCCAGCACCGAGGAGGTCAACAGGGTGAGCGTGCGCACCACCCGGACCCGCACACCCATAGTGCGCGCGTAGTTCTCGCCCAGCAGCAGCGCGTTGAGCGCTTTGACCCCGGCCAGCGCACCCGCCAGCGCGGCCACGCAGACCGGCACGAACACCCCGAGATCTCCCCAGGTGGTCCCGGCGAAGCTGCCCAGACCCCACATGATGAACTGCTGGGCCCGCTGCGGGTCGGTGTAGACCAGCAGCAGCGTGATGAGCGAGGTGGCGGCCGACCCCACCATCACGCCGATGATCAGCAACGTCACCACCGACCTGACCCGCCGCGACAGCACCAGCACCAGCCCCAGCACCGTGGCCGCACCTGCCGAGGCGGCCACCACCACGCCCGCGCGGCCCAGGCCCGCGATGCCCGCGGTGAACGCGCCGGCCGCGCCGCCCCACCCGATGATCACCAGCGCCACGCCCAGGCTCGCCCCCGAGCTCACCCCCAGGATGTACGGCTCGGCCAGCGGGTTGCGAAACAGAGTCTGCAGCTGTACTCCCGAGACCGACAGGGCCGCTCCGGCCAGGGCCGCGGTGATGGCGCGCGGCAACCGTACCGTCCAGATGATCTCCTGAACCCCCGGGTCCGCGCCGGTGTCACGCACCAAGGCGAGCAGTGCCTGGTTCAGCGGGATCGAGGTCGAGCCGAGCAGGACCGCCAGCGCGAACGCCAGCGGCACCGCGACCCCGATGACGGCCAGAACGACGCTCCGGCGGCGCCGGGCCGCCGCCGGAACACCCGCGAGGGCCAGAGCCGTCACTTGGCCAGCTGCTGGTAGAAGGTGAAGGCGTGCCCCGGCGCGAGGTCGGGATGCAAGATCGCTACCAGGTCGGCCAGGATCAGGTCCGGGTGGCCGACGCCGCGCTCGTAGAAGTCGTTGCCGCCCCCGGGGCCGAGCGTCCTGTTCGCCGACCAGAGGCTTCCGGACTCGAACGCGCCGAACTTGGCGTAGCGCGGGTCGGCCTTCTCCACATCGGCCAGGCTCTTCCACTCGTTCACGGCGGCCAGCCACACCTCGGCGTCCTTGGCCTTGGACAGCACAGCCTCCAGGTCCAGGGTGGTGCTGCCGGGGCCCGGCGTGTCCGCCCACGGGTAGGTGCCGCCCGCGTCCTTGATCAGCCCCGCGACGTAGCTGCCGCCGTTGGGCACCGACCACTGCCCCTCGTACATCTGGCCCGGCAGCACGGTGACCGGTGCGGCGGCCTTGGCCTTGGCGGCCAGGGCGGTGTAGTCGGTCTCGACCTTGCCGAACACCTCACCGGCCTTGGCCTCGGTACCGGTCAGCGCGGCCATCACCTTGATCCACTCGGCGCGGCCCAGCGCGGTGGACTCCAGCCATTCCGCGTTGGCCACCACCGTGATCCCGGCCTGGCGCAACGGGCCGTAGGCCTTGTCCTCGGTGCCGCCGCTCATCAGCACGTCCGGCTTGGCGGCGATCACCTTCTCGGTGTCGACTTCCTGACCTTTGGCGTACTCGGTGATCTTCCCGGCCTTCACCTGGGCCAGTACCTGGGGGGAGGCGATGTACCCCGCCGACGAAACACCGGTGAGCCGCTCCAGCACGCCCAGGTCGGTGATGAACGGCAGGTGGGTGGTCGAAGCGGAGAACAGCCGCTCGATCGGGGTCTCGACGGTGACCGCCGCGGCCAGTTCGCCGGTGAGCGCGGGAGCAGGGGTGCCGCACCGCACCAGCACGTAGGTCTCCGGTTTGGCGCCGGGGGCGGGCTGCTTGACGGTGAGGACCTGATAGTTCTTGGCGTAGGTCAGCGTGAAGTTCGTCGCGTGCTCCACCTTCTGCTTGACCGGGAAGTAGTCCTCAGCGGCGTCGAAGCTCGTGACGCAACGGCCCTCGGCCGAAGGCGGTGCCGCCGAAGCGCTCGGTGAGCCCTGCGGCGCGGGGGCGCCGCAGGCGGTGGCGGTGAGCAGGATGGCGAGCAGCACGCCGGTGATCGGGCGGGGGATGCCCATAGGTGGTCTCCTGGAAACTGGCCGCGGCCACCGTTCCTCGACGGCTGCCGCGACGGGCGAGAGGCCGGATCACCAGGAGAGTCCTGCACGACGGGCAGGCTGAAGGGCCCTATAGCGGGAGAACCGCATGACGGCCACCGTCCTCTCTTGGGGAGATCCGCCCCATTTCGTGAGGAGGCGACAGCGTGAGTCTCCTGGCTCTCGGGTCGATGCTCCTCCCGGCCTTCCCACCCGCACGCGGGCAGTGGCCTGTTCGGGATTCACTCGCCGATCACAGTGGCGGGACCGCACCGGATTCACACCGGCTTCCTCGTTCCGCCGTCGCCTACGCCGACCATGTTCGCACAACCACCATTAACGACAAGCCCCCGACCGGTTCGTTCAGTGATCGTTGCAACGGCGTCCGGGACCGCACGCACGGCCGCCATGGGAAACGAGGCGCTCTTCGCATGACCGTCCCGCGTTTCGGGTGAACGGCGGGAGCCGTTCCCACGTATGTCCGGGTATGAGATTCACGCACCCGGCCGCGACGGCCTGAGGCATGATCCGCTGTCCCGGTCTTCTCGGCGAGCCACCCGGCTGACAGGATGTCCTTTGTGACCCCTACGGTGTCGGCGCTGCGCGTGCCACGAGCCGTCGTCTTCGCGACGATGTGCCTTGTGGTCTCCGCGGGCGGCCACGCGCTGGCCGGGGGCGGCCTGATCCCGCCGCACGTGGCCGTTCTGGGCGCACTGATCGCCTTCTGCGTGGCGTACGCGCTCAACGGGCGCGAGCGCGGTGTGGAGGTCGTGCTCGGCGCGACCATCGGCGCGCAGATCCTGCTGCATGAGCTGTTCAATCGCGCCGCGCCCGCGCCGCAGGCGATGTCCTCCGCCGAGCACGGCCATTCCGGCCTGGGCATGACGATGATCCATCTCGCGGTGGCGTTGGGCACCGGCTGGTGGCTGCACAGAGGCGAGAGCGCCCTGTGGCTGATGATCCGCCTGTACGGCGGGCCGAGGCCGCTGATCCGGCTGTTGTTCGCCGTCCCCGCCGAGGTGGCGTCGCCGGTGTGGCGGGCCGTTCCGGCCGCCGATGTCCGGCCGTACGGCGGCTGGGAAATCCTGCCGGTGCTGCGGCGGCGCGGCCCACCCGCGCCGCGACACGCCGGCTGAAGGACCTGGAGGAAGGGTCCGGAGGGCGGCGTGCCCCCGTGACCAGACGCCCTCCTTTTTCGCTGGAGGCGTTCCTTCCGTTTCGCCGGTCTGTGCCAAGGGCACGGCCGGAGGTCCCTTCTGGAGTCCACGATGGCGTCCCTGCCACGATCCGTCCGCACGACCGTTGTCACCGCCCTGTGTTGCGCCATATTCGTCCTGCTCGGCGCACCCGCCGCGCTCGCCCACGACCGTCTCAAGAGCAGCTCTCCCGCCAAGGATGCCAAGGTCTCCGCCGTCGAACGGATCAGGCTGGAGTTCAGCTCTCAGGTCCGCTTCCCAGCGGTCGCGCTGCGCACGGCGAGCGACACGATCATCGACATCGGCAAAGCGAAGGTCGCAGGTGACACGGTCACCTCCGACGTTTCGGCGCCTCTGGACCCGGGTGACTATGTGATCGCTTGGCGGGTGGTCTCCTCCGACGGTCACCCGATCGAGGGGGAGACTCCCTTCATCGTGACCGCCCCGGCGACACCGTCCGCGAAGGCCGCGCCGACCGTCGCGACCACACCGGTGCCGGAGCCGACGGCTTCAGCGTCCGCACCGGTGGTCGCGCAGCCCGTTTCGCCTGGCCCCGCTTCCGCCACCGGCGAGCAGGAGAACGCCGGGAGCCTGCCGGGCTGGATCTGGGTCGCACTCGCCGCGATCGTGGCCATCGGCGCGGGCATCTGGTTGCAGGCCTCTCGCCGAGGCCGTTCCGGCGGCGCGGAGTGATCCGCCGGCCATGCCCGCGCACCTGACGTTACGTCTCGCCCGCGCCGCGGCCTTCGCCGTGGTGTGCCTGGGGCTCGGTGTGCTCGCCCACGTGTCCGGCGGGGGCGTCGTCTCCGCACCGGCGGCGGCGTGCGCCTTGGCGCTGGCGTTCCTGGTGGCGCTGCCCGCGACCGGCGGTGAACGCGGCCTGGGCGTGATCTGGCCGTTACTGGCAGGCACGCAGGTGGCGTTGCACCTGCTTTTTTCCACGGTTCACCTCATCGCGCCGCTGGCCGAGGTCGGCGGGCACGCGCATTCCGGTTCCGGGCTGGTCCCCGGGCTGGGCATGGTGGTGGCGCACGGCTGGGCGGGAGCGCTGGCCGCTTTGTGGCTGGCGCGCGGCGAGGCCGCGCTCTGGGCGGTGCTGCGCCGCCTCGCCGTCCGGCTGTTCCGGTTGCTGAGGGTCCGGTGTAGCCAGACGGCCGCGCCTGCCCGCCTATGGCGTACGACTTCCCTCGCACCGCCGCTCCTGCGGTCCGCGCTATTGCGGTACGCGCTCAGCGGGCGGGCCCCGCCACTGCCGATCCGCGGCTGAACCGCTCCCTCTTCACGGGCTGCCCCCACAGGCGGTCCCGTCTCTTCACGATGCCCTCCCGGGCGGACCCGGTCCGCCCTGCTGCCGCCGTGCCCCTCCCCCCCAACCGGAGTACGCCCATGCCCGTCCCCGTCCCCGTCCCCTTGTCCGGTTCCCCGGCGTCCGCCGCCGGTCTACGCCTGTCCGCCGTGAGCTGTCGGCACGGCCGGCTCCTCGCGGTGGACGCCGTCGACCTGGCGCTCGCCCCTGGCGAGCATCTGGCCATCACCGGCACCAACGGCTCGGGCAAGAGCACGCTGCTGCGCGCGCTTCTTGGACTGCATCGCGAGGTCTCCGGGGTGATCGAGGTCTCGGGACGGCGGGCGCGCACGCCGGCCGACTGGGCCCGCCGCCGCTCCGAGGTCGCCTGGATCCCGCAGCGCCAAGCGGCCGGCCGCTTTCCGCTGCTGGTGCGCGAGCTACTGGCCAGCGGCGGACACGCCGAGCGGGCGTTCGCCGCGGCCGAAGACCTGGGAGTGGGCGCACTGCTGGAACGCCCGCTGGCCACCCTGTCGGGTGGCCAGTTGCAGCGCGCCTATCTGGCGCGGGCGCTGGGACAGGTCGCGGCCGGGGCGGGGCTGGTGCTGGCCGACGAGCCGACCGCGGCGCTGGACTTCGCCGGTCAGGAGCAGGTCGCCGGCGTGCTGGCCGGGCTGGCGGTGAGCGTGGTGGTGGTCACCCATGACCGGGTGGTCGCCCAGGCGTGCGGGCGGGTGGCCGAGATGGCCGCCGGGCGGCTGCGGGAGGTCCGGTGAACTCGATCTGGACGCTGCTGGAGATTCCCTCGGTCCGGCTGGCCCTGGTGGCGCTGCTGCTCGGTTCGGTGGCGCTGCCGATCGTCGGGGTGTTCATCGTGGGGCTGGACATCATGCCGGTCCGTTTCGCGATGATGCACGTGGCGCTGCTGGGCATCGCGATCGGCCTGCTGACCGGGCTGGATCCGCTGCTGTGCGCGCTGGTGCTGTGCGGGCTGACCGGTGGTGCGCTCACGCCGCTGGCCCGCAGCAGCGCGGGGTTGTCGGGGGCGATGGGCCTGCTGATGACGCTGGCCATCGCGGCGGCGCTGCTGGTGTTGTCGATCTCCGGGGTGAACGCCAACGGGGCGTTCGAGCTGCTGTGGGGGTCGATCCTGGCCACCCGCCCCGGGGACGTGGCCGCGCTCGCCGTCCTGGCCGCGCTCGTCCCGGTGCTGTACGGGCTGCGCAGGAAGGACCTGGCCCTGCTGCTGCACGACCGTGAGCTGGCCATCTGCTCGGGCGTGGCCGTGGAGCGGCTCACGCTCGTCCTGCTGGTGGTGATCGCGGTGGCGATCGCCTCGGCCATCCGGCTGACCGGGGCGTTGCTGGTCGACGCGCTCACCCTGCTGCCCGCCCTGGCCGCGCGCCGGGTCGGCCGGTCACTGTCGGCCATGGTCGGCTGGTCGGTCGCCTTCGGGCTGGTCTTCAACCTGGGCGGCTTCTTCCTCGCCCTGCTCTTCGACTTCCCGCCCGGTCCGGTGCTGGTGCTGGTCGGCGGGGTCTGCACCGTCCTTCTCTACTCGATTCCGGAAAGGATCCTCACGAAATGATCATCTTGCGCCGATTCCGTCTCGCTGCCTTGGCCGCTGTCGCCGCGCTGGCCATGGCCGCCTGCGGGAGCACCGAGGAGGCTTCCCCCTCCGCTTCTCCCACTTCATCCACGGGAGGCGGTTTGAAGGTGGTCGCCGCCTCCACCTGGGAGGCGGGGTTCGCCAAGGCCGCGGGCGCGACCGACATCACGGTGATCGTCCCACCCGGCGTGCACCACGCCGCCGACTACGACCCCAAGCCGTCGGATCTGGCGAAAGTGGCCGAGGCCGACGTGGTGCTGTACGCCGCCTTCGAGGGTTTCGCCGGCAAGCTCAAGGAGGCCGCCGGGTCCAAGGCCAAGCTGATCGAGGTCTCCCTGGACAACGCCCCCGACAAGGTCAAGGCCGAGGTGCGGCGCCTGGGCGGTGAGTTCGGCACCGCCCAGGCCGCCGAGGCGTGGACCGCGGCCTTCGACACCGAGTACACCGCGTTGAGGGAGAAGGTCACCACCGCCACCAAGGGCACCGCGCCGGTGATCGTCTCGCAGGCGTTCGTGGCCTGGGCCTCCGATCTGGCCGGCGCTCAGCCCGCCGGGGTGTTCGGCCCGCAGCCGCCCACCGCCAGCCAGATCTCCGAGCTGGCCGCCAAGAAGCCCCGGCTGGTGCTCGACAACTCCGCCATGCCCGGTGGGGACGCCCTCGCGGGTGTCGAGGCCAAGCGTGTGGTCATCAACAACTTCCCCGACCAGGGGCTGGATCTGCTCGCCGTGTACCGGGCAGGCGCCGACGCGCTGACCGAGGCCCTGGGCTGACCGATTGTGCGGGGCGGTTCCGTACGAGCCGCCCCGCCCCCCTTTTTTTCTGGAAGGAGGCACGTGGACGTTCCCGTGCTCATCGTCGGCGGAGGACCGGTCGGCCTGTGCGCGTCGATCGCGCTGTCCGGGTTCGGGGTGCCCTCGCTGCTCGTCGAACGGCATGCGGCCACCTCGGCCTTCCCTAAGGGGCGGGCGCTCAGCATCCGCACCATGGAGGTGCTGCGCCGCTACGGCCTGGAGGAGGCCGTGCTGGCCGCCGGAGTTCCCCGCGAGGAGAGCCTGCACTTCTTCTTCGGCACCTCCCTGACCTGCGCCGACCACATCCGTAACAGCAACCTGCCCGACCCGGCGCGGGCGGCCTTCAGCCCTGCCTTCACCGCGGTCTGCTCCCAAGACGTGCTGGAGCCGCTGCTGCGCGAGCACGCCGAGTCGCTCGGCCCCGGCTGGGTGCACTTCGGCCAGGAACTGATCGCGTTGAAACAGGACGAGCAGGGGGTGACCGCGCGGCTGCGCGACACCGACGGACAGACCTCGACGATCCGTACCACCTATGTCGTCGCCGCAGACGGCGCCGACAGTTTCGTACGGCGTGAGCTCGGCATCGCCATGTCGGGCGAAGCCGCCCTCAGCCGCAATCTCAACATCCTGTTCGAAGCCGACCTGCGCCCACACCTCGCCGACCGGCTCAGCCTGATCTACACCATCGCCAATCCCGCACTGACCGGCACGTTCATGACGGTGGACAACCGGCGCCGGTGGCTGTTCAACCTCGTCCACGACCCCGCGCGCCGCGCGGTCGACGACCTGACCCCCCGCGACTGCGCCGATCTGATCCGCGCGGCGGCGGCCGTACCGGATCTCGACATCGACGTGATCGCGACCCAGGAGTGGACCGCCGCCGCGTTGCTGGCCGACCGTTACCGGGCAGGCCGGGTGTTCCTGGCCGGAGACGCGGCACATGCCATGACTCCCTACGGCGGATTCGGGATGAACTGCGGCATCCAGGACGCCGACAACCTTGTCTGGAAACTCGCCGCCGTCCTGCAGGGCTGGGCGGGGCCCGAGCTACTCGACTCCTATGAGGCCGAGCGGCGCCCCGTCGGGGCCGACACCGTCACCCAGAGCCGTCGCAGCCTGCTCGCGACGCTGGAATCCACCGCCGTCATTCCGGGCGTGGACGGGCCCCTGCCCCGCTCGCGCCCCAGTGACGGGCTCGTCTTGGGCTATGCCTACGACGGCCCCGGCGCGGCGGTGGTCTCCGACGGCACACCGTCACCCGACCTACCGGATCCGGTCTCCGCCTACCAGCCCTCAGCCCGCCCAGGACATCGCGCTCCCCACCTGTGGATGCGCCATGACGGGCACGAGATCTCCACGCTTGACCTCGTCGGCACCGGCTTCACCCTGCTCACCGGACCGGACGGAGCAGCCTGGCGAGAGTCGGCGCCGGAGGGTGTGCCGCTGCTGGTGCACGCGGGAGACACAGATATCGCCGCTGCCTACGGCATCGAGACCGACGGGGCCGTCCTCATACGTCCTGACGACCACGTCGCCTGGCGGTGTCCCCGGCTGCCGGATCATCCGGAGCAGGCCGTCGCCCAGGCGCTTACCACGACGCTCAGCAGGCGAAGGGGCTGATCACTCCGGTGAGGATCGCCAGCCCCACGGCCAGGAAGAAATCGCCCCATACCAGTTCGTGGCGAGTGGCCACCCCATGGCCGACGTCGTAGCACCCGTTCAGGAGGCGGCCGTCGTGCAGGTGCTCTGTGACCAGTTCGCGGAGCACGGCGGCGGCCCGATCCCGCAGCCGGGCCGCCTCGTCCCCAGAGGCCCGCGCGGCCAGCTTGAGAGCGGCGACGGCCTCGATCGCGGCGGCCGAGGTGTCCGGCGGCCCGCCGGGACATGCCAGGGGGATGGCGGGCGAGGCTGCCGCGAAGCGGGCCGTCACCTGGGAATGGCCCAGCAGCCTTTGCCGCTCACCCTCGTCACCTGCGTCGGCGACCGCCAGCGACAGCCACGCCACCGTACGACTCCAGCCGGGCGCCGGATCGGAATGGTGCGCCCAGGCGCCGTCCGGCAGTGCCCGCCAGGCCGGGCGCAGTTCCCGCTCACCCGTCGTCAGCCCGAGCTGCAGATCGAGCTGGGTACGGGCGGCCGTGATCCCGGCGGGCCCCGACAGGCGCAGGAGTTGCAGGAGGCCGGGCAGCCCGTCGACCCGAGCCACCTCGCGGGGACCGCCGAACGCCTCCCCCCAGGGCACCAGCCCGAGCCCGGGGTCGTAGGCGTTCAGGCAGGCGCGGGCCGCGCGGTCGCGAAGCGCCGCCGCCGCGGCGTCCCCACCCGCCACGCCGAACGCGGTGCCGTACCAGAAGATCAGACCCCGGGTCGCGGTGTCGGCCTCGATCCAGGGGCCGAGCAGCGCGGTGCGGCCGGTCGCGGCGGCTCGGTCGGCGAGATCACCGCTCATGATCGCCCGCAGCCAGAGCAGGCCCGCCCAGAAACCACCGGTCCATGACCCGCGGGCGGTGGTCGTCCAACGGCCGGAGCCGGGGTCTGCGTGTAGCGGCCATCGCCCGGCCACTTCGGTTTCGGTTGTCCCTGCCCGAACCAAAAGCTCCACCAGCGCTTTCTGCGCCCAGATCATCGGCGCGCTCCGGCCCGGAACCGCAGTGGTGCCGCGACGGCGGCAGCGGCGGCGAACTCGGCGGCCACCAGCACCCAGCCCGGCCCGTACCCCATGAGCTCGACGAGGATCGCGAACAGTGGCGGCCCGGAGGCGAAGCCGGTGAAGAAACCCGCCGAGACGAGCCCGGAGGCACGACCGGCACTACGAGGGTCGGCACGCTTGATCACCGCGACCATCGTGACCGCGTTGCCCGCGACGGCGAAGGCGCCGACGGCCGCCGCCCCGGCCCAGACCAGAAAGGGAACCGACGAGGCCGCCACGAGCAGCAGGGCGGCCCCGCACGCTCCCGCCGCGAGGGGGGCCAAAAGCACTTCGGGCCGGCCCAGACGGCCGGCCCGCCGCGACCAGCCGACCCGGCCCGCCACCCCGGTGACGCCCAGCGCGGCGATCAACCATGCCGCCACGACCGGCCCCAATCCCAGCCGCTCCACCCCGAACAGCGCGAGGTAGGTGTTCACCGCGGCGATCCCGCACCCCAGCAGGAAGGAGAACAGCGCCAGCCGGCCGACGCGGGCGCGCGGCATGTCCAAAGGAGGCGGCGCCTGCGCGAGGCCGGGGTCGGGCGGCAGCGCGCGAAGGGCCCAGTAGGCGACGAGGGCGGCGAGCGCGGCGGCCGTCCACACCGAACCACGCCATCCCGTCCAGGCGGCGAGCGCCGCCAGCGGCAGTCCCGCCGCGAAGGCGCCGAGCTGCACCCCGGACTGCTTCCAGCCGGTGACCGCGCCGCGCCTGGCCGGTTCGACCACAGCCAAAATGATCTTGTTGGTCGCGGGGTTGGCCAGCGCCTGCGGCAGCCCGCCCAGGGCCACCGCCGCCAGCAGGACGAACGTGTTCGAGGCGGCGCCGATCAGGGCCAGCGCCACCGCGGCCAGCAGCAGCAGGGCGACCAGGCTGCGACGGGCGCCCAGCCGGTCCACCCAGCGACCGGCGGTGAGCGACAACAGCGCGGCGACCCCGAACCCGGCGGTCGTGGTCAGGCCGATCGCCGCACGGGAGATACCCGCCTCCCCGACCAGGCGCGGGCCGAGCGCACCGATCAGGAAGAGCTGAAGCATCGACACACCCATGGCCGCGGTGAGCAGAACGGTCACCCACCGTTCCCCGGCCATGCCGGGAGCGGGGCCTGCCGGTCGTTCCAGCCGCATCGCGGCCTCCTTCCCCTGGCGGAGTCCTGGTGACGACCGCGCTCCAGACAGTCGCTCGCGGGCCCGCCGAGGTTCCCACGAGAGCGGGCGCGATGACGCGACCCGCACGAGAAGCCGTCCGGCCACCTCGCGCACCACGCCCTCGTGGCCCACCTGCCCGGCCCCAGTGGCCGCCCCGCCCCTGTGCCCCTGTCTCCTCCACCAGCCCGTCAGGGGCCACCCATCTCCGGACCGTGTATCCGTTCTGCACCGCGACCCAAGGAACGACCATCATGAGTTCTGTCACGCGCGACCACCGCGCCCCCGACCATGACACCCCCGCATGCTCTGACGAGCAGCTGACGGTGCTCGCACTGGCCGCGCGCGGAGGAGCGCCCGCGGACGTCGAGGCCTTCACCCGTGCGGTCTACACCGATGTAAGCAGATTCATCGCCTACCTGGCCGGGACCCCGTCGGCGGAGGACCTGACCCAGGAGACGTTCGTGCGCGTCCTGCGGAGTCTGCCCCGCTTCGCCGGCCGCTCGTCGGCCCGGACCTGGCTTTTGTCCATCGCCCGGAGAGTCGTCGTCGACCGGTTCCGATCGGCGTCCTGCCGTCCAAAGATCGCCGATCTCGCCGACTGGCAGGCCGCCGCCGAACGATGTCAGCCCCGTGGGCTACCGGGGCGTGAGGACGGAGTGGTCCTGGCGGACCTGCTGGCCAAGGTGCCCCGCGAGCGGCGTGAGGCCTTCGTGCTCACCCAGATCGTCGGCCTGCCCTACGCCGAAGCCGCCTTGTTGATCGGCTGTCCGATCGGCACGGTGCGCTCCCGGGTCGCGCGAGCCCGCACCCAGCTCATCGAATCGCTGCAAGCCGCCGACCGGGCCGCCTGATCGAAGACCCTTTCCCGGGCCGGAGTCACCCCGGTCCGGGAGGCGCACCCTGCACAGCAGCGAGGCATATTAGAAAACGGCGAGGAGCCATGCGAATCCTTGGGTGATCACACCTAAAAGAACAAGCAGTACCGCGTCTCGGAACACAGTGATGTGTGTGGCGACGGTGTTTTCTCCAATGCGTACCGTACGCGCATAGGAAAGCGCGAGAATCGGGAGAATCGGTGGCGACTGTCTCGAAAGCCGTGTGCTGTCGATAGTACCGATCTCTTTGCGAACCACGGTGACGGCAGCTGACCCCAAAAGCCCAAGCATCGTGCTGGTGATGCTTACGCACCAGACGACAAACGACCATGGAGTCGGAGCCGCAGTTATGGTTTGAACGCTAGCAAGGACGACCAGGAGAAGCGCGAGAGCGGTCGGAAACAGAAATTGGGCGCGTCCGCGAATCTGCTCCAGGTCACTCAACTGCCGATCGAGCTGTCGGCGCCCTTCTTCGACGAGAAGAGTTAACTCTACCGAGTCCCAATCGCGCATTTCACCGGGTTCAACACGGTGAAGAGCGAAAACGGGCACCTTGCGACCAGGCCATAGCCCGGATAGATGCCGAAGATAAACCGTGACTTCAGATGGCAGCGCATCTTTTTCTGCCACTATGAATTCCGCCCCAGCCAGGAGGCGATAGCCGATGTGACCGGATCTGCGACGCTAGAGGGAAGGAAAAGCCATTGGCCCGCCGGGTTAACGTCCAACAAGTAGGCGCCGTCATCGCCGATCACCCAATCCTGGCTGGTGTAGCCCAAGCTCAGTTCGGCCGCAATGGAAAGGGCTCCGCCTGCAACCTCCTCTGGTAGATCAACAGGAGTGAACGATCGATGCGCAATCGGGGCGGCGCGCCAGTCCATCGGCTGACCTGATGCGTCAAGCTCAGCCCCCCAAGCATCGCCGCAGACCGTCACAACACGTAGGTGAGAACGGGCCGCGATCCGTTCCTGAATCAAAAAGGGTGCCGCCGCGAGCGCCTGCAACTCGGGAGAGTCGGCGTTTACGGCGGTTGCGAACACCGTGAAGGGCTGATCGCCGTCGAAAAAATGCCCCGGACCAAGCGGCTTGAGAACGAGATCGAAACCCACTGCATCCCGCACCGCTACGGGATCGTTAGTGACAACAGTGGGTGGAGTGCGAACCCCGATCCGCATGGCCGCAGCATATTGAACGAGTTTGTTTTCTGAGGTGATGAGTGCATCGATGTCCGTAAGCCATTCGACGCCACAGGTGCGTAGCGCAGCTGTGAGAAGTGTCAGCCAGGCCGTCTTCTCTGCGGCCTCGAGAGACTCGACCGCTACCCCTCGGTTCCAGTCGGCGGGAGCCAGCCGACGGATCCATCCGCGGATGCCTCGGTCCGAAGCCAGCTCGATATTCGCATCATTGCCGGTAAGAGTCAGCCGGGCGTCCTGCATGCAATAAACGCTATCTGCCAACGTGGCAGCGTTCATAACATACGGCGGAGGCGAAGATTTAATCTGATCGAGGACCGCCATGGCATGCGGGTCATCCAGGTCGCCGATCACGATCGAGGCGGATGATTGGCTCACGGCATAGGAAGGCCGGTGCCCGGAAACGCACCGACCGCTCGGTCGTTGTCGACAGTTTCGATCGCTTCGGTGATTATCGTGTCAGGTGGTGGTTCACTCATCGCTGATGGCGAGGCCTGGCCAAGTCGCCGATATAACCCTCGGCGCCGTTCGGGAGTCGGCCAGGCTTCGCCGGAATCTTCCGTAACCATCGCGTAAGGCTACGCCATCAAGGATCAGTTCGCAGGTAGTCCCGGCACGTAAAACAGAGCGAACGAGCGATCTTCGTCGACAGTTTCGATTGCCTTGGTGTTCAGAGTGTCAGGCGGATCCTCATCGGGTCGCGCAACTGCCGGTTCGGACAGCAGGGAGTACAGCGAGAGCGAGCCGCCATCGGCTGCCGTTGATATGACCACGAGCATCCAGCGTAGTTGCGTCTCAGGGGTAAGGCGACCCTGAGCGCTGAATTGCTGACTGGGTTTTGCGGGGTTTCTCACCGGGCCGGAGTTGCCACCGGCCTGGGAAGATCGCACTGATCCGTGCTACCCGCGAAGCAGTAGATCGCGTAGCGCGTTCCGGTCGGGCTTGCCCGCCGGGGTCAGCGGCAGTTCCTCCACCACCAGCAGGTGTTCGGGGTGCTTGCCCCGATCGAGTCCCTGCTGAAGCAGGTGGGAGGTGAGGCCGGCGAGGTCAGGAACGTGGCCGGGGCGCGGCACCACGCAGGCCGCCAGCCGCTCCCCCATCACCTGGTCGGACACTCCCAGGCACACCACCTCGCGCACCTCGGGATGGGTCGCCAGCGCGTGCTCCACCTCGGCCAGGCTGATGTTCGCACCGCCGCGGATGACGACCTGCTTGAGCCTGCCGATCAAGCGCAGCCGCCCGTCGGCGTCGATCAGACCCAGGTCACCGGTGCGGACCCAGCCTTCGGCGGTGCGGTAGCGCTGGTTCAGCTCCGGTGCGCCGACGTAGCACATCGGGGTCATCGGGCCCCGTGCGATGATCTCGCCGAACTGCTCTCCGTCCGGCGCGGCGGCGATGCGGATCTCCGCCACCCGAGGGTCCGGCAGGCCCACCACCACGCCGGGGCCGGGATCGTTCATCGGGACCGGGCGGAACCCGCTGTGGCAGTTCACCCCGTCGGCGGAGCCGTACAGGTTGATCACCGGGCAGCCGAAGGCCTCACCAGCCTCAGTGGCCGTGGCCGCGTCCAGCTCCGCGCCGCCCAGTACCAATGCGGTCAGGGGTGGGGTCGTCCCGAAGTCCGGGTGGTCGAGCATCATGCGGATCATGGTCGGTACGGCCAGCACGTGGGTGGGCCGATGCTCACGGATCGCGGCCAGCGCGGACCGGGGGGAGAAATGGTCGAGGAGCACCAGGCAGCCGCCGTGCCGGGCCAAGGTGACGGCGGTGCCGTTGCTACCGAAGGCCGAGGCGAGCGGGACCAGGAACAGGCAGCGTGGCGTGCTTTCGTCGGGGATGAGGGTGGCCATGAAGTTGCCCCGCCCACCGGCGAGCGCGTTGTGGGAGTAGGCGACCATCTTGGGTTCCGACTCCGACCCGGAGGAGACCAGGATGCGGGCCGCACTGTCGGGGTCAGGCCTGGCCGGGACGAAGGCGCCGCCGTCGGCCGACAGCACCTCACTCCAGGCGACGCTGCCCGGCGGAGGTTCCTGCGGACCGGCGGCGATCACCGCCCG
This sequence comes from Streptosporangium sp. NPDC000095, assembly GCF_042899335.1. Classification (NCBI taxonomy): domain Bacteria; kingdom Bacillati; phylum Actinomycetota; class Actinomycetes; order Streptosporangiales; family Streptosporangiaceae; genus Streptosporangium; species Streptosporangium sp. NPDC000095. The sequence continues at coordinate 130,082 of NZ_JBIAZS010000020.1, forward strand.
CAGGCCCGGCAGATCGCCGGCCGCGGCCACCAGGTCGCGGGCATGGGCGGCGCCCCGGTGGTCGATGGCGGCGATGACGGCCCGTGCGCCGGAGCGGCTCAGCAGGGAGGTCGCTTCGGCCACCCCCCGACCTGCGGGGAACGGCAGTGCCACCGCGCCGAGTGCCGCCACGGCCAGGTCCGCCACGACCGCGTCCCGGCCGTTGGGCAGCTGGACGCCGACGACGTCGCCCTCGCAGACGCCGAGCCCGCGCAGCCCTGCCGCGGCCGCCCGGGCCAGGCGGTCCAGTTCGGCGTAGCTGAGCTCGCCCGCCGTGTCGATCACCGCGATTCGGTCCGGGGCGGCCAGGCGGCGGGTGCGAAACAGGACGTACAGGTCGAGGTCCGGGCAGGTGCCCTCGGCGGCCCACCGGCGCCTCAAGGTGGTGGGTACCAGGTCGTCCAGGTGCAGGGTCATGCGAACCTCCAGGGAGCGGGTACGGCCAGGGCCCCGTGCTCGTCACGGGCGAGGGCGGCTGCGAAACGCGGGTCGGCGGGCAGGGCCTCCAGCGAGGTCGTCACGGCGGTGGCCCGCAGCCCCCGGCGCCGAAGCGAGGCCAGGGCCTCGGCCGAGGTCATCGCGGTGATCTCGTTGAGAGAGGTCGCGCCCACCTGTCCGGTGGAGTCGTCGGCGACGCTCACCCAACCGTCCGTCGTCCGCAGGGGACGGCGGAAACCCTCCGGAGCGCGGGCCCTCCCACCGTCGGCGGCCCGGCGCAGCGCGGGCCCGGTGAGCAGCTCGGCCGCGCCCAGCAGCGAGGAGTCCACCCGCACGGCGCGGCCGTCGCGCTCGCGCAGCAGGAGTCCGGCGAGCACCGCCTCGGCACCGAGCAGGCCGCCGAGAACGTCCAGCAGGGTCATCAGCGACGGCGCGGCCGGCTCACCGGCGGGCCGCACGGCCTCGCCCACACCGGTGCGGGCCTGAACCATGAAGTCGGTTCCCAGCGGCACGTCGGCCAACCGCCCGGCCCAGCCGCTGGTGTAGACGTAGACCAGGGCGGGGTTGACCGCCGACAGGTCGCGGTCGTCCAGGCCGAGGCGCTCGGCCGTGCCCGGCGCCCAGTTGTGCACAAAGACGTCCGCGTCCGCGACCAGGTCGCGCAGCCCGGCCCGGCCGGCGGCCGACTTGATGTCGATCTCCACCGCGCGTTTGCCCCGGTTGAGCGCCAGCCACCGGGCCGACAGATCACCGCACATGGGCGGCATGCCGCGCAGCGGATCCCCGCCAGGCGGCTCGATCCGTACCACGTCCGCGCCCAGCAGGCCCAGCAGGTGGGCGGTCAGCGGCGCCTGGATCCGCCGCCCGGCCTCCAGGACCGTGAGCCCGGCCAGGGGGCGGGCGGTCTCGGCCTCCGTGCCCCGCGCGGGCGGTCCGCACATCGGAACAAGCGGCGACAGCCGCCAGGGCGCCGCCGGGCGGGGTTCGGCCAGACGGTCGGTGAGGGAGCGCAGCGCGCACACCGAGGCGCCCGACTCCGTCGCGGCGTGCCGCACGCCCTCCCAGGTCGCCGCGCGAGCCTGCGCGTGCAACTCCTCGGGAAGTGGACAGCAGGCGGTGGCGTAGCGGAACTGGAAGGACTTCCACGCCGATCCGGCGAGACGCTCGGCCACCCCCAAGGCTCGCCAGAACGTCACCCACGCGGCCGGGTCGAGGGTCTCGACCTCGAAACACACACCATCGGCCGTGGTGAAGGGCGGCCCGCCGGGCGAGAACGGCACCGCCTCCTCGTCCCCGGCCGTGGCGGCCGCCAGATACTGGCCGACGGCGAGCAGCCCGGCCAGGTCCACCCCGGTCCGCACGGTCTCGACCGCACAACCGCGGGCCCGCCCGACCAGGGCGGCCAGGAGTCCCTGGACGGCCAGTACCGAGCACGCGGTCGTCAGGTAGTCCGCGGCCAGGCCACGCGGCTCGCCGTCGCGGCGGCCGTGCACGTGGGCGACCCCGGTCGCGGCCTGCGCGGTGGCCTCGTCGCTCACCTCCTCCCGCGGGGCGAGAGCGGCCCAGACGATCTCGGCGCTGAGCGGGCGCCCGTCCGTACCACTGAGTGACACGATCCCGGGGCCTTCCGACGCGGCCGATCCGAGGTCGGCGGCGCCCAGCAGGACCAGGTGCCGGGCGGCGACGGCGGTGAGGGCGGGTGGCCCCACCGCCCGCAGGCCGAGGCCGTCGAGCGGGTGCGCCGCCGTGACGGTGACGGGGTGTGCCATGGCTCTCCTCTCCCGCGGCGGTGACCGCGAGTCGTGCCTGACCGCGAACGGGAACTCCGCCGCGCGTCTACGCGACCTGTTCCACAGCAGGAAGTCGGATGAAATTTTCAATCAGTTCCCGACATGTCTGGAGTTGGAATGTCACAGCAGGCCGCCATCACGACCGATACCGGACTATCCGACGGGGAGACTTGGGGCGCACCCCCCTGCCCACCGCAGGTGCTTGCACTGCGTAAGCGGGTGGCCGGATTCGTCCGCGAGCAGGTCATGCCGCACGAGGCGGAACTGGACGCGGGCGGCGCGCCCGCGCGCGAACTCCTCGCCCGGCTCAGGCACCGAGCGCGCGCCGAAGGGCTCTGGGGACTGCCTCTGCCGGCGGAGCTGGGCGGCGCGGGCCTGTCGCTGACGGAGTACGCGCACGTGGCCGAGGCCGAAGGCGCGAGCGATCATGGTCCGGGCGTGCTCGGGTCCACGGCGCTGCTGGACGTGACGACCCTGGTCAAACACGCCGACCCCGCCATACGAGACCTCTACCTGCCCCGGGTGGCGAGCGGGCGGCTGACCATGTGCAACGCGATGACCGAACCGGAGGCGCCCGGCTCGGAACCCGGCCTCACCACCACCCGGGCCGTCCAGGAGTCCGACGGCTCCTGGACGGTCCATGGACGAAAGTGGTTCGTCACCGGCGCGGGCGACGCGGACCTGGCCGCCGTACTCGCCCGCACCTGCGGCACCCCACCCTCCACGACCGGCCTGTCCCTGCTGCTCGTCCCCACCCGCGCGCCCGGCTTCCGCGTGGTCCGCGAGCTGCCGGTCCTCGGCGTGGGCGGCCAGTGGGAGATCGCCCTGGACGCGGTCACCGTCCCGCCCGGCCACCTCCTCGGGGAGGCCGGGCGGGGGCTGCACGTGGTCGCCGAACGGGTGAGGCTTGGCCGCCTGCTGCGCTGCCTGCGCTGGCTCGGCCAGGCCGAACGCGCCTTCACCCTCATGCGCGAGCGAGCCCGCTCACGGCCGACGGCCTCGGGACGGCTCGCCGACCTGCAACTCGTCCAGGCGCTCGTCTTCGACGCCCTGCTCGCGATCAGGACCACCCGCCCGCTGGTGTTCGAAGCCGTGGCCCTGGTGGAGGCGGAACTGGACGCCAGGGTCGAGACCGGCCTGGCAAAGGTGGCCGCCGCCCGAACGCTGCAACAGGTCACCGACGCGGCCATCCAGGTCCACGGCGCGGCCGGACTGGGCCCCGACACCCCGCTGCCCGCACTGTTTCGCACCGGCCGGATGGCCCGCCTCCTCGACGGCCCCGACGAACTGCACATCACCACGGTGGCCCGCAGGGTTCTCAGCTGAGTTCACCAGACAGGCACCGCCGTGTGGTGTGCCTCATCATCAAACATGCGCGGAGGCGCGACCCGGTGGAAGGGGCAGCCGCCGTAGAAAACGATCGGCACAGTGAAGGCCGGCGAGCCCCGGGCCCGGTGTCCACAGGATCTGTGGCCAGGGCAATCACCCCGACCCCGGGACCGCGGAGATTACAGCCGCTCCTTCAGCGGTCACAGCGCTCAACACTCGTCGACCGGCCTAGCCACCTCGGTGGTGGATCCGGCGCGCACCACCTCGGCCACCAGATCGGTCGAATCGAAGCCGGCGAGAGTAGTTGACCGCCACGCTCGACCCCGTCGAGCCTGTTCAGCTTGCACTCGGTCCGGCCCGCGCTGGCCCCGCGCAGGTCATGCAGCCGATGGAGAGTTCCGTCGTCACGAAGTGTGCCGCTGTCACCGATGTCCCTGTAGTCGGTGGGATGCCGTGGGTCGGCGTCAGGCGACCTGGAATCCGGCCTGTTCGACGACCCCGCGCATCGCGGGGTCGTCGGCGACCCCCCTCCAGGTCACGTCCATTCTGCCTGTGGGCAGATCGATCGCGACCCTGGTCACTCCCGGCACGTCGTGCGCCTTCTTGGTCAGCGAGGCGACACAGTTCTCACAGTTCATGCCCCGCACCACGTACGTGTTCGTGTCCACGATTCTCTCAATCGATCGGAAGTATGACGATATCGACATTCAGGCACATATCCATAACCCGTCGAACGGGCACCACCGTGAGGTACGGCCAATCAGGCGGCCAGGTTCGATCCTCTTCCCGCTCCGCGATGACGGCACCAAGCTCGAAACCGCAGAGGGACCGCATGCTCGTCGCCACCCGTCCCTCCCACCTCCTGAGTCGGACACGAACCCGGAAAAGTTCCCGCGAGCTGTGGAGGTGATCCGACGGGCTCGGTAAACGAGACCATCGCCGACGCGTACCCCGCCGCGTCACGAACGGAGCGGCCGATTAACGGCTCCGCCGCTGTGCCTCACGAGCCGATGCCGCCCCGGGGGGCGGAGAATGAGATGGGCGCGTTCGGCCCCGGGGACGCTGGTGACATGGGCGTCGACGTCGAACACCTCCCTGACCGAGGGACGGGGTGAGAAGTCGTGCGGGGGGCCACGCGACGATGCGTTCCCCGGCGAGAACGTAGAGGTGGTCGCAGTAGGTGGCGGCTAGGTTGAGGTCGTGCAGGGCGGCGACGACGATGACACCGGTCGAGGTGATCAGGTCGAACAGTTCGAACTGGTGGCGGACGTCGAGGTGGTTGGTGGGTTCGTCGAGCACCAGGATCGAGGATTGCTGGGCGAGGGCACGGGCGAGCAGTACATGCTGTTTCTCACCGCCGGAAGGAGCGGTGTAGCGGCGGTCGGTGAGATGAACGACCCTGGCATGGGTGAGGGCGTCGGCGACGATGGCGGTGTCCTCGGCGGTGTCCAGAGCAGAGGGACGCTTGTGCTGGATGCGTCCCACCGCGGCTATCTCTCAGACCGTGACATCGAAATCGAAGTAGGTCTCCGGGCGAAGCGCGGCGATCAGCTGAGCGGCGCGACGCGAGGTGAGCCGCCACAGGTCCTCGCCATCGACGATGACGTCTCCCCGCATGAGGGGCCAGATCGAGTCGTCCCAGCATTGGTTGGCATGCACATCGGGGAACTGCCGTCGTCATGCCATCGCAACAATGCCCCGCTTGGTAAATGCTGAAGTCTTTGGTGGGCCGATGCGCCAGGATGAACGCTGTGATGGTGGACTTGGACTCCTACGAACTCCTTTGGCCCACGGCATTGTTCGTCACCGAGGGACAGCGGGTAGCGCGCTCCAGCGGGGGAATGTGGAGCGATCGCGTCATCTGGCTACTGACCGAGGCGCTGTCAGGGACAACAGCGGTGGCCGACTTCGAGGATGTCGCGAACCTGAAGGGCTTTGGACAAGCAGATCCCTGGCCTCCGGCGGACCCGTGGGCGTCGGCGTCACCACAGGCGGCAAACGGTGATCCCCAGCGGGAATGGTTCACCGAGCTGATCGATCGAGCCAGCGAACTGCGGCACGCGACCGCTCCCCGAGCGTACTGGCCGCAGCGCCGCACCGACACCTTCCCTTCCTTACACAGTGGTCTCAGGGATGTACGCCGCGAGTTCGCCCGGACCGTCACCGAGTTCGAGGACAACGGCTATCTGGTGGAGGCGTTCGGTGAGGAGTGCGTCGACGATCATCGAGAACTCCCAGACCCTGCGGAGGTCATCGATCGTCGTCTTGGCATCGCCGGACTGTGGCCACTGACCCCCACCGCGTGGGACGACGACACCTTTTACGGACTCGTAGAGGTATTCCATGACCTGGTCAGCCGTCCCCGTCAACGCCGATTTCACTCATGGAACGAGTGCGGCTGGCACTACTCGGAGTTCCACGCCGTCCCTGGACAGACCTTATATCGATGGAAGATCAACCACATGCTGCACTCGGCTGGCATTGAGTACAAGCTCGCCGCCGAAGGGGAAGACCTCGGGCGGTTGGTGGCGGTCACCGATGATGCCCGCAGCCATCTCATCCAGCAGGTCTTGCACGCCTCAACGCCCAATACCAAGGACCAGGTCGAGCACGCGATCGCTCTTTTCCGTAGCCGCTCCACCTCGCCCGAAAACAAGCGTTCGGCGATCATCGCGCTGGCCGGAATCCTTGAGGAGCGTCGTCAGTTGATCCGCGACGACATCGGCAAACCAGACGAAGGCGCGCTGTTCGAGATCGCCAACCGCTATGCCCTGCGTCACCGCAGAGCCGACCAGCGAGGCGACTATGACGCCGCGTTCTTGGACTGGATTTTCTGGTGGTACCTGGCCACGGTGGAACTCACCAATCGTTTGATCGCCGCCCGGCAGTGAGGTGATCTCACCAAGATCAATAAGGGCGGTTGTGATTCGATGCCTTCAAAGCGGCGCCCGCTGACATGAACCGGGATGGATCGCGATGCCCCTGAAATAGGCGTGGAGCTTTCGGTAGAAGAGGTCTCACCACAAGTCTTCTTCAGTCCAGAAAGCCCCACGTGATCACCTATCGTGCCACGCTCGATGTCCCCCGGGAGCTGGTTTGCCATCTCTCGCTGCTGCTGTCGGCCGAGCGCCGCCGACTGGGCACCCGCTCGGGTTCTCGGGCACTGACCTGTTTTGAGCAGGCGGTGATGGGATTGCGCTGGTTTCGCGACCGCACCGCCCCGGCCGCCCTCGGCCGCGACCACGGCATCTCCCGCGCCACCGCCTACCGCTACCTCGACGAGGTCATCAACGTCTTGGCCGACCAAGCCCCCGACCTGCACCACGCCCTGCAGCGTGCTACCGATGAGGGCCTCACCCACCTGATCCTGGACGGCACGATCATCGCCACCGACCGCTGCGCCGAAAAGACCATCAGCGTCAAAGGCGAGCCCATCGACCTGTGGTACTCCGGAAAGGCCCGCCACCACGGCGGCAACATCCAGGCCCTGTCCGCGCCCTGCGGCCTGCCGCTGTGGGTCTCCGACGTCGAACCCGGATCGGTGCACGACCTGACCGCCGCCCGCACCCACGTCCTGGGCGCGCTGTACAAGGCCGCCGCCGACGGGCTTCCCACCTTGGCCGCCTGGAGGCTACGACGGCGCCGGCATCGGCATCCTCACCCCGGTCAAACACCCCTGCGACGGCCGACCCCTCGCCCCCGGCACCCGCACCCGCAACGCCCTCCTGCGCGCCCTGCGCTGCCTGGGAGAACGCGGCTTCGCCCTACTCACCCAACGCTGGCGCACCCTCCAGCGCATCACCGCCAGCCCCAGCCGAATCGGCGACATCGTCAAAGCCGCACTCGTCCTCACGCACTTCGAACACGGCTACCTGAAATAAAAGTCGCTGAGATCACCTCAGTAAATCACTTGGGTTTTGACCTCAAGTTCTCCATCGAATCGGTAAGTATCGGATGATTCGCGCCACAGGTCGATGCGTTCGCCTTTGACGCCGATGCTTTCCTAGCGGTACCGGCTGGTGCCGCCCATGGTCAGGACAGTCCTTCGTCGTGGGCATGAAGGCCTTCAAGGAGGATGGGACCGGATTTTTCGGCAGGAACGTAATCATGACGATATTCAGTTCGGCACCTCGTCGTCGACTAGGGCGTGTTTTAGAAGTGGACGCTGTCCTTTGCCCCGCACCGTAATGATCTCGGTGTGGGGCGAGGGGATCTTTCTGATGAGCAGTGGGCGGTGCTGGAGCCGTTGCTGCCGGTCGCGGTGTTGGGCAGGCCGGTGGTGGACCGGCGCAGGCTGATAGACGGGATCCGCTGGCGGGTGCGGACCGGTGCTCCGTGGAGGGATCTGCCGCCGGAGTATGGGCCCTGGCAGACGGTTTATGGTCTGTTTCGCCGCTGGCAGCGCGATGGCACGTGGCCGAGGCTGCTGACCGGGCTGCAAGCCCGGGCGGATGCGGCAGGACTGATCACGTGGGAGGTCAACGTCGACTCCACGATCTGCCGGGCCCATCAGCACGCCGCGGGCGCCCGTCGCGATGGATCGGCCCAGAAGGAGCCGCCGGGCGGAATCGGTGTCGAGCCCGCCGATCACGGCCTGGGCCGGTCCCGGGGTGGCTTCACCACCAAGATTCACCTGGCCTGCGAGCAAGGCCAGCGGCCGCTGTCTTTGCTGGTCACCGCTGGACAGCGCGGCGATAGCCCACAGTTCACGGCTGTCTTGGAAGGCATTTGGGTCCCTCGTATCGGGCCGGGGCGTCCCCGAGTCCGTCCGCTGCGGGTGCGCGGCGATAAGGCGTACTCCTCTCGCGCCAACCGGTCCTACCTGCGCAGCAGGGCAATCCGGAGCACGATCCCCGAGCCGGCCGATCAGGCCGGGAACCGTAAGCGACGCGGGCGGGCCGGCGGGCGGCCTCCGGCCTTCGACCGCGAGGACTACAAGGCCCGGCACGCGGTCGAGTGCGGGATCAACCGGCTCAAGCGCAACCGGGCGGTGGCCACCCGCTTTGACAAGCTCGCGGTCCGCTTCGAGGCCACCGTGCTGATTGCCGCGATCGGCGAATGGCTGTGACCCGGCAAAGCGGCCGCTTTCGCATGCCATGCTGACCGCGACCAGGTTGAGCGGGGCGAAGAGGGAGAGCGTAGATGGGGGCTCAGTACTACGGCGCCGACAGCGAAAACGGCGACCGCATCGACGACCCATCCGAGGACGCGCTGTTCATGATGATCAGTGATCTGAACGACTCCGACAACACCTTCGTCGTGATCCAGCCCGATGAGGACGCCCCTGTTTGGTTCGCCTCGGTGGCTGTGCTGGACGAAGGCGGATACGAGGTCGTCCGCCGCGACAGCACCCGAAACGAGCACCAGGTCACTACCTCAAGCAGCATCAACGACATCGCCCGCGACCTCACCGTCTGGTTGGCCGCCCGCCACTTCCCCGGACGGCCAACCAGGCACATCACCGACTTCTAAAACACGCCCTAGTACGGCAGCCGCCATTCGTTAGTTGAGCTGGGCTGATGCGCCGCTGATCGATGCGGCCTTGTGACAGCGATCCCGCACAACGAGAGCAGCCGCTCGTGATCATGTCTGTGTGACGAGAACAAGATCGAGAGCGGCTGCCGCTCTCATGGTAGAGGCCGCGCGGGTGCGGCGAAACTCCGAAGATCTGACGGCCGCACTGGCGCCGATGTTCGCCCGGGTCGAACCACGGCTGCAAGCTGTCAAGTACATCCGCGCCGTGATGTCCGACCTGCCCAAACGCAACGGCTGGACGATCGCCGAGTGGGCGGGCGACCACAGCCCCGACGCCACGCAGCGCCTGCTGAACCGCGCCAGCTGGGACACCGCCGGCGCGATGAGCATCGTGCGACGCTTCGCCGTTGCCCGCCTGGACGCCGCCGCCCCGCCCGCAGCCCTGAAGGTGGGCGCGCTGGACGAGACCGGCCAGGAGAAGAAGGGCACCGCCACCGCGGGCGTCAAGCGCCAGCACATGGGCTGCGCCGGCGGTGTCGACAACGGCATCAACACTGTGCACCTGGCCTACATCCGCGCCGGTACGGGGCATGCGCTGATCGCCGCCAAGCAGGGGATCCCCGCCGAGCAGATCAGCGACCCCATCACCGCGATCACCACCGGCCTGCCCCTGAACCTCACCTTCGCCACCAAGGGCGAACTGGCCATCGACCTGCTGCGCGATGCCTACACCGACGGCGTTCACCTGGACTTCGTGACCGGCGACGAGGTCTACGGCGCCTGCACGAAACTACGCGCTTTCCTGGAGGAGCACGACCAGGCCTACGTGTTGCGCGTACGCGCCGCCTTCACTCTCACCCTCGGCGGCGGCACCTGCCTGACCTGCGATCAGGTGGTGGCCAAGCATCTGAAGCAGAAACGGAAATGGACCCTGCGCTCTGCCGGAGCAGGCTCCAAAGGCGCACGCACCTATGCCTGGGCGTGGATCGCCACCGCCGGCCCACCTTTTGCTGGTCCGCAAACATCGCCGCACCGGGGACCTGGCCTTTCACTACTGCTTCGTCCCCGCCAACCGGCCCGTAACCCTGCCCCGCCTGATCGCCGCAGCCGGGCTGCGCTGGCCCGTGGAGGAAAGTTTCGAGTTCGGCAAGGACCTGTTCGGCCTTGATCAGTCCCAAGTCCGCCTGTATGAGGCGATCCTGCGCCACACCGTGCTGGTCATGGCGGCACTGGCCATCTGCGCGGTCAGCGCCGCGACCTCCCGGCTCCGCACCGACACCCAAGCCCCGCCGCCCACCAGCCCCGACCAGCCTCCGCCCAAGGACCCCGGCATGATCCCGTTGACCGTTGCTGAGATCAAATGCCTGCTCAACGCCACCACCCCCCGCGCACCATCGCTGGAACACGCCGCGCAATGGTCCATCTGGCGACGCCGTCATCAAGCCCGCGCCCGATGGTTCCACCGCCGTGCCCGACTGGCCACCGAATACACCCAGCTCAACTAACGAATGGCGGCTGCCGTACTAGGACGGCAATTCGGTACGCGACTGAGTCGCGGCGGTCGCGGTTTTCAACCAGTGCACTCGTTCCACTGGATCAGAGCCAGACCTACGAAGCCATTGAGCAAAGCTTTTTACATCCGGCGACCAGCCAAAACGCCTGCGGCGACGGCCTGATCACGCAGTGCCCTGAGCGAGAGCATCTCGCCGTCCTCGCGTGTGACGCACCACATTCCCATGCCGTCGCAGGTCCGTGTCTCGCGCACGAACGCTCCCGCCTCATCGATCTTGCTGTAAATGCCGCCTGTGCCCTCCAACGTGATCCGTCCCTCGTCATTGATCTGTGCCCAGTGGTTGAAGCCCAGATAGGTGAGGACGATGCGCGTACCCGGCTGGATGACACCTGCCGCGACCATACGGGCGACATCCGTTCGCAGACGTATCTTCCGTGGAGGGGGCGCGACCTCGTCGGCTTCGGGCTTGAGGAAGGGATCGGAGAGCTTCGCCTGGTCATCGGCGCTGAGTCCCATGTGATCGAAAGACCAGATCTTGGAACACAACCGGAGGTACAACTCCTGCCGCGTCTGAACGATGGTGGCCATGGGCGTCTTGGTCCCGAAAGAGCGCATGCAACTTTCCACCTTGTGCGCCTTGACGAACTCACGCAGCCCCGGAAACCGACGGTGGTATCTCTGGTCGAGCACTCCGACAAGGACGTTGTGACGTCCGTAGAGCTCGATCTTTTCGTCATACGGCATCGCACCTAGACTCGCGTTGTCCTTGTCAGGCAGCAGGACCAGCCCTCCGAGCTGGTTGCGCAGGGAGCGGAAGCGAAGAGCGTCCGGGATCTCGTCTCGATGCCGCTCCGGCTTGTTCGCGAACAGATGCTCTATCTGGTACGGGCGTGTGTCGCTGAGGTAGTCGGGAACCTCACCATGCTGCCCGCACCCTTGCTGTACGAAAGCGGTCAACCTCGCCAGCAGGTATTTCACCTGGCCACGGTTGGTGCCGCGGAGGCCGAACCCCTCCAAGACGGCATACTCGCGTTCTTCCCCTTGAAGCTGGGCGGCGAGCACAGCACTGACGTCATCGGTGGTTCGACACCGGCGAAGTCCCGGCAGGAGAGCGCTTATCGCCTCCATGAGATCTCGTTGCTGGACAGGGAGGTCACTCAGGATTCTCAGTACGTACCAGCGATCGATGTAGGCCGCGATGCGGCGAGCCTTGTCTTTTGCCTCTACCAAGATGTCATCCGCCCTGACCGCGGCGAAGATGGCGATCATCTGCGAGTCGAGACTGTTCTTAGCGTTGAAGTAGAGCGCCTCTAACCCGTCCTGGAGGGTTCGGCTGGCATGCAGGAAGGTGCGGTAGAAGGTCGCCAGGCGCAGGAGCTCCTCAACGAAGGCGTGGAAACGATCTGGACGTCCTCTCAGGCCAAGATGGTCCTCGTTCCTGCGCACCCACAGATTGAGGGCGCTTTCGATTCCCGCCATGTCGTCGTGCTCGTCGTCAAGGCGTGCGTATCGGGCCTGGAGCGCGGCCTTGAGGAAATGCCCCGGCGCGCTTCGGTCGTCGCGCACGGTGGTGAGCTCCGCGAGCATGTGCCGCCACTGGTGATTGAGCTTGTCCTCGTCCTCACCCACGTTGGCCAGCAGGTAGCTCTTCAGGAGGTCGACAGCGGTGAGTCGCGCGCCGCGATCGTTCATCGACTCGAAAATGCGGAAGGCGTTGTTGCTGTCGCTGGCGCGAATACCGACCATCACGACACGGTTGAGGAGCCACTCGATGAACCGCGTGTAGGACTCGGCCGGGACCTCGCGAAGCATCGGCTCGATGTCCTGGCTCCGGCGCCAGAGGTTTCGTACGGACAGGGAGTCGGCCTGTGTCCCCTCGTACTGCCGATCTTCATAGATGGCGTTCAGGACTTTGGTACGTTCCTCGTCGCCGATTCGGTAGCGGGGCTTGGATCGTTCGTCGAAGTTGCGGATCACCGAGGTGAGCATCTCGGTGTGCCCCTGGGCGTTGAGGCGGATGCTGATGGATCGCAAGGTCATGAAGATCAGGTGGAGTGTGGTGAAGCGTTGCTGTCCGTCGACGAGCGAGCGGACGTTGTCCCCGCGCTCGTAGTACACGAACGGCCCTAAAAAGTACTGCGGCATCGGCTCGGGCTTCCTACGGGTCCCGGCAGCATCGACTCCTTCGAGAAAGGCGTCACGAAGATCTGTGACGAGGGTCCGTACCTCCTCCTCGCCCCATGCGTACTCACGCTGGTAGAAGTCGATGGTGTAGAAGGACTCCTCGAACAGCTTCTTGAGCGACACGTTGCTGACCGAAATATCCTCTATCGTCACCTTCGACTGCTCCATTCCATGGTTACGGGGTCGTTCTTCATTCAACAATCGTTCATCGGGGTTGGTGACGTTTCATCCGATGCAAGCCTTGCTGGAACGAGATCCTTTCAAATCCAGGAACGCGATATGCGCATCGTGTCGTTGCAGCTCGCTGTCATCGACATCACGGCGGAGCTCAGTATGGACGGTGACCTGCCAAGGCGGACTCGTGAGCGCCGATTTGCCGCCTGAGGTGGTGGAGCTGCCACCTGCGACCAGGCGATCAAAGTGAACTTAAGCGACGGGCTCGCGGCCGGGTAGAGCACGGTCGCGAATCGGCCGCGCCGCGAGTGACCGCGAGGCCTGCACCTGACTGGCTGCCGATTACCTGCTTCCATGCCACCTCGAAGCGCAGCGGGTGCCGATGGACACCCTCGTACGAGCCTGGGTTTCGTGACCAGCGATCCTCGCGAAGGCTCGTCCCTTGCTCAATGCGATGGCATGGCGCGACCGTACCCGCACATAGGCAACATGCCTTCATTTGTTGGGTGAGGCGCTACGCGCGGCGAACAGTTCCTTGATCGAGATGTCGAGGGCGTCGGCGATCTGGAAGATGTTGTCCAGTCGAGGGCTGTACATGCCGTTCTCGATGCGGTTGATGGTCTTGCGGTCGACCTCTGCGAGTTCTCCGAGTCGTTCCTGGCTGAGTCCTTGACTTTCCCGCACGTCGCGCAGTCGCAGGCCGAACTGTCTGCGCAGCTCAGCGAGGCGTGGCGTGATCGGGGCGGGCACTTACCCAAGGTGGCGTGCATGATCCTCAAAGGTCTGTACCAAGTTTGGTACATATAACGGAGGGTGATCAGTCTCCACCCCCGCCCAGCCGGGAAGCTGACGGCGACCCCTTTGCTCACCTCGGCAAACCTGAAGAGGCAACAATGATCACAACGGAGTCGCGTCGCCCCGCCCGCACGGTCGCCGTACCGCGCCGCAACCACCACGGCGGCCATTCCCCCGCCTGGCTGCTGGTCCAAGCCGCCCAGCTGTCGTGGGAGATCAACTCCATCCTGTCCCTCATCCACGGCGCACGCCTCAACCTCACCGAAGAGTTGTCCATCCAGCACGAGGCGACCCAAGCGTTGATCAATGCCGCGCACGCCGGCGTCATCGTCGAAGCCCGCCTGCCTTTGGCCCCCTCCTGGAGCAGTGGGGTGCCGCGCCCGCGCTCGGTGTTCGCCCAAGCCCGCGAAGCCGGCAGCGACCCGCAGGCGGTCATCCCGGAGCTGTACGCCCCCGCCAAACCCGACATCCCCGCCGAACACCTGCAGGCGCTGAGCGAGGCCTCTCGCCCTGACCTCTTCCCGCACGCCCAGTGCTCCGGCGTCAACCTCAAAGGGGTGCGCTGCGCCAAGCGCATCTTCACCGGCATCGGCGCCGAGCATTGCCACGTGCATCTGACCACCGCCGAACAGCAGCGGCGCGAGCAGCTGCGCGCCGCCCGCGACAAGGTCCGCCAAGCCGAAGAAGACGCCCTCGAGTGCCAGCGGGTGACCCTGGCCCACGACTGGACCGACCGCTACGGCCGCCGCCCCCACCGGGTGGAACTGCCCACCCTGCCCTCGCGGCCGCACCAGATCACCCTCACCCACCCCGACCTCCCACGGCCGGCGGATACGCCTCATGCGGTCATCGGGGTGTACGAGACCGGCTGGCTGACGATCTGCCCCCGCGCCGGTGAGATCATCAGGGCCTTCCTCGACGCCCCGTGCGCCTCGGCGCAGGAAATCGCCGCACACGCCGCGGCCCAGACCCCTGGACGATGGGACGACGGTGAACAGTGGCTCACCTCCTGCGTCTGGGACGGCATCCAGCCGCCCCTGGACTGCATACCGGCTGCCGGTGAGATGCCCGAACTGGATGAATACCCCGGCATCCACACGTTGCGGCTGCAGATGATCGGTGATGAGCACAGCTGGGCCCGCTGGGACAGCGGATTCTCCGCACTGGTTCAAGCCTGCGGCCACCCGCAGGTGGAGACCATGGCGGATCTGCTGGCGTTCTGGCAGCACGTGGGCATCCTGACCCAAACCCAAAGCGCCGACACCAGCTCGTGCGCCGCACCTGAGCTGATGATCGGGACAACGGTGCGCTCGCCCTGGCGGGTCCTGCACGCGGCGGGGCGCCCCGAGTCTCCGTACGCGCTGATGGGTGCGGTGCGCTTCCTGACCGAGGTGGCCACCCCGTGGGATCGTGAAATCTCTCCGGGGGAGGTTTTGGAGTTGGCTCGCGTCGCCATTTAGAGGTGCACCGCGGGTACCGCCCTGGGCTCTGCGACTTCTGACGGGACGTAGTGGGAACTGGGACAGGTGGTAAGCCCATCGGCGCCGAGCGAAAACCGTCGCGGCTTCGTGATCATGGCTGGGGATGATTGGTCGTGAATGGTAGCCGCTTCAGACGCTCAGCAACGAAGCAGGCCAAAGGGCCGACGAACAGGTGGGACACCAGTGCGGAGAACTCCTCACGGACCGTGCTGTGCAGTGGCAATACCACGTGGGCGGTCTCGGCCAGGTCGCGGTCGCTATCGTCAGCCACGGCGATGACGGTGCGCCCGTAATTGCGGGCGCGGGTGGCCACCCGCAGGGCACGGTTGCGGCTGCGGCCCGGCGCGGCAATCACGATGGTCGGCATGTTGCGGGGGTGCGCCAGGACTTCGACGTGCTCCCACTCCTCCAGGTCCTGTCCGGCGGCGAACACACCGGCGGCTTCGATGAGTTTCGCGGCGGCGAACAGGGCACTGCCATACCCTGGGCCGCTGCCGAGCACCATCGTCACCGGCGCGTCAGCGATCTGGTCGGCGAGGTGCTCACACCGCGGCCGCAGCGCTGCGGTGGTGGCCTCGATGGCGTCGGCTGCGGCCAGCACCTCCCGATTGAGCACGTCGGCGTGCGCTGATTGGTGGCCGCGTTGTCGGCCCAACTCGATGGCGGTCAGCAGCAGGCCGAGCAGACTGGCCTGGTAGGTGCGGATCCCGGGACAAGGTCGCAGCCCTTCCAGGGGAAGGGTCACGGTGTGGTCGCTCACCCGGGTGAGCGGGCTGTGCGCGGTGGCGGTGATGGCCAGGGTACGGGCGCCGTGCTCACCAGCTCGCTCCAGCGCGCCGATGAGGCGCCGGTTACCGCCGGAAGCAGAGATCCCGATCACCAAGGTTCCCGCGGGCAGCGCGTCGTCGTGCTCCCAGGCGGCGCCGTACTCCAACATGCGCAGCGCACTCAACGGCTCACACGACACGCCCGCCAGTTGGTGGAAGGCCATCTGCGTGGCCAAGGCGGCGTGGTGGGAATCGCCGCTGCCCACCAGGTAGACCCGGGAAATCACCGACTGGTCCCCAACGAGGGGAAGGCCGCGAACCTGCTGTAGGGCCGGGCCGTACCCGGCGCGCAGGTCCTCAGCCAAAGCGTCAGCCTGGCGCAGCATCTCAGCCAGGGTGTAGGCGGGGGGACCAGGCGGCGATGGGGAGGTCATTGTGTTCCTCCTAGCTGTGTATCGCTCGCAACGCCAGGCACCGGGCTCACCGCGCTGCCCCGCGCACGATGTCCACGTACGCCTTGACCTTGTCGGCGACGATGGCGCTGCCCCAGCCCTCACCTTCCAGGCAGGTGCCGACGAACGCGCCGTCGGCGCCCTCGGCCGAGGCCAGCAGTCGGGCGGCGTTGCTGTGATTGGTGTGACCGGCCAGGATGATCGGCATACCCGGTACGGCGGCGCGCACCGAGGCGATCATCTCCAGCACGCGTCCCTCATCGGGATGGCACAGCGACACCGCGTCCGCGCCGACCTGCCGGGCCGCCCGGGCGACGTCGGCGACCGTCTTGCCGCCCCCGAACCACGTGTAATGCATCGACTCCACCTCAGCGATGATCTTCACGTTTTGGGCGTCGATCTTCTTGCGGTACTCCATCACCGCCAGCGGATCGGCTTCAACCATGCCGTGCGTGGTGAGCGTCGCCCCCACAATCGCGCCCACGCGCACAAAAGCCCCACCGGCGACCTTGGCGATAGCCAGCGACACCTGCACACCGTTCCTCATCACCTGCACCCCCACCCGGAAGTCGGGGCCGACGGCGTCGGCGACAGCGCGGGTAATGAGACTGAGCGCGGCGATCCGCGCCGGATCACACTCCTCGCCGGGGGGATACACCCGATCCACCGTCTGAATGAGACCGCCGTCCGCGCCACCTTCATACAAAGCGCGCGCCGAGTCAACCGCCGTGCGCAGGATCTGCGGGAAGCTGCCCTCCTGATGAAACGGGGTGCCAGGTAGCGGCTGCAGATGGATCATCCCGAGTATCACCGGGCCTCGGCCCAGCCACGGCGCATCGTCTTTATCCAGCACACTGGCCTCCCCGATGCTGCACGCGACCGCCCTATTCAGCATCACCTGCGTCAAGATCAATACAGCGCTTTCCGTGCTCTCACCTTCTTACCGATCACAACAGAGCGCGGCTATGACGATGTCCGCAATCGGTCACCCGGAGCGGGCATTCTTGGCGGGGTGGTCAGGCTGTGAGGGCAGCCTCATGATCCAGGGAATGGCCTGATGCTCACCTGGAATAGTCTGTCTATGAATTACGCCACTCAATGCTGAAGTCGACGCGGTTAGGGCTACCTTCTATGGACCCGTCTTTGAAGAGAGTGACTCCACAGAGTCATAGCCGGCCCGACACCGAGGCAGGCTATGCTTTGCAGCAACGAGGCACTGTTGATGCGATCGCACCAACATGATGTACTGCGATGACGCAGATGTTGATCATGACTCCCTCTGATAACAATGATTCTGTACGGTATAGAGCCAATAGTGCAAGCATATCGCCCTTCGTCCTATTCGGCTTACTTCAAGCATCCCGTGTGACTCCGGGTGCATCTCGCTTAATCCGCACAGCGAAGATCGCCTTGTGGAGAAGTCGCTTAGCCGATTCGTGTAATCAATGACCGCCAAGCCGCCTGTGGATGCGATTGAGCCTGGCGTCTCACTTGACCCGCCAGGTGATCACGATCTTCTCGAGTGACGTGCTCGCCGGGCGGCTTGTCGCATTCAACCTCCTTTGTCGGGCTCTTTCGTCAACTGATGGCAGCGGCTGCCATCGTCCACGAAATCGGCGACCGGGTGACCTCTCCCCTTGGGCATCACCGGCGCGGTGCGCAGCGCGCCGTTCATGTCGTAGGGCCACTGGTGGTAGGGGCAGGTCAGGTGGTGGTCCTTGCTTCGTCTGCGCCGTCGTGGCGGGTGCCGCCGGTTACGACTTCGAACAGGTCGTGTTCGAAGACGAGCATCACGTCGCTTTCCTGGGCCGCTATCCCACGATGGCCGGCAAGGTTCTGGTGGCGCCCAAGGCCCATGTCGAACACGTGGTCCGTGATCTCGACGAGGGGGCCTATCTGCGGCTGATGGGGACGGTTCGCCGGGTCGCCCTGGCGGTCGAGGCCGTCGTGCCCTGCGAACGCACCTACCTGCTGTCGCTGGGCAGCCGGCAGGGCAACGCCCACCTGCACTGGCACATCGCTCCCCTGCCCGAGGGAACTCCTTACTCCTTACGAGCACCAGCAGTATCACGCGCTGATGAGCGAGAACGGGGTGATCCCCTGGTCGGTGCGGCAGGCGCTGGAGCTGGCCGATCGTCTGCGTGCGGTCCTGGCCCCGGACGGTGAGGGGGGGTGATCTTCGGAAGGTCTGCCCGGCGGCGGGGTTCACAGGCGCATGACGCTGCTGTGGTGGTCGATGTGGTCGGCGGTGTCGTCGTCGAACCACAGGCCGCCGGTGGCGAGGTAGCGGAAGCGGTGGATTCCGGGCGGCAGGATGACCGAGACGGTACGGGTGCCGTTGCGGCGGCGGCGCATCTCGTGACGACCGGGCTGCCAGTCGTTGAAGTCCCCGACCACGCTGACGACACCATGGGGGTGGTCGGCGGGCAGGGCGAAGGTGACGCGGGTCTTACGGCCGAACAGTTGGGTGCGTTTGAGCATGTGTGTCCTTTCCGGGGTTTTCCGCGGCTTTCCGGGGTGGGGATGAGGTCAGCTTCCCGGTTGGCGGGGTGATTCGGTAGAGGGGTGTGCAGGCCGTAACACACTGTTCACGCTGGTTTCGGGTTGTTCGCCGCCTGAGTGATTCACCGGGATCGGCCACGGGTGAACTGCTGAAGGACGCGGGGTCTCACCGGCGGGCTCCGGCCGGGGTCTGCCCCCTCATGACTGCGCGCGGGGCGAGCGAGCCGGAGGCGAGGCGGTAACGCCATTACGTCACCACAGATCAGTCGAATCCGGTAAAAACATCTTCGGGACTTCCGTGAGGCCGGGCGGCGGGGTTTTCCTCGCGAGCCCTGCGCCGGGCGTTCGTCTACCGTGGGGGAATGAACATGATCGGTGAGATGGCCGGCGGGCCGCTTTCCCGCGGCCACGGCCGGCGCCTGTCGCCGCGACAGGCGCCGGTAGCCGGCGGTGGCAGGGCGGGAAAGGGCGGGGGTTTCGGCGGACGGGGATGTGGCACTGGTGGCGGGTGAGCGGCCGTTGAGGGCGGCCAGGATACGAAAGGGGTGTCGCCGGGATCATGCGGCCTGCTGATCTGAATCGTCTCAGTGTGGGCGAGTCGGCCGATCGTTACGTGGAGCTGGTGCGGGCCAAGACCCTGACCGGCGCGTTGTCGGCGTCGACGGCGGAGGTGTACGCGCGTGATGTGGCCACTTTCGTGGATCTGGCGGGCGAGGAGACGGTCCTGGACGATCTGACCGGTGAGGACGTCGACGCCGTCCTGCTGGCCTTCGCCCGTAAACCCGACGGGCGACGGCGCTCGCGGCCCGAGGAGGCGGCGGGCACCGCCTCTCAGCCGGTCTCCTCCGCCTCACAGTCGGCCTCCTCTCAGGCGCGGTTTCGGCGGTCGATCTCGGCGTTGTTCAAGCACGCGGTGCTGGCCGGGTGGGTGCAGGTCAATCCGATGGCGACGGCGACGGTGACGGCCAAGGAGCGCGGCGGGCTGCGGCCGCAGCGGCGGGCGCTCACCCGCGAGCAGGCGCGAGGACTGATCGGCGCGGCGCGTGAGCTGGGAGGCGGGCCGCAGGCCGAAGCACCGCAGGAGGTGCCCGCGGCCAGGGCGGGGCGGGTGCGCCGGCGTGACCAGCACACCGAACTGCGTGACGGGCTGATCGTGTTGATGCTCTCGACGCTGGGGCCGCGGGTGTCGGAGCTGGTCCGGGCCAACGTGGAGGATTTCTACACCAACGACGGGGTGCGTTACTGGCGGATCTTCGGCAAGGGCGGCAAGACGAGGGATGTGCCGCTGCCCGACGACGTCGCGCTGGTGTGGGAGGCCTATCTGCTGCACGGGCGGATGGCTTCCGCCGACAAGGCGTTGCTGCTGTCGTGGCGGGGGCGGCGGCTGGCGCGGGGCGATGTGCAGGCGGTGATCGACCGGGTGCAGCGCAGGGTGGATCCCGATCGGCGTCGTTCGGTGACCCCGCACGGGTTGCGTCACACCACGGCCACCCATCTGCTGGCCGACGCGGTGGACATGGACGCGGTGCGGCGGGTTCTGGGTCACAGTGATCTGGCGACGCTGGGGCGTTACCGCGACGAGCTGCCCGGGGAGCTGGAGGTGGCGATGCGCTCGCATCCGTTGCTGCGCGGTCCCTCGTCGAACTGAGCGGCAGGCGGCCCGCTTCTGTCTCCGCCTCGGGTGAGGGGCGCCGGGCGGCGTGGTACTCGACGCGGTGTTCGATGCCGCGCGGCCGGCGCGAAGATTCGACCGAAGGTGCTCACCCGCTCGCGCGACGGCCCCGGCCGTTCTCGTTCAGGCCAGCAACTCCCCCACCAGCTGCCGCATGGAGCGGGCGAACCTGCCGGGGTCGGCGCGGGGGGTGAGGCGGCGCACCATGTCGGCGTCGAACATGCCCAGCAGGGTGTGGGCCACGAAGCCGGCGTCCAGGTCGGGGCGGGCCTGGGTGATCAGGGTTTGCAGGTGGGTGTGCCAGCGCACGTAGGTGGGGTCGGCGTGACGGTCGGGGGCGCAGGAGCGTTCGTGGGCGGCCAGCAGGGCGAGGTTGTCGGCGGCCAGCCGGCACAGGGCGTCCAGGAAGGCGACGATGCGCTCGGCGGGCGGCGCGCCCGGTCCCAGGGGTGGTGGTCCCGACTCCAGTGCCTCGCGCAGTTGCGCGGCCCGCTCCTGCAGCAGGGCCTGCATCAGCCCGGTGCGGCTGCCGAAGCGCCGAAAGACGGTGCCCTTGCCGACCTGGGCGTGCGCGGCGACCTGGTCCAAGGAGATGTGGGCACCGCGGGCACCGTCATGGGCGCCGTCGCGGGCATCGTGGGCGGCCAGTAGTTCTTCCGCGGCGCGCAGGATGGCGCGGCGGTTGCGGGCGGCGTCGGCGCGCTCGCTCACCGCTTCCTCCTCGGTTTTCTTTGCGCAATCGGACTGTCGGTCCGTATATTAGCCCACAGCTAACCGGACCAGCGGTCCGATTGGTTCGGTGTGCTTCGGTGTGCGGGGCCTTCCGCGTGCCGTCCTTCCCGACCGGCAGGAGCCTTTGTCGTGCGCGCTCTCCTCGTCGACCCTCTCGCCCCCTGCGGCCTGCGCCTGGGGGAGGTCGCCGACCCCGAACCCGGCCCCGGCCAGGTGCTCGTGCAGGTGCATCACGCCTCCCTCAACCCCGGCGAACTGGGCATGCTCGCCCACCTGCCCGCCGGTCACGTGGGCGGCTACGACGCCGCCGGAGTCGTCGTGCGCCCCGCCTCGGACGGCACCGGCCCCGCGGCGGGCACCCGCGTGCTGGCCTTCGGGTCCGGTGCCTGGGCCGAACTCCTGGCGGTCGGCGTCGCCGACGTCGCCCCCCTGCCCGGCGCGGCCGCCCTGGCCGAGGCCGCGGCGCTGCCCATGGCGGGCATGACGGCCCTGCGTACGCTGCGCGCCGCCGGTTCCCTGCTGGGCCGGCGGGTGCTGATCACCGGCGCCACCGGCGCCGTGGGCCGCTACGCGGTGCAACTGGCCTTTCGCTCCGGCGCCCACGTCGTCGCCTCGGTCCGCGACGGCGCCCACAAGGCCGCCCTCACCGCGCTCGGCGCCCACGAGGTCGTCGTCGGCCTGGCCGGCCTGCGACAGGTGAGTGAGCCGTTCGACGTGGTGCTGGAGACGGTCGGCGGTCCGCACCTGGTGGCCGCCTGGTCACTGCTCGCCCCCGGCGCCACCCTGCACAGCATCGGCTGGGCGAGTGGTGAGCCGGCCGTCTTCCCCGCCGGCTCCACTTTCTTTCCCGGCCAGGCCCGCACCTTGAGCTCCTTCGGCGACGCCGCCGCCGTCGGAGCCGACCTGGGCCTGCTGGCCGCTCTGCTCGTCTCGGGCGCCCTGTCGGCGCAGGTCGGCTGGCGCGGATCCTGGGAGCGAGCCGAGGAGGCCGCACAGGTGGTCCGCGAACGAAAGGTCACCGGCAAGGTCGTCATCGACATCACCGGCGCCCACACCGACGGGCCTGAGGCGAATCCGGTGCGGGGGTGAGGAGTGGTGAGGCAGAGGGCGCCCGGCGCGCCCGCTGCCCGCGCCGGGCGCGCCCCATCCACCTGCCCGGTGCTGCGAAGGACGAGAGGTTCAGCCGTGCTTCAGCGGGTGGCCGCCGTGGTGGCCTGCCGGTCGAACTGGGTGCGATACAGCTGCGCGTAGCGGCCGCCGGCGGCCAGCAGGCCGGCGTGCGTGCCCCGCTCGACGATCCGCCCATCCTCGACCACCAAGATCAGGTCGGCGGTGCGGATCGTCGACAGCCGGTGGGCGATGACCAGCGCGGTCCGTCCGGCCAGCGCCTCGGTGAGCGCCTCGGCGACCGCGGCCTCACTGGTGGAGTCCAGGTGGGCGGTGGCCTCGTCCAGCACCACCACCCGGGGGCGGGCCAGCAGCAGCCGGGCGATGGTCAGCCGCTGGCGCTCCCCGCCCGAGAGCCGGTAGCCGCGCTCACCGACCACGGTGTCCAGCCCCTCAGGCAGCGCCGAGACCAGATCGGCCAGCCGGGCGCGCCCCAGCACCTGCCACAGCTCCTCGATCGTGGCCTCGGGGCGGGCCAGCAGCAGGTTGGCACGGATGGAGTCGTGAAACAGGTGCCCGTCCTGGGTCACCACGCCCAGCGTCTGACGGATCGAGGCCGCCGACAACTCGCGGACATCCACCCCCGACAGTCGCACCGCGCCGCTGTCGACGTCGTACAGGCGCGCCAGCAGCTGCGCGATCGTCGACTTTCCCGCCCCCGAGGAGCCCACCAGCGCCACCATCTGCCCGGCCTCGGCGCGAAAGGACACCTCCCCCAGCACCGCCGCACCGCCGCGCCCGTCCAAGACGGCGACCTCCTCCAGGGAGGCCAGCGACACCTTCTCGGCCGAAGGGTAGGCGAAGCCGACGCGGTCGAACTCCACCGTCACCGGCCCCTGCGGAACCGCCCGGGCGTCGGCCCTGTCGGTGATCAGCGGCCGCAGGTCCAAGATCTCGAAGACCCGCTCGAAGCTGACCAGGGCGCTCATCACCTCCACCCGCGCCCCGGCCAGCGCCGTCAGCGGCGCGTACAGGCGGGTCAGCAGCAACGCCAGCGCCACCAGCGCGCCCGGCTCCAGCTCACCGCGCAACGCGTAAAAGCCTCCCACCGCGTACACCAGGGCGAGTGCCAGCGCCGAGACCAGGGTGAGGGCGGTGACGAACACCGACTGCACCATCGCGGTGCGCACCCCGATGTCACGCACCCGCCGCGCCCGCGCCAGAAACTCGGCCGACTCCTGGGCGGGGCGGCCGAACAGCTTGACGAGGGTGGCGCCGGGGGCGGAGAAACGCTCGGTCATCTGGGTGCTCATCGCCGCGTTGTGGTCGGCGGCCTCGCGTTCCATCCGGGCCAGCCGGCCGCCCACCCGCCGGGCCGGCACGACGAACACCGGCAGCAGCACCAGTGCCAGCGCGGTCAGCTGCCAGGAGATGCCGACCATCACCACCAGGGTCAAGGTGAGCGTCACCAGATTGCCCGCCACACCCGACAAGGTGTCGCTGAAGGCGCGCTGGGCGCCGATGACGTCGTTGTTCAACCGGCTGACCAGCGCGCCGGTACGGGTGCGGGTGAAGAAGGCCACGGGCATACGCTGCACGTGGTCGAAGACGGCGCCGCGCAACCTCAGGATCAGCCCTTCACCGATACTCGCCGACATCCACCGCATCAGCAGGCCCAGCGCCGCCTCGGCCAGCGCGATCACCGCGATCACCGTGGCCAGCCCGACCACGACGCCCACCGCGGCGCCGCCGACGATCGCGTCGACGACCCGGCCGGCCAGCACCGGCGTGGCCACCGCCAGCACCGCCGACACCACACTCAGCAGCAGGAACCACGCCAGCAGGAAACGGTGCGGGCGGGCGAAGGCCGCGATCCGCCGCAGCGTGACCACCGACAACGGCCGCCGGTCCTGCTGGGCGTGCATCGTGGCGTACAGCGAATGCCAGGCCGCCATTTCCATGCTCATGGTGGGTCACCGTGCTTTCCGTGCTCGTCGGGTGAAGGACCGGCGCCCCCCGCCGCCGCCCGGCGGCGGGGGCGAAAAGCCCGGTGGGCGCCACCTCCACGACCCTAGAAGCTGAAGTTAACTTCAGGTCAAGGGTGCGGTGCCCCGGCCCTCCCCCGGCCCGGGCGCCGCACCTCCCCCTCCCGCACCCCTCTCGCACCCCCGTGCCCGTGCCCCGGCGGGGCGGGCGCCACCTCGCCCCCATAGGCTGAAGGCCGTATTCCCCCGTCCGGACGCCCCGCCGTCTCGACGTCTTCCCCTTCTGAGAGGTGTACGCGCCGTGCCGACCGCACTCCGCCTGTTCCGTTACGTGGCGATCGCCGAAGCATGCTCGTGGGCCGGCCTGCTCATCGGCATGTACTTCAAGTACGTCGCCGCCACCGGAGACCTCGGCGTGAAGATCTTCGGCCCGGTGCACGGCGCCTTGTTCGTCCTGTACCTGGCCGCGGTGCTGTACGCGGCCCGCCAGGACGGCTGGAGCCGGGGTACGGTCGTCGTCGGCCTGGTGTGCTCGGTGCCGCCGCTGGCCACCTTGTGGTTCGAGCGGCGCGTGCTCGCCCGCCGCCGCGAACCGCTCACAGCCTGACCTGCGCCTTCGACCCGCGCCTTCGAGGCCTCACAGGTCCAGGACGGCGCGGGTGGCCGCCCGGCAGCGCCGCGGATCGGTCAGCAGTTCGGCGCAGTCGCCGAACTGGTCGATCGAGCCCACCGCCGGCAGCGCCCGCACACCGGCGTCGGTGATGGCCGCGCTCAGAGCGTCGGCGAACCGGTCGGCGCCGATCACCTGGAAGGGCCGCCGGTGATACGGGCGCAGGCTCCCCTCCGGTGCCGCGGCCACCCCCATCCGGTTGTGCCAGGCCGCCACCCGCCGATACACCACCCCCAGGTGCTCTTCTCGTTCACGCCAGGTGGTGGCCGCCAGCGCCGCCGACAACGCCTCCCCCAGCTCCGCCGTCCCCGGCAGACGGGCGAACGCGCTGCCCAGCCACTTGGCGTACGGCGGGTAGCGCCGCCGCATCAGCACGACCAGCCGCATCAGGTCACGCGCCAGGTCCGCGCTGACCACCGCCGATCCCAGGTCGTCGCCGACCTCCCCGCACCGCCCGGGGAAGGCCTCCTGCCGGGCCAGGCGCCTCCACTGCCCGGCCAGCACGTAGCGTTCCAGATCGGGCGGATACCAGCGCAGCGCGGCGCGCGAGCGCCCCATCACCCCCAGGCCGTCGTGGAAGACCTCCCCGCTGGTGACCTCCGCCAGCCGCTGCCAGGGAGTCGACAGCCAGTCCAGCACGCTCACCCCGCCCAGCGGGTCGAATCCCAGCCGATCGGTGAACCAGGTTCGCGGATCACTCACCTGCACCCCGTGACACTCACCGCCCACGGCGGTGCGATAGCCGCCGAAGTCCGCGGGCAGGCCCTCGCCGACGGCGCGCCGCACCTCCTCGGCGCGGTGCGCGGCCACGAACACCACCACCCTGGGCCCCCAGTCATGGTCGGTGGAGCGTTCGGTGTCGAACGCCAAGACCTCCGACCCGGCGCCGATCAGCGCGGCACTGTGCGGCACGTCGGCCACGAGCGGTCCCACGACCTGGGCGTAGAAAGCACGCGAAAGCTCCAGGCCAGGTATGAAACTGGACATCATTTCGTCCACTCTGCCTGCCGTGACCGCGCCCCGCACCAGGTTTTCCTCCCAGGGCGCCCGCCCCCGAGACCACACCGAAGCCGCGCGAGACCTGCTCGCGCGGCTTCTCGCCCGGGACGGAAAACTCAGGCGCCGTCAAGAGCGGCGGCCGCCAGCGGCCGCCCGCGCAACCCCAGCCGCTCGTACAGGGCGATGGCGGCATGGTTGCCGGTGTCGACCATCAACGCGACCCGCTCGTGCGCGGCCGCCAGCTCCCCCAGCACGAACCGGCACACCGCACCGCCGTGGCCGTGGCCGCGTACGGCCGGCGCGGTGGCGACCCCGGCGACGAACCCCACCTGCGCACACGACCAGGCGTCGGCGGCCACCGCCACCAGATGACCGTCCTGGCCGCGCACCCCCGCCCAGCGCCGTACCCCCGCCACGCCCGGCGCCGCCCAGGAGCCGGGAGCCGCCCGCGCCAGCAGAGCGGCGACCTGCCCCTCCTCGGCCGCCCCCAGCCACTCCGCTCCGGCTTCCGGCCGGGGCCAGGTGAGCGCGGACGCGGCCGCCTCCATCCACTCGAACACCCCCAGCGGGCGCAGCCGCGCCGATCGGGCGACCACCTGCTCCACCAGCTTTCGCTCCCCCATCACCCGGTAGGAGGGGCCGACCTCCTCCAAGAGTCCCTCCAGCAGGGCGCCCACCGCATCGGCCTGCCCGTACACCGTGAGGCGATCACGGCGGTTGAGGTCGGGGCAGGCCACCGCCACCGCCACCGCCTCCCCCAGCGCCCACGCCCGCACCCCCGGCCCCATCGCCTGCGCCCCCCACAACACCAGCGCATCCCCCGAGCAGGCCCGCGCCAGTTGCGCGACGTCACGCAGCCGCACCGGCACGCCGCTCAGAGGATCGCCCCCGGCCGGTAGGCGGCCGCCTGCGGGTAGCGCTCCACGACCCGCCCCACCTGCTGCACGACCGCCTCCACCTGCGCCGAGGCCGCCCCGGTGAAGGAGATCGGCTCGCCCAGCAACGCCTCCAGCTGCGCCCGCTCCAGCGGAAAACGCTCATCTGCTCCCAGCCGGGCGACCAACTCGTTACCGCCGGAGCCCTCGCGCATCGCCAGCGCCGACGCCACCGCGTGTTCCTTGATCAGCTCATGGGCGCTCTCGCGGCCCATCCCGGCCCGCACCGCGGCCATCAGCATCTTCGTCGTCGCCAGGAACGGCAGGTAGCGGTCCAGCTCGGCGGCGATCACCGCGGGGAAGGCGCCGAACTCCTCCAGCACCGTCAGCATGGTCTCCACCAGCCCGTCGAACGCGAAGAACGCGTCCGGCAGCGCCACCCGGCGCACCACCGAACACGACACATCCCCCTCGTTCCACTGGTCGCCGGCCAGCTCCCCGGCCATCGACGCATACCCCCGCACCACGACCGCCAGCCCGTTGACCCGCTCACACGAGCGGGTGTTCATCTTGTGCGGCATCGCCGAGGAGCCGACCTGCCCCTCGGCGAACCCCTCGGTGACCAGCTCGTGCCCGGCCATCAGCCGGATCGTCTTGGCCAGCGAGGAGGGAGCCGCCGCCAGCTGCACCAGCGCGCTGAGCACCTCGTAGTCCAGCGACCGCGGATACACCTGCCCCACACTGGTCAGCCGGTGGGCGAACCCCAGGTGGGCGGCCACCTCCTCCTCCAGCGCCGCCAGCTTGGCCGCATCCCCGCCCAGCAGGTCCAGCATGTCCTGGGCGGTGCCGACCGGCCCCTTGACGCCGCGCAGCGGATAACGGCCGATCAGCTCCTCCAGCCGCGCGAACGCCACCAGCAACTCGTCGGCCGCCGAGGCGAACCGCTTGCCCAGCGTCGTCGACTGCGCGGCCACGTTGTGCGAACGCCCGGCCATCACCAGCTGCGAGTGCCGCGTCGCCAGACCCGCCAGCGCGGCCAGCATCGCCACGCACCGGTCCCGCACCAGCACCAGACTGTCGCGGATCTGCAACTGCTCGACGTTCTCGGTCAGATCCCGCGACGTCATGCCCTTGTGCACCTGCTCGTGGCCGGCCAGCGCGTTGAACTCCTCGATGCGGGCCTTGACGTCGTGACGGGTGACGCGCTCACGGGCGGCGATCGACTCCAGGTCGACCTGCTCGACCACCTTCTCGTAATCCCGCAACACCGCGGGGGAAACCTCCACCCCCAGCCGCGCCTGCGCGGCCAGCACGGCCAGCCACAGGCGCCGCTCGGCCACCACCTTGTACTCGGAAGACCACAGGCCGGCCAGTTGCGCGGAGGCATAACGGGCGGCAAGAACATTGGGGATACGCGGCTTGGCAGTCACGTTGGGTCAGTATATTCCGCCGCCCGCACCCACCCGGCCCCGGGCGCCGCCCTCCCCGCGGACCCGGGAAAAGGTGTGGGCCGCTCACCTCGTGCGAGGTGAGCGGCCCACACCTTTGTCTACGGGTGTTTACCGGCTATCGGGCCGTCGGCGCCAGCTCGTCCTTGTCGTAGACCTTCAGCCGCGAGTGCTCACCCCTGGGCTTACGCCGCAGCCGCTCCTTGAGCCGCTCCACCGTCACATACAGGGTCGGCACCAAAACCAGCGTCAGCAGCGTCGACGACAACAGCCCGCCGATCACCACGATCGCCAGCGGCTGGGAGATGAACCCGCCGGAACCGGTCAGCCCCAGCGCCATCGGGATCAACGCGCAGATCGTCGCCACCGCGGTCATCAGGATCGGCCGCAGCCTGCGCCGGCCACCCTCGATCACCGCCTCCACGATGCCCATCCCCTGCTCACGGTACTGGTTGATCAGGTCGATCAGCACGATCGCGTTGGTCACCACGACGCCGATCAGCATCAGCATGCCGATCAGGGCGGGAACCCCCATCGGCGTACCCGTCACCAGCAGCAGGCCCACCGCGCCGGTCGCCGCGAACGGCACCGACACCAGCAGGATCAGCGGCTGCACGAAGCTCCGGAACGCCGCCACCATGATCATGAAGACGATCGCGATCGCCGCCAGCATCGCCAGCCCCAGCTGCCCGAACGCCTCGTCCTGATCAGCGCTGACCCCGCCCATGGTGAAGCTCGCCCCCGCCGGCAACGCCAGGGCATCCAGCTTCGACGTCACCTCCGTCGTCACACTGCCCAGGTCACTGGCCGTCGCCGTACCCGACACCGTCGCGCTGCGCTCACCGTCGATCCGCGTCACCTGCGTGGGACCGTCCACCACGGCCACCTCCGCCACCTGCGACAACCTCACCACCCCCGTGGCCGTCGGCAACCGCAGCGCCTCCACCGCCTTGACGTCCTCAGGAGCGTCCGCGGTCCGCAACACCACCGCACCCGCGCGGCCGTCCAGCGTCAGCTCACCCAGCGGCGCCCCCCGGAACTGCTGCGCCACCAACTGGCCGATCTGCGTCTCGCTCAACCCCCTGGCCGCCGCCTTCTCCCGGTCGACCCGCACCTCGACCCGCTCGGCACCGTCCTCCAGGTTGGAGGTCACATCCCGCAACCCGCCCAGATCCGCCATCGCCGCGCGAACCGTCTCGGTCGCGCTACGCAGCGTCTCCACATCCGGCGCCTGCACGATCACCTGCAGCTGGTCGGTCGACCCGCCGCCGGGACCGCCCTGGCCGCCGCCCACCGTGACCGTGCCGATCTCCGAGGCCTTCAGCAGCGCCAACCGCTCGCGCAACTCCTCCTCCAACGCCGCGCTGTCGGTCTCCTCGGCGACCGTCACCGAGTACGACGCCCGATCACCACCGCCACCACCGGCGCCCAGGAAACCGCCGCCACCGCCCACGTTCACCTGGTAGTCGCGCACCCCCTGCAACGACGACAAAACCTCCTCGACCTTCTTGGCCGCCGCGTCCGTCGCCGCCAGGTCGGTGCCCGCCGGCATCCGCTGGCTGATCGAGACCGTGTCCTGCCCTGAGGAGTCGATGAAGTTGGTCTCCAACCGGCCCGCCAGCCCCATCGTCGCGGCGAACACCACCACCCCCACAAGCACCGTCACCAGCCGCCGCCGCGTCGCGAACCGCAACACCGGCAGATACGCCCGCTGCAGCGGACTGCGCAACTCCTTGGCCTCGGCCTTCTCACGCACCACCCGCGCCTGCTCCGGCGACAAAACCGGCGCCTTCAAGAACCAGTACGCCAGCACCGGCACCACCGTCAACGACACCAGCAGCGACGCCAGCAACGCCACCGTCACCGTGATCGCGAACGGTGCGAACAGCTGCCCCACCATGCCGCCCACCACCGCGATCGGCAAGAACACCGCCACCGTCGTCAGCGTCGAGGCCGTCACCGCGCCGCTGACCTCGCGCACCCCGGCCAGTACCGCCTTGCGCTTGGCCTCCCCGTAGCTCAGATGACGCTTGATGTTCTCCAAGACCACGATGGAGTCATCCACCACCCGGCCCACCGCGATCGTCAGCGCCCCCAGCGTCAGCAGGTTCAGCGAATAGTCGCCCACCCACAACGCGATCAACGCGATGATCACCGACAGCGGGATCGACGCCGCCGTCACCAGCGTCGAGCGCACCGACAACAAGAAGACCAAGATGACCAAAACCGCGAACGCCAGTCCCAGCAACCCCTCGGTCGTCAGGTCCTCGATCGAACGCTCCACATACGGCGCCTGATCGAAGATCACCGTGATCTCCGAGGAGTCCCCGATCGCCCGCACCATCTCCGGGAGCTTCTCGCGCACCGCGTGCGAGATCGCCACCGCGTTGCCGTCCGGCGCCATCGTCACCGACAGGCCCAGGCTCGGCTGCCCGTTGGTCCGCGTCAGCGACGTCGCCTCGGCCGGCGTCCGCTCCACCGTCGCCACCTCACCCAGCCGCACCGGCTTGGGAGCCGCCTGCGCACGCGCCTGCCCCTGCGGGGCCTGAGCAGCCGCCCCGCCCCCCGGCGCCTGCCGGGCCTGCGGCGGCGCCTGCTGCGCCTGCGGCGCAGCAGGCATCAGATACAGATCCTTCAACTCCTCCAGCGTCTCGACCCGCGCCCCCACCTGAACCGTGAGCGACACCTTGTCCTCGGTCACGCTGCCCGCCGGAACCGGCTGCCCGTTGGCCCGCAGCACATCTCCCACCGCGGCCGGCGACAACCCCAGCGCCGCCAGCTTCCCGACATCCGGAGTGATCGTCACGACCTCGTCACGGGCGCCCGTCACCGTCGCCTCGCGCACCCCCTCCACAGCCCGCAACTCCGGCACCACCAGCCGCTCAAGCCGCTCGGCCATGGCCCGCTGATCACCGCCGTCCCCCACCGCCAGCTGCATCACCGGGATGTCGTCGGTCCCGCCCGACAGGACCTGCGGATCGACCGCCTCCGGCAGCTGCGTCCTGATCCGCGAGATCGCCTGCTGCATCTGCGCGACCGCCGCGTCGATGTCGGTGCCGTACTCGAACGCCACCTGGACCTGCGCCATCCCCTCCCGGGAGGTCGAGGTCACCTCCGAGACCCCCTCCAGCCCCTGGAAACTGTTCTCGATCGGCTTGGTCACCTGCTCCTCGACGATCTCAGGAGAGGCGCCCGGATACGGGGCCGCCACGAACGCCCCCGGGAACGACAGCGAGGGCAGCAGCTGTTGTTTCAGTGAGGGGATCGCGAAAAGACCGAACGCGCTCAACACCAGCGTGATCAGTATCACGAGGCTGCGGTTGGCGAGGCTCAACCTGGCCAGGGACGTCATGGAGGCAGGCTCCTCAGGGAGGGACATCACAACAAGATTCGTCCCAGACTAACACTTCGCCTCAGGCGAATATTTAACGAAGCTTACCAATCCTGATAACCTTCTCAGGAAGCGAGAGGTGAGCGTGAACAACGACGACCGCGAACAGCTGATCGACCACATCGGCGCCGTCCAGCGCGCCCTGGGCCGGCTCCTCGCCCAGCAAGGCCCCCCGACGCCACTGTTCGACTCCAACCTCACCATGCGCCAGCTCAAAGTCATCCTCATCCTTTCGGGCCAGGACCTCGCCTCCGGCCAGGACCTCGCCACCCACCTCGGCGTCGGCCTCGGCACGGTCACCGGCATCGTCGACCGCCTCGTCGCCCGCGGCCTCGTCACCCGCCGCGAAGACCCCCACGACCGCCGCATCCGCCGCGTCGAACTCACCCCCGCCGGACGCGCCCTCACCGAACAGATCACCGACGCCGGCCTCAACGAGTTCCGCCGCCTCCTGCAACACCTCGACACCCCCACCCTGCGCGACCTCGCCACGATCATGAACAAGATCCAACACGCCGCGCTCACCCGCTGAGACCACCACTCACCAGCCGAAAAACCCTCCCACCCCAAAAGGTAGGATGATAGGTTCTGTCGCTGTGACAGAACCCACAAACACCCTCTTCTCCCTCACCGGCCGCACCGCCCTCATCACCGGCGGCAGCTCCGGCATCGGACACACCATCGCCCACGCCCTCGGCCACGCCGGCGCCAACATCGTCATCGCCGCCCGCCGCACCACCCACCTCACCCAAACCCTCACCGAACTCCACCACCACAACATCAACGCCGCCACCATCACCGCCGACCTCGCCAACCCCGACGACATCACCCACCTCTGCCACCAAGCCCCCACCTTCTTCGGCGACATCGACATCCTCGTCAACAACGCCGCCAACAACATCCGCCCCCCCATGACAGAACTCACCACCGACGACTACCACCAGACAATGGCCGTCAACATCACCGCCCCCTACCTCCTCGGCCAACACTTCGGCCCCCTCATGGCCCAACGCGGCTGGGGCCGCATCATCAACATCGGCTCCCAGCAATCCATCAGAGCCTTCGGCAACAGCGGCGCCTACGGCATCTCCAAAGCCGCCATCACCGGACTCACCCGCTCCCAAGCAGAAGCCTGGTCCCCCCACGGCGTCTGCGCCAACACCATCATCCCCGGCTTCGTCCTCACCCCCCTCACCCAAACCGTCCAAGACACCCCCGGCCTCCCCGAAGCACTCGCCGCCCGCACCCTCACCGGCCGCAACGGCCACCCCGCCGACTACGCCGGCATCGCCGTCCTCCTCGCAAGCAACGCCAGCGCCTACATCACCGGCCAAGCCATCTGCGTCGACGGCGGCTTCTCCGTCCACTGACCACCCAACACCCCACCCCCACCAAACCCCCCATAATTGAATACGCCCCGGATCCACCACACCGGCCGGGAAACACCCATGACCACCACCCAGCACCCCACCAACGCCCGCAAAGCCCTCTCCTACTTCTTCATCCTCCTCGGCATCACCTCCGGAGCCTGGGCCGCCCGCATCCCCGCCGTCAAACACACCCTCGACCTCAGCGACGGCCAACTCAGCTACGGCCTCCTCGCCACCGCCCTCGGACTCGTCACCGGCATGCGCTTCGCCGGACACCTCACCGACCACCTCGGCAGCGCCCGCCTCATCACCCCCGCCGCCATCGCCACCGCACTGTCCGTCATCCCCCCCGGCTACGCCACCACCCTGCCCACCCTCATCGCCGCCCTATTCCTCTTCGGCCTCACCAACGCCTTCCTCGACGTCTCCATGAACGCCCACGGCGTCGAAGTCGAACGCGCCTACCACCGCCCCCTGCTGTCCTCCTTCCACGGCATGTTCAGCATCGGCGGCCTCATCGGCGCCGGCATCGGCGCCACCTTCGCCCACCTCCACCTCAGCGCCGCCACCACCCTCACCGCCGTCGGCATCCCCCTCGCCCTCATCTCCCTGTACGCCCGCCGCCACCTCCTGCCCACCCCACCACCTCCCCCAACCCCCACCCACCACCGCCACCACCGCACCCGCGCCCCATGGACCGGCTGGATCATCCTCATGGGAACCGTCGCCTTCGCAGGCCTCGTCGGAGAAGGCGCCGCCAACGACTGGACGGCCGTCTACCTCTTCCAGAACCTCGGCGCCCCCCAAGCACTCGCCGCCGCCGGATTCGCCGTCTTCTCCACCACCATGACCATCGGCCGCTTCGCCGGAGACCACCTCGCCCAACGCTTCGGACCGGTACGCCTGGTGCGCTACTCCGGCCTCACCGCCGCCCTCGGCCTCGGCACAGCACTACTCGCCGGCCAGATCCCCATCGCCTTCATCGGATTCGCCCTGTTCGGCCTCGGCCTGTCCACCATCGTTCCCCAGATCTTCTCCGCCGCGGGCAACCATGACCCCGCCCGCGCCGGCCAGGCCATCGCCCAAGTCGCCACCGTCGGCTACGCCGGCCTCCTGGCGGGCCCCGCCATCATCGGCGGCGCCGCCGAACTCATCGGCCTGCCCGCGGCCCTGGGCATCCCCGCCCTGCTCGCCGCCTTCATGGCCGCCTCCGCCGCGGCACTGCGCCCCCGTACGACATCATGACCGGCCAACGACGCGGGTTTGCCTTTGGTGGATGGGTCTTTAGTCCGCTGTAAATGATCTTGAATCCAACCGGATGCCTTTACAACGTAGATTAATAGATGTCACAGGCAGGCGAAATCCGGATGAGCCCAGGGTGCCCGGGTTGTTAGAGTGACCGTCATGGCACGAGGTATCTGGTCGCAGAAGATCCGCTCCGCCCGCTGACGGCGGCGCCTTCTTCCTGCTGAATCCGCGCTCGCCGTCCCGGTTCCCGCCGGGCGGCCTCTTACCGCTGCCCGGCTCCACTGCGAGCTGCGGAGCACCGTTGAACCTCAACCCGACCCCCGAAACCATCTCCCTGCCCATCGAGGCAGGCGACAGCGCACACGTCCGCGCCACGAACGTCACCGTCACCCGTGGATCCCGGCGTGTCCTGAACAACCTCTCGGTCACCGTCTCCGCCCGATCGAAAATCGCCGTCGTCGGCGAGAACGGCCGCGGCAAGACGACACTGCTGCACGTCCTCGCCGGACTGATCACGCCGGACGAAGGCACCGTGCACCGGGCCGGCACGATCGGCCTGGCCCGTCAGGAACTGTTCGCACGAGACGGTGAGACCGTCGCCACCTTGACCTCCCAGGCACTGGCCGCCTCCCTCGCGGCTCTCGGCGCGCTGCGAGAGGCGACCCTCGCCATGACCGAGGGCGATCCCAGCGCCGACGACCGCTACGCCGCCGCGCTCGACGCCGCCACCCGGCTCGACGCATGGGACGCCGAACGCCGCCTCGACGTCGCCCTCGAATCCCTCGGCGCCTGCACCGACCGCGACCGTCCCCTGGCGACGCTGTCGGTCGGGCAGCGCTACCGGGTGCGGCTGGCGTGCCTGCTCGGCGCACGGCACGACGTTCTACTGCTCGACGAGCCGACCAACCACCTTGACGCCGGCGGGCTGGACTTCCTGACCGGCAGACTGCGCGAGCACGACGGCGCCCTCGCCGTCGTCAGCCACGACCGGGCACTGCTGCGCGACGTCGCGGACCGCTTCCTCGACCTCGACCCGGCCCGCGACGGCAAACCACATCTGTACGCCGGCGGTTACGACGCCTGGCAAGACGCCCGGCGTCGCGAACGTGAGCGCTGGGAGCAGGACCACGAGCAGCAGCAGGCCGAGCACCGGCGACTGCAGGAGGCGGTCTCGAAGGCCCGCGACCGGCTCTCCACCGGCTGGCGGCCGGACAAGGGAACCGGCAAGCACCAGCGCCAGTCCCGCGCGCCGGGCGTGGTGCAGGCCCTGAACCGGCAGCAGGACGCCCTGCGGGCGCACCGCATCGACGTACCGCAGCCGCCGTCGGCCCTGCGGTGGCCGGACCTGGGCGTCCGGCAGGGCGCGCCGCAGTTGCGCGCGCACGGCGTCGCCGTCGACGGGCGGCTGACCGGCCCGGTCGACCTCACTCTCGACGGGGGCGACCGGCTGCTCGTCACCGGGCCGAACGGCGCCGGGAAGTCCACATTGCTCGCGGTGCTGGCCGGCTCGCTCCAACCCACCGACGGGCATCTCTGGACGGCGAAGGGCGCGCGAATCGCCTGGGTCACCCAGGAGACCGCCGAGCAGGCCCCCGGACTCACCGCCCTTGAGGCGCACGCCCGCCAGGTGGGGCGGCTGGTGGCCTGCGGGGCGCTGCGCGACGCCGACGCCGTACCGCTCGGGGCGCTCGGGCTTTTCGACTCCGCCGCGATGCGCGTCCCGGTCGAGCGGATGTCGCAGGGACAACAGCGGCGCCTCGGCCTGGCGCTGGCGCTGGCCGGGCGGCCCGGTCTGATCCTGCTCGACGAACCGACCAATCACCTGTCGTCGACGCTGGTCGAGGAGTTGACCGACGCGATCCGCGACACGAGCGCCGCCGTCGTCGTGGCCACACACGACCGGCAACTGCTGCGCGACCTCGCCGACTGGCCGCGCCTGGAGATAGGCGGGTCGGCACCGCGATCCGGCTGATGTGACGCTCGGTCGCATAGGCTCGCAGAACCCGATGACTCCTCGACGTGCTCGGCCGGTGAGTCCTGGCCGTTCGGCCCGTTCACCGTCGTGACGCCGGCGACGACCGGGTGCCGAAGGAGACGAGAAGAAGATGGCCGTCCAGGCTGCCGGTCATGCAGGCTCCCATGGCCGGTGGGGCCTCCACCCCCGAACTGGCCGCGGCCGTGTCCGAAGCCGGGGGCCTGGGGTTTCTCGCGGCCGGCTACAGGACGGCCGCGCAGATGCGCCAGGAGATCGAGCGGACACGCGAGCTCACCTCCCACCCGTTCGGGGTGAACGTGTTCATGCCCACGGCCGACGACGTCGACCAGGCCGAGATCGACGACTACGCGCGAGCCATCGGGAAAGAGGCACGGCGGCTGAGCACCACCTTGGGAGTCCCGGTCGGGGGCGACGACGACTTCCCCGCCAAGGTCGCCGACCTGCTGGCGGATCCGCCGGCGATGGTGGGGTTCACCTTCGGGTGCCCACAGGACGAGCTGGTCCAGGCGTTCCGCGACAGGGGTACCACCGTGGTGGTCACGGTGACGTCGGGGGGCCGGGGGCGGGGCCCCCCCGCCCCCCCCCCCCCCCCCCCCCCCCCCGGGGGGGGCCGCCGGGCCCCCCGGGCGGGGACCAACACCCCCCCCCCCGCGCAGCCCCCCGCGGCCCCCCGCGGTGAC
>NZ_JBIAZS010000021.1:0-49688 GCF_042899335.1 Streptosporangium sp. NPDC000095
TGTCGCCCGAGAGCTCTTCAAAGTCCTCACCAGCCCAAACACCACGAGCAACGATCTTCGCGTCGCCGCTTGACAAACATAGGAGCATCGGAGCGCTTCACCGTCGCGGGGGGCTGGGTCTTCTCCATGCGCTCCGGTCAGTGGCCGGTGGCGATCCTCTCTCGGCTGACAGGTCTGGGGGTTCGGCGCGTCATCCCGCGGCAACGTCTGGCCTCCGAGGAACTGGCGGCCGAGTTGACCCGAGCATGTTGGGTGCGCGTCCTCGCCGGACGCGGAAACGAACTAACACGCGACGGGTTCGCGACCGTCTGGGAATCCGCAGGTAGACGGCTGGAATCCGTGCAAGTGCTCCTGCCCGACGCCGATCTCGTTTCCGACTCGTGGCTTTCCAGACGGGAGGAGGAGATGCGCCGGGTGGATCTGGGCTTCTCCTCCGGCCTGCTCGCCGAACAAGTACGAGTCAATGCCGCTTACGTGCGCGAGGTCGCCCGGCATCGAGAAAACGTCTCGCTACGGTTCTACGATTTGCCCAACGTGCACCGCGTGATCATCACTGACAACGTCGCCTACCTGACCATCTATCAACAGGCAGAACACGGTCGTAACTCGCCATGTATCGTCGCGCGGCGTCCTGGACTGATGTACGACTATGCCCTGCTCCTTTTTGGTGCAGCCTGGGAGCATGGCCGTCCGGCGGAGTAACCCGGCAACGTGCTCGTCCTCCGGCCGGATCGGCACCGGCGATCACCTCCGTAAGGGTAGATAACGTCAGAGTGGTCGACAGGGGAGCGGCAATGCCGCTCCTGGTGCAGGATGGGAAATCATGCCTACGCATTGCTACCGGATGCTGGGCTCGGTTCACGATACGGAGGATGTCCGCGGTGGGAGCGCCGCCCCTGCGGGGACGGCAGCCAGGGCAGGCGCGTCCCGCCCTCGCTGCCCGCCAGGGTGTGGATCAATAGGTCACTCACGACTCTTCAGGCCAATACCTCACCACAAACCACAAAAGTAAACTGATGTCTCATTGGGTTTGACAGGCACCGCGGACCACGCAAGGGAAAAAGCGCCCTTCCTGAACGGCAAACCATGAGCCATGATGTCAATGGCGCGCTCGAACAGTCGGGCCAGTAAAGGGGACCAGTAAAGGGGATTCGTCACATGAACCCGCTTGATAACGCCCAACCCGCCTTCGAGTCCGAGCTATTTGATCTCGATAGAGTTTCACTGACGGTACTGCGAGGAATGCCCCTTGCCGCACTCGGACCGGCCCTGCCACATGTCGCTGAGGAAGCCGAGGACCCAACCAGAAGCAAGACCTCCTGCTCGAACGCAACCGGAGTTGGCTGACCCTCGGCTCGCCGCAGTCGATCACGCAGGAAGGCTTGCGATGCAGGCAGAAGATCCTTTTGATGACCTGGACTTCCGAACGCACAAGGTTCCTCGGCGCGACTTCGATCAACTGACGCACGGGCAGGCGACGCCTCGCGCGGTCCGCGGGATCCGGCAGGCCGAACACAGCCGGCGCCTGCTCCTGCTGCGTGCGGTTGACGAGAAAGTCAAGAAGCGGCCGGACCTCATGGGTCCCCTGCCGCATCCGGACCGCGCCTGGGAGCTACCCGACCGGGTGGAGCAGGTTTCCCGCCGCACCCTCGATCTGGTGCTCGCCCATCCGTACACCGGAGCGTGGGCCGGCTACACGACCCGGCTGCTGCAGGCCCCACCGCCCCTTTGACGGACCGCGACGATGGGGAGGACCGTCGGATCTGCCGGGCGACCACGGGACTGTCTGCCAAAACGCGGAATTTTCCACCTCGTGTCCATCAAGTCGAAAAGGCTTCATACTATGCATTTCAGGATCCTTGGTTCGCTCGATGTTTCACTTGATCGAAT
Organism: Streptosporangium sp. NPDC000095; assembly: GCF_042899335.1. Lineage (NCBI taxonomy): Bacteria > Bacillati > Actinomycetota > Actinomycetes > Streptosporangiales > Streptosporangiaceae > Streptosporangium > Streptosporangium sp. NPDC000095. The sequence goes on from NZ_JBIAZS010000021.1 coordinate 1,891, forward strand.
TGCTCTACAATTTCCGCACGGCCGCCAGCGAACCATATTAGCGATGCTGCTCATGCAGGTAGGAAATCTCGTATCGCTCAACCGGATCACTGAGGGGATATGGGGAGAGGATCCACCCGTCACCGCCAAGGGCCAGATCCAGACCTGCATATCTGCCTTGCGGCGTCAGCTGCGGAAATTCGGTGACGATCATGTGATCGTCACCAGCCTGGTAGGCTATACCATCCATATTCCCACCGAGTCGCTCGACTCTGCTGTATTCCGCCGGATGATCAACTCCGGCCGGGAGCTGGCTGCTGCCGGGAAGATTAGGGATGCAGCAGCCGAGCTTCGTGCCGCGCTCGCGCTTTGGCGCGGCACGGCGGTCGCCTCAGACGTCGAGAGCGGGGTGGTCAGAACGATGGCGATTCGGCTTGAAGAGGAGCGAATCAGGGCCACCGAAGAGTGTATCGAGCTTGAGCTCAAACTCGATCGGCATCACGAACTCGTAGCCGAGCTGAGTGAGCTCGTCAGATCTTACCCACTGCGCGAGCCGCTGAGAGCGTTGCACATGCTCGCTCTGTACAGGTCAGCCCGGCAAGCAGACGCTCTTGAATCATTCCAGGAAATCCGGGCCATCCTCGGAGAGGAACTTGGCCTGGAGCCATCCGACCAGCTTGATAGGATACACAAGTCCATCCTGAAACGGGAAAATTCGCTTACAATCGCGCCCTGGAATGGTCTCGGATCGGAATCTACAGGCAAGGTTGGCGCCATTATCCCCCGACAGCTTCCCAAGGCCGTTACGTTCTCGGCTGGTGAGACTGCTGCGTCCCTGGGGCGGGTGACCCAGTAAGGGCGCCCCAGTGCGGAGATGACAAACGCGACCCCTGATGATCGTCGGCTGTCTAAGCCAGTCGATCAAGAACAGGGGCCGCGTTCGCGTGCCATCATCCCCGATCGATGTGCTCTCCCGCCACCTGGAGCACGTCGCCCTCACCGACCCAGCCGCTGACCTGCATACGCCGGCCGAGGTCCTCGATTCCATGCCCGACCCACGCAGCCACCGGGGACGCCGCTACAGGCTCGGCCCGCTGCCGGCGTCAGCCCTGCTCGCTGTGCTCAGCGGGGAGATGCCCGCGCCCCTTCCCGTCCCTGCACTTGTCCCTGCCGGCCAACCGATGGGGTCGTCAACGTCAACCGAAACCGCCTCGCATATAACGTAATAGCGCGGCGTCATCGCTGACGGGTGTGCGGACAGCATGGCCATGCACCGTGCGTGAGCTTGTTCCGGCGTACGGACGGAATCGGAAGCCTCGACATACGCCACAAGCGGTTCGCCGGCTACCTGTGAAAAAATCCGCGCCTTGGCCGGTGCGAACGCGTCATCGAGAAGTCTCTGGATTTCAGTCAGCTCAACCCACTGGGCATCGGCCTTCACCCAGTTCGAGTCCCGGCGGACTGGCTCCATCTGAAGGACATCGATTATATCCTCGTGATCGAGGTTGCCGCCGACTGCCGCTACCAGGAGGCGCTCAACGGCCTGCAGCAACGATGTCAGGTGTTCCGCCGGCACTCGGCCAACGTCGGAACTCCAGCCACACAGTTCTACCTCGCCTTCCAGCCTGGAAACATCGAATCGGACGGGTGTTCCCAGACGGTACGGCATAGGGTAATGGCGCAGTTGAGTCCGGCTCAGCATGGCGGTCATGTGCTCGGGCGATGGTGCGCGTTCATTCATTGGTATACCGCTTTCGATGACACTACAGTTGTAGATGGCCTCGAAATAGAAATAGACGCCGCGGTCATGCGATATCCGGTTATGGATTTTTTCGAGCTCATAGACATCGTAAACGCTGTGCATGCAACCTTCCAGCATGCCACGCCATGCCTGCCTTACCAATTCATCGAAGCTCGCAGAGCCGACATCGATAGCAGCGATGCCTGTTTGAGCAAGCGTACCGACGTAGTCGTAAAGGTGGCGCTCAAAGCGGTTTGAGGGCATCACGGGAAAGACTATCTCGCGATAGCCGGTACGCACTGAGAGCACGGCGCACAACGCGGCGAGCAGGCAGCTGGACCGGCTGGTTCGCGTGCGTGCGCTCACGCGCTGCACGGCTAGTGCAGCGGCTGGTGATGACATGTAGACGCCCACCGTGTCGTCAGCGTCCGCCTCCGTGAGCTCGGACCCCGCGGAAGGCGTCAGGTAGAGAGGCGAGGGCATTACGGCAAGATTGCTGCTCCAGTATTCCAGCGCTCTACGACGTTTCTGGCATTCACGCTCCGAGCGCTCGAGTTCCGCCTGATCCAAAGGCTGATGACGGGGTGGTCCTATGACTCGAGCAGCAGAATCGCTTATCAGTTCAGCCAGCTCATGCTCAAGGATTCGCGCGGCTGCCCTATCCACAGCCATGTGAGATAACTCAAGGAAGCCTGCGTATACCACTTCAGCGCTCATGGCCAGGGCGACTCGCAACTGTTGGCCGGCCAGCCGCTGCCCATCAGGCTGCCTTGGGGCTGTGATCTCCAGGTGCCTGGCGAGCTCGGCTTCAACGTCAACCCGGTTGGCTCGGCCGCCTTCCAGCGAATAGATGTCAACCATCAATGTGCCAACGGAGGAAACACGCTGACATGGCTGCGGCCCGGTGGCGAAGGACGTCCGTAGCACTTCATGGCGGGCGATCAGGATGGCAAGGCTTTCAGTGACATCCTCCACACTCGCCGTTCCACTCAGGCTGATAGCACACGTTACGACAGGATACGGACGACCCTCTACCGAACTGGAATCATCAATCCACTTCAGAATGTTGAGCTGACCTATAGTCAGTGGTCCTTGCCGGGTGGTCTCGGCCGAGAAATGTACGGGTACTGAAGATCGCGGTGTAAGTTTGATGACTGACATACCACTTCTCCACACACGCTCACGGCGTGCAAGAATTGATGGTTCGACCATCGCCTTTGGCTGTTTCTAGCGCAGGCATCTGTAATCGTCAATAAGCTAGAGACACACCTTGACATCATGAACTGACGTACGATTATGTCTTCGCGTATGGCTGATGTGGTCATGCTTCCGAAAGGAGCGGCCAGGTGAGCGTCAACAAGGGGGTCAAACCGATCGGGTTCTTGATGAGGAATCCGAACCTCGGGACGTTGCTGGTCGTCAACCTGGTCTCGTCGCTGGTGGGATCGGGCGTGGGCATCGCCTTGAGCGTCCATATCTACCAGCTCACCCAATCGCCGATCTGGACAGCCGTGCTCGCGGCGGTCCCGACCGTGGCCGGGTTGGCCTTCGGGCACCTGGCCGGGAGTGTCGCGGACCGCTGGGGCAACCCCCTGCGGATCATACGGATCGCGCTCTTCCTGCGGGTGCTGGTACTGGTGGCCGTCTTCGCACTCGCCGACTCGCCGCTTGGCCTCGTCTCCGCGGTGTTCGCCCAGGCGGTCCTGCAGCAGCTCTACATTCCCGCCGAGCAGGTGCTCATTGCCGACTACGTCACCGCCGAGGACCTGGCCGAGGCCAACGGCCTGAATTCGTTCGCCTCCAATGCCACCAGGCTGGTTGGGCCGGCGCTCGGTGGGTTCGTCATGGGATGGGCCGGATTCCGCTGGACGGCCATCGGGGTGACGACGCTGATGCTGCTGTCCGCACTGCTCAGCCTGCTCCTGCGGGGCTCCGGGCGGAAGACGCCGACCGCCGGCGGCACGGTGGAGGAAGGCGAAGAAGGCTGCGGCGACGGGTATCTGGCGATGCTTCGACGCAGCCGTCGCGTCCGGGGCCTGGTACTCCTGCAAGTCCTTGACGCGATCAAGGAGGGGCCGCTGTCTTCCCTGTTTCCAGTGCTGATGCTGGGCGTGATCGGCGCCACGTCCGGGCAGATGGGCCTGGTCAACAGCGCGTTCGCGGTCTCGGCCGTGATCGCGGGCCCGGTGATCGGCACGGTGGTCCGCCGACTGGGGTACCGGCTTCCTGTCCTGCTCGGCGCCGCGATCTCCAATGGCGCGATCCTGGTGCTGGCGATCTGGCCGTCGCTGCCGCTGGCGCTGATCGCCTTCGTCGTGTCCGGGCTGCCCTTCACCATCTCCTGGGTGGGCGGGCAGACCTGGCTGCTGCTCAGCACGCCGCGCTCGCTGCGCGGCCGGATCGTGGGTACGACCGGCGCCATCTACGCCGGGGTGTCGCTCGTCACCATGCTCGCAAGCGGCGTGCTGGCGGAATGGTTCGGCCCGCGCTGGGTCATCGGCCTGGGATCCTTCATCGCGCTGGCAGGCCTGATCGCCGTCACCGCACTGCTCGACGAACGCCGGCAGCCGACCAGCACCAGCCAGGCGGCATAGGCCACACCCGCGAAGTGACCAAGACGCCCCCGCCTCTGCCCGAGAGTCAGCCAGGGAGCTGTCAACCGGAAACTGCGAATTTGTTGTCCTGCCGGGCAGGACAACAAACATGCCGCGACGTTCCGCTACCTCGGAAGCCGACCTGCTGTCACGAGGGAAGGCTCTTCTGAGGCTGCCTCGGCGCTGGCATCACCAAAGCGTTGACAGCGGTAGATTCCGGAGGCCAACATTTCGACATGGACATGTCGATGCCTCCAACGGGACTCAAGTCTGCCCTGTTCTCCGACTCGGGAATCAGCGATCAATCACGTATTCAATCGCTCATGGAGGACATGTTCCGGCATGTGCAAGGGCGCGCAAATGTATTGGACGACCGGGTTAGCTGCCTGTCCCAGGTCCTGTATCTCATGTATCTGGCGCGTGCCCGGAAGGCCATTTCCATAGCCGAGATAGGTTTTAGCATCGGCTTCTCGAGCATCGCCTTCCTCGAAAGCTCTCCCCAGGCGAAGGTCACATCCTTTGAAATCAACACCGAGACCTACGCCGGCTCGGCAAAGGAGTTCATCGACTCTCGTTACCCGGGTCGCCATCGCCTGATCTACGGAGATTCCACGCAAACGGTTCCGGCCTTCCAGATAGCCGACCCGATGGATGGTTTCGATCTCGTCTTCTTCGACGGAGGCGACGAGTACTCGTGCGTGAAGGCGGACATCGCGAACGCTCGACGGCTGGCCAAGCCAGGCGCCACGCTCGTGGTCGATGGCATGACTCCCTGGTTCAAGTGGGGAATCGGCCCGACGACCGCATGGGAAGAGGCGGTCCGAGATGAAATCGTCACCCCACTCGAGTACGTGTCCGACGCGCTTGCCGTCAGCCGGCTTCAGGGACCGACCGAGCGCGCGTGGGCAGTTGGACAATACCGGTAAGCGAAGGACCGCCAAGATCGGCGACGGTAGTAATATGTCCGCTTCCGGATGATCGATTTCCGAGTGACGCTGCGCAAATAAATCACTCCATCCCTACCGGGGGTACCTCGGTAGGGATTCTTGCTATGACGGCTCTTCTGAAGTTTCCTCAGCGCCGGCAGCACCGAGGTGTTGACAGCGGAAGCTTTAAAAAGCCAACATTGCCGTATGGACATGTCGATGCCTCCAACGGGACTCAAGTCTGCCCTATTCCCTGACTCGGGAATCAGCGATCGATCACGTATTAACTCGCTCATGGAGGACATATTCCGGCATGCACAAGGGCACGGAAGCGCATTGGGCGAAGGAATTAGCTGCCTGTCCCAGGTCCTGTATCTCATGTATCTGGCGCGTGCCCGGAAGGCCATTTCCATAGCCGAGATAGGTTTCAATATCGGCTTCTCGAGCATCGCCTTCCTCGAAAGCTCTCCCCAGGCGAAGGTCACATCCTTTGAAATCAACACCGAGACCCACGTCAAGTCGGCAAAGGAGTTCATCGACTCTCGTTACCCGGGTCGCCATCGCCTGATCTACGGAGATTCCACGCAAACGGTTCCGGCCTTCCAGGTAGCCGACCCGATGGATGGTTTCGATCTCGTCTTCATCGACGGAGGCCACGAGTACTCGTGTGCGAAGGCGGACATCGCGAACGCTCGACGGCTGGCCAAGCCAGGCGCCACGCTCGTGGTCGATGACATGATTCCCTGGTTCAAGTGGGGAATCGGCCCGACGACCGCATGGGAAGAGGCGGTCCGAGATGAAATCGTCACCCCGCTCGAGTACGTGTCCGACGCGCTTGCCGTCAGCCGAATTCAAGGGCCGGCCGAGCGCGCATGGGTAGTCGGACAGTATCGGTGAACAGGGTAGAGGCGGAACACGTCGAGGATTTGCGGCGTCACCGCACAATTTTGCCGGTGACGACGAATCCCAGCGTCCGGGCGTACCAGCCGTATGCGTACCCGGTCTCCATCATCGAGGCGCATGCCCCCAAGAACCGTGACTGGATTCTCTCGAACTTCATACACCTGGCCTATGACGAACACCCGATAGAGTCCCCGTCGCTGTGCTTCTATTCCTATGATTTCGCGGCCAATCCGTATCTGCACACTATCAGGGCAGACCGTGAGTGGATGCGAAGGTGGATCGGCCACAGCTTCGCCGAGTTCGTGCATGCACAGCTTCTCGATGGCTGGTATATCTACGCGTTTGTCGATGAGTTCTTCATCCCGAGACGACCGACGTACGGGGAGAGTTCTTTTCATCACGACGTTCTTGTCCATGGATCAGACAGTGATGCAGGGATCGCGCATCTACTGGGTTACGACGAGTTGATTCGATTTGAAACCACCCGTGTTTCATGGGCGGAGCTTGACGCCGCTTACGAATCCTGCGCGAACGCGGACCAGCCGTGGACGCGATCATTCATTCTCTTCAAATTCAACGCAATGGCATCCTACCGATTCGACCCGCGGTTTGTGGTTGCCGAGCTCGAGCTTTTTCTCGCTTCTGGGAATCCGGGGCGGGCTACCCAGGGCCTGGTCATGCCGGATGGTCGCCTGTACGGCGTGGCGGCGCTTGAAGCGTACCGGGACGAGCTCCTGGACACGCCGCCCGAAGAAGATGCGGGGCTCGATCTCCATGCCCCGCGGGCGCTGTTCGAGCACAGCAAATTGATGTCCGAGCGGTTGCAGTTGCTGCTCGGGGATGATCTGTGGCAACGTCATATCAGCGAGCGATACAGTGCGGTACTTCGATTTTATTCTGCTCTGCCCGTGGCGGTATTCGGTGCAAAGCAGAACAACGACCGTTCGGCACTGCATCGACTGATGGCCGGCTTTCCCGAGATCATCAGGCAACAGACAAGTACGGTGACGGATGCACTGGACTGTCGACACGCCGGCTTCAGGCACGCGGAGCGCAGGGAAGAACCGATGAGCCGTGATCGCGGCGACATGACTAATTCGCGTTACTCGACAAAGGACGCTGACGATGCGGGCGCGCAAGGTTCTTGAACAAGAGTTCCGCGAAGTGACTGGTCGCGAGCTGACGGACATGACGGTAGACGTATTCGGGCTCGGTCTCGACTCGCTGGGAATTCTTTCCCTGCTGGGAGGGCTGCGGGAGGCGGGATACAACGTTTCACTGAACGACCTGATGTCTGCGGCCAGCATGAATGAATTCGTGGCGACGATGGCGAACGCCGAGTGACCGGGGGGAAGCCATCATGATCAGCTCTGGTCCGGACAGACGGGCAGCGCTAGCCGCGGTCTTGGATGAGCGGATCCGTCGTGGAGCTCCCGAGACAGCCTTGGTGGACAGCACGGGCGATGTCTTGTCTTACGCCGACCTCGGTGCCCTTGCCTGCGCATGCGATGAGTTCTTCGGTCAACGGCACGCGGAACGGGTCGCCATCGTCGGTACGGCGTCGATCGAGGTCAGCGCGTCGATCACGGCATGTCTCTGGGCGGGGCGGACCTTCATGGTCGTCGACGACCAGGAAAGCAACGCCGTGCGGCGGCGGCTCATCGATCAGTTCGCCGCCGACGTGGTCCTCCTGACCGGCCCATCCGCCGAAACCACGCCTGCGAACCTGATGGATGAACCGGTCACCGTTACCGGGCGGGACCTGAGCAAAGCCGCCCGGCAATGGGATGACCAGGCTGTGCTCGAGCACAGCGAACGCATGGCGGTGCGGACACCGCAGGCAGCGGCATACTGTGTTCGGACTTCTGGCACGACAGCGGACCCGAAGCTGATCGAGATGAGTCGTGCGGCGATCGAGTCCTACTGCGCGGAGTTCAACGGCAGATATGGCCTCGCGCCGGGCCACCGCCTGGCGCTGTGGGCGGCCCCCACCTACGACGCCCTCTACTGCCAACTGATCTCGGCCCTGGCCAGTGGCGCGGCGGGCGTTGTCGCGCCGATGTCCATACGCAATGACGGGGACGCGGTGCTTCAGTGGCTGAGGGAGGCGCGCATCACCCATTTTGAGACCACCCCGTCGATTCTGAGGCGGGTGGCGTCCGCTGCGGTGCGGCCCGGGGCGTCGTGGCCGCCGCACCTGACGGAGGTGATGTGCAGCGGCGAGTGGTTCGACCCGCAAGTGGCAAGGCAGGTCTTCGACGCCGCGGAGCGCTGCGGGGCCAAGGTCGGACTGCACAATGAATACGGCCCTTCGGAGTGCATTCTGCTGACCTGGCACCAGATCACCCCGGAGGACGCCGACTCGGGCGACATTCCGGTTGGTAAAGCGATCGCAGGACGGACACTGTCCATCGAGCCGTTGGACGGCCGATCCGGATCCTCAGCGCAACACCCCGGCGAGATCGTGGTGGAGTCCGAGCACCTATGTCGCGGATACGGATCGGAGCAGGCCGGCTCGCTTGTGGCTTTCCCGGCACCCAATGGCGTCCCGGTCTTCCGGACAGGGGATCTCGGCTATCTGGACCACCGTGGTCGTCTGCGGTTGTCGGGACGGCGCGATCGAACCGTGAAACGACGCGGTGTACGGATCAATCTCGACCAGGTGGAGGCGGTGCTCCACGCGCTTCCGGCCGTGGGGCAGGCGGCCGCTCGAGCCGACGAGGCAGACGGGCAGGTGATGATCCACGTCTGGATCGTGCCGTCCGACAGCCGCCTCGATCGTGCCGCGGTCCTGACGCAGATCACCGAGACGGTGGAGGTCCGCCTTCTGCCCGACCGGGTGGTGATCTGTACATACCTGCCGCGCCTGCATTCCGGGAAGGTCGACTACCGGTCGCTCAAGGTAGCCGACTCGGGCGACGAACAGGTGGAGGTGACGGCGGATGAGACGACGCTGAAGGCGGTCGCCGCAGCGTTCGAGCGGGTACTGCCCGATGTGGCCATAACCGGCTCGACTGACTTTTTCGCCAGCGGCGGACACTCCCTCCTGGCGCTCGAGCTGAGCGCTCACCTGGAGCGCGACCTGGGAGTCAGGCTGACGATTCGTGACTACCTGGCCCACCCCACGGTCGCCGGGCTCGCCGGCGTGGTGGACCGCAACCGTCGTCAGACTCCGCGATCCGTATCGACCGCTGCCCCAGTAACCCTCGGTGAGGAGCTGACCTCCACTGAACGGCCGATCTGGGTGTGGAGTCAGATGTTTCCCGGCGACGGTGCACTGAACGTCGTCGGGGGATTCACCACGCATGCGGCCATCACCGAGCAGCGCCTCCGGCAAGCGCTGTCGGACTTGCTCAAGGACGTAGACCAGCTGAGAGTCCGGTACGTCCTGGGCCGCGATCGCCCGCGACGGGTTTTGCACGCAGCAGGCGTTGCGCGGGTCGACGTACTCCAGATCTCCGCATCCGCCGACACCTTCCCCCAACCGGAGGTGGACAGCAGTGCGTACCAGCCGTTTGACGTCGGGGCGGATCAGCTGGTCCGGGCCATATTGGTCCGCTCGAGCACGGAGCCCGCACCGGTGGGCGTCTATCTGATCGCCCACCACCTGGTATGCGACGGAGTGAGCATGGGACTGCTCGTAGCGGAGCTGCAGCACCGCCTTGGCACACCGGAACGCCGGACATCGCTGTCTTCGCTGTGCGTGCTGCCCCCGGCAAGACCGGATGCCCGTCTCGTCCAGTCTGCGGCAGGGCACTGGTCCACGGTCAGGCGTGGGCTGAAGGCTCAGCCTTACGACGAGCGGCTGCGCCCGAACGATGCCGCCGCGGGAGCGTCGGTGGTCGATTGGCGGCTGCCGACGCAGCCGATCAGGGAACTCGCGGACCGCCTGTCAGTGAGCCGGGCGGCTGTCCTCATCACGTTGATCGCCAGGGCGGTCGGCCGGGTGCTGGACCGGGACCAGGTTGTTGTCGAGACACCGGTCTCAACGCGGACTCCGGATGAGGTCCGCTCGATCGGCAATTACGTGGTCGACGTGCCCCTGCTGGTCGATGCCGCCGGTCAGGACACCACCCGCGTCATCGAAGCGGTTAACCGCGACCTGTTGGCGGCTGTCGACTTCGCCGCGCTGGTCCCGGGATTCGGCAGCGTACGGCCGGGACAAGGGTGGGCACCCGTCGGCGACGTCGTCGTCGTCCTGGAGGATCACGTGCCTGCGCCGGCTGTCGAGATCGACGGCGTGGCGAGTTCGGCTACGCAGCTCATCGGCTCGCCCCCGCGCCATGCCCTCGCGTGCTACTTCCGGGCCGACGTACTGGCCGAGGACATCACCTGCGTCGTCACGGGCCGCTCCGACGGTGAAATGGCACGTGCACTGTGTGCTGAGGCCGACGCCACTCTCACCACCATGACAAAACAGTTCTCAATGAGGAGGTTCGGCGATGGCCAACGTCGTGATTCGACCCGATGAACGCTGGGAACTCGAGCAGCTGATGGCCGGGATCGATCCCGGCAACACAGTGGTCCTGGCGGATGAGGTCACCGAGGCGATCAGACGTTCGTCCAAGTGGGTCGATTCGCTCGCCGCGAGACCCGAGTTGCTGTACGGCGTCAACTCCGGCTTCGGCGCGCTGGCCAACGTCCGCGTCCGGCCCGGTGAAGAGGCGGAACTCCAGCGTCGCCACATCCTTTCCCACGCATGCGGCATCGGGCTCGGTGCTCCCGTTGAAGTCGTCCGGATGATGCTTCTGATCAAGCTGCTGACCTTCCGCGGCGGCTACACCGGCGTGTCGCTGGAGGTCGCGGAAAGCCTGCTGAGGATGCTCAACAACGGCATCCACCCCGTGGTACCCGAGCGCGGCACCGTCGGTGCGAGCGGAGACCTCGCACCTCTGTCCCACCTGGCGCTTCCCCTCCTGGGCCTCGGCCAGATCATCCTGGACGGCCAGGTGTGCGACACCAGGGACGTCGAGGAGCAGCTGGGCCTCGGCCGGGTAGAGCTCGGTCCCAAGGACGGTCTCGCGCTGACCAACGGGACCCAGTACATCTCGGCCGTCGCGGTGATCGAACTGCGGCGCCTCCTTGAGCTCGCGCGCTCGGCCGACCTGATCGCGGCGATCAGCACCCAGGCATTCAGTTGCGCCGACAGGTTCTTCCACGAGCGATACCACCGCGATTCGGGGAACCGGTGGCGGGCGGTGGTCGCCAAGAACCTCTCCCACTACACCCGCGGCGGAAACCACGCAGCCCTGGACTCCGCTGCACCGTCGATGCAAGACCCCTACTCGTTCCGATGCACTCCTCAGGTCCACGGGGCCGTGCGCGAGCACATCGCATACGCCCAGAACTCGATCCTCAACGAGATCAACACGACCGCCGACAACCCGCTGTTCTTCGTGGATGACGACCTGGTGCTCATGGGCGGCAACCTGCACGGCGAGTCGGTCGCCATGGCCGCGGACATGCTCGGCATCGTCGCCACCGAGCTTGCCGCCATCTCCGAGCGCCGGACCTACCAGCTACTGTCCGGACGCCGCGGTCTCCCGGACTTCCTCACCGAGGATCCCGGCGTCAACTCCGGGCTCATGATCAGCCAGTACTCCGCTGCGGCACTGGTAAGCGAAGCCAAGACCCTGGCGCACCCCGGCAGCGTCGACTCGATTCCAACCTGCCAACTGCAGGAAGATCACGTGAGCATGGGTGGCACCTCCGTGCTGAAGCTGCGGCAGATCGTGGACAACCTGGAGAACGTGCTGGCCATCGAGTTGATGACCGCATGCCAGGCCGCCGATCTCAAAGCCGGGCTGGTCCTTTCCCCCGCGGTCCGCGGCGCACACGAGCGTTACCGCACACGAGTGCCCCGGCTCAAGGACGACCGCGTCTTGGCCGGCGACATCGAGCAAACCCGCCAATTCCTCCGGCACGACCTGGCCGGCGACCTTGTCGCGGAACAGACCGCCGCAGCCGGTGCTCGAGAAGAGGCGGGTCGATGAGGCCAATGGATTACCCGCGGGTCCTGGAAGAGGTTGAAGCCTGCTGGCGTGATATCGCGCCGGAGTCCGCGATGAAGCCGGCCCCGCACGACGACCTCTTCGAAAGCGGCGCCGACTCCTTCACCTTCATCCGGCTGGTGCGATCGGTTGAAGCCGCGTGCGATGTCACGCTGCCGATGCTCGAGGTCTTTGAGGCTCCGCAGCTGGCTACCATAACGCGTTGCGTTATCGCAGCCAGGCGACGCTGAGATGGCGATGGTTCTGCCTGCCACCGCGGCCGAGTTCGGCCTGTGGTATCAGGAGCAGGCGGCCGAACTGCGAGGGCGTTACCTGTGCCTGGCGGCCGCGGAGCCATGCCCCGGGTCGCAGGTGAGCCTTCGCGACGCGGCCGGCGCCATGACCGCTGCCCTGGCCTGCCATCCCGAGGCGCTGGCACGGTTCGCGGTCGACGAGCAAGGCATACTTCACAAGTTTCTCGAGTCGCCTGCGGCTTCGCTGCCCGCGGAGATCCTTGTGTTCCCGGCGGAATGGCGGCGCACGGACGTCGTCTCCCACCTGGCAGGGCTGCCGACCCCCCTCGCGACCGGGCCGCTGATCCACCTGGCCGCACAGGCCGATCGCAGGGGAAACGCCACGCGGCTGTTCGTTCTGGCCCACCACATCGTCTGGGACGTACATTCCGAGGAGATCTTCTGGACCGAGGTCGACCGCCGGCTTACCGGACCCGGGGCAGGCGACGCGGGACATCACCATCCCGGCTGCGGTCCTTCCGTGCACCGCATTGCCACGCGAGACCATGCCCCGCTCGTGACCGACCTGCAGCGGCACCTGGCGATCTCGAATGGCGACCGTGTCTGGGAGCAACTTGCGGCCGCGGCGCGGAGGGCCGGAGTCACCCCGTTCGCCTGGACAGTCGGGCACCTGGCGGCTGCCGCAGCGGCTTGGTCGGAGCCGGCGACGGTCATGGCGTACATCGACGTGGACCTCCGCCCGCTGGCCGGCACGTCCCAGGACACGATGGGATTCCACCTGTCTCAACTGGAAATCGCCACCGTCGACCGCGGCACGTCCGGTCCGGCCGCGGCCGCCGCCGTCCACACGGCTGTGATGCGCCGGCTGGCCGCCGCCATGCGGCAGGAGATCCGCCCGGTCAGCGAAGCCGCCGGCTACGGCGGTCACCCCTGCAAGTTCTATTTCCGTGACATCCGGCATCGGCGTCGTCTGCGTCACCTGCGGCCCGTCGACATCCGCTTGCCGGTGGCACGTAACCAGCTGTCAGTAGGCGTGACGGTCACCGATACCAGCCTTGAAGTGACGGTGACCGCACGACGCGGCACCGCTGACAGCACCGGTATCGCTCGTTTGGCGCAGCTGGCACGCCGGCACCTGATCTCGGCAGCGGCATACGGTGAAAGGGCGGCCCCCGATGCAGCACCTTAGGCTCGACGGCCCACCGGAAGTGTGGTGGCTCGCCAACTCCACGGCGGTTGCGGAGCACCTTCGCCGTAACGGTGCGGTCGTCATCGACGGCGATGGGTTGTGCCAGGACGTAGCGACTTTCCAGCGACTCGCCGCCGCGGCTTGCGGGCCGCTCGCCAAAGACAACCCGGAGCACAACAGCATCGACGATGACCCCACGGGCACGATCAACAGTCCGACCCCCTACTCACGGACCAGGAAGCTGCTGTGGCACAACGAGAACACGTTTGCGCGCATGTGGCCCAGGCGAATCATCTTCGGCTGCCAGGAGATCGGGGACGGTGGGCAGACACCGACTGCGGACATGACGGCCGTCTACGAGCGGCTTAGCAGCTCGGCCAAGGACGTCCTCGCCACCGGCGTCACCTACGTTCGCCGACTGGGGATGGACCTCGGGCTCGACTGGCGCAAGGTCTACCGCACCACTGATCCAACCGTTGTCGAGCGCGCCTGCGAACGGGAGGGCGCCACCTGGAGGTGGGATGAGCGCGGCGGCATCCTTACCACCGAGCAGCGGCGGCCGGCTGTCATCCTCGACCCGGCCACCGGCCGACCCTCGCTGACAGCACAAATCCTGCATTGGCATCCTCGGGCACTGGACGAGGATATTCACGATTCGCTCAGTCTGCTTTACGAGCCTCACGAGTTTCCCAAAGGGTGCCGACGCGGGGACGGCAGGCCGATCCCCGACGCCGTCATCGACGAACTTGTAGAAATCTGCTCCGACCTGGAGGAAGTCGTGCCCTGGAAGGCGGACCGCACGATAGTCGTCGACAACCTGCGCCGCAGCCACGCTCGTAACCCCTATACGGGCGTGCGTCGTTTGCTGGTCGCCGTCGGCGACCTCGTCGACTGCGCAGAATTGGCAAGGCCGTGACCACGCGCGCGCACAGCCTTGTCGGCGAACTGACCGGTTCCACCGCCGCCGCGGTCATCGAGCAGGGCGCGGTCACCACCCATGCGCAGCTACTCTCGCACGCACGCGAGGTCGCCATCCATTTGCGCCGCCGCGGGGCCGGACCCGGGGCGATCGTGCCTATCCAGGCGGCCCCGAGCACGACCGCCCTCGTCCAGATCGTGGCCATCCTGATGACCGGAGCCGCCTTTGCTCCGATCGATCTCCGCGTGCCGCCACGCACTGCCGCCAGGATCGCCCGTCTGTGCGGTGCCGCCTTCATCCTCGGGGACGCCGGCGGGACGACCGACGGCGTCGTCTGGCTCAGCCCCGGGGACGTGGCCAACGATCCAGGCGCCAACCGCCTCATACCAACCGTCCCGCAGGACACCGTGTACGTGATCTTCACCTCAGGCACCAGCGGCGATCCAAAGGGAGTCGTCGTACCCGAGCCGGCCGTGCGGGCCTACCTCGACTGGTCGATGCGCGAGTACGACTGCACCCGAGGATGGGGGGCACCGCTGTTTACCTCGCTGGGCTTCGACCTGACGATCACCAGCCTCCTCGGACCGCTCCTGAACGGCAGACGGGTACAGGTTCTCGATCCCTTGCGTTGGCCGCTTCAGGTCGCCACCGACCCCGGCATCCTCCAGGGCTCCAGTTTCGTCAAGATGACGCCAAGCCAGGTCAACATGCTGTGTGAGCTGCTGGAGGCGAGTGGAGCCCGGTGCTCGATGCCACTCCTGGTTGTCGGAGGTGAGGCCCTCTACGGGCAAAGTATTGCCCGCTGGCGGCACAGCCTCCCCGACACGCTGGTGGTCAACGAGTACGGCCCTTCCGAGGCGACTGTGGGCTGCTGCCGCTACACCGTGCCGGTCGGCTTCACCGGTCACGAGATTCCGATCGGGACCGCCCCGCCAGGTGTGGAGTTGAGTATCGAGGGACAGCCGCCCCAGGCCGGAGACGAGCTTGAGGAGGGTGAGCTGGTGATCGCCGGGGTGCAGGTGGCGACTGGTTACCTCACCGCCTCGAACTCGGACGACGCCGCGGATGGCCGCGGGCAGTTGCGACCTTTCCCCGGTTCCGCCGGCAAGCGCAGCTACCACAGCGGAGATCGCGTGCGGCGCGACCACGACGGAACCTACACCTACGTCGGCCGGCTGGGACGGGAGGCGAAGGTCGCCGGCTTTCGGATCAACCTGGCCGCTCTTGAGTCTTGCCTCAATGCCTTTCCAGGGGTGGTGAGCGCCGCCGTCCAGGCGGACGAGGTGCACGGCCTCCACTCGGCCGTGGTGACTCGGGACGGCGGGACGACCCAAAGCGATCTTCTCGCGCACCTGCGCCAGACATTTCCGTCCTATGCGCTGCCGCGTTTCATTCGGATCAACACACAGATCAACGTCACAGAACGTGGAAAGTCGAGCGCGTCATGGGAGTGACAGGAAAGATGCCGGACACCCCGATCACGCCAGCCGACCTGAACGGTGACCTGACCGCCAGGCTGAATGACGAGCAGTCCCGGTATATCAACGAGCGGCTGATGTCAGCGGGCCGTGTCCTGTTCCGAGGATTTCCCCTCGAAAGCACAGCCGACTTCGCGAAGGCGGTTCAGGCACTGGGCGGCGACCCGTTGCCATATACGGAGCGCTCCACACCGCGAAAGCAACTCGAGTCCGGAATCTACACGTCGACCGAGTACACCCGGGAGGAGGAAATATTCTTCCACAATGAAAACTCTTACCAGGCGACCTGGCCGGGCAGGCTCTTCTTCTTCTGCCAGCGGCCGCCCACTTCAGGCGGGGCAACGCCACTAGCCGACGTGCGTCAGGTCACCGCCTCGCTTGACGTCGACCTCGTCGAAGAGTTCCGCAGGCGCGGCTGGCGGCACATCCGAAATTACCATCCACAGATCGGCCTGCCGTGGAGCGAGGTATTTGGAACCACAAGCCGCGAAGCCGTGGATCTCTACTGCGGAAACAACGGCATACAAACGCACTGGAACAGCGACGGGACTCTCCGTACCGTAGCCGATCGAGTGGCTCTTCATCGCCATCCAGAAAACGGCGATGAACTATGGTTCAACCACATAGCCTTCTTCCACTGGACAACCCTTCCCGAGCGTGTCATCGGAGTCCTTGAGGAGCTTTTCGGAAGGTCCGGCCTTCCCAATAACACCGTCTACGGTGACGGGGCGGAAATTCCAGCGGAGGTATGCGCACACATCCGCGAGAAATATCGTGAGGCAGCGACACGGTTCGACTACCGGCAAGGCGACCTGCTGATGATCGACAACATGCTGACGGCCCACGGACGCGAACCGTACGAAGGGGAGCGACGGATCGCGGTGGCGATGACCTGACCTGACCTGACCTGACCTGACCAGGCCAGGCCCGGCCGGGCTGGAGCCGCCGACGAAACACCTGCCCAAGGTTCATCGAGATCGAAGAAACCGATGCGAACCGGCAGTGTCGACAAGAGAGGATCAGCAATCGTGCGTTATGTCCTGGGAATTAGCGGGCTGGGCCAGAGCCAGCCATACATGCGGCGGTCGTTTCCGGGGCTGGGCGAGCGCGTATATCGGCTCGCCCAGGGGGCGGACTCGGCAGCGGCCCTCGTCACCGAGGATGGCATCGTGGCCGCCGCGGCCGAGGAGCGTTTCGTGCGACGCAAGGGCACCGGAGAATTCCCGCAGGCCGCGATCGAGTATGTGCTCGGAGCGGCCGGCATCACTCCGCGTGACGTGAGTGCGGTCGCGCACAACTTTGACTTCGGCCGGTACCAGACATACTTCGAATCCGAAGGGGCGATCGAGGAATACAAGCACGTGTACGCGCCAGAGGTCATACACCGCGATCTATTCGCAGCATTTCCAAGGGAACTCTGGAGCGATGACCTGAAGGTCATCCCGATATTGCACCACCAGGCCCACGCCGCTAGCGCGTTGCACTGTTCCGGCTTCGGCTCTGCCGATGTCCTGGTCGCCGACGGGATTGGGGAGTTCGAGAGCACGTCGCTTTACACAGGCGGATCGCAGGGACTGCGGTTGCGCGGCCAGGTGCGCGGACTGCACTCCGTGGGACTCGTCTACGGGCTGGTTACCATGCATTTGGGATTTTGGATGAACTTCGACGAGTACAAGGTCATGGGACTGGCGCCCTACGGGGACCCGCAGCGACTTCGTCCGGCGTTCGACACCCTTATCGTCCGCCAAAACGACGGCCGTTACACCACGCCTTTGACATACTTGAACGAAACAGCACAGGAACGCGCTACTTACCAGAGGTCACTGGAACATCTCGCCTCGGTTCTCGGCCCGCCCCGGGAACCGGGTGCGAACCTTGAGCAGCGTCACCTCGACATCGCCGCGGCGCTGCAGGCCGTGACCGAGGAGACCGTCGTCGGCTTCCTGGCGGCGCACCGGGATGAGCAGTCCAGCGAGAATCTATGCCTGGCCGGCGGCGTGGCCCTGAACTGCGTCGTCAACCAGGCCATCCGCAAGAGCGGGATGTACCGGCGACAGTTCGCCCAGCCGGCGGCCGGCGACGACGGAACGGCGCTGGGTGCGGCGCTGGTGGTGATGGAGGAGGAGGGCGCCGAGGTGCCCAGGAAACGGGTTCGCCCGCGCATCGGGCTGCCCTACCTCGGTCCGGCATTCACCTCCGAGCGCATCCAGGCCACGCTGGAGCGCACCGACCTGCGATGGCGGCGATGCGAACTCAACGACCTCGTCGCCGAGGTTGCTGGGCTTCTGAGTGACGGAAAGGTCGTCGCGCTCTTCCAGGGCCGGATGGAATACGGCCCGCGAGCGCTGGGGAACCGCAGCATTCTCGCCGATCCACGAACCGTCGAGATGAGGGACCGGATCAACTCAATGGTCAAGCAACGGGAGGAATTCCGGCCGCTCGCGCCGGCGGTCTTGCACGAGTACGCAGAGCAGTGCTTCGAGATCGACGATCCTGACGAGTATCTGTGGATGATCGAAACCGTCGATGTCCGTGAGGCTTGGCGTCCGAGACTTGGGGCGGTGACGCACGTCGACGGCACTGCCCGGATCCAGGTGGTGCGACGCGAGGACAACGAGCTCTACTGGCGGTTGATCGATGCCTTCCGGGCAATCACCGGCATTCCGGTCCTGCTCAACACCTCGTTCAACTCGCGCGGAGAGCCGATCGTCTGCTCACCCGAGGACGCGGTGGCGACGTTCTCTCGGATAGACATCGACGCGATGGTCATGGGAGACCATCTGGTGTCGCGATAGAAGGGCCAGCGGATCCGTGGATCCCCGTAGCCAAGGCAGGCTCTCGGACCTCAGGAGGCAGCCGTGAGAACCATCGATGAAACTCAAGAGCTGATCGGGAGCATCTGGGTCGAGCTTCTCGGCCTTGATGCACCGCCTGACCGCTCGGCGCGCTTCTTCGCCGTTGGCGGCGACTCAATCTTGTGTGTGCGCTTTGTCGCCATCGCGCGCACACGGGGTGTCGAACTCACCATTCGCGACGTACTAGAAGATGACGAGATCGAGTCCCTCGCGGCCCGAGCACGTCCAACGGGGGAGCGATCGTGACAGGTCGGGGCCGCGACACCATCTCCGAGTCTGTCCGCGCGACGCTCTACGCGGCAGCCGGAGGCAGCGAGGTGGAGGCATTCGAGGTTCCAGACGACCGATGGGTGCAGATACCCGCGCTGGGTCTGGTCTCGCCGGATGATCGCCGACGGCTGCCGGCCGGTGCCGTGGATGCCTTCCCGATGAGCGAGCAACAGGCCGTGATGGCCACTCGGATGCTCATGGCCGCTGCCCTCCGAGACCGCGGCGCCATCGGTGTCCCGGCCTATCACAACGTCGCAACCTCGCGTCTGACCGTACCTCGCGTGGAGCCCGCAGCCTTTGAGGCGGCCGGGCTTGGCTTGGTGCGGGAGCATGAAATGTTCCGCTCGCTGCTGGACTTGGACCGCTACTCGCGCCCGATGCAGATCGTACTGAGCCATGTCGACCGGCCATTGGTGAAAGTTTGCGACTTGCGAGGGCTCCACGACCGTGAACAGCAACAACGGTTGGCCGAGTTCGCTGACGCCGAGAACACGCGGACCATCGATCTGAAGGATCCGCCCCTCGTCACGATCACGGTCCACCTCCTGAGCGAGACGGCGATCACCTTGACCCTTACCGAGCCGCATGCGATTGCTGACGGGTGGAGCACCCATCTGAACCTGGTGGAATTCCTGGAGCGCTACGTCGCGGAACTTACCGGGCGGCCCCCCGAGCAGCCGGCGTCATCTGCCTCGAACGCCTCGCCCCGCTTCAGACTCCGCGAGCATAGCGCGCAGCAGCTCTTCCAGTCGCTCACGCTCGCCGACTCACAGTGGTGGAGCCGGTACCTGGACGGACTGGAAACGCGGTCGAGTGCCGAGACCACTCGCGACTGCCACACCTGGCAGGACTCGGTGGAGATCGCAGGCCAGGAGAATCGGATGCTGAGCCGACTTGCGGCGAGTTCCTCCTCCGGGTTGAAGTCCGTGCTTCTCGCGATCCACCTTGAAGCGCAGGCGCGATTGGTCGGCGGGCGGAGCATCCTGACCGGCGTCCCTGTCAATACCCGGCTCGCGGTACCGAACGGCGTGGATGCGCGGGGGATGTTCCTCAACGTCGCCCCGCTGCGAATCGACGTCGCAGCACCTGGTAAGGAGGCCATTGCCCGGGCGCATCGGGAGCTGATGAAGGTCACCATGCGCGGCCGGACTCCGCTGGCCCAGTTGGCCCGCACTGTTGGCAGGGCAGTAGTACCAGCTTCCCTGTTTGGCTTCAACAGCTTCCATAGCATCGCCGGCGCCGCGCTACGGCTCGGCCTAGACACGCTGGAGGCGGTCGAAGACTGGTCCCACACGGACTTCCCGTTCGAGGCCAGCTTCAATCGAAGCGAAGAGACAGGCGAGCAAATCCGCATTCTGCTCTACTCCGAGGGCTCCTCACATACGCGCGCCGATGCGACTGCGGCGTACCGCGACGCCGTTCAGCGGTTCGCCCAGCTTGATTGATGAGGGAGAGCAGGGCGACCTCACTTGTTATTCACCAGGCCGAGCTGCCGGCAGGCACCGTGTCGCTGTCCGCCGCCAAGCGTCAGCCAATGGCTCGCGTCACCGGGTTCGGGTCCCGCGAAGCGAATGCCAGAGCCGCGCGAGCGGCCTGCTCAAGCATCAGCTGCGCCCACGTTCCAACGGAGAGCTGAGACTTGCTGGCCGCCTCCGTGATCATGGCAAGCTGATCGTCGGTGACATCCAGGTGCAGTTTCAAGGCCATGGCGCTGTCGCCGATACCGGCACCTTCATGCCTGGCATGATCGTGACCCCTGGCGTGATCATCAGCGGTTGCCCCAGCCGCGATACCTCGGTCAGCCAGGTCCTCGCCGCGCGCGGCGAGGCTGGCGCGCACCTCGCGCCGCAGGTCGTTCCTCGACCAACCAAACAACTCTGCCTTCCGAAGCCAATAGTCCTGCTCCGGTTCGGGGAGACTGGCGACTGCGGCGTGATGCTCGAAGCTCAATCCCGCTCTTCGCCTTGCGTGCGCGAACTTCCTGGCGACCCACGCATAATTGCGAAGCGTCTTGTAATCAAGCGAGGTTTGCTCGATAGCACTGCGGTAACGTCCGGTGAAGCGAGTTTCACCGTAAATCAGCCAGTCGCCTAGGCACCATGCCGAGCTGCTCACGGCCTCGGCCAACCCCTGGCCAATTCCAAGCCAATTATCAAATGGTATCCCACTGTCAAGGCGCAGTCCTGTTGAGGGCAGAACGGCGACACCGGCTGTGATATGACCTGCGGGCAGGGGCAGGAACTGCGAAGGCACTCCTGGCTTAGCTTTCATTACCCATCCTCCCTGAATATGGTGCAGTTAGCGGGAGTCGCCAGCAGCGTGATCCTATGAACATGGCCACGGTTGGCCATGAAGAAGTACACCCCAATCGCCGAATTATAGGGCGCGTGCCGGCGCGCAGAAGTAGTCAACAAGATCGAATTCAAGCCTGTACGCTCCAGGCGGTAGTGAAAGTTCCTACAAGCTCAAGACCTGCCCACTTTCGTCTGCTCGCCCGGTCCATCGCTGCACAAATCCACCATCGACCTCTCGACTGAGGCTAACCGTAAGTCCGGCGGCCGGCCTTCCCTGGATGCCGTTAACGACCCGGACAGAGACGCTCACGACGAGATTCGACCCTCCTTGTAATCATGAATCGAAAGCCGACCCTTTCGGCCACCTGGCTTACACATCCGACCATGGAGGGCGCCGGTCCTTCTTCGCTCTCACGGCGCTCTTATCGGACTCCTCTCGCCTCCACGCGATAGCAGCACAAGACGCGTACCTACCTCTTTCGGACTTCTGTCATCTCATGTAGCCGACTGTCCGGAATATGCAGGGCAC
This sequence comes from Streptosporangium sp. NPDC000095, assembly GCF_042899335.1. Taxonomy (NCBI): domain Bacteria; kingdom Bacillati; phylum Actinomycetota; class Actinomycetes; order Streptosporangiales; family Streptosporangiaceae; genus Streptosporangium; species Streptosporangium sp. NPDC000095. The sequence continues at coordinate 23,812 of NZ_JBIAZS010000021.1, forward strand.
CTCAAGGTCCAAGCTCTGGACCTCGCGGACATCCTCGGGCGAGATTGCAAAACCTCGTTGGAGTTGATAGCGGCAGGGCCTATGAAAGCGGTAGTGGAGCGTGCCCTGGACGTCGGCGACACCCGTTCCTTACGTCGCTCTGCCGAGGACGACGACACGCTCGTATCTGCCGTCGATGATCCGGCCAGGTTGCCGCCGATTTCCACCGCGGGCAAGGCGGAGGCGTTCTCGGCTGGTGAGATGGTCGCTGCCCTGTACCGGGCTGGTGATCGAGAGCGCCCCGATGCGTAGATGGCAAACGCGACCCCTGATGATCGTCGGTGTCTAAGCCAGTCGATCAGGAACAGGGTCCGCGTTCGCGTGCCATCATCCCCGATGGACGTGACCCAGGTCGCCTGGCCGCCGGTCACAGCGCAGCACTGCAGGCACTGCCACCGCGAGCCGATTTTCTTCGAGTGGCCGCGCATCAGGTCGGCGAGATGGTTCAAGAGGGCGTTCGACAGCGGCAGGCGGGCGGTGTGCCGGTGTCTTCGTCGCCGATGTGAGCGGCGCGGCTGAGCACGGGACGACTGCTTCAGCTTTCGTTCGCGGCCGAGTACGGTGGCTGCCGGGCCTGGTTCCGGAACTGTGCGGGCGACAAGCCGACCACGCGGCGGAACGCGGTGCTGAAGGCGCTCTCGGACAGGTAGCCCGTGGCCCGTGCGAGCTCGGAGATCGACAGGGTGTCGCGGGCGAGGGCGTCGCGCGCGAGGCTCATGCGCCATTGGATCAGGTACTCCAACGGCGGGATCCCGACGTGGTTCTTGAAGGCCTGGGCGAACGCGGAACGCGACATGTGGCTGATCTCGGCGAGCTCCTTGAGGCTCCAGGAGTGGGCCACGTCCGCGTGCACGGCACGCAGGGCGGCACCGATGCCGTCCTCGTTCAGGGCACCCAGCCAGCCGGTTGGCCGGTCTGTCTGACCGGCGTGAGCACGCAGCATGTGTACGAGCAGGATCTGTGCGAGGTGGTTCTGCACCAGCGGGCCGCCGGCGGCGGCGATCCCGATCTCGGTGGCGAGGAGATCGATCAGCTGCGCGAGCCGCCTGCCGTGAGGATCGGCCCTGCGGACGATCACGAGCGGCGGCAGAAGATCGGTCAGCAGGGCCGCGTTCCCGTCGTCGAACGCGATGTGCCCGACGCAGAGGTAGAAGTCCTCCTCGGACTCCGGGCCGATCCGCACGAACCCGTCTTCGGCGCCCGCCAACACCGGCTCTGCGGGGCGCGGGCTCGCGTCGAGCGCGCCGGCCAGCACGTAGGGCGGCGGGTTGCCCAGCATGAAGGTGTCACCCTCCCGCAGGAGCACCGGCTCGTGCCCTTCGAGGATCAACCAGCACGTGCCGCGTACGAGGCCGCCGATCCGCACGTGCAGGAACGTGTCGAAGCGCAAGGCCCACTCTCCCGTGGCCCGGAGACCGGGCCCGATCACCGTGTGGGGCCGGAGCAGGCCGATCGCGTCGGCCACCGGATCCCGAAATCCGAGCACTGACGACACCTCCTGGACGATACGTAAAGAATGCCGGATTCTGCATTATGGATGGTATCCCCGATCTCCCGCAGTATCGATGGCGAACGGATCGGCATCGAGAGAGTGATGGAGATACCCACATGGGACAGCTGGAAGGCAAGACGTCGGTGGTCACCGGGGGCAGCACCGGTATCGGTCTGGCCACCGCCGTCCGGCTGGCGGACGAGGGCGCGTACGTGTTCGTCACCGGCCGGCGCGAGGCAGAACTGGAGGCCGCCGTCAAGACCATCGGAGCGGACCGGGCCACCGCGGTCGTCGGCGACATCTCGAAGCCGGAGGACCTGGACCGGCTCTACGCGGCGGTCCGGGCGCGGGGCAGGGGTTTGGACGTGCTCGTGGCGAACGCGGCGATCGGTTCGTTCGTGACGCTGGAGCAGACCACCGAGGAGCACTTCGACCAGACCTTCGCGGTCAACGTCCGAGGCACGCTGTTCACCGTGCAGAAGGCGTTACCGCTGCTCAACGACGGAGCCTCGATCGTCCTGGTCGGTTCGACGGCCGGCGACCGTGGAGTGGAGGCGTTCGGCGCGTACGCGGCGTCGAAGGCGGCCGTCCGGTCCTTCGCGCGGACGTGGTCCAACGAGCTCAAGGGCCGGGGCATCCGGGTCAACGTGGTCTCGCCGGCATGGATCGAGACTCCCGGGGGCACCGCCGTTTTCGGCGACGAGGAGACCGCCAGGGCCGTCAAGGAGAACGTCGCCGCGACCGTGGCCAAGGGCCGCATGGGTCAGCCTGAGGAGGCCGCTGCGGTCGTGGCCTTCCTGGCCTCGGAACAGAGCAGCTACGTCGTCGGCACGAACATCTACGTCGACGGCGGCACGAACCAGATCTGAGCGGGCACCACCCGGTGGGTGGCATCTGAGGCGTTCCAGGTTCTGCGCCGCCACTACCCGGAGCGTGCGGTGAACCGCCCGTCGCCCAAGAGTGCGGTTCGATGTGACAGGGAATGCGTCCCGGATCGGCATCGGCGCAGTTCAGGGGTGTGATGGCGTGGCGGCGTCGAATCCCGTCCTCCTCGTTCGACGCGTCAGCGAGGCCGGGTGAGACCGGCGGAACGAGTACGGCGACGGGGATCCGTCGCGGCAGAGAGGAAACCGTCATGACCGCCTTGCACCCCGGAGCCACCGTCACCCGTTCCGTCACCCCGGCGACGCGTGTGCTGCTCGCCTGCGCCGTCGCCGCCGCGCCGCTCTTCGCGGCCGTGTCGCTGGCGCAGGTGTTCACCCGCGAGGGCTTCGATCTGACGCGCCACCCGTTGAGCATGCTGAGCACCGGCGACCTGGGCTGGTTGCAGATCGCCAACTTCCTGCTCAGCGGGGCTCTGACGGTGGCCGGCGCAATCGGCCTGCGCCGTGCGCTGCGAGGTGCGCCCGGTGGCACCTGGGCGCCCCGGCTGGTCCTGGTCGCGGGGGTCGCGATGGCCGCGGCCGGGGTGTTCGTCATGGATCCGGGCGACGGCTTCCCGGCGGGCACTCCGCTGGGTCAGACGGGTACGTTGAGCGCGAGCGGCCTCATGCACATGGTCGCCGGGTCCATCGCGTTCACCGCGTACATCGTGGCCTGCTTCGTGCTGGGCCGCCACTTCTCCCGGGCGGGCCGCCCAGGCTTCGCCGTCGCCTCGCGGCTCAGCGGTCTGGTCTTCGCCCTCGGCGACGGGTGGGCGATGGCGGGCGGGACGGCCGGATCGCTGACCCTGGCGATCGGCGCGCTCACCGGGATGGCGTGGATCGCGGTGGTGGCGGCGGATCGATGGATCGCGCTCAGGTAGCGAGGTTCGCACGGCCCGGTCTTCTCGCGTCGCGAGGGGCCGGGCTTTTCGCGTTCCGAGGACTGGGAACGCGCCGCACCTCGCCCTTTTCATTTTGTACCAGATTCGCGCGCCTCATGAGACATCAAAAAGTACTTCATACTGCCCGTTGCGAACCGACCCGACGAACGATGGGGGCAACGGAATTGGGTTACGTACTGGGTTTCGAGGAGATCCACTCGACGGATATCGCAGACGTCGGGGGAAAGGGAGCGCACCTGGGAGAGCTCTCGCGGATCGAAGGCGTTCGCGTGCCGGACGGCTTCTGCGTCACGACGGAGGCCTTCCAGCGGGTCGCCGCCGAAGCACCGTCGATCAATGCTCAACTTGATCTGCTGTCGCGCGTGAAACCGGACGACCACGCGGCGATCCGCACCCTGAGCGCCGAGATCCGCCGCGTCGTCGAAGGCGTGACGATTCCCGCCGATCTCGTGGCGGCGATCGGTGAGTCGCTCGCCCGGCTCGGGGAGCAGGAATCCTACGCGGTGCGTTCCAGCGCGACGGCCGAGGACCTGCCGACCGCGTCCTTCGCCGGCCAGCAGGACTCGTACCTGAACATCGTGGGTCTGCCGGCGATCCTTTCGCACATCCGAATGTGCTGGGCCTCGCTGTTCACCGAGCGGGCGGTGACCTACCGGCGTCGTAACGGCTTCGACGACCGCAGGGTGCGGATGGCCGTGGTCGTACAGCGGATGGTGTTCCCCGACGCGGCCGGGATCCTCTTCACCGCCGATCCCGTGACCTCGAACCGGAAGATCGCCGCCGTGGAGGCCGGCTGGGGGCTCGGTGAGGCGCTGGTCTCCGGTCTGGTCGCCGGGGACGTCTACGCGGTGCGCGACGACCAGATCGTCACCACGACGGTCGCGACCAAATCGCGGTTCGTCCAGGCGTCGCAGGCAGGCGGTACCCGGGAGGTACCCGTCGAGCCGGGGCGCCAGACGCAGCCGGCTCTGACGGACGCACAGGTCGTGCGTCTGGTGCGGCTGGGCCGGCGCATCGAAGCGCACTTCGGCAGGCCACAGGACATCGAGTGGTGCCTGGTCGGCGAAGACTTCCACATCGTCCAGAGCCGGGCGATCACCACCCTGTTCCCCGTCCCGGAGACCGACGACCAGGACAACCACCTCTACGTCTCCGTCGGTCACCAGCAGATGATGACCGATGCGATGAAGCCGCTGGGACTCTCCGTGTGGCAGATGACGACCCCGAGGCCGATGCCCGAGGCGGGCGGACGGTTGTTCGTCGACGTGGCTCCCGCCCTGGCGACGCCCGCGGGGCGCGCGAGCATCCTCGGGAACCTGGGGAAGTCCGACCCGCTGATCCGGGACGCGCTGCAGACCGTCCTCGACCGCGGCGACTTCATCCGCTCGGTTCCCGACGAGGAGTCCGTCGCCGCACCGGCCGGTGCGGCACCCGCTCCGATCGAGACCGATCCGGCCGTCGTCACCGAGCTGATCCGGCCCAGTCAGGAGTCCGTCGCCACCCTGCGGAGCGAGATCCAGCTCTTGTCGGGGACGGCGCTGTTCGACTTCATCCAGACCGACATCGCGGAGCTGCAGCGCATCCTGTTCGATCCGCGGAGCCTTCAGGTGATCATGGCGGGGATGGAGGCGGCCTGGTGGCTCAACGACCACCTCGAGGCGTGGCTGGGGGAGAGGAACGCGGCCGACGCGCTCACGCAGTCCGTCCCGCACAACGTCACCTCCGAGATGGGGCTGGCGCTCCTCGACGTCGCGGACACGATCCGACCGCACGCGGACGTCGTGACGTTCCTGCACCGTGTCGTGGACGAAGGCCGGGAGGGCGACGGCTTCCTGAACGAGCTGGCCGGGCTCGCCGGCGGGCAGGAGGCACGTGACGCCATCCGGGGCTACCTCGACGAGTACGGCATGCGCTGCACGGGCGAGATCGACATCACCAGGACGCGCTGGAGCGAGCAGCCCGCCACGCTCGTGCCCGCCATCCTCGGCAACATCAGGAACTTCGAGCCGGGCGCCGGCAAACGACACTTCGAACAGGGACTCCTGCAGTCACGAAGGAAAGAGCAGGAACTCCTGACGCGACTGCGCGCCCTGCCCGACGGGGAGCGGAAGGCCGAGGAGACCAAGCGGATGATCGACCGCGTCCGCACCTTCGCCGGATACCGGGAGTATCCCAAGTACGGCAAGGTCAGCCGCTACTTCGTCTACAAGCAGGCGTTGCTGAGGGAGGCCGATCGCCTCGTCCGCTCCGGCGTCCTGCGCGAGAAAGAGGACATCTTCTTCCTTCGTTTCCCTGAGTTGCGGGAAGTCGTGCGCACCAACGACGCGGACGCCGAGCTCATCCTGCGAAGGCGGGAGGCGTTCCGGTCGTACGAGGCGCTCACGCCGCCCCGGGTCCTCACCTCGGACGGCGAGGTCATCACCGGCCGGTATCGGCGTGAGGACGCCCCGCCCGGCGCGCTGGCCGGCCTCCCGGTCTCGGCCGGGACCGTCGAAGGCCGTGCCCGGGTCGTCACGGACATGGCGCGGGCCGACCTGGAGGCGGGCGACATCCTGGTCACCGCCTACACCGACCCCGGCTGGACCCCTCTGTTCGTCACCGTCGCGGGACTGGTGACGGAGGTGGGCGGCCTGATGACGCACGGGGCGGTGATCGCGCGGGAGTACGGCCTGCCGGCCGTCGTGGGGGTGGAGCAGGCCACCCGGCTGATCCGGGACGGGCAGCGGATCCGCGTGCACGGAACCGACGGGTACGTCCAGATCCTCGTCTGAGCCGACGCGGCGTCCCGGCGCCCTTGAATCTTTCAAGGGTGCCGGGACGCGACTCGCGATCGGCGGACCGAAATATCAGACATACGCCTTCAGCGTCGGCGTCCATGGAAATTTCATCAACGTCGCTGGTTGCACGTTCTTCCGCGCGGTCGTTTCCCTGCAAGACGACGAATCGACCGGCGATGGATTCGGACTTCGAGATCCCCTCGCCGTAACGGTTGCGGCTCTGTTGAAATCGCTCGACCGTTGACCGCGCCGGGTGAGAATGCTGAATTCGCGGTGGCCGATGTCAGAAGTATTAAGGAGGAACGGAGATGCTCGCCGCGAAACTGCTTCGTCGAGGGCTGGCGCTCGGATCCGCGCTCATCGTCACCTGCGCGTTGGGTGTCGTGAGCCTGGCGCAACCCGCCGCCGCGACCAGCGCCGTACTGTACGGCAGGGTGGAGTGCACCAATTCCAACCACTATGGAAATGTCAGCAACTGGTATCCCTTGAACGTGAGGCTCTCCACCGGATCGTCCCAGATAGTCCCCGGCCTGGTCACCGTTCCCGGCACGTACGCGTTCCAGTTCACCCAGGCACTGCCCGCCGGGGCCACGGGCATGGGGGTCAGGGCCCTGTGCAGCAGCGGCCACTCCCCGTACGGCGACTTCGACGGAACGTCCGAGTACACCAGCATTCCCGCCGGGACAACCAGCATCACCGCGAGTTGGAGGTGCTCCACGGCACCGGTCAACCCTGGCCCGTGGATGACCAACTGCACCCTGCGGTCGGTGTCGTTCAGCTAGACCTCGTCCCGTTCCGGCGAGTTCGCGCGTCTGTGGTCAGGCCGGAGCCGGGTGAGGTGAGTGAGGACTCCCAGGCCGGTGAGCGAGCTTCCCGGAGCGGGCATCCGGGGTCATCGGCATCACGGGCGGCTCCCTCCGAGGGGCCGCCGGGGGTCTTGGCGGCCGGTTGCGGGTTTGTTCGACGGTTTGTTTGACGGTGTCCGACTGCTCGCGCTCGATCCCAGGCGCGCGTCACGCCGAGGTGCGTGAGACACGGCTTGACGGCCAGGGCGCCAAGATGGTGCGGAAGACGTAAAATTGCAATCGACTCCAAATTTTCAGTAGGCTCCATACATGTCTGAGGGCCTGCGCGAGCGCAAGAAGCGACAGACCCGGCAGCGTGTCTCCGATGTGGCCCTCGGTCTGTTCGTAGCGCGTGGCTTCGACAACGTCACGATCGCCGAGATCGCTGCGGCTGCCGAGGTGTCGGTCAACACCGTCTACAACTACTTCCACACCAAAGAGGACCTCGTTCTGCCACCGGAGGAGGCATCCCCGCAGCGACTGGCCGACATGGTGCGCGGGCGTGAGCCCGGCCAGTCGGCGGCCGATGCGGTCCTGGCGCGGCTGCGGCAGGAGGTGAGCGGGCAGGAGCGCAGGGTCGGGCTGAGCGAGGGATTCGGCCGCGTGCTGGAGATGATGCGAGCCGCGCCCACGCTGACCGCCCGGCTTGAGCGGCTTGCCCACCAGATGACCGCCGAACTGGCCGCGCAGTTGGTCCAGGAGACCGGCGCCGAGCCCGGCGACCCGGTGCCGCAGGCTGTCGCCTGGCAGCTGGGGAGCCTGCACAGCATGGTCCTGTCGGAGATCGGCAGGCGGACCGCGGCCGGCGAGCGGCCGGACGTCATCGCCGCGGACGTGCTGAAGCTGATCGACGCCGCGGAGGGCCTCATGGGGGAGCGCCTGCTCGGCTATGCCGTACGAGAGGGATGAGCAGTTGTTCAGAGTGACGATCAGAGGGAAGTTCACCGGGCTCGACGACGCGGGGCGGGCGGCCGTCCTGGCCGCGGGCGACATCGCCTACACCGAGGCCGGGACGTTCACCCACGATCAAAGCATGACGGCCTTCACCTTCCGCTGCCAGGTTCCGGCAGGTCCGGACGACGGCCAGGACGAGGCGGCGCTCGGTGCGATGGCCGCGCTGGAAGCGCACGGGCATTCGCACGAGATCCTGCAGCTCGCGGTGACCGACATGCGCGAGATCAAGATCCGCCCCAAGCGGCGTCGGATGTGACCACCGAGTCGGCCTCGGCATGGATCGCCTCCGACCGCAAGCCCGACAGTGCTGCCGCTTTCTGGTGACATCGCCGGCTACGTCGACAGCCGCGCCCCGGGCCGGTGCCTTCGGGCGAGTCATGACGGTGTCCGCGCTCGGCGTGGTTGTCGCTCGTCGCGGTTGCCGATCATTTTCGGCGGACGGGGTGAGAGCGTCATCTCCGGGGGGGATGTCGGGAACGGATGCCGGGGTGCCTCTAGGAAAATCGTGGGAAATGAACCTTTCATCCGTTTTGTAGCGTATGGCCAGTTCCCGGGCGGTCGCCGTCCGGGGAGCGTGCGCCATGGTTGCTCCGGGGCCGGGGGGTGGGCGACGGTGGTGACCCTCTGGCGTGAGGACTCCGCCCTCATTCGGCGCGCCAGGTCTCGTCATCCCGGCATTCGAAATCCCGGCCTTCAAAAGGAGACCTTCACACGATGAGGTCACGTACGCTCCGACTTCTGCGCGATCAAGTGCACGTGTCCGACGGCGTCACCGTCCACCGAGTCTCGGTCTGGCGGATGGTCGTCGCGGCCGCCGTCGCGCTCGCGACCGCGCTCATGTTCACCACCGTGCTGGCGGGCCCCGCCTCGGCGCACGGCTCGATCAGCGACCCGCCTTCGCGCAACTACGGCTGCTGGGAGCGCTGGGGAGGTGACTTCCAGAACCCGGCCATGGCCCAGCAGGACCCGATGTGCTGGCAGGCCTGGCAGGACAACCCCAACGCGATGTGGAACTGGAACGGGCTGTTCCGCGAGAACGTCGGCGGCAACCACCAGGGCGCGATCCCCGACGGGCAGCTGTGCAGCGGCGGCCGGACCGAGAACGGCCGTTACCGGACCATGGACACGGTGGGCGCGTGGAAGACCGTGGACCGTCCCTCCTCGTTCACGATGAACCTGCTGGACCAGGCCTCGCACGGCGCGGACTACATCCGCGTCTACGTCACCAAACAGGGCTTCAACCCCAAGACCCAGGCGCTGAAGTGGAGTGACCTGGAACTCGTCAACGAGCTGGGCAGGAGGCCGACGGGCACCAGCACGGCCATCCCGGTGAACGCGCCCGGCCGTACCGGCCACCACATCGTCTACACCGTCTGGCAGGCGAGCCACCTCGACCAGTCGTACTACTTCTGCAGTGACGTCAACTTCACCGGTGGCACGAACCCCACCCCCACTCCCACGCCCACTCCGACCCCCACTCCGACTCCCACCCCGACTCCCACGCCCACTCCGACCGTGACCCCGACCCCGGGTCCCGGCGGCTGCTCGGCCACCTACCGCGTCACCTCCCAGTGGTCCGGTGGCTTCCAGGCCGACGTGAGCGTGACCGCCGGCTCCAGGGCGATCACCGGCTGGACGGTGAACTGGACCTTCGCCAACGGCGAGAGGATCAGCTCGTCCTGGAGCGCGACCGTGACCGCGAACGGATCCGCGGTCACCGCCCGCAACGCCGCCTACAACGGCTCGCTGGGCGCCGGCGCCTCCACCACCTTCGGATTCATCGGCTCCGGCTCCGGTAACGCCCCCACCCTCACCTGCACGGCGACCTGACCCTCTCCCGCCGAGCGGGCACACGTCGGCCCGCCGCCGAAAGGCGGCGGGCCGACGACGCCTGGAAACCGCACGCGTAGCGGGCGGGAACCTCCGCTCTTCGAGACGGAGCGGAGGTCAACGGGAGTCCCGACCTCCCGCAGGGGACGTCGCGGACTATCCCGTCGCGGACTCTCTCGGCGCGGACTTTCCCGGTACGGCGATGGAGGTCACGACCAGGCCGTCGGAGACCAGCCAGCGGCCGGTGAAACCGGTCAGCTCCCGGCCGTCCACGACGGGGCCGGGGACGAGGAGGCGGGCGGTGAACGTACCGGAGGGGGAGAAGACGAGGTGGGCCTCCTCGAAGCCGAGCCAACGCCTGGCCAGCGGGAACCACGCCTTGTAGACGCTCTCCTTGGCGCTGAACAGCAGCCGGCCCCAGTGCACGTCGTCGTTCAGCCGCTCCAGCGCGGCCCGCTCCTCGGGCAGCGAGACCGCCGGCAGGATGCCGTCGGGGAGCGGCTCGTGAGGCTCGGCGTCGATGCCGATGGTGAGCGCGTCGCGGGAGACGGCCGCCGCACGGTATCCGGCGCAGTGGGTGATGGCGCCCACCACCCCGTCCGGCCACACGGGGGCGCCGCGCTCACCGGGCAGGATCGGCGCGGGCGGCAGTCCGAGCTCGGCCAGGGCCTGACGCGCGCAGTGGCGCGCGGTGCCGAACTCGCGCCGCCGCTTCTCCACCGCGCGGGCGACGGCCTCCTCCTCCTCGGGGAACAGCACGACGTCCGGCGGGTCCTCGAAGCGTTCCGAACTCGCCACCCACGGCGGCAGGATCTTCTCGATCACGAGGCGGCCTTCGGGCTGGGCAGGATGCGCCTCAGCTGACCGGGCGCGGTGGACCTGGGACGCCACTCGCGGGGATAGCCCAAGGAGACCTCCTCGAAGCGGATACCGTCGTGCCAGGTGGTCCTGGGGATGTGCAGGTGACCGTAGACGACCGCGGCGGCGTCGAAACGCAGGTGCCAGTCGGCGGTGCGCTCGGTGCCGCACCAGATCGCGAACTCCGGGTGGTACAGGATCAGGGTGGGTTCGCGCACCAGCGGGTAGTGGTTGACCAGCACCGTGGGCACCCCGGGCGGCCTGGCCTCCAGGCGCCGTTCGGTCTCGGCGATCCTGGCGTCGCACCAGGCGTCCCTGGTGGGGTACGGGTCGGGGTGCAGCAGCATCTCGTCGGTGCAGACCACCCCCTTGTCGTACGCGCGGGCGAGCGCCGCCTCCTTCGTGGCCACACCGGGCATGCGGAAGGTGTAGTCGTACAGCACGAACAGCGGGGCGACGGTGACCGGGCCGCCGGGGCCGGTCCAGGTGAGGTAGGGGTCCTCGGGCGTCGCGACCCCCAGGTTCCGGCACACCTCGACCAGGTGCCGGTAGCGCTCCTCGCCGCGCAACTGGACGGGGTCGCTGGGGTGGGTCCACAGCTCGTGGTTGCCGGGCGCCCACACCACCTTCTCGAACCGTTCGGCGAGCAGTCCCAGGGTCCATTCGACGTCGGAGACCTTCTCCGAGACGTCCCCGGCGACCAGCAGCCAGTCGGAGGCGGAGGTGGGCCGCAGCTTCTCGACGATGTCGCGGTTCTCCTGGTAGCCGATGTGCAGGTCGCTGATGGCCAGCAGTGACGTCATGCGCGGCCCGTCCTCCGAGAAGCGGTGTCTCGCGGCGCGAGTCGCGTGCTTCGCGAGCCGGTCTCTCCCCGCGCGAGGCCCGTCACCGGTGTACCCGTCATCGGTGAGCCGAGCCGATCGCCGTGCGTCGTCACCGTGAGCGCCCGCACCGTCCCCTCGTTCTCTTCCACGTTTCCCAGCACCGCCGCCTCCGTCTCGCCCTCTTCCCTGGGCGCGGTCACGACCCCGTGATCGTCGAGCAGAAGAACCCTCTCACGACCGCTCCCGTGGGCACACCCCAGTCCACCCCCGAAGGCATCAAGTATGGCAATACTCATACAGTTTGAGCAGGCGGTGACGATCCTTAACACATGACGACATTCGACAGCATGCCCCAGTGCTGTATCGCACCTCCCGACTTGCTTGCGGCGGTCGCCGAACACGGAACCCCCGCCGAGCGGGAGGCCGCACTCAGGACCCTCGCCACCTCGGAGAGCGCCCGCGCGCAGCGCGCCTCGTTCGGTGGCGCGCTGCGTCAGCTCAGTCTCACCCTCTCCGACGTCGAGCCCGCCCCCGGCATGGTGCGTACGGTCTACGACGTCGAGAACGGCGGCGACTTCGACCTTCCCGGCAGGAAGAGGCGCGGGGAGGGCGAGCAGCCGTCCGGTGACGCGGCGGTCGACGAGGCCTACGAAGGGGCGGGGGCCACCTACGACTTCTACCGGCGGGTCTTCGGGCGCGACAGCATCGACGGGCGAGGGCTGGAGATCGTCTCCTCGGTCCACTACGGGACCGACTACGACAACGCCGCCTGGATCGGCTTCCAGATGATCTACGGTGACGGCAGCGGGCAGATCTTCACCAAGGGCTCCCTCACCCGGGCCGTCGACGTCGTGGCGCACGAGCTGACCCACGGCATCACCCAGTTCACCGCGCACCTGGTCTACAGCAGGCAGCCCGGCGCCCTGAACGAGTCGTTCTCCGACGTCTTCGGGTCGCTCGTCAAGCAGTACGGCAGGGGGCAGACCGCGGAGCAGGCCGACTGGCTCATCGGTGACGGCATCCTGGGCAGCGCCCTGCGGGGAACCGCGCTGCGCTCGATGAAGGCGCCGGGGACCGCCTGGTCGACCCCGGCCGGGGGAGGCGACCGCCAGCCGGGACACATGCGCGACTACGTGGACCTGCCCGACGACGGCGACCCCTCCAACGACCACGGAGGCGTCCACCTCAACTCGGGCATCCCCAACCACGCCTTCTACCTCGCCGCCACCGCCATCGGCGGCAACGCCTGGGAGCGCGCCGGACGCGTCTGGTACGTCACGCTCACCGAGCGGCTCCGGCCGCGCTCCGATTTCCAGGAGGCGGCGGAGGCGACCGTGGAGGTGGCCGGGGAGCTGTTCGGCGCGGACGGGGACGAGCAACGGAAGATACGCGCCGCGTGGCAGCAGGTCGGAGTCCTCTAGGGGCCGTTCGAGGTTCGAAACCCGGAGGAACCTGTGAGGCCGCGGGGCCTCAGTGACGTGGGTCGGGGCCCTCGGTGACGCCCCAGGTCTCCGCGAGTCGGCCGTCGTCGATGCGGAAGATCTCGATGAGCACGGGCCGGGCGTCGCCACCCGGGGCCGCCATCCCCTCAACCGACGAGCGGACGGCGACCTTGTCACCGTCGATCAGGATGTCGTCGGCGACAACGCGCATGGCCGGAAACCGGGCGACGACCTGGACCCAGGCCTCCTTGCCCGCTTCGAACCCGGTGGCGCCAAGCGGGTGGTTGAGGAAGTCGGGGGTGAACAGATCGGCGGCCTGGTCGAACTGCCGGGTGTTGAAGCATTCCTGCATCCGCAGCACCAGGGCGCCGGCTTCCTCTCGTGTGGTCATCGAAGGGACCTCCTCGTGTTCGGTGGGATCCGCCCCATGGCGGAACAACGCGACCGCATAAACGGGGCGCCGCCCCGTTTAGATGTGGACAGCATACGGGGCGTCGCCCCGGTTAGGGTAGGCGTGAGATGTCCAGTCGAACGCCCAAACACACTCCGGCCGAGCCGCCGACGGTTCCCGTGCATGACCGGGAGCTACGGGCCGACGCGCGCCGCAATCGTGAACAGGTGCTGCGGACCGCGCAGCGGTTGTTCGCCTCACAGGGCCTCGGCGTCTCGCTCGATGAGATCGCCCGCCGCGCGGGTGTCGGTTTCGGCACCGTCCACCGGCACTTCCCCAGCAAGGAAGCGCTGTACCTCGCCGTCGCGATCGACCAGATCAGACAACTGGTCGCCGAGGGAGAGGCACTCACCGGTACCGACGATCCAGCCGCCCTGTTCACGCTGTTGTCCCGGATGATGGCCTCAGGCGCGGAGAACGCGGCGGTGAAGAGCGCGCTCACGGCCGCCGAGTTCGACCTGCGCGACGCCGCTCCGGACGCCGCCGCCGACCTCACGCACCAGGTCGCGCACCTGCTCGATCGCGCCCGTCGCGCCGGCGTCGTACGCCACGACGTGACGGTCGAGGAGGTGATGGCGATCGTCGCCGGTGCCTTCGCCGCGATCCGACACGCCGACGCGGACACCGACCGCGAACGCTCCGCGCGCATCGCTCGAATCATCCTCGACGGACTACGACCCCAACCCCGGTGACAAGGACCTCCCTGCCTGTCACACCGCACCGTGAGCACCCGTCTGTACCGGGGCCTTCCCCGAGCTCGGCATCACCTCGCGCGCAACTGCGCGACGCCCTGACGGATACGTCAGGCGACTGATGTTCGGGTTTGTCGCGCGCGACATATCGGCGCCACGTGCCGTCATCGCCCAGGAAAACCCGCGCGGGACCGGCCGGGCCGCGCGGGCCGGTCTAGGATCGCGTCCATGAAGGTCTCGGTCGTCCGGGGAGGCGGCATCGCCGGCCTCGTCACGGTCACCACGGTCGACTCCGCGTCGCTGGCGCCGGACGACGAGACCGAGCTGCGCACCCGGGTGGAACGGGCCGGGCTGTCCGGCGTGCCGGAGCAGCAGGTGGGCGCCGAGGGGCGGCCCGACCGTTTCGACTACGAGCTCACCGTCGAGGACGGCGGCCACGTGCTCACGGCACGCGCACGAGAGGGCGACCTGTCGGGCGCGCTCCGCGCGCTCATCTCGTACGTGACCTCACTGCCGGGACGGCAGGAGCGAATCGGCCCGCCCGGCTGACCTCCCGCCCCGCCCTGTCTTTTGCCGCTTTTTCAGTCTCATTCCTGCTATTTCACAACAGGTTTGACGCGCGAGACTTCATGCCGTCGTCGTTTTCGGCGCGAGAATTCCCTCGTAACGGTTCACTGATGGCATGATTCGCCAATGTGTGCAGTTCACAGGGGTGACGGGGTTCCCCGGCTCCTGTTGGTTTTATTGCGCATCGGCGGCAAATGTGTCCACGTATGAATTGCTTGGTGCGCGTGAAATCACATTTGCGGGGAGCTCTTTGGATATGCGGAGGTATATGTGAAACGCGTCATCGTCACCGCGGCCGTCGTCCCCCTCGCGGCGGCCACGTTGGCATCCCCGGCGCAGGCCCGGCGGGCGGTCGCAGAACCGGTCGTGGAGGCCGAGTACGTCGTCCTCTACACCGAGGGCGCGCGCCCGGCGGACGCCCGGCAGGCCATCAGGGCGGCGGGCGGAAGCATCCTCAGGGAGAACACCGCGATCGGCGTCGCCACCGTCAAGACGGCGAACACCGACTTCGCCGAGGCGGTGCGCGACGCCGCCTCGATCGACGACCTCGCCCACAACCGGTCCATCGGCAGCGTGCCCTCCGCCGGGAGGGGAGCGGCGGGCCACGCGGCCGTGCGGGCGAGCGCCGTGGAGAAGGCCGGTGACGGAGCCCTGGCCGCCTCCACCTTCGGCGCACCCGCGCCCGCCGCGGAGCCGCTGTCGGAGCTGCAGTGGGACATGAAGCAGATCCACGCGACCGTCGACGGCTCCTACCACCACCAGCAGGGCGACCCGGGCGTGCTGGTCGGTGTCATCGACACCGGTGTCGACGGCTCCCACCCCGACATCGCCCCCAACTTCAACCGCGAACTGAGCCGTAACTTCACCGTCGACATTCCCGTCGACGCCGACGGCAAAAAGGTCGACGGCCCGTGTGAGGAGGAGCCGGACCGCTCCTGCGAGGACCCGGTGGACGTCGACGAGAACGAGCACGGCACCCACGTGGCGTCGTCGATCGCCTCCCCCATCAACGGGATCGGCATATCGGGCGTGGCGCCCAAGGTCTCGATCGTGAGCCTGCGGGCCGGCCAGGACTCGGGATTCTTCTTCCTGCAGCCCAGCGTCGACGCGCTGACCTACGCCGGTGACATCGGCGTCGACGTGGTCAACATGAGTTACTACATCGACCCGTGGATGTTCAACTGCGTCGACAACCCGGCGGACTCTCCGGCCGACCGGCAGGAACAGGCCACGATCATCAAGGCGATGCAGCGGGCGCTCACCTACGCGCACAACAAAGGGGTGACCCTGGTGTCCGCGGCGGGCAACGGGGCCTTCGACTACACCAAGGAGATCGTCGACACCTCCAGCCCCGACTTCGCCGGTGTGCCCGGCGAGTCGCCCCACTCGCGCACGATCACCCCGAGCTGCGTCTCCATGCCGAGCGAGGCCAAGCATGTGATCTCGGTGTCCTCGACCGGCATCAGCGGGCGCAAGGCGTACTACTCCGACTACGGCAACGGCTACATCGACGTCTCCTCCCCGGGCGGGGACGTCTACGACACCGCGAACGGCGACCGCGACGTCACCGGGGCGACACTGGCCGCCTATCCCAAGTCGCTGGCCGAGGCACGCGGCCAGCTCAACCCCGACGGCACGCCCAACGTCACCAACGTGGTCCGCAGCTGCAAGGACGACGTCTGCGGCTACTACGTGTATCTCCAGGGCACCTCGATGGCCTCTCCCCGCGCGGCCGGGGTCGCCGCGCTGATCGTGAGCGAGTACGGCCGGCGCGACCGGGTGCACGGAGGCAGGACGCTCCGTCCCACCGTCGTGGAGAGGGTCCTCAAGGGCACCGCCACCAGGACGCCCTGCCCCACCCCGCCCGCCCACACCTACACCCGGCACCTGCCGGACGGCAGCACGGCGACCTCGACGCAGACGTGTGAGGGAAACGCGTCGCGAAACGGCTTCTACGGCTACGGGATCGTCGACGCCCTCCGGGCGGTCCGCTGACCCGAACGGCGAGGCCCGGCGTCCGCCACGCGGCGGACGCCGGGCCTCGCCGTTTTTACGCCTTCTTGCGCCATGGGTTGACTTACCCGCAGCCCGGCCCGGGGATGGATCTTCAGATGCCACCGGTCACGGGCCATCCGCCTGCCGTCGGACAAACGCATCCAGACGTGGTGTCGCTTGCGAAGTCCTCTGTGGACGAGAAGGAGTGATGCCCATGGCCGCCGTCACGCGTGGGACCGACCGGTCCCGTGAGCGGATGGACCCCCATCCGGGACGGAAGGCGACCCCGCCCGCCCGCACCCAGGCCGACGCGCCGCCGCAGGTCACCGGCGGGAGAGTGACGGATCCGGCCGTACGGGCGGCCGGCGTACTCGTCGCGGGTGTGGACGGGCCGGCCGGTGCGGGAGACCCGGTGACGAGGAGGGGCGCGTGAGCCCGGTCGTGGTGATCGGCGCCGGTCTCGGAGGTCTCGCCGCCGCGGTCCGGCTCGCCGCCGCCGGACGGGACGTCACGATCGTGGAGGCGAACGAGGTGCCGGGCGGCTGCTGCGGTACGGCCACCCTCGGCGACTACCGCTTCGACACCGGTCCCTCGGTGCTGACCATGCCGGAGGTCCTGGCCGACGTCTTCGCCGCCGCCGGACAGGACATGGAGAGCATGCTTCCGCTGCGGCGCCTGGACCCGTACTACCGGCTGCGCTACCACGACGGCTCCCACCTGGACGTGGTGGCCGGGGAGGAGGCGATGACCGAGCGGGTGCGCGCGCTGAGCGGCGCCGCGGAGGCCGCGAGATACCGGCGTTTCCGCGCCAGGCTCGGCGAACTCTTCGACATCGAGTGGCCCGCGTTCATCGACCGCGACATGACGAGGCTGCGCGACCTCGCCCAGCCCCGCGTCCTGGCGCGCCTCGCGGCCCTGGGCGGCTTTCGCAGCATGGACGCCCTTGTCAGGAGCCACCTCACCGACCACCGGCTGATCAAGGCGCACACCTTCCAGGCCCTGTACGTGGGCCTGCCGCCCCGCCAGGCGCTCGGGATCTACGCGGTCATCGCCCACATGGACACCGTCGGGGGCGTCTTCTTCCCGCGCGACGGCGGGATGCACGCCATCCCGGTCGCCCTGGCGGCGCTCGCCGAGAAGACGGGCGCGCGCATCCGGTACGGTGTCCGCGCCGTGAAGGTCGAGTCCGGATCCTCCGGAGTCTCCGGGGTGAGGCTCGACACCGGGGAGCGCCTCGCGGCCGGCAACGTCGTGGTCGCCTGCGACCTGTCCCGTGCCCACACCGGGCTGCTCCCGAAGGGCGCGGGCGACTGGCGGCTCCGCCGGCCCCGCTACTCGCCCTCCTGCCTGGTCATGCACTTCGGTCTGGACCGCCGCCTGGCCGGGCAGGCGCACCACACCCTGCACTTCGGCAGACAGTGGGAGGCCACCTTCGACGCGCTGCGCGCCGGGAGGCCGCAGCCCGACCCGAACCTGCTGGTCACCTACCCCGAGTCCGACACCGGCGCCGCGCCGTCGGGCCACGCCACCCTCACCGTGCTGGAACCGACCGCGAACCTGCGCGGCGGCGCCGACTGGGAGCGGCTCACCCCGAAACTGGAGGACCGGCTGTTCGGCAGGCTCGCCGACCTCGGTTACGGCGATCTGTCCGCCGCGCCGAGGCTCACCATCGACCCGCCCGCCTGGGCGCGGCTCGGCCATTCGGCGGGCACCCCGTTCGCGCTGGACCACCGCTTCGCGCAGACGGCCTGGTTCCGGCCGGCGGGGGCGGCCAGACGCGTCCCGGGACTGCACTTCGCCGGGATGTACACCGCGCCGGGGGTCGGGGTGCCACCGGTGCTGATCTCCGGCCGGCTCGCCGCGGAACGCGTACTGGAGACCCCCCGATGACCCTGACCGCCAGTTACGAACTCTGCCGCAGGCTCAACGCCCGGCACGGCCGCTCCTACTACCTGGCGACCCTGCTGCTGCCCGGCTGGAAACGCCCGCACGTGCACGCCCTGTACGGTTTCGCGCGCTACGCCGACGAGATCGTGGACTCCTTCACGATGACCGGCGACCGGGCGCGGGCGCTCGACGACCTGTCCGCCCGGCTCACCGCGGCTCTGGCGGGCGAGGCCACCGGCGATCCGGTGCTTCCCGCGTTCGCGCAGACCGTGCGCTCCTTCGGCATCGACCACCGCGACATCGAGGCGTTCCTGAGCTCGATGCGGGCCGATCTGACCGTCGCCCGCTACCCGACCTACGACGACCTGCTCGGCTACATGGAGGGCTCGGCCGCGGTGATCGGCACCATGATGCTGCCCGTTCTCGAACCGCTGCCCGGCATGGAGGAGAAGGCCCGCGAACCGGCTCGCCAGCTGGGGCTGGCCTTCCAGCTGACCAACTTCCTGCGTGACGTCGCCGAGGACCTGGAACGCGGCCGGGTCTATCTTCCGATGGAGGACCTGGACAGGTTCGGGGTGAAGGTCGCCGATCTGGAGGGCGGCGTCACCACCCCCGAACTGCGCGAGCTGCTCGCCTTCCAGGCCCGGCGGACCAGGGACCACTACGCGCGGGCCGAGGAGGGGTTCGCCATGCTGACCCCCTCCTCCCGGCCGTGCATCCGAGCGGCGTTCGAGCTGTACGGAGGCATCCTCGACCGGATCGAGGCCGCCCGCTACGACGTCCTCGGCGCGAGGATCGCCGTACCCCGGCGACGGCGACTGTCGATCTTCGCGCGGCACCTGCTCGCGGCGTCCGCGGCCGACCGCGCCGAACGCCGCGTGATCGTCGAGATTCCTTGAACCGGCGGTCGGACGTGTCGCGAGTTTTCCGGTCGTGAGGTCGTTCGACGAGAGGCCGTCGAGGGGAGTGGGTGCGGGTTCGGGGCCGTCGGTCGCGAGGGCGTCCGGTGAGAGGCCGTTCGGCGCCGTCCTCTCTCTCGCCGCCGCTGTTGTCGCTGTCGCTGTCGCTGTTGTCGTTGTCGTTGTCGTTGGGAGAGTGTGATGTCAGAGCCTGTGGTCGTTGACGCGATGGGCGGGGACCACGGACCGGTCGAGACGGTCGCCGGGGCGGTGGCCGCCCATCGCGAGCTGGGGGTCCCCGTGCTGCTGGTGGGCAGGGCGGGGGCCATCCGTGCCGAGCTCGACCGGCACGGCGCCGTCTCCGAGATCGGCGTGGTGCACGCAGAGGACGTCGTCCCGATGACCGAACGGGGCGCGGGAGCGGTCTCCTCCACCACGACGAGCCTCACGGTCGGCTGCGATCTCGTACGGCGAGGAGCGGCATCGGCCTTCGTGTCGGCAGGGTCCACGGGCGCGGTCGTCTCATGTGCCATCCGTGGCATCGGCCGCGCCCCGGGCGTCCTGCGGCCGGCCCTGGCGATCGCGCTGCCCTCGGTCACCGGCGGCGCCACCGTGCTGATCGACGCGGGAGCCACCTCCGACCCCACCCCGGAGATGATCGCCCAGTTCGCGCTGCTCGGGGTCTCCTACGCGCAACTCGTGCTCGGCGTCGCCGACCCGTCGGTGGGACTGCTGTCGATCGGCTCGGAGCCCGGCAAGGGCAACCGGCTGACCCGCAGGGCCGGTGAGCTGCTTCCCGCACTGCCGTTCCGCTTCCACGGCAACGTGGAGGGCCACGACGTGCTCGCGGGCACCGTCGACGTGATCGCCACCGACGGCTTCACCGGCAACGTGGTGCTCAAGAACGTCGAGGGTTCGGTACGGGCCGCGCTGACGCTGGTGGCGCGCTCGGGGATCGCCGGGGCCGAGGAACTGAAGACGGTGGCCGACCGCTACGACCCCGAGACCCACGGCGGGGCGGCGCTGCTTGGGCTGAGCGGCACCGTCGTCGTCGCGCACGGCTCCTCGCGGGCGGCGACGATCGCGCGTGCCTGCGCGGTGGCCCACGACCTCGCCGAGGGCGGGGTCGTCACCCGCTTCGGCGACCATCTCACCGCGGGCCCCGCTCGGTGAACGGGGGCGGGCGGCCGGGTGCTCCCGAGTTCCCGGACGCGATGCGGGCGTCCCACCATGGTGTCCACCTGTTGAGCGGGGGTGCTCCCGTGCTCGCGGTGCGCGCGTCTCACGGTGATGTCCGCGCGTCGGGCGGGGGAGGGACCCCGGTCCCGGGGCAGGACGGGCCGGGGTGGGTCAGGCCAGGGGGTCGGCGCCGTCCCAGGTGCCTTCGCTGGCGTAGGGGGAGAACCGGGCGAACAACTCCTCCGAATACCAGTCCTCCTCACGTGTCCTGCCGATCACGCGCCGGTGCGCGGCCCCCTTGTGGGCGAAGTCCCGCACCGCCGCGGCGTCGCGCCACAGCGAGAACGTGCCCTGCCTGGCCAGCGGCCACTCGCCGACGCCGACCGAGGCGAGGCAGCCGTCCTGCTCCGCCAGCAGGCGGTCCACCTCGGGAACCGAGCGGTAGAACGCCGTCAGCCGGGAGGGCCGGATCGACGCGCGGGTCAGCACGGCGAGGGGACCGCCGGGGTCGACCCCTGGCGTGCTCGGGGGAAGCGGGCCGAACGGCTCCACCCCGTTCCAGCTGCCACGTGAGGCGACGGGAGCGAGCCGCACCTGCCAGGACTCCCGCGCCTCGCGCCGCCAGCGCGCCACCACCGGAGACTCGTCCAGGAAGCGGTCCAGGGCCCGCTCGTCGCGCCACACCGCGAGCAGGGCCCAGCGGCGCAGGTCCGCCCCGATGCCTGTCGACGCTCCGCGCCCCGAGCCGAGCAGCCGCCAGAACACCAGCCCCGGCGTTCTTCTCAGCACCGGGCGGTCGAACGCCATGTAGCGCATAGCCCTAAGATCCGCATATTTCGTGAGATGGAAGGAAGCGATGGTTCCTCTGCTCGTCTCGGTCATCGGCGGCTACCTTCTCGGGTCCGTACCGGTCGCCGTGCTGGTCGCCCGCGCGTACGGGTTCGACCCCCGGGAGGTCGGAGACCGCAACCCCGGCTTCTGGAACGTCAGGGAGCGGCTCGGCTGGCGGGCCGCCGTACCGGTCTTCGCGGGCGACATGCTCAAGGGCACGCTCGCGGGCCTGCTCGCCCTGTTGGTCAGTGGCACGCATATCGCCTGGCCCGGCGGGGTGAACGGTGACAGCACGGTGCCGGTGTATCTCGCGGTGGCCGCGGCCATGGCCGGGCACGCCTGGCCGGTCTTCGCCGGGTTCAGGGGCGGCCGCTCGATCCTCACCTTCGCGGGCGGCTTCGCCGTCATCTGCCCGCCGGGCTTCCTGCTCGGCGTGGCCGCCCTGATCGTGGTCGCCCTGGCGACGCGGTCGTTCGCGATCGGGGCGCGCGTCGGTGTCTTCGGCCTTCCGCTGCTGCAACTGCTCTTCGCGCCGATCGGGTACGTGGCCGGGACGGGGTTGCTCATGTGCCTCATCGGGCTGCGCTTCGGTCAGGCGGCGCGGAGTTCCCGCCCTTCGTGAC
This sequence comes from Streptosporangium sp. NPDC000095, assembly GCF_042899335.1. NCBI lineage: Bacteria > Bacillati > Actinomycetota > Actinomycetes > Streptosporangiales > Streptosporangiaceae > Streptosporangium > Streptosporangium sp. NPDC000095. The sequence continues at coordinate 45,822 of NZ_JBIAZS010000021.1, forward strand.
CCGGCCCGGCCACGTGGCCGTCGGACCCGGCCGGGAACGCGTGGCCGTCGTGACCCGCTCCGGCGGCATGGTCGTCGCGTCCGGTCCGGGACGTTCGCCCGTCGTGGCCTGCTCCGGCGGCGTACCCGTCGTGACCTGGCCGAGGCGGGAGACCGTGGTGGTCGCCGGGTAGGTACGGCCCCGCCAGCTGCGCACCGGGCGCAGCGTGGCCTGCGTCAGCCGCAGGGCCGCCAGCGGGTCGAGCAGTGGGGAGAGCAGCACGCCCGGACCCGGCCGCGTGTAGCTGCCGCGCAGCGCACCGGCGAGCAGCGACCGTACGGTCAGCAGGGCCAGGTCGAGCCGGGTGGGACGGCCGGTCACCAGCCGCAGCACGGGCAGCGCGGCGGTGAGCCAGACCACGGCCAGGTCGGCGGCCTGCCAGCCGGGCGCGGTGACGTCGCGCAGCGACAGCGACCGCCCCCACTCCCGCCACACCTCGCCGGCCGAATCGTGCATGTCGACCTCCAGCAGCCCTCCGGCGTCCAGGAATCCCACGGACCATCCGTCCGCCGCGAGGGTCCTGGCCAGTGCCACGTCGTCGGCCATGTGCCCGCGTACCCGCGCGAATCCCCGGGCGTCCAGCATCGCCGTGCGACGGAAGGCCGTGCACTGGCCGTTGGCCACCGTGCGGTGCGGGGCCGGGGGAGCCGAAGGACCGATCGGGCCGAAACGGTAGACGAGCGTCGCGAGGAACGACGCGTGCAGCGCCTGCTCGGCCACTCCTTCGCACACGAACCTGGGTCCCGCGCTCACCAGGTCGTACTCTCCCAGGGCCGCGGTGAGCGCGCCGACGAGCCCCGGCGCGGGTCTGGCGTCGGCGTCCAGGGTCACCACGACGTCGCCTCCGGCGGCCTCGCCCCCCTGCTTCAGCGCCCACTGCTTGCCCACCCAGCCCTCGGGCAGCGGCGCTCCCGCGATGACCTTCGCGCCGAGTTCGGCCGCGAGGCACGCGGTGCCGTCGCGTGACTCGTCGTCGACGACGATGATCTCCGCGACGTCCGGATCGGCGAGCAGCGCCGACAGGCACGGGCCGATGCGGGCCTCCTCGTCGCGGGCGGGGATCACCACCGAGACGCGCGGCGGCGCCGTCCGGGCGGGAGCTTGCCCAGGCAGGCGGTCTCGTGCCGCCTGGGCGTGAGTCGGCGCGGACAGGCGGTCTCGCGTGACGGTGAGCGGGGGCAGGCGGTTTCGCCCCCTGGCCAGCCGTACCGCCACGACGAGTGCGGCGGCGGCCTGCAGAGCGGTGAGGACTCTCATCGTCGGGCCTCCACGCCGGGACGTTCGGGAGAGGCGGAGGGGAAGTCCTTTCGTACGAGCGAGGCGACGATGCGGGCGCCCATCGCGACCAGCGGCAGCCCGCCGCCGGGATGCGCCGAGCCGCCCACCAGGTACAGGCCGCGCCGGGGACCTCGGTTGCCCGGGCGGCGGAAGGGGGCGAGCCTGCCCGAGTAGGCGCCGCCGTAGATCGAGCCGCCCCACGAGCCGTACCGGTCGCGCAGGTCGGCGGGGGTGAACAGGTCCACGAAACGCAGCCGTCCCGACAGGTCGTGGCCCCTGCTCGCCAGGCGTTCGAGCACCAGGTCCCGGTACGACTCGGGGGACATCGGCCACCGGCCGGGGTCGCGGGCGGGGACGTTGACCAGCATGACCCAGTTCTCCGTGCCCGGCGGGGCCTGCGAGGGGTCGTCCACGACCGAGCAGCCGATGTAGACGGTCGGGTCCTCCGGTGGCCTGCGCCGCCGGAAGATGTCACCGAACTCCCGCTCGTAGTCGTCGGAGAAGACGATCGAGTGGTGGCCGAGCCCTTCTGTCCTGCCCTCCACCCCGGCCAGCAACAGGAACGCCGAGGAGGAGGTGCCGAGCGCGGCGATGCGCCGCAGCCGCCGCCGGTCGGGCAGCAGTTGCCCGTACAGCGCGGCGGCGTCGGTGTTGGCGACCACGATGTCGGCGCGCTCACGCTCGCCCGAGGCGAGCCGCACCCCCGTGACCCGTTCGCCGTCGGTGAGCACCCGGGTCACCTCCGCGCCCAGGACGACCTCCACCCCGGCCTTCTCCAGCAGCGGGACCAGGGCGTCGGCGATGCGGGGCAGCCCTCCGGGAACGTACCAGCCGCCCTCGCCGTGCTCGATCGCCGGGACGCACCCCAGCGCGGCCGGGGCGCGGTACGGGCTGGAGCCCGCGTAGGTCGCGTAACGGCCGACGTACTGGCGCAGGCGCGGGTCGGTGAAGAAACGACGGGCCAGGCCGTCGAGGGTCCGGCCGGGTGCCACCGCGAGCAGGTCGGACAGGCGGGCCTCGGTAGGTGGTTGGGTGAGCGGTCCGGTGAAGAAGGTGCGACGCGAGGCGTCGAAGCAGCCTCGCGCCCAGTCGTGGAAGGCGAGCCAGGCGCGACCCTCGCCGGGCGCGAGCCGGTCGACCTCGGCGGCCATCCGCGCCGGGTCGCGGTACGCCGCCAGCGTCGAGCCGTCGGCGAAGCGGTAGCGGCACAGCTCGTCGAGCTCCACCAGGTCGAGCTCCAGCCCGAGGTCGGTGAAGACGCCGGGCAGGGTGAGCAGGGAGGGGCCGATGGAGAAGGTGAAGCCGTCCCTGGTGTGCTCGGCGAGCTTGCCGCCCAGCCGGGGGAGCCGCTCGTACAGACGCACCCGATGCCCTTGCTCGGCCAGCAGCAGCGCGGAGACCATGCCGCCGACGCCGCCGCCTATCACCGTTGTCTCAGGCATTCGTGCCCCCTTCCGGCGAGTCCGATGAATCCGATGGGTTCGATGGGTGCGGTGTCATGCCCGGCCCGCCTCGGAATCAGGCCTTCCGCGGCGTCCGCGCCTCCAGGCGAGCAGGGTGAACAGGCCCATCGAGAGGCCACCGGCCGTGGCCACCAGCGGGTCCGTCGGGTCGAAGACGAACGCGAAGCCGATCGTCTCCATGACCGCCATCACCGTGTAGACCGACACCAGCCCGGCGTTCCACGTCGCCGGTTCGGTGAGTACGCCCTCCAGCAGGGCCATGACCAGCAGGGAGACGACGAACCAGCCCACGAAGTTGCTGATGGGGACGTCCCGGTAGGGGCCGGGGTCATGCCAGACCCACAGGTCCAGCCGCATCATCTGCGGGTCCAGGAACAGGTCCCAGGCGGTGAGGGCGAGCGCCCCCGTGACGATCCGCGCGGCCCTGCTCCCCGGCGCGATGGCGGCGGCCACGGCGTGGGCCGCGAGCCCCATGCCACCCCACGCCACCGCCACGATCACCGGCACCCCGCCGAGCGCGGGCTGGAGAACGTCGGTGTAGTGGTAGGCGCCGAACGGCACGCCCGTCCTGATCCCGATCCACTCGGCGGCGTACCCGGTCGCGACCACGGCCGCGAACGCCGCGAAGACCCTGGCGGGGGAGTGGGTCGCGCAGGCGAAGGCGAGCGCGCTCGCCGCGAGCAGCAGGACGACGACGCTGGTCAGCAGGATCGGCCGGGTCTGCAGTCCCGTGGCGACCTGCGCGACGACCATCGCGCCCAGCAGCGCCGTGCCGATCGCGCTCGCCGCGCCTGCCCGCGCTCTCACCGGCGAAGGCCGCTCCCGCACCGCGTCGTGCCCGGATCGTCCGCTGCTCATCTGATGGCTGTGCCCCATGGACGGTCATTCGATCGGTCGGGCGCGGTCAGATTCACTTTGAGGTCACGATTCCTACCGGGTTTCCGTGACGCCGGATTTCCGGGGCCCGCCCGGGGCACCCTCGCCGGAGACCGGAGACCGGAGACCGGAGACCGGAGACCGGAGACCGGAGACCGGAGACCGGAGACCGGAGACCGGAGACCGGAGACCGGAGACCGGAGACCGGAGG
>NZ_JBIAZS010000021.1:49783-133669 GCF_042899335.1 Streptosporangium sp. NPDC000095
GACCGGAGACCGGAGACCGGAGACCGGAGACCGGAGACCGGAGACCGGAGACCGGAGACCGGAGACCGGAGACCGGAGACCGGAGACCGGAGACCGGCGGGCGAGGGCTCTGATGATTCTCTGATCTGCGCTGTCTAGCTTCGTGATGGGCGGCATGCCGACCGTACGACGGCATGCCGCCTCAGGGGGCGGAAAGCCACCGCAGGGACCCACGAGGGTCCGGGAAACGCCCCCGGAAGAACCCCGGCGAAGATCCCGGAGAGATCCGGAATCGAGAAGACGCCGCGGTGACCCGCGTGAGACCAGAGGAGCCGAGCATGAGTGTTCCCGCCGAGCCGCCGTTCCCGTACCCCCTTCTCGAAGCGCTGCGGAACTCGCCCGGCGCCCCGGCCTTCGAGCAGGGGGACAGGATCGTCTCGCGAGGTGAGCTGCTGGAGATCATCCGGCGGCTGGCGGGGGCGATGCTCGATGCCGGGCTGGGGCCAGGCAAGGCCGTCGCCGTCAGCACGGGCGTCACCCCCGAGGCGTTCGCCGCCCACATCGCCGCCTACACCCTGGGCTGCCGGGTGGTGGGAGTCCGGCCCGGTTACCCGGCGGCCCAGCTCGCCCATGTGCTCGGGATGGGAGTCGACGCCCTCCTCGTCGACCGGTCCACCGTGACGCCGGATCTGCTCGGGGCCGCGGGCTCCATCACGTTGCTCTCGCTCGGGCCGTGCCCCGCGCCGGGCGGGCGCTCTCCCCTTGCGGCGATCGACCTGCTCGCCGACACCGGCGCCGACGAGAAGCGGCCCCTCGTCGCCGCGGCGCGTCCGGACGACGTGGCCGCCCTGAGCTTCACCAGCGGCAGCACCGGCCGCCCCAAAGGCTGCGCGATCACCTACCGCGCGCTCGGCGAGCACTGGTCGTGGCAGCCCCGCGTGTGGTCCCCGCTCACGAACGAGCTCGCGGGAGCCTTCGAGCGCTACCTGCTGTTCGGCACCATTTCCAGCATGGTGGTCCTGGACTTCCTGGGATTGTGCCTGCTGGGCGGGGGCACCGCGGTGATCCCCGAGGACGACGGCAAACCCCTGTTCCCGTACGCGATCGAACGCCACCGGATCACCGGCTCCATCATCACCGTGCCCCGGCTGTACCAGATGCTCGACCTGCTCAGGGACGAGCCGGTCGACGTCGGCTCCCTGCGCGCGCTGATGGTGGCCGGATCACCGATCGGCCCCGGGCGGCTGGCGGAGGCGCTGGACCGGCTCGGGCCCGTGGTCTACCAGGGGTACGGGCAGACCGAGGTGGGCCTGATCTCGGTGCTCACTCCCGCTGACGTCGCCGCGTTCCCTGCCCACGCCCTGCCCTCGGTCGGCCGACCGTACTCGGGTGTCGAGATCAGCGTGCGCGACGAGGAAGACCGTGAGGTGGCCGCGGGGCGCACCGGTGAGATCTACGTGCGCACCCCGTACCTGATGTCGGGTTACTGGGAGGATCCGAAGGAGACCGAAGACACCCTGCGGGACGGCTGGGTGCGCACCCGGGACCTCGGCAATCTGGACGAGAGGGGTTTCCTGCACCTCGTCGGCCGCACCCGCGACGTGATCCTGGTCAACGCGATGGTGGTGTACGCGGGGCCCATCGAGCGGGTGCTGGCCGGCCACCCCGACGTCGCCGAGGCGTACGTGGCCGGGGCCCCGGACGAGGTGACGGGAGAGGCGGTCCACGCGTTCATCGTGCCGGCCGAGGGCCGGGTCCCCGACTGCGACGCGCTGGCCGCGCTGGTGGGCGACGAACTCGGCGAGAACAGCGTCCCCTGGACGATCACGACGCTGTCCTCCGTCCCGGTCGCCGCGAGCGGCAAGCCCGACAAGCGCGCGCTGCTGGACCTGCTCGACCGGCGGGCTCTCTGATCCTTCTCTGAGAATTGCCCGCCAACACTGATGGCGTCCGTTCGACCAGATCGCTGTGACGGAGGTTGTACGTGCCGGACAATGCCCTGGACTACGTGGTGATCGGTGCAGGACCCGCGGGGCTGCAGCTGGGATACCTTCTCGCCAAGGCGGGACGGAACTATCTGATCCTGGAGGCGGGCCCCACGCCGGGCACGTTCTTCCAGACCTTCCCGCGCCACCGCCAGCTCATCTCGATCAACAAGAAGTACACCGGTTCCGACGATCCCGAGCTCAACCTCCGGATGGACTGGAACTCGCTGCTGTCGGACGACCCCGGCCTGCTGTTCACCCGCTACAGCGACCGCTACTTCCCGCACGCCGACGACATGGTCCGCTATCTCGCCGACTTCGCCGCCGCCTGCGACCTGCGCGTCACCTACGACGCCCGCGTCACCCAGGTCACCCGCGCCTCCGGCAACGGCCACTTCCTGGTGACCGACGAGCGCGGCCGGACCTACGAGGCCAGACGGCTGGTCGTCGCGACCGGGGTCAGCCGGTCCAACATCCCGCCGATACCGGGCATCGAGACGGCCGAACCCTACGGCACCGTCTCCACCGACCCGTCCGAATACATAAACCAGCGGGTGCTCGTCATCGGCAAGGGCAACTCGGCGTTCGAGACGGCCGACAGCCTGGTCGAGACGGCCGCGGTGATCCACGTCTCCGGGCCGAACTCCGTCCGGATGGCGTGGCGCACCCATTTCGTCGGGAACCTGCGCGCGGTCAACAACAACTTCCTCGACACCTACCAGCTCAAGTCCCAGAACGCGCTGCTGGACGGTGACGTCAAGCGGATCGAGCGCCAGGCCGACGGCTCGTACCTGGTGACGGTGAGTTTCGTCCGCGCCGACGAGGTCACCAAGGACATCCCGTACGACAGGGTCATCGTCTGCACCGGCTTCCGGATCGACGCCTCGATCTTCTCCGACGAGTGCCGCCCGGACCTGATGATCAACGACAGGTTTCCCGCGCTCACCCCCTCCTACGAGTCGGTCAACGTGCCCGACCTCTACTTCGCGGGGACCCTGACGCAGTCCCGCGACTTCAAGCGCGGCACCAGCGGGTTCATCCACGGCTTCCGGTACGGCACCCGGGCACTGCACCGCGTCCTGGAGAACAGGTACCACGATGCCCCGTGGCCCGGCCGTGAGCTCCCGGCCGAGCCGGAGGCGCTCGCGGAGGCGGTGCTCGAACGGGTCAACCGCAGTTCGGCGCTGTGGCAGCAGTTCGGGCTGCTGGGCGACGTCATCGTCCTCGACGGCCAGGGCGGGGCGCGCTACATGGAGGAGCTGCCGGTCGACCTGGAGGGTCCGCCGATCGGCGACGGCGGCCACTTCACGATCACCTTGGAGTACGGGCCCGAGCACGACAAGGTCGATCCGTTCGACATCGCGGTGGGCCGGATCCGGCAGAACGACGCCGAGCGCGCCGCCGAGGGGCACTATCTGCACCCGGTCGTGCGCCACCATCGGGCCGGCGCGCCGCCGGCCGTCCACCACGTCACCGAGAACCTGGAGAACGAGTGGACCTCCAGGGAGGTCCATGTCGAACCGCTCCGCGCGTTCTTCGCCCGCCAGACCGCCTCGGTACCGGCGTGACGAACGTGAGGACGCCGGACGTGGTCCCGCACCTGATGCACCTGATGGGCGTGGGGAGGAGGGACGTGGCGGATGATCCCTTCCCGCACGTGCCGGACGTGGTCCCGCACGCGGCGGACGCGAGGGCGCCGGACGTGGCGGATGAGCGCCTCCCGCCCCTGGCGGACGGGAGCACACGGTCGACTGTGACCCCGACGACCCCGACGACCCCGACGGACCCGGCGGACCCGGCGGCCCCGTGGACCCCGCGCGAGTTCGAGGCCGCGGCCCGTGCGCGCCTCGCCCCCGAGCACTACGACTACTTCGCGGGCGGCGCGGGGGACGAGGTCACCGTACGGGCGAACGAGGCCGCGTTCGACAGGCTCTCCCTGGTGCCTCGGGTGCTGCGCGGCGCGGGGAGGCCCGGGACCGACGTCACCCTGCCCGGCGGCCGGGCGGCGATGCCCGTGCTGGTGGCGCCGACCGCGTTCCACCGGCTCGCCGACCCCGAGGGCGAGCGGGCCACCGCGCGGGCGGCGGCCCGCGCCGGGACGATCATGATCGTGAGCATGGCCTCCACCGTCGCCGTCGGAGAGGTGGCCGCGGCGGCGCCTGAGGCCACCCTGTGGTTCCAGCTCTACGTCCAGCCGGACATGGCCTTCACCGAGACGCTCGTGCGGCGCGCCGAGGCGGCCGGGTGCCGGGCGCTGGTCGTCACGGTGGACTCACCGGCCCGTGGCCTGCGGGACCGGGAGCGGCAGCACGGCTTCCACGACCTGCCGGAGGGGATGGCCTGCGAGAACCTGCGCGACGGCGGGCGGGTACGGCCGATCGTCATGTCGCCGGAGATCTCCTGGGAGCACATCGACCGGCTCAGGGAGATGACGGCGCTCCCGATCGTCCTCAAAGGGGTCGCGCACCCCGCCGACGCGCGCCTCGCGCTCGACCACGGGGTCTCGGGGCTGATGGTGTCCAACCACGGCGGCCGCCAGCTCGACACGATCCCGGCCGCCGTCGACCTGCTGCCCGAGATCGTGGCCACCGTCGGCGGGGCCGTCCCGGTGCTGATGGACGGAGGCGTACGGCGCGGCACCGACGTGCTGAAGGCGATGGCGCTGGGCGCCGGCGCGGTCGCGGTCGGCCGTCCGGTGATCTGGGGTCTGGCCGCGGACGGCGAGCGCGGCGTGACCCGCGTGCTCGACCTCCTCCGCTCGGAGGTGGAGCACGCGCTCACCCTGTGCGGCTGCGCGTCGGTCCACGACCTCGATCCGGGCATGGTGCGACGGTCATGCCGGTGACCGCGCCGGTCAGGGCGGCGGTGATCGCGGCCGGTGCCGTCGCCGTGCTGAGCCTGCCCCGATGGCTCCCGGCCAAGGTGGTGGCGTTGCGGACGCGGGTCTTCGCCCGGATCAACGGGAAGGAGGGGATCACCGTCCCCGGGGACCTGGTCGGCGTCGAGAGGTTCAGGGAGATCTACTCCCACCCGGCCGCGAACGGCCGCAGCAGGGGAGCCGCGCTGTCGGACCTGTTCTGGTACTGGCTCTCGCCCGGCGCCGAGCTGCACCAGGAACACCTCGAGGAGGGAGAGCGCTACGACGCGGTCGCCCGTGCCACGCGCGGCTTCCTCTCCGTGCCGCGCGTGGCGGCCGAGGAGCTCACCCGACGCTGCGTCGCCCGGACGCTGCGGGACGCGGGTGGACTGGTCCGGCTGCGCGACCTGATGATGCCGGTCTGGGCGGAGTTCTACTACGAACTCGTCTTCGGCGAGCCGTGCCCGCCGACGGCGCGCGACCTGATCGTGGCCAACGCGGACGACGTCGTCACCGCGCTCAAGTGCTGCGGGCTGCGGCACATGGACCGGCGCGACCGGCTGACCCGGTATCTCACCGGCCTGCTGCCCCGGGTGCGAGACCGGCTCCCCGCGGGGCTGTCTGCCAGGGAGCAGGCCCTCTATCTGCAGGGGACCTTCTTCAACACCGCGGTCGTCCAGATGTCGGAGGCGACGGCCCACCTGCTGATGGTCCTCGCCCAGCACCCGGAGATCCAGGCCGAGGTGCTCGCGGGCGACGATCGCCACCTCGACCGCGTCATCTCCGAGACGCTGCGGCGCTACCCGCTCTTCGGCGTCGCCCACCGTGTCACCACCGGCGACATCTCCCTCGACGAGCGCACGACGATCCCGACCGGCTCGGTACTGTGCTTCGACTATCCCGCCTTCCACCGCGAGGGCTTCTCCGATCCCGATCGTTTCGACCCCGGCCGTTTCGCCACGGACCGCTCGCACGCGAACTACTCGCACCTGGACCGCTCAGGCCAGGCCCCTCCGGAACCGGACCGCCCGAGCCGAGGCGTTCAGCCGGACCGCTCGGGGCGGGGCGACCGGCCGGGCCACTCGGACGGGAGCGGCCCCGCCCCGGACCGCCCGGCCCCCGGCTGTCCCGTCTCGGGCCGTGCTCGCCCGGACCGGCCCGCGGTCCGGGAGCTCAACCACATCCCGTTCGGCATCGCCGCGAACCGTCCCTGCCCCGCCTGGCGGCTGGCGCCGATCACCATGCGGGTCGCGGTGCGGGAGGTCCTGCGCGCGTACGCCCTCGACACCTCCGCCTCCCACACCCGCTCGATGCCCAACCGGGGACCGTGCCTGCTCGTTCCGAGGGGCGCCCGAAGGGGGGCGGCCCATCGGGCGACGCTGGTGTTCGTGCGGTTCCGCGACCGCTGGGAGGACGTCTGGCGCAGCCTGGTGCAACTCGTCCTCGGCACCTACATGGTCTGGGACGCGCGCGAGCAACGGCTGTGTGAGCGCCACTTCGCGGAGGCCGACCGCCTGGCCGCCGCAGAGAGCAGATGATCACCCGGACCACGAGCGGAGAAACGGTATGCCCACCCTGGCACAGGTCGCCGCCGGTGACCCGAACCTCGAACTGATCCTCAAGGTCCTGCCCGCGCTGGTCGTCATCCTGCTGGCCGCGGCGATATGCGGCCGGCTGGCGCTCATGATGATGCAGCCGCGCGTCCTCGGCGAGATGGTCGCCGGTGTCCTCCTCGGCCCGACGCTGTTCGGCCAGCTGTTTCCCGAGGCGCAGGCGGCCGTGTTCCCCGCCGAGGTCAGGCCGGTCCTGTACGTGTTGAGCACCATCGGGCTGACGCTGTACATGTTCCTGGTGGGGGCCGGGCTCGGGCACGGCGCGGAGGAGCCCGGTCAGGGCCGCCGGGCGGCGACGCTGGCGCTCGCCGGCATCGTCCCCGCCCTCATTCTCGGCTCCTGCGTCGGCCTGCTCCTGTGGGAGATGCTCTCGCGCCCCGACGTCAGCCGGTGGGAGTTCGCCCTGTTCGTCGGGGGAGCGCTCTCGCTGACCGCGTTCCCCATGCTGGCCAGGATCCTGTACGAGCGAGGGCTGGAGAACTCCCCCCTCGGAAGGCTCACCCTGGTGGCGGCCTCCATCGACGACGCCCTCGCCTGGTGCATCCTCGCCGTGCTGTCGGCGATGCACCTCAACGCGGGGACCGGCGACGCGGTGCGCACCATCGCCCTGGCGGCGCTGTTCGCGGTGGTGATGCTGAAGGTGGTCGCGCCGCTGCTGCGGCCCCTGGGCGAGGGCGTCGCGCGGACCGGAAGGATCGGCCCCGGCGCGATGTACGTCGTCGTCATCGTCCCTCTCACCGCGGGCTGGCTCACCGACTGGATCGGGGTCTACGCGGTCTTCGGCGGTTTCATCGCCGGGCTGGCGATGCCCCGCGACCCGGCGTTCCGCCAGGCGCTGCACGGCCGCATGATGGACGTCGTCTCGACGCTGCTGCTGCCGGTCTTCTTCGCCTTCTCCGGGCTGAACACCCATCTCGACGGCATCGCCGGCGGTCCCATGCTCCTGGCGTTCGCCGCGATCCTCGCCGCGGGTTTCTGCGGGAAGTACTTCGGCTGCTCATTGTCGATGAGGGCACTGGGATTCGGTTGGCGCGAGTCCTACGCGGTGGGGGCGCTCATGAACGCGCGAGGGCTGATGATCCTCATTTTCATCAACATCGGCCTGGCACAGGGCATGATCACCGAGGAGCTCTTCGCCATTCTCGTGCTGGTGGCCATCGTCACCACTGCGGGAGCCATGCCGCTGTACAAACTGGCACTGCCGGAGCGCCACGAACGCGCCCACGGATCCGTGCCCGCCGACCGGGATCCGCGCTCCTCGGAGGAACAGGTCGAGAAATCTCTTTCCTCGTGACCGTCCGAATAGCTCAGATGCGTTGAATGCCCCAAATGCATGATAAATATCGCTTTGTGATCATCTGAACACGCTGCGGACATTGTCATGTAAGTTTCAACAATTTCGGGAAAACTGGTAATTCAGTGGGAGGAATGTCTACGGTTGCTTCGTGGCTGCGACATCGGCGATATCCAGCCCGTCCGCTGGCCGGTTGCTCCTCGTCGAGGACGACCGCGAGCTCGGGTCCATGCTGTTCGGATTGTTCACCGAGCAGGGATACAGGGTCGACCTGGCCTTGGAGGGACAGCGTGGCCTGCACCTGGGCCTGAGCCGCCCCTACGACGTGATGGTCGTCGACCGGGGCCTGCCGGCGGTCGACGGCATCGAGTTGCTGACCCGGCTGCGACGGCGGGCCGTCACCGTGCCGGTGCTCGTGCTGAGCGCCTTCGGCACGGTCGCCGACCGGGTCACCGGGCTCGACGCGGGCGCCGAGGACTACCTGGTCAAACCGTTCGAGATCGAGGAGCTGCTGGCGAGGGTGCGGGCACTGCATCGCAGGAACCTCGACCACGCCAGGCTGCTGCCGCTCGGCGCGGGCTGGCTGGACCCCGAGTCCCACGTCGTGGAGCTGCCGACCGGTGGGCAGGTGACGCTGTCGGGGCAGGAGTGCCGGCTGCTGTGCGCGCTGGCGACCCGGCCGCGGCAGGTGCACACGCGCGCCTCGCTGCGCCATCGCGTCTTCGACGGCGCCCGGACGGAGTCGATCGTGGACACTTACGTCTACTATCTGCGCGCCAAGCTGGGGGCGGACGTCGTACGCACCGTGCGAGGTGTGGGATACCGCCTGGGCGGGCTGTGAGAAGGCGTCCGCCCCACGAGCCGGAGCGCCACCTGCTGGCCCGGGCCCGCCGCCGGATCACCGCGCAGGTGGCGGGCGCGATCTCCGTGATGCTGGTGCTCGTCGGATGGCTGGCGTACTGCGTCATCGTGAGCGACCAGGAGGACTCCGCGCGGCGTGACCTCACCGTCGCGGCCCAGCGCGCCCCCCTGTCGCAGCCCCCGCCCTGCGTCTGGCTGTTCGAACTGCGGGACGGCGCCGTGCTGAGCTCTCCCGGCGCACCGACGGTGCTGCCGGTGCGCACCGCGCTGCACCGGGTCGCGGCCGGAGGCGAGCCCCAGGTCGCCCAGGTCGAGCTCGCCGGGCAGTCCTATCTCATCCGCACCCAGCGGCGTGGTGACGTGACGGTCCAGGCGGCGATGGACCTTCGCTACCAGGCCGCCGAGCGGCGCCGGTTGCTGCGCACACTCGCCGTCGCCGAGCTCACCGGCCTGCTGGCCGCGTTGATGATCGGTCAGGTCGTCGCCCGAAGGGCTATCGCGCCGCTGGGCGAGGCCCTGGCCCGCCAGCGCCAATTTGCCGCGGACGTCAGCCACGAGCTGCGTACCCCGCTCACCCGCCTGCACATCCGCGCTCAGATCGTCGCCCGCGGGTTGCGGCGGGAGACCGACCCGCTCCTCGCCGCGGCCGAGGTCGACCAGCTGGTGAACGGCACCCGGCAGCTGGGCGACGTGGTCGAGGACCTGCTGCTGACGGCCCAGTTCGGGCAGCTGCGCAAGCCTTTCGGTCCGGTCGACCTCGCCGCGCTGGCCGAGGAGCTCGTCCTGGCCGAGACGGCCCGTGCCCAGGCGCGCGGCGTGACGATCGAGGTACGGTGCCAGGGGCCGGGCGGCCACGTCGTGCGCGGGGCGCAGTCCGCGCTGCGCAGGGTGATCTCCGCGCTCCTGGACAACGCGCTCACCCACACCCGGGCGGGCGGCCACATCTGGGTGGTCCTCTCCGGCGACCCGGAGACGGTCCGGCTCGACGTCCGCGACGACGGCGCGGGCCTCGACCCCCGCGACGCCGAACGTCTCTTCACCCGGTTCGTCGGCGGGTCCCGCAGCGGGGGCCTGGGTCTCGGCCTCGCCCTCGTCCGCGAGGTGGTGGACGGCCACGGCGGGACCGTCACCGCGGACGGGCACCCGGGAGCCGGGGCGGTGTTCACCGTCCTGCTCCCCGCGGACCCCGTACCGACCGACAAGGAGGTGGGGCTGGGGGGCCCGGGAACGTCGCGCGTGGGCGTGTGATTGGCTGTGACCCCGTGGACATGGCCGAGATGCTGGGACTGTTGGGCGCCGGGACGCTGGCCGGGGTGGTCGGCACGGTGGTGAGCCTGGCGTCGATCGTCTCCTACCCGGCGCTGCTCGCGTTCGGCCTGCCGCCGCTGGCCGCGAACGTCACGAACACGGTGGCGCTCACCTTCCACGGCGTGGGTGCGGCGCTCGGTTCGAGACCCGAGCTCGCCGGGCAGGGCGGCAGGGTCCTGCGGCTCGGCGTGATGACCCTGATCGGCGGGGCGGTGGGGTCGGCGCTGCTGCTGATGACCCCTTCCGACACGTTCGAGGCGATCGCACCGTGGCTGATCGCGGTCGCCTCGCTGCTGCTGGTCCGCCCGCCCAGAGCGGAGGGAGGCTTCGGGGACGAGAACGGATGGACGGCGCGCGCCGCGCTCTTCGCCGTCGCGGTCTACATCGGCTACTTCGGTGCCGCGGGCGGGATCCTCATGTTCGCGGTGCTCTCGGCCGTGCTCGACCAGGCGCCGGTCAGGGTCAACGCGATCAAGTCCGTCGTGTCCTCGCTGGCGAACGCGGTGGCCACGATCGGCTTCGCCCTCTTCGGCCCGGTGCAGTGGTCGGCGGTGGCGCCGCTCGCGCTGGGATTCTTCCTGGGCGGCCTGCTCGGGCCGCCGCTCGCCCGCCGCCTGCCCGGCCGCGCGCTCCGGCTCGGCACCGCCACCTGCGGCCTTATCGTCGCGATCAAACTCGGCCTCGACGCCTACGCGTGAGCCCTTCGTGTGACGGTGACGTGACGTGCCGGTCACCAGGGTGAACCCGGCCGCCGAAGCCCTGGGACGACCCTTGACATCGGGATTCCCTGAGGTCACGCTGTTGCGTATAGCGCTGCCTGTTCCGCCTTACGAAACCGGGGTTTGTTGCGATGATCCCTGCCTGTCCCCTCGCGGCTCTTCCACCGGGTGAGGCCCGCCGGCTCGACGTCGACCCGCCGATCGCCGTCTTCCACACCGAGGACGGCGAGATCTACGCCGTGGACGACACCTGCACCCACCAGGACGCCTCCCTGTCCGACGGGTGGCTGGAGGGCTGCGAGATCGAGTGCCCCCTGCACTCGTCGAGTTTCGACCTGCGGACGGGACGGCCGAACTCTCCTCCCGCCAAGCTGCCCCTGCGCACCCACCGGGTGGTGGTCGAGGACGACACCGTCTACGTCATCCCCTCCTCCGAGCCGCCGAACCTGCCGCCCGGCGTCCGCACGAGCACCGCGTAAAAGATCGCGCGAGAACGCGTAGGCCGGGGCGCCGCGTGAGAACGCGAGCACCGCGTAGGCGAGGGTGCCGCCCCGAGGGCCATGCAGAAAAAGCGAGCACCGTGAAGACGCGAGCACCGCGTGAAGAGGAGCGATCGTGACCGCGAGAAGCCTGCCCCCCAGCGTGATCGCCACCCTGCCGGGCGGCTACTACACCGACGAGAACATCTTCGCCGCAGAGCAGGCCCGCGTCTTCGAGACGATGTGGTTCTGCGTCGCCCGCGCGTCCGACCTCGGCAAACCCGGAGCCTTCAGGACCGTCCAGGTGGGCCGCGAGAGCGTCCTCGTCACCCGGGCCAGAGACGGCTCGATCCGGGCCTTCCTCAACGTGTGCCGCCACCGGGGCGCCCGGATACGCACCGAGGAGTCCGGCGAGGTCAAACGGTCCTTCCAGTGCCCGTACCACGCGTGGACCTACGACCTCGACGGCAAGCTGATCGCCGCGCCGAACCTCACCAGGATGCCCGACATCGACCGGGTGGAGTACGGACTGATCAATGTGCACGTGCGCGAGTGGATCGGGTACGTGTGGGTGTGCCTGGCCGACGAGCCGCCGTCGTTCGAGGCGGACGTGATCGCCGAGGCGACGCACCGGCTGGGCGACGAGAGATCCATCGAGAACTACGACATCGCCAACCTCCGGGTGGGCCGCAGGATCGTCTACGACGTGAAGGCGAACTGGAAGCTCATCGTCGAGAACTTCATGGAGTGCTACCACTGCGCCACCATCCACCCCGAGCTCACCGAGGTGCTGCCGGAGTTCGCCGACGGATACGCGGCGCAGTCCTTCGTCGGGCACGGCGCCGAGTTCGGCGAGGAGATCCGGGGGTTCACCGTCGACGGCTCCGAGGGCGTCGACCGCATCCCGGGGATCGGCGAGGACCAGGACCGCCGCTACTACGCGATCACCATCAAACCGCAGGTCTTCGTCAACCTCGTGCCCGACCACGTGATCCTGCACCGGATGTTCCCGCTGGCGGCCGACCGGACGATCGTGGAGTGCGACTGGCTCTTCGTGGGCGACGTCGTGGACTCGGGCAGGGACCTGGGCCCGTCCGTCGAGCTCTTCCACCGCGTCAACGTGCAGGACTTCGAGGCCTGCGAGAGGTGCCAGCCCGCGATGAACTCCCGGGCGTACGCTCAAGGCGGGGTCCTGGTGCCCAGCGAGCACCACATCGGGGCCTTCCACGACTGGGTGCTCGACAGGCTGGGGACCCGGCCCGGCCAAGGGCCGGGCGAGCGCCTATAGTGCGCTTTGACGGGATGACCGGCCGGAAGGAGGCGCGAGGATGGCCAAAAAGGCTCCGCGCGACGACGTCAACGAGGACACCATCGAGGTCGGCCCGCCCAAGGAGTGGGCCGCCGGCATCCCCGGGGTGACCCGGTCACTGCGGGCCGCGAACGCCCAGATGGGCGTCGGCCGCACCCTGCGCACCCTCGCCGTGATCAACCAGAAGGACGGCTTCGACTGTCCCGGCTGCGCCTGGCCCGAGGGCGGGCACCGCAGCCCCGCCGAGTTCTGCGAGAACGGCGCCAAGGCGGTCGCCGAGGAGGCCACCGTCCGCAGGGTCACCCGCGACTTCTTCGCCAGGCACACCGTGGACGACCTGGCCAGGCACACCGACTACTGGCTCGGCCAGCAGGGACGGCTCACCGAGCCGATGCACCGCCCCGAGGGCTCCGACCACTACGTGCCGGTGACCTGGGACGACGCGTTCGCCATCATCGCCCGCGAGCTGCGCGCCCTCGACAACCCCGACGAGGCGCTCTTCTACACCTCGGGCCGCACCTCCAACGAGGCCGCGTTCGCCTACCAGCTCCTGGTGCGCAGGTTCGGCACCAACAACCTGCCCGACTGCTCCAACATGTGCCACGAGTCCAGCGGCTCGGCGCTCAACGAGACCCTCGGCATCGGCAAGGGCACGGTCTCGCTGGAGGACCTGCACCGGGCCGACCTCGTCTTCGTGGTCGGCCAGAACCCCGGCACCAACCACCCGCGCATGCTGTCGGCGCTGGAGCGGGCCAAGCGCGGCGGCGCCAGGATCATCGCGGTCAACCCGCTGCCCGAGGCCGGGCTGATCCGCTTCAAGAACCCGCAGCGGGCCTCCGGGCTGGTGGGCAAGGGCACCACGCTGGCCGACCGGTTCCTGCAGATCCGCCTCAACGGCGACCTCGCGCTCTTCCAGGCGATGTCGCTGCTCCTGCTCGAAGCCGAGGACGCCGCCCCCGGCACCGTGGTCGACCGCGACTTCGTCGACACCCACACCCACGGCTTCGACAAGTGGGCCGAGGACCTGCGCTCCCTGGACTGGGCCGAGGTCGAGGAGGCGACCGGGCTGGACCGCCCGGCCGTCGAGGACGCCGTACGGGAGGTGCTCGGCGCGAAGTCGGTCATCGTCTGCTGGGCGATGGGGCTCACCCAGCACAAGAACTCCGTCGCCACCATCAGGGAGGTCGTCAACTTCCTGCTGCTGCGCGGCAACGTGGGCCGCCCGGGAGCGGGCGTGTGCCCGGTCCGGGGCCACTCCAACGTCCAGGGCGACCGCACCATGGGCATCAACGAGAGACCTCCGGCGTGGTTCCTCGACGCCCTGCGCGACGAGTTCGGCTTCGAGCCGCCCCGCGAACACGGCTTCGACACCGTGGAGGCGATCCGTGCCCTGCGGTCGGAACAGGCGAAGGTCTTCGTCGCGATGGGCGGCAACTTCGTGGCCGCGACCCCCGACACGGCGGTGACCGAGGAGGCGATGCGCCGGGCCCGGCTCACCGTGCAGGTGTCGACCAAGCTCAACCGCTCCCACGCGGTGTGCGGGCGGGAGGCGCTCATCCTGCCCACCCTGGGACGCACCGAACGCGACGCCGCGCCCGACGGCGGCGCGGGCCGCTTCGTCACGGTCGAGGACTCCATGGGCCTCGTCCACGCCTCGCGGGGCAACCTGCCGCCCGCCTCCGGCGACCTGATCTCCGAGGTCGACATCGTCTGCCGCCTGGCGAAGGAACTGTTCGGCGCCGACCCGCAGGTGCCCTGGGAGCGGTTCGCGGCCGACTACGACGTGATCCGCGACCACATCTCCCGGGTGATCCCCGGATTCGAGGACTTCAACGCCCGCGCCCGCCTCCCGGACGGCTTCGTCCTGCCCAACGCGCCCCGCGACGAGCGCCGCTTCCCGACCGCGACGGGGAAGGCGAACTTCACCGTCAACCCCCTGGAGGTGCTGCGGGTCCCACCGGGGCGGCTGCTGCTGCAGACGGTCCGCAGCCACGACCAGTACAACACCACGATCTACGGCATGGACGACCGCTACCGTGGCATCCGCAACGGCCGCCGGGTCGTCTTCGTCCACGCCGACGACCTCGCCGAGCGGGGCCTGGCCGACGGCGACATGGTGGACCTGGTCAGCGAGTGGCCCGACGGCGAACGCAGGGCCGAGGCCTTCCGCGCCGTCGCCTACCCCACCGCCCGAGGCTGCTGCGCCGCCTACTTCCCCGAGACCAACGTCCTGGTGCCCCTGGACTCGGTCGCGGAGACCTCCAACACCCCCACCTCCAAGAGCGTCGTCATCAGACTCCTCCGCCGTTCCCCGTCCCCGGACGGCTCCTGACACATGACCTCAGCCGATGGTGAGCTGGTCGGCTTTCAGGTGATCGAGGAAGGTGGTCCATGTGGTGGGAGTGAGGAGGAGTTTGGGGCCGTCGGGGTCTTTGGAGTCGCGTACGGCGATCAGGTGGGGCTGGTTGGCGTTGTCTTCGAGCCTCGCGACCTCGACGCAGTCGCCGCCGTTGTCTCCTGAGAGGCTTGATTTGACCCACGTGGCGTTGCTCAGGTCCATTTTTCCGACACCGCTTTCTTGAGGGTTCACTTTGACGTAGGACACAGGTGATCGGTGCAACAACGAGTGGCGTCTTCTCGCAGTTGCTCGTACGAGCGATTACGACCTGCTGAGAGTTGAGACTGCCGGGATCATGGAGGAACCGTCCTCAGCCCATTCACAAACGATGAGTTCTTCCGGCTTGAGGCGGTCGGCGAGGGCCGGTGAATGTGTGGCGATGATGAACTGTGTTCTGTCGCTCGCCTCCCGGACTCGCTCGACGAGGATCTCCAACGCCTGCGGATGAAGGCCATGATCGATTTCTTCGACGCAGGTGAGCGCGGGCGGGCTGGGGTCGTAGAGCATCGCGAGAAGACCCAGCAGGCGGATCGTGCCGTAGGAGGCGGCGAGGAGTGAGGTGGGTTCGCGTAGCCCGCGCTCTCTGAGGACCACGACAACGGAACGAGCACCCCCGGACGGATAGTCGAAATCGAGTGCTTCGAGCTGGGGGAGCACCTCTATGGCGTCGGTCTGAAGCCGCTCCCATGCCTCTGCGTCGGTATCGCGCAGAGTCAGCAGGAACCTCGCCAGATTGGAAGCATCGTCCGCGATGGCCTCATATCCGCTCCGGGAAACGCGCGACGGCATGCGCGCACGGTGGACGTCGACGTCGAAGACACGGAAGGTGGTGAGGAAGTCGGCCAAGGCCACCACCTCCCTCCCACCGAAGTCCTCCGACAGGCGAGGCAGCGTGGACAGGCCGGTGCTGAACGGCTGGATTCCGACCTCCATTACCGCGCTGCGTGACTCGGATTCATCATCCGAGATCACCTCGTCGGCCCCGTACTGCGAACTCGTGGCTCGTCCGGCAGTCACCTCGATCCGGTTCCGCCACCCGCCGGCACGGCTGAGGTGAAAGATCTCCTCGCGCGCCGGAGGGCTACCGTTGATCTTCAAGCGGTACATGTCAAGCGGGCATCCGGAGGTTTCGGGCACGGACCAGTGCCCCTTCAACCCGATCTGAATATGGTCTGGCCGCAGGTCGCCACCCCGGAACACCAGCTCGTCAAAGCCTCCCCGATCCTCCAGCGCGGGTCCCAGATCGGTCCTGACGATGTCGGCCAAGAAGTCGAACACTCTCAGCACGTTCGTCTTACCCGCGCCGTTGGGCCCCACCAGCACGTTGACCGGTCCCAGCGGCAACGACACCTTCCGCAAGCTACGGAAGTTTTCCACTTCCAGCTCAACCAGCCGCCCAGCCATCAGCTTCACCTCTTCCTGCCCCGGTGCCCGCGAGAGGCGTCCGGCGAGCAGCTCTCCGAGCCTTACGGGATCATCTTGCCTGTTCCGGGCGGTCGGTGTTCCGACGATGGAGAGCGGCCCTTCAGTCGACGGTGAGCTTGTCGGTTTTGAGGTGGTTGAGGAAGGTGGTCCATGTGGTGGGGGTGAGGAGGAGTTTGGGGCCGTCTGGGTTTTTGGAGTCGCGTACGGCGATCAGGTGGGGGTGGTTGGTGGTGTCCTTGAGCCTCGCGACCTCGACGCAGTTTCCACCGTTGCTGCCGGTAAGGCTTGACTTTTTCCACTTGGCGTCACTCAGGTCCATTTTTCCCACATCGCTTTCTGGATGAGATCCCCAGAGCTGCCATCGCGAGGCGGACGCTGGCTGATGCATGGTCTCAGCCGATGGTGAGTTTGTCGGTTTTGAGGTGGTTGAGGAAGGTGGTCCATGTGGTGGGGGTGAGGAGGAGTTTGGGGCCGTCGGGGTCTTTGGAGTCGCGCAGGGCGATCAGGTGGGGGTGGTTGGTGGTGTCTTCGAGCCTCGCGACCTCGACGCAGTTTCCGCCGTTGTCTCCTGAGAGGCTTGATTTGACCCACGTGGCGTTGCTCAGGTCCATTTTTCCGACACCGCTTTCTGGATGAGATCGATAGACATGCTTATCGGTAGCGCTTCGCTCCGGATAGCCTCGAAACGCTCCACGGCAATGGTGACGTCTTCCGGGTCGCTCGTCGTGATGCCGCGAACTGCCGTCTCCGCATACAGTACGTTGTCCCCTCCTTTCAGTGTGGCAATTGCGAACCCACCCATCAAACCCGAGTGCATCCCCTGAGGAATCACCTGAACACTCAGTCGTGGACTGACCGCCGAGATGAGGTGCTCCAGTTGCTCTTTCATCACTTTGAGGTCGCCGATCGGGCGGTGGAGAACTGCTTCGTCCACCACGCAGCGGAGTGTTGGAGGCTGGGGGTCCTCCCGGGTGAGGACGCTTTGACGACCCAGGCGAGCTTCCACAGCCGTCTCGTCTCCGCGCAACAGGACCCGAGCGTACGCCTCGGTCTGGAGTAGGCCGGGAAAGACGAGCGGTTCATAGGCGCGTAGCGCGGTCGCCTCCTGCTCTTTGTCTCTCCACTCCCCAAACCAGGAGGGGAAGATCTGTCCTTTGCGCCAGTCGAGGAGGCGGGACAGGAGGCCGCCTGTTTCGAGGAGTTCGTCGCAGCGTTCGGCGAAATCCGGGCAGGACGGGATCTGGCCCGTCTCGATTCCGCTGATCAGGGACTCGCTGTAGTGGATCCGTTCGGCGAGCTGGCTCTGGGTGAGGCCCGCGGCCTTGCGGTGGTGGCGCAGCTCTCTGCCCCAGGTCGCCTGAGGCGTATAGAGATTGGAGATGATGCCCTCCTTGTCGGAGTTCAACAAAAGGCCGACGAACTCCAGCTCGCCGCCTTGGTAACCGTTCGACTACCAAGAGTAGCCACGTCTTGGCAGGCTGAACATACGAAATCCGAGACGGAGAGAGAAAATCATGGAAGAGGCCATCAAGGCGAGTGCGGCGCTGACCGAATATCGCTACGCGATGAATCCCGGACTTTCTCCGCTGGGGGAGAAGTGGATACCACGCGAACCGGCGAGTGTCGCGTCCGCCCGCCGGTTCGTGCGCGATGTCGCGACCGACTGGAAGGCGACCGGAGAAATTCCGGAAATCGCCGAACTCCTCGCCTCGGAACTCGTCACCAACGCGCTGGCCTACGGCTCGTCGGACGTTTCTCCCATGAGTCCTGTCCGTGTCACGGTCGGTAAGGAGAAGGAGTTGCTGACCGTGGACGTCTACGACGCCTGCATCGCGATCCCGCGCCTGAGGAGGGCCGACGACCTGGAGGTCTCGGGCCGTGGTCTCGCCATCGTCCAGGACCTCTCCCACAACTGGGGCTGGACCCTCAACCCGTACGGCAAGTCGGTTTGGTTCCAGTTGGCCGCCTGGCCGTAGGGCGGAAGCGAATCCGCTTCCGTACGTGCCGTTCGGCGGGGCTCTCGCCTGCCCACGCTGTGGACTACCGCGATGAACCGTCGGTCGCCGATCGGCCGGTCCTGGTGTCGATGCCGCCGACGATCAGGTCGGTGAGCGCGGCGACCGCGTCGGAGACGGTGGTCCGCCCTCGGTTCAGCTCCGCGGCGATCGCCTCGGCCGCGCCCAGCGCGCCGACGCAGCGCAGCCGAAGGGCCTCCGGGGTGAGGCCGGAGTACGGCAGCAACGCCGAGGCCATCAGGTCGGTGAAGCTGTCGAACATCTCGCGCTCGACCGCCTCCATCCGCGGGTTTCCCCGCAGTGCGGCGGAGACGGCGTTCCACTCCGGCATGTCGGTGGAGCACACGAAGTACGCGTCGCTCAGGACGCGCGCCGTCTCGCGGAGGGTGGGCTCGGCCTCCCGTAACGCCTGCTCCGACGCGGTCCTGTGGCGTTCGTCGAGCCGCTGGTAGAGCGCGAGCAGCAGGCCGGGGCGGGTGCCGAAGTGATCGTAGACGATCGGCCTGCTCACTCCGGCGGCTTCGGCGAGGGTGAGCAGGGTGAGGCCGTCGGCGCCCTGGTCGCGCACGATCGTCAGGGCGGTGTCGAGCAACTGCTCCCGCCTGGCCTGCTTGGACAGGCGGGTCGATACCGGGGCCATCGTCCTCCCTTGCGTTGCCGCCCAGTCTAGGCTACAAAGTGTAGGTTACAAAATGTAGGTTAATGAGGACGTGAGAGGAGAACGCGATGGAGCACGCGAAATCAATACTGATCATGGGAGGGTCCGGCCAAACGGGCGCGAGGATCGCGGCCATCCTGCGCCGGTGGTACCCGACGCTGCCGCTCACGATCGCGGGCCGCGACCTGGAGCGTGCGCGGCGTGTCGCCGACGACCTCGGCGACGCGACGGCGGTGACCGTCGATCTGCGCCGCGACGACCTCGGCCTCCCCGCAGGCCATGAGCACTCGGCGGTCGTCGCGGCACTGTGGGACAGCCACCTGAACGGACTGCGCTACGCCCAGGACCGAGGGCTGCCGTACGTCAGCCTCTCCAGCGGCCTGACGGACATCGCCCCCGAGGTCGTCGCGGGCGGGCAGCGGGCCGGCGCAGCGCCGGTCCTGCTGGCCAGCCACTGGTACGCCGGTCTCGTCGTCCTCGCGACGCTGGACCTCGCCGGGGAGTTCGGCCGGATCGACACCATCCGGGTCGGCGCCGTACTGGACGAACCGGACATCGGCGGGCCCGCGGCGGCGGCGGACATGGAACGCCTGACGGCCGCCACCTCGGCGGGTCTCGTCCGCCGCGACGGCGTCTTCAGCTGGGTCGACGGCTCCGACGCGCGGGTGGAGGTCTCCGGCGCCGACGGCGCCGTCCTGCCCGGCCAGATCACGGCCACCCTCGATGTTCCGAGCCTCGCCCTCGCGACGGGAGCGCCGAACGTCCGCTTCGCGTTCGCGGCCGGGGTGTCCGCCGAGGACAGGCGCCGAGGTGAGCCCGCCTCCAGCGTGGTCGGGATCGATCTCGAAGGAGAGGATCACCGGGGTGCACCGCTCAGGAGGAGACGCCACCTCCGCCACCCGGAAGGACAGCGCGACCTGACCGCGCTCGCCGTCGCCCTTGGCGTCGAACGACTGCTCGGCCTGCGCGGCGAAGCCGTGGCGCCGGGCCTGCACACCCCCGAGGCGTTGATCGATCCCGGCTACGCGGTCGAGCGGATGATAGAGATCGGCGCCACGTTCGCCGACGCCCCGGGGGATCGATGAACGGCTTCGGCGCGCCCCGCCTTATCGGGGGCCGGGTAACGGGGGAGCCCTTCCACCGGTGCAGGCGGAAGGGCTCCGTGTCAGGGATTGCGGGTCAGGGGGTCAGCCCGGTGGGAAGTTGCCGTTCTTGGCGACGGGCAGGGCGATCTGGCTGGCGCCGCTGAGCACGGCCTTCTCGGCGGGGAGGCCGGCGAGGACGGGGTTGATGTGCCGCAGGGTCAGCGAGACCGTGGGCAGGGCGGGGGTGGCGAGGTCGAACTTCTCCAGGTCGATCCACCGGACGATGTTGAGCACTTCGCCCGGGATGTTGTCGCCGGCCTTCTGCACCGGGACGCACAGCTGGCGGGCGTTGAGGATCTGAGCGCCGTGTGTGGGGATGATCGGGGTCAGCACGGGGTTGAGCTGGCGCAGGGACAGCTGCTGGTTCAGCGAGGTGTTGGGGGTGATGGCGTAGCACTTGAGGTCGATGTGGCGGACGAACGCCAGGATCTCCGCGGGTGGGACCGCGTTGTTCTTGATGACCGGTACGCACAGCTGCTGCGGGGTGGTCATGGAGATCTGCGTGCGCGGCAGGCCCTGGAACAGCGGGTTGAGGTGGCTGAGCACGAGACCCGTGTTCACGGTGACGCCGGAGATCTTGTAGCAGGCCAGGTCGATGAACCTGATGAAGTCGAGCGCGGGCGACGGCGGCGCCTGGTTGTTCTTGGCGACCGGGACGCACAACTGCTCACGCTGGCCGAGGGTGACGGTCTCGATGGGCAGGTTGCCGAGCACCGGGTTGAGGTGCCGCAGCGTGAGCGTGGTGGTGGGCGGCTGGTACGGGTCGGTCTTGAAGCATTCGAGGTCGAGGAAGGCGGTCAGATCCTTCGGTGTCGGCAGCGCGACGGCGCTGGCGGACGGCACACAGAGGAATGCCACGGCGAGGGTCGCGACGACGGCGGATACGAGGCGCCGGAGCGTCGTTTTTCTGCGCCCGTGCATTCCGGTTACGGCTCGGTCCATTGAGGCTCCAAAAGCTGGGGGGTGGGCCTTCTCAACGCCGAGTGTGTGCCGCCGTGACCGGACTTTCAATATTAATGACACTTTTTATTGCACGTAAAATTCGGGCCGACGGGCCAGGGGTTTGTC
The DNA here is from genome assembly GCF_042899335.1 of Streptosporangium sp. NPDC000095. Lineage (NCBI taxonomy): Bacteria > Bacillati > Actinomycetota > Actinomycetes > Streptosporangiales > Streptosporangiaceae > Streptosporangium > Streptosporangium sp. NPDC000095. The sequence goes on from NZ_JBIAZS010000021.1 coordinate 70,897, forward strand.
ATCGACCATAAAAGCGTTGTGAGCTCGCCGATAATCGAGACGCGGCGGCTTTTTCGAATCTCTGTCAATCCAATGGCCGTGGTTCGCGAGGAACGCGCATGAGGTGGGTTGACCTGGGGGTGGTATCGCGGTATAGCGGCGCCCCTGCCAAGAGCCGACGCCTCGTCGGGAAGTCCCGTCTCTCGTCGTGATCCCGCCATCGAATCGCAGAAGTCGAAAGGGAGAGGGGCGGCCCTTTCCGGGATGAAATCCTTCCTGGTGGAGACGTCCGGGCCGATGCCTGCCCGAACAATCCCAACATCGCCGTTTCTTTCTTGAACGAAACCGGGATTTACGTCAGGTTCGAACTTCTGGAGTGCGCGTCGGGGCCTTTCCCGCTGCGCGGCCGGATGTGGCAGGGGATTCGCGTCTCGATGCCGGTCGCATAACCACCGCGCCCGACCGGTCGGGGAGTGCGGATCATTCGACCTCGGAAAGACAGAGGTCTTCGGCGTTCGAGGGATGGGGCCGCGATCCCCGGTCGGACCCCGGAAGCTCATGGTCGTCCTCGGCCGGTGGGTGGAGGTGGCGCGTTACGCGGAGCTCACAGGTGCGTGTGCAGCTTTGTTGCAGCTTTCACCGTCGCCATTGACGCCTTTTGACGGCCGACGTTATCGTGCAAGCGATGGGAAAGCGCTTTCCGTATCGACCTGCACGGATTCGACCTGCATGGATTCGCGGGCCCCCTCCCCAGCGACGAAAGTGAGACGAAGATGAGACGAGCAGTCGCGTTGCGACTCGAGGCGGCGCTGGCCGCGGCGGCCACTGTGGCCGCGGTCGGCGTGGTTCTGCCGACGTTCCAGGCGTCGGCGGCGGTCGGCAGCGCCACCGGTTACGCGACCGCCAACGGCGGGACCACCGGCGGCGCGGGCGGGCAGACGGTGCGGGCCACCACGGGGACCGCGATCCACGCGGCCCTGTGCGGCCGGGCCAGCAGCAGCACCCCGATCACCATCCAGGTCGAGGGGACCATCAACCACGGCAACACCACCAAGGTGTCGGGCGGGAGCTGCAACACCGCCGCCGGTGTGATCGAGCTCAAGCAGATCAGCAACGTCACGATCATCGGGGTCGGCAACGGTGCCGTCTTCGACCAGCTGGGCATCCACATCCGCGAGGCCCGCAACATCATCATCCAGAACGTCACCATCCGGAACGTGAAGAAGTCGGGCTCGCCCACGTCCAACGGCGGTGACGCCATCGGCATGGAGAGCGGTGTCCGCAACGTCTGGGTCGATCACGTCACCCTGGAGGCCTCAGGCGGGGAGTCGGAGGGCTTCGACGGCCTCTTCGACATGAAGGACGACACCCAGTACGTCACCCTGTCCTACAGCACCCTGCGCAACTCCGGCCGCGGCGGGCTCATCGGCTCCAGTGAGAGCGACCGTTCAAACGGCTTCATCACCTTCCACCACAACCTGTACGAGAACATCGACTCCCGCACCCCTCTGCTGCGTGGCGGCGTGGCGCACATCTACAACAACTCCTACGTGAACCTCCGTGAGTCCGGCATCAACTCCCGGGCCGGGGCCCGCGCGAAGGTGGAGAACAACTACTTTAGGAACTCCAAGGACGTCCTGGGCACCTTCTACACCAGCGAGGCCGGCTACTGGCAGGTCGCGGGCAACATCTTCGACAACGTGACCTGGTCCAGCCGCAGCGGCGACAACAACCCCGCGGGTCCCAACCCGCAGTCCAACACCACCGTCAGCGTCCCGTACTCCTACACCCTCGACGGGGCGAGCTGCGTGCCGAGCATCGTCAGTCAGACGGCCGGCGCCAACAAGGGAATCAAGGTGTCGAACGGCAGTTGCTCACCACAGACGCCGCCGCCGACCAACAACCCCACTCCCACCCCCACCCCCACCGTCACGCCGTCGACCCCTCCGTCCGGCGGGACCAACCTCAGCATCGGGGCCGATTCCGATGGCTCCAGCAAGGGCGGTGGGACCAGCTACGGCAACGTGCGCGACGGCAATCTGAGCACCTACTGGTCGCCGTCCGGGTCGACCGGTGACATCTCGATCAAGTGGAGTTCCGCCAAGACGGTCTCCAGAATCGTCATCCGTGAGGCGTCGGGCGCCACGGGCGCCATCGGGTCCTGGCAGGTACTCAACGCCGCCAACGGCGCCGTCCTGAAGTCCGGCAGCGGGGCGGGCACCATCACCTTCGCCGCCACCTCGCTGAGCAAGATCACCTTCAGGATCACCGGGGCGACCGCCACGCCACAGGTCGCGGAGTTCGAGACCTACGCCTCTTGACGCGCTCCCCGGCCTGAAGGCCGGAGCGCCGGCCCGCATCGCTGGTAGCGGATGGTTCGCACCGCCCGCCACCGATCACCCAAACCGAGGGGCGGGGGCCTTCAGACCGAAGGACCCCGCCCCCCGGCGCGATCATTCCTCGGGGCGGCGTGCCTGTTTTATCTCGCGGGTGATCGCCCAGGCATCCGCTACCGGGCCCACGTGCCCGAGTTTGTCGGGGTTTATCACCGTGCGGATCGTCTGGATCCGCCCGTCGAGCACGTCGAGCACCAGGGCGTAGAGCACCTTGCCGTCCCGGTCGTGGAAGATCGCGCCAGGCCCGCCGTTGACCTCGTGCGGCTCGAACGTCACGTCGATGCGGACCAGCTTGAGGGAGAGGGAGGCGAGCAGCCGGGCCACGGACTCGGCGCCGATGACCGCCCTGGCCAGCTGAGGGGCCTTGCCGCCGCCGTCGCCGACCATCGACACGTCGGCGGCGAGCAGCTCTCGCAGACCGGCGACGTCACCTTCGCGGAAGGCGTCGAAGAACCGTGACGCCAGCTCCTCCCGCTCCGCGCGGACCGTCTCGAAACGTGGACGCCCGGCCTCCATGTGGCGTCGTGCCCGCACCAGCAACTGCCGACACGCCGCCTCCGAGCGGCCGACCGCCGTGGCGACCTCGTCGAACCCGAAGCCGAACACCTGTCGCAGCACGAAGACCGCCCGCTCCAGCGGGCTGAGCCTCTCCAGCAGCAGCAACGCCGCCATCGACACCGAGTCGGCCAGCTCCGCCGCCCGCGCCGGATCCTGATACGGATCGCTCAGCAGCGGCTCGGGGAACCACGGGCCGACGTACTCCTCCCGCCGCACCCGCGCCGAGCGCAGTACGTCGATGGAGATCCGGGTGACCGTGGCCGACAGAAAGGCCTTGACCGACGTTGGCCGGGTCGCCGAGCCGTCGAAGCGCAGCCACGTCTCCTGCACCGCGTCCTCGGCTTCGCCGACACTGCCCAGGATCCGGTAGGCGATCGAGAACAGCAGCGGCCGCAGCTCCTCGAACTCCTCGACCTCGCTCACACCTGATCCCCGCCCTCTCAGTGGAACCGGCCGGGCTCGTAGTCGCCGGCCGGCTGCCGGCTGATGACGTTCAGCCGGTTCGCCGTGTTCATGAAGGAGATCAGGAGCACCAGGGCGGTGAGCTGCTCACTGTCGTGGTGCTTGGCGGCGTACGCCCACACCTCGTCGCCGACCCCGCCGGCCGCGTCCGCGATCCGGGTCCCCTCCTCCGCCAGCTCCAGCGCGGCACGTTCGGCCTCGGTGAAGACCGTGGCCTCCCGCCACGCGGCGACCAGGTTCAGCCGGACCGAGCTCTCGCCGGCGGCGACGGCGTCCTTGGTGTGCATGTCGACGCAGACGGCGCAGCCGTTGATCTGGCTCACGCGAAGCGCCACCAGCTCCTGTGTGGCGGCCGGCAGCGGTGAATCCTTGAGCGCCTTGCCCGCCGCCATGAAATGCTTGAGGATCTTGCCGGCGGTCGGGTCGGCGAAATAGTTCAGTCGCGCGTCCATGGTGTGCCCTTTCGTGGTCGTCGATGGCTACACCTCCTGAGACGAGGCAGCCCGACTCCCTGTGACATCGGACGAACGTGACCTGGGTCTCCCGGCCGGCTCGGCGCCGATCCGCCGGGGCCGGTCACGTGATCGGCGGGGGCGACACGCTGAACTCGTTGCCGTCGGGGTCGGCCATCAGCACCCGGCCGGTCCCGCGCGGACCGCTCTCGATCAGGGTCGCGCCAAGGGAGACGAGACGCTCGACCTCCGCCTGATGATCACCGTGCGCGGGTGGGGCGAGGTCGAAGTGCAGCCTGTTCTTCCCGGTCTTCGGCGCCACCGGGGGGCCGCCCCACGTGATCTTCGGGCCGCCGTGTGGCGAGCGGATCGCGGTCTCCTGGTCCTGGTCCCAGACCAGCGGCCAGCCCAGCGCCTCGCTCCAGAAGTATCCGACCTCCTGCGAACCGTCGCACGCGAGCGCTCCGACGAATCCGCAGTCGGCGAGAAAGTTGTTGCCCGGCCCGATGACGCAGAACTCGTTGCCCTCGGGGTCGGCGAGCACCACATGCCCCTCCTCGGGGCGTTGCCCGATGTCGATGTGCCGCGCGCCGAGTTCGAGCGATCTGGCCACCGTGCGCCGCTGGTCCTCAAGGGAGGTGCTCGTCAGATCGAAGTGCATCTGATTCTCGCGAGTCTTCTTCTCCGGGGTCGGCAGACATCGGATCAGGAATCCGGTGTCATCGCTCGGCAGGAGGGTGATGTCGTCGCGGGCGTCGTCGGCCATCTCCCAGCCCAGGACTCCGGCCCAGAAGCGCGCGAGACGGAGCGGGTCGTTCGCGTCGAAGCAGAGTGCTACGAGCTGAGCGGTCATGTGGCTTCTCCAATTCGCCGGCTCGTGGGCGCGGGGCAGGGCGCGTCCTCCCGCGCGTGATGGAGGACAACGCTAGTCCGCCCAAGGAACGCGAGGCGAACGCTTTTGGGCCGGAGGACGGCGTTTACGGCGCACGATCCACAGGGCGGCGCTTACGGCGCACGATTCGCGATCGGCGCGGGGCTGCCGGTCGCCGCGCACCAGGCCGGGGTCGGTGCGGCGAGGACCGTGGCGCTCAGGTTCGGTCGGTGTGGCCGAGGCGGTGGCTGATGTCCAGGGCTCCGGCGATCACGACCGGCGCCAGCTCGTGCAGCCGCTCCTCACCGAAGCGGTAGGCCGGGCCGGACGCGCTGACGGCTGCGACGATCTCGCCGTCGTGGGAGCGGATGGGCGCGGCGACGGCGTTCAGGCCGATCTCGTACTCCTCGACGGTGACGGCGTAACCCCGCTCGCGGGCCTGGAGAAGCTGTTTCTCCAGCGCGTCGGCCGAGGTGATCGTGTTCGGGGTGTACGTCTTCAGCCCGCCCGCGGTGATCAGCTGGACCCGGTGCAGGTCGTCGAGGTGGGCGAGCAGGATCTTGCCGCTGGAGGTGGCGTGCAGCGGGGTGAGCTCGCCGACCCAGTTGTGGGTGGTGACCGCCGCCGGGCCGCGTACCTGGTCGAGGTTGATCGCGTAGTGGGAGCGCAGGACGGCGATGTTGACCGTCTCGCCGATCTCCTCGGCGAGGCGGCGGCAGACGGGGCGGCTCTGCTGGGTGAGGTCGAGCCGGGAGGCGACCCCGCCCGCGAGGCGGATGATCCCGAAACTGAGGCGGTACTTTCCCCGCTCCTCGGCCTGCTCGACCAGGCCGCGCGACTCCAGTGCCCCCAGCAGCCGGAACGCCGTCGACTTGTGGACCGATATCTCCTGGGCTATCTCGCTCACCCCGGCCTCGCGGCGCTCGGAGAGGATCTCCAGGATGGTGATGGCCCGGTCGACGGACTGGACTCCGCCACTGCTGTCGGCGGTACGGCCGCCGAGGGGATCGTTGCCCATAGCCAGGGACTGTAGGCGCTGGGGACAACGAATGCCATCGCGGGAACAATCGCCGTTGCGAATAGTGCAGCCCATTGCGCCATTCGCTACAATTTTGGACATTACCTCCAGCTTGAGCGAGGCGAGGCAGACATGTACGACTTCGTCATCGTCGGGGGCGGTTCTGCGGGAAGCGCCCTCGCGAACCGGCTGTCGGCCGACCCCGCCAACCGGGTGCTGGTGCTGGAGGCGGGCCGCCCCGACTACCCGTGGGACGTCTTCATCCACATGCCCGCCGCGCTGCCCTTCCCCATCGGGAACCGCTTCTACGACTGGAAGTACACCTCCGAGCCCGAGCCGCACATGAACGGCCGCCGGATCTACCACGCCAGGGGCAAGGTGCTCGGCGGCTCCAGCAGCATCAACGGGATGATCTTCCAGCGCGGCAACCCCATGGACTACGAGCGCTGGGGCGCCGACGAGGGCATGAAGACCTGGGACTTCGCCCACTGCCTGCCCTACTTCAAGCGCATGGAGAACTGCCTGGCCGCCGACCCCGCCGACTCCTGGCGGGGGAGGGGCGGCCCCCTGGTGCTGGAGCGCGGGCCGGTGCGCAACCCGCTGTTCGGCGCCTTCTTCGAGGCGGTGCAGCAGGCCGGATACCCGCTGACCGACGACGTCAACGGCTACCGCCAGGAGGGCTTCGCCCGCTTCGACCGCAACATCAGCAGGGGGCGCCGCCTGTCGGCCGCCCGCGCCTACCTGCACCCCGTGATGAACCGCCCCAACCTGGAGGTCAGGACGCGGGCGCACGTCACCCGGATCCTCTTCGAGGGCGGGCGCGCGGTCGGCGTCGAGTACGACGGCCGGACGGTCCACGCGGGCGAGGTGATCCTGTGCGGCGGCGCGATCAACTCCCCGCAGCTGCTCCAGCTCTCCGGGGTGGGCAACGCCGCCGAGCTGGACGCCCTCGGCGTCGACGTCGTGCACGACCTGCCGGGCGTCGGCGAGAACCTCCAGGACCACCTGGAGGTCTACATTCAGTACGGCTGCAAGCAGCCGGTGTCGATGCAGCCCGCGATGAAGTGGCGCAACCGGCCGCTCATCGGCGCGCGGTGGCTCTTCCTGCGCAGCGGCCCCGGCGCGACCAACCACTTCGAGGCGGGCGGCTTCACCCGGAGCAACGACGACGTCGACTACCCCAACCTGATGTTCCACTTCCTGCCCATCGCGGTCCGCTACGACGGCTCCGCGCCCGCCGGCGGGCACGGCTACCAGGTGCACATCGGGCCGATGTACTCCGACTCGCGCGGCTCGGTGAAGATCAAGAGCACCGATCCCCGGGTTCACCCGGCGCTGCGCTTCAACTACCTGTCCACCGAGCAGGACCGGCGCGAGTGGGTGGAGGCCGTCAGGGTCGCCCGCGACATCCTGAACCAGCCCGCGATGGACGCGTTCAACGCCGGTGAGCTGTCGCCGGGCCCCGGGGTCGAGACCGACGAGGAGATCCTCGACTGGGTGGCGAGGGACGGCGAGACCGCGCTGCACCCCTCCTGCACCGCCAGGATGGGCGTCGACGCCATGTCGGTGGTGGATCCGCTGTCGATGCGGGTCCACGGCCTGGAGGGGTTGCGCGTGGTGGACGCCTCGGTGATGCCGTACGTGACCAACGGCAACATCTATGCGCCGGTCATGATGGTGGCGGAGAAGGCGGCCGACCTGATCCTGGGCAACACCCCGCTCGCCGCCGAGCACGCCGACTTCTACCGGCACCGCGACGGCTCCCCTCGCTGACCGCGCCCGCCGGTCGTTCACCCGCTGACCGTGCGCCCGTCGGCCGTGCGCCGGCTGCCCCCGCCGACCGTGCCCGTCCGCTGACCGTGCCCGTCCGTCCGCCGCGTCTCGCGCGGTCTCCGGCATGGACGGAGGCCACCTCCGTCGTCGGGGCCTTCTCCCGGGACGGTGATGGAGGGCTTTCCGTAGGCCGTGCTTGTGCGCGATCCGCTTACAGTTGTGTCATGAGCAACGAGCTGGAGAGAGATGGCGCTGCGGTGCAGTCCGTCGACCGCGCGCTGTCCGTCCTGCGGCTGCTCGCCCGCCACGGTGACCTCGGCGTCAGCGATATCGCCGCGGAGCTGGGGGTGCACCGTTCCACGGCGTTCCGTCTCGTCATGACGCTGGAGCTGCACGAGCTCGTCGAGCAGACCGCCGACCGGGGGAAGTACCGGCTGGGGGTGGGGATCGTCCGGCTCGCGGGCGCCGCGACCGTGCGGCTCGACGTGGTGCGGGAGAGCCGTGCGAGCGGCGAGCGGCTCGCGGCGGCGGTCGGCGAGACCGTCAACGTGGCGATCCTCGATCGGGACGAGGCCCTGTACGTCGACCAGATGGCGGGGCCCTCGGCCCTGCAGGCCTACAACTGGGCGGGGCGGCGGGTGGCGCTGCACGCGACGTCCAACGGCAAGGTGCTGCTCGCCCACGCCCCTGAAGAGCGGTTCGAGCGGCTCGCCGCCGGGCCGCTGCGCCCGTTCACCGACCTGACCGTCACCGACGCCGGGCTGCTGCGCGAGGAACTCGACACCGTCCGCAGGCGTGGCTACGCCACCGCCGTCGACGAGCTGGAGATCGGCCTGACCGCGGTGGCGGCGCCGATCTTCAACGTCGAGGGTGCGGTCGTCGCCTCGATGAGCGTGTCCGGTCCGACCTTCCGGCTGCCGCCCGAGCGCCTCCCGGAGGTGGCCGAGCAGGTGATGGCGGCCGCGGCCGAGGTCTCCTCACGATTGGGCTGGCACGGGAATGAAGACCGCAAACCCTTGACTGCGTGAACAAAAAAGGACGATTCTGTTCCTCGTTAAGCATTCCGATGCGTCATACGCAACTGCGTTATGCGCAGCGGATCATGCGGTAACGGAAGGACGGCCGTTCGTGCTGCTGCGGGCCTGGTGGAAGGTGAACGGGCGGCTCCGGCGCGGGACCGTCCGGATCAACGACCACCGCCCTTACGCCCCTCAGGCGGAGCGGGGCGGTTTCAGGCGGCCGGGGATAGGCCGCGAGCCGGGCCAGGCGGGTCCGGCCGAGTATCGGGAGACCAAGCACGTGCGGCGGAACGTCCGCCCCCGCCCGCAGCGGTGGTTCCGCGGCTGACGGACCGACCCTCGTCCCCAGACGACCCGTGAGGTGGTCACGACCATGACGTCACCGACCCAGCAGGTGCGGCCGGAGGCCGCCGCGCGACGCGAGGACCGGGCCGTCCTCGACGTGCGAGGTCTCTGGAAGGTCTTCGGCCCGCGTCCGGAGCGGATCGTCGGGACCCCGTTCGCGGAGCTCTCGCGAAGCGAGCTGAGGGCGAGGACGGGCTGCGTGACCGCCGTCCGCGACGTCTCCTTCACCGTGCGGTCCCAGGAGGTCTTCGTCGTGATGGGCCTGTCCGGCTCCGGCAAGTCCACCCTCGTCCGCTGCCTGACCCGGCTCGTCGAGCCGACGGCGGGACAGGTGCTGTTCGACGGCGAGGACATCCGCGAGGCGGGCGACCGGCGGCTGCGCGAGCTGCGCCGCCACCGCTTCGCGATGGTCTTCCAGAACTTCGGGTTGCTGCCGCACCGGCGGGTGCTGGACAACGTGGCCTACGGGCTGGAGATCCGCGGCATGAGGAAGGAGGCCCGCTACGAGCGGGCCAGGGAGATGGTCGAGCTCGTCGGCCTGTCGGGTTCGGAGGACTCCTACCCCGACCAGCTGTCGGGCGGCATGCAGCAGCGCGTCGGGCTGGCCAGGGCCCTCGCGGTGGACCCGGACGTGCTCTTCTTCGACGAGCCGTTCTCCGCGCTCGACCCGCTGATCAGGCGGGACATGCAGAACGAGGTCATCCGCCTGCACCGCGAGGTCGGGAAGACGATGATCTTCATCACCCACGACCTGAGCGAGGCGCTCAAGCTCGGCGACCGCATCCTCATCATGCGCGACGGCGAGCTCGTCCAGATGGGCACCCCGGACGAGGTCGTCGGGGCGCCGGTGGACGACTACGTGCGCGAGTTCGTCAGCGACGTGCCCCGCTCGAACGTGCTCACCACCCGCTGGATCATGCGCCCGCCCCGGCCGGACGAACCGCTGGACGGCCCGGAGGTCGGCCCTGACGTCGTCGTACGCGACGTCGTGCACACGGTCCTGCGCGCGACGCGCCCGGTCAAGGTCGTCGAAGGCGGTGAGCTGCTGGGGGTCGTCACCGCCGAGGAGGTCCTCGGCGTGCTCGCCGAGCCGTCTCCCGAGGGGGCCACCACCAAACCGGCCACACTCGCAGAACTCACCGGAGCCGCTGGGCCGTCTCCGGACAGAGCCTTCGCCGAACCCGCCGGAGCAGCCGGGCCGTCTCCGGACAGAGCCTCCACCGAGTCCGCGGAGCCCGTCGCCGGGCCGGGCAGGTCAGGGGAGCAGGGTTGATGGCCGTCAGGGCCACCCCGGCCGGTGGCCTGCGGCTCCTGCCCGCCTGGCCCCGCCGCTACCTGATCGCCGCCGTCGTCGCGGCCTGGGTGCTGCTCTGGGTCTTCCTCCAGGGCCGCGACACCTTCCAGCTCGGCGGCGCGGAGTTGACCCCGCTGCACGTACGGGTCAACGAGGCGAGCGAGGTCATCGACAACAGCAGGAACGAGAACCCGTTCTTCCTGTACTTCATCAACTACATCCGGCTCTTCCTCGATGAGTTCGTCACCTTCGTCCAGGCGCTGATCAGCCAGCCGTCCTTCGGGCGCCCGCTGCCGGTCGTCGGCTGGCTGGGCGTGGTCGCGATCGCCACGGCGGTCGCGCTGCTGTGGGGCAATCTCCGGGTGGCCCTGCTGGCCGCGATCGGCTTCGCCTCCTTCGGCCTGCTGGGGCTGTGGGAGGAGAGCATGGACACCCTCGCCCTCACCCTGGCCGCCGTCGCGATCTCGCTGCTCATCGGCATCCCGCTCGGTGTCTGGGCCGGGGTGAACGACCGGTTCAACCGCCTGGTCACCCCGCTGCTCGACTTCATGCAGACGATGCCGACGTTCGTCTACCTCGCGCCGCTCACCCTGTTCTTCCTCATCGGCCCGGCGAGCGCGACCGTGGCGACCGTCATCTACGCCGTCCCGCCCACGATCCGCATCACCGCGCACGGCATCCGCGAGGTGCGGCCCGCGACGCTGGAGGCGAGCACCTCCCTGGGCGCGACCGCCTGGCAGTCCCTGAGGAAGGTACGGCTCCCGCTGGCCAAGCGGACCATCGTCGTCGGCGTCAACCAGACCATCATGGCCGCGCTGTGCATGGTCACCATCGCCGCGCTGATCGACGCCCCCGGCCTGGGCAAGACCGTCGTCAAGGCGCTGGAGACCCTCGACGTCGGCGGCGCCTTCAACGCGGGTTTGGCGATCGTCGTGATGGCCATCGTGCTCGACCGGGTCACCTCCGCCGCGGGACGCCGCGTCGAGGCCAGGAACCGGGCCGGACTCTCCCGTGGGGCGGGCCGCCGCCGCGCGGAGATCGGCGCGGTCCTCGCGGTCACCGGTGTGCTGGTCTACCTCTCCCATGTCTACGTGTGGGCCGCGGAGTTCCCCGGCGAGGCGAACGTCGGACGGTACGTCCGCCAGGGCGTCGACGCGGCCACCCTGTGGGCGCAGGACAACCTCGCCGTCTACACCGGCGCGTTCAGGAACGCGGTCTCCTACGGCCTGCTCAACCCGTTCGAGGCGCTGCTCACCGACTCGCCGTGGTGGCTGGTCGGCGCGGTGCTGATCGCGTTCGCCGCGATCCTGACGAATGTCAGGGTCGTGCTCGTCACCGTGGTCTGCGTCGCCCTGCTCGTCGTGCTCGGCCTGTGGCAGGACAGCATGGTGACACTCGCCTCCACGCTGGTGGCCACCGTCCTGGTGATGGGCCTGGGGGTGGTTTTCGGCGTCTGGATGGGACGCAGCGACCGCGTCGACCAGCTGGTGCGGCCCGTCCTCGACGCGGGGCAGACCATGCCGCCGTTCGTCTACCTGGTGCCGATCCTCGGCCTGTTCGGCGCCACCCGGATCACCGCGATCATCGCCGCGGTCGTCTACGCGGCGCCGGTGGCGGTCAAACTCACCGCGGACGGCATCCGCGGCGTGGCGCCGAGCGCGGTGGAGGCCGCCACGGCCGCGGGTTCCAGTACCTGGCAGCTCATCACCAAGGTGCAGCTGCCGATGGCGCGCGCCGCGCTCACCCTCGCCGCCGGCCAGGGGCTCATCTACGTGCTCTCCATGGTCGTCGTCGGCGGCCTCGTCGGCGCCGGCGCGCTCGGCTACGACGTGGTGGCGGGCTTCTCCCAGCTGCAGCTGCGGGGCAAGGGGCTCGCCGCGGGCGTGGCGATCGTCGTACTCGGGATCATGCTGGAGCGCATCACCAGGGCGGCGGCACGGCGGGCCGACGCCGAGGCGCACGGCGTCCGGTGAGGAGCGGGAAGAGACGAGACAGCCGAGAGACAGCCGAGAGACAGGGCGCGGCCGGACACCCGCCGGGCGGAACGAACACGGCACACGACACCCAATATCAGGAGGACCTGGTGACAGTTTCGAGGATCGGGCGACCGCGGGCGATGGCGCTCCTGGTCGCGACCGGCCTCCTCGTCTCCGCGTGCGGCGGGGCGAAGGTCGGCGAGAGCGACACGGGAGCCGCTCCGGCCGCCTCGGGCGCGGACGGCAGGAAGGCGTGCGGCGCGGTCAACATCGCGATCAACCCGTGGGTCGGGTACGAGGCGACCGCGGCGGTCATCGCCCACGTGGCGGAGAAGGATCTCGGCTGCTCGGTCACGAAGAAGGACCTCAAGGAGGAGGTCGCCTGGCAGGGCTTCGCCACCGGCCAGGTCGACGCGATCGTGGAGAACTGGGCCCACGACGACCTGAAGAAGAAGTACATCGACGACCAGAAGGTCGCCGTCTCGGCGGGGTCGACGGGTAACAAGGGTGTGATCGGCTGGTACGTGCCGCCGTGGATGGCCGAGAAGTACCCCGACATCACCGACTGGAAGAACCTCAACAAGTACGCCGACCTGTTCAAGACCTCCGAGTCGGGGGGCAAGGGGCAGTTGCTCGACGGCGACCCGTCCTTCGTGACCAACGACGCCGCCCTGGTGAAGAACCTGAAGCTGGACTACAAGGTCGTCTACGCGGGCAGCGAGGCGGCGCTCATCACCGGGTTCAGGCAGGCGGAGAAGCAGAAGACCCCGATGCTCGGCTACTTCTACGAGCCGCAGTGGTTCCTGTCGGAGGTCAAGCTCGTCAAGATCAAGCTGCCCGAGTACACCGAGGGCTGCGACGCCGACGCCGAGAAGGTGGCCTGCGACTACCCGCTCTACGACCTCGACAAGATCGTGAGTAAGAAGTTCGCCGACTCCGGCAGTCCGGCGTACGACCTGATCAAGAACTTCACCTGGACGAACGAGGACCAGAACCTCGTGGCCAAGTACATCTCCGAGGACAAGATGACGGCCGAGGAGGCCGCGGAGAAGTGGGTCGGCGACAACCCCGACAAGGTGAAGGCCTGGCTCCCCACCTCCTGAGCGCGATCGCCTTACAAGCGAGATGTCACTGGTTCGAACCCAGTAGTGCCCACCAGCAAAAACGCCCCGTTCCTGATCTTCGGAACGGGGCGTAAGGGCTAGGAGGCGACGGACGAGGCGTCGGTGATCTTGACGCGCAGGATCATCTGCTCGAAATTCGCGCGTGACACCCACTTCTGGCGCATGTCCTGTTCGGTGACCTCGTGGGTCGGCTCGCCCCCTGTCAGCCCCGTCGCGACGAAGACGCGCATCGACTGGGTGCTCAGACCGTGGGAGTCGTCCAGTCGCGCGAGGAAGCGCATACTCCTGGCCCGCAGTCCGGCCTCCTCCGCGAGTTCGGTCCCGGCTTCGTCCTCGCGGATGGTCATCCAGGGGCTGGTGTAGTCAACCCGGCTGGAGATCTGCTCGACCACGATCCTCCCCGCAGCTAATGGAAGGTTCCAGGTAGCGGACAACCGTAATAAACCAGTCAGTACGGCACGTTTCTCCTAGGGAATATGTACGACATATCGCCGTAACGGCTGGTCTATAGCGTCACGCGCATTACCGGGTTCCTCAAGGAGCACATGGTGCGCAAGGTCCTCGCCTCCCTCATCTCCCTCTCCCTCTCCCTCACCCTCACCCTCGTAGCCGTGCAACCCCAGCAGGCCAACGCCAAGGTCAAACTCGATCTTGAGACGTTGACCGGCGCCGAGGCCATCTCCCTCATGGCCGCCGGCAAGCTGACCTCGGTCGACCTGACCAAGGCGTACATCGACCGGATCACCGCGCTGAACAAGCGCGGGCCCGGCCTGAACGCCGTCACGGACCTCAACCCCAACGCGTTGAAGGAGGCCGAGGCGTACGACCGCCTGCGTAAGAAGGGCAAGTCACTCGGTCCGGCCATGGGGCTGCCGATCCTGCTCAAGGATTTGATCGACGTCGAGGGCATGCCCACGACGGCGAACAACTGGTCGCTGCGCCGGTCCTTCCCGGCCTCCGACGCCGGCATCACCAAGAAGCTGAAGGAACGCGGCGTCGTGATCCTCGGCAAGGTGGGACTGTCGGAGTACGCCAACAGCTTCGGCTCGCAGCCCTCCGGGTTCGGCAACTACGGCGGCCAGGTCATCAACGGCATCGACGCCGACCAGAACCCCTCCGGGTCGTCGTCGGGCACCGGCGCGGCCATGGCCGCGGCGCTGTCGACGCTGGGCATCGGGACCGAGACCTCCGGTTCCATCATCTCGCCGTCGAACGCGCAGTCGCTCGTGGGTCTGCGGCCGACCGTGGGTCTCGTGCCCGGTTACGGCATCGCGCCCATCTCGGCCTCGCAGGACATCGCCGGCCCGATGGTCCGCACGGTCTCCGACGCCGCGCTCACACTGGCCTCGATCGCCGGGCCCGACCCGGTGGCCGACGCTGGGTACAAGGCCATGTTCGGCGACGACTACATCGCCAAGGGCATCATCCCGCCGCTCCCCGCGACGCTGCCCGACTACACCAAGGCCATCGATCTCGGCTTCGTGCGCGGCAAGAAGATCGGGTACAACGGCGCCCTCACCGAGGGCAGTCCGCTCAAGATCGCGTACGACGCCCTGACCGCCGCCGGCGCCATCCTGGTGCCCCGCCCGCAGGCGACGATCCCCGCGCTGCCCGCGCTGCCCAGCGGCTATGAGCAGCACAAGAGCATCGACTTCTACTACGAGCGGCTCGGCCCGCAGGCGCCGATCAAATCGCTGGTCGAAGAGGTGCAGGTCAACCAGGCCGAAGCTCACCAGGCGCTCAAGTTCGGCAACGTCAACCACCTGAACTCGTCGCAGGCGGACGTGACCCCGGGTGGCGCCAACGAGCAGGCGTACCGGACGAACCTCGCGATCCGTAAGGCCGCCTGGCACAAGGCCATCGACGACATGGTGACGTACACCAACTCGGACCCGGCGCAGCCGGCCGACCCGGTGATCGCCATTCTGGGCAGCGCGCCGAGCGCCCCGCAGGCCGGTTACCCGTCGATCACGATCCCGATGGGCTACACCGCGACCCATCGGCGCGCCCAGAACGTGCTGGTCCACGGCAACGCCTACAGCGAGTTCAACCTGCTCGGCGTCGCCTACGTCATCGAGCAGGCCACCAAGCTGCGCCGGCCGGCCAGCCTTGTGAACCCGAGCATGTACCGCTGCGCGAAGACGACCCCGGCTCCGCCGTTCGCCGAGCGCGGCGCCTGCAACCCCGACTACGACGCCGTCCTCAAGGTGACCCACTACGACTCCCGGCCGCTCGGTTTCTCGCTGGAGACCGAGACGGCGCAGAGCCTGATCCAGAAGCTGAACAAGGACGAGGTCTCGGCCGAGGAGCTCACCCGCGCCTACCTCGACCGCATCGCGCTGACCAACGCCGAGGGCCCGGCCACCCAGGCCGTCCGCGAGATCAACACCGACGCGATCAAGGAGGCCCGCAAGCTCGACCAGGAGCGGTGGAAGTACCGCACCGGCAAGCCCACCGGCCCGAACAACACGCGCCCGCCGCGTCCCGCCCTCTGGGGCCTGCCGGTGCTGGTCAACGACACCATCGACGCCAAGTCGCTGTCGACCACGGGCGGCTCGATCGCCCTCCAGGGTCTCAAGCCGGCCAACGACTCCGCCCTCGTGGCGAAGCTGAAGGCCGCCGGCGCGATCGTGCTCGGCAAGACCAACGTCACCGAGCTGAACGGCGTCTTCGACGCCAACCTGCCGAAGGGCTACTCCTCGCTCGGCGGCCAGGTCCTGCTCCCGAACGACACCGACAAGACCCCGGCGGGTTCGTCGGCCGGCGCCGCGGCGGCCACCGCCTCGGGTCTGGCCGCGATCACGATCGGCATGGAGACCTCACTCGACTCGGCGCAGCTCCTCGCCCCGGCCGACGCGGCCGGTGTGGTGGGACTCAAGCCGACCGTCGGCCTGGTCAGCACGACCGGTGTGCTCCCTGTGGCCAAGTCGCAGGACGCCCCCGGCCCGATCACCCGCAGCGTCGGCGACGCCGCGACGATCCTCAACGTGATCGCCGACCCGGCGAGCCCGGTCGACTACACGAAGGACCTCAAGGCCGACGCCCTCGCGGGCAAGAAGATCGCCGTGGTGTCCAGCACGAGCGCCCCCTACCAGGAGGCGATCACCAGGCTCCAGGGCCTCGGCGCGACCGTCGCCCAGGTCTCGATCGCCACACCGGCCGCGACCGACAGCGTCGTCGCCACCGAGTTCAAGCGTGACCTGAACGCCTACCTCGGCGCGGCCAAGCCCGGCACGACGCTGCGGAGCATCATCGACTACAACAACGCCAACCCGGTCGAGGGTCTGAAGTACCAGCAGGGTCAACTGCTGGCCGCCCAGGCGATCGACCTGTCCGACCCCGCGACGAACGCCAAGTACACGGCCGACCTGGAGGCCGGCAAGGCCGCCAACAAGGCCGTCCTGGACACCGTCCTGAGCGGGTATGACCTGATCCTGGTCCCGAGCGGCAGCAACGTGATCGGCTACGCCGACCGCGCCGGCTACCCCGCGCTCACCATCCCCGCCGGGTATGGCGCGCAGCAGAGCTCGTCGGGCCGCAACCCCATCGGTGTGACGCTGATCGGCGGCGCCTTCTCGGAGGCGAAGCTGCTGGCCGGCGGCTACGCGCTGGAGCAGGCGATCGACGACCGCCTCGCCCCCAGCTACACCAACCCCAGCATGTGGCGTTGCGTCCCGGAGAGCACCTTCTTCACGGGCGAGTTCTGCCTGCCGGGCGACCGCCTGGCCCCTCGTTACAAGGGCTGACCACTGATTGAAGAGAAGGGCCCGCGGCCTCCCCGCGGGCCCTTCTCTCGTCGCGGGGATGCGACTTGAGCTGCCCGTCCACTGCCTGACCTGGGCCGGGGTCGGCCCTCCGCAGGGAGGGGTTCGGCCTGGTGGGAGCCGGTACTGCGGTTGACATCCAACGGCAGGATGGCCACGCCTCGGCGGCGAGCATCGGCCAAGATCAGTCTTTTGATCTTCTGGAAGCAGCGTTCCACGGTGTTGCGCTGCTGTGGCCGCACGTCCTCGTCGCCGCCGACACGGCGAACGCGAAGATCAGACACTGACAAACCGGTTCGTCTGCCGCGACGCGTCATGGCATCGTAGGGACATGAGCGCGGACCCCCGCCGGTTCTCCGATCGCGGAGACCCCTGGCAGTACCTGCGCACGACCCGGGTCTTGGTGCGCTGCCTGCGCTGTTCGGACTGCGCCGTGGTCAGTGGCGGTCGTGTGACCTGCCTGTCCTGTGGATACGCCAACAAGGTGCCCGAAAGCGGCTGGTCGGGCCGGATCACGGTCTACGCCGGCGGACGGTGTCCCGGCTGTGGTCGTGACATCCACCGCTGCGGCTCACGCTCAGGTAGCCCGCCACCGTCGTCGATGCCGGTGAGATGTACCGACTGCCGGACGGTGACCAGCCTCCCCTCGCGCTGGTGGCCCGAGAGTCGGGCGGACGCGACCTGCTATGCCGGACTCGATCTGTGGCTGCAGACACCGTGCGGAAATCACGTGCTGTGGGCTTATGACGCCGAGCACCTGGATTTCCTGGAGCGATATGTCCGCGCGTTCATCCGTGAGCGCGAACCCAACCGCAACGCGAGCCTGGCCAGTCGGCTTCCGGCATGGGTGAAGGACGCCAAGAATCGTGACCTGGTTCTCGCCCGCTGCGCCACCCTCCGTGCCCGCCTGCCCAAGGCGTCCCGCCACACGTTGGACGCCGGTCAACGCCGGGTCACCGACAACGACCTTATGCGGTGAACCATCACCATCCATGATGAGCGCGGCCACAAATGCCGATCACATCGCTTGAGCGGTCTGTCGCCGGTGATGGCCGATCCGGGTCCGAGCCCTGGTGGCGGCGTCGGCGGTAGGCCAGCGTTGCCGCGCCGAGGGCGATGCCCCAGGGCAGCCAGGCCACGCTGCCGCCGGGGCGGCCACCGCGCGGTGTACTCGCCCACCCCCACGTCGACCAGCACCGGCCGGGCGTCCAGCGCGACGATGAACGGCCCGACGTCGTTGTGGTTGTGGCTCTCCACGTTGTAGCCGCCCTTGGCGGCGAGGAACAACCCGTCCGGCGATCCCCGTCGCTCCCGCGCGACCATCACCTGAGGTCGCCTCCACCCTCACGGCGATGAGTCGGCCCCCTACCAGGCGGCGTCGGGTGTCTGGCCGCCGGGCGGCAGGTCGCCTGTCCCGATCGGCACCGAGTCGGTGGAGCCGTCGCGCAGGTCGACGCGGTGGAGTCGCCGGTCGTGCGTATGGAGCAAGTGCCGGCCGGTCCCGTCGAGCGCGAACCGGACGGTGAGTGACGTGCTCTTCGGAAGCGACAGCCGGGCGAGTACCACCGCATCCCCGCCGTCGGCGGGAACGCGCTCGATGTCGTGGCCGACCGAGTAGACCAAAGAGCCACCGTCGGGGGTGTAGGCCACCGACTCCACGGGCGGTAGGCCTCTCATCGGCCTGACGAGACGGGTGGCGGCGACCAGGTCCGACCCGGTGGCGGCGAGGTCCAGGACGCCCAGGCCCCGGTTGGGCGCCGCCACGGCGATTCGCCGGCCGTCCGGGGCCCAGGACAGGCCGCTCACCCGCATGTCCCCGCTGAACCAGTCGCGTCGCGCCCCGGTGGCGATCTCCACCACGCGGACGATGGTCCCCCCGGCCACCATGTCGGCGAAGGCGAACCTGGTCCCGTCATGGCTCATGGCGAGCACCGGCAGCCCCCCGGACACGCCCCGGCCGGACTCCGGCACCGGCTCGGGTGTGCCCGGCCGCCCTTCCTCGTCGAGACGCACCCGAAAGAACCGCACATCGCCCTCTCGCCCGCCGGTGCCGGAGAGCAGGAAGGTCCGGTTGTCCGGCGCCGCCGCCGCGAGCTTCCACGAGGACTCGACCCCCGGCGGCAGCGGGACGGCCGCGATGAACCTCCCGGTCCCGGCGTCATGTACGGAGGGCGGCACCGGCGTGAGGATCGCGGTCTTCGACCGCTCGGGGAAGCGGGCGATCGGCGTCCACGCGGAGACGAAGAAGCGCGGCGGCCCGCTCGCGGCCAGGGGAGCGGCGGTCGCCATCGCCACCGCCAGGGACGAGGCGAGGTCCGGTCGCGACGGCGCGGGAGCCAACGACGATCTCGCGAGTTCACCCACCGGTGAGGGGGGCGGCGACAACGCGGTCGGCGGTGGTGACGGCGGCAGCGAGGGCGGGACCGCCGGCCGCGTTGCCGCGGCGTCAGGTGGGAAGGCGGGGACATGTTCGCGGGCCGGGACGTTGCCGCAGCCTCCCACCAGCGTCAGCACCAATGCCCCTGTCATGACGAGGACCGCGCGGGTGAACATGCATTGATCATCATTCGTCCCGGAAACGGCGTCAAACCCGGGCACTCGCCCGCCGCGCCGGTTCTCAGGCGGGTACCGGCGAGGTCACGCCCGCCCGGCGCTGCCGGCGGTTGAGCGCGACCCACGCCCGCGCCCCGGATGACGGGCTCTTCATCGCGACGGTGAGGTAGCGGTAGCCGGAGGCATCCACCCGGTGCCCGCCCAGGACTGAGCACCGCTCCGCCGTCCCCCTCGCGGACGATCGTTCACCCGTCCTTGACAGTGTTGGAGACGGGAGGACAATCTGTTGCGGGAAGCGCACTTCGTTTCGGACTGCGCAACGACGGAGGTGGGTATGGCGGGCCGACGCGTCGTCATCATCGGAGCCGGGGTCGTCGGGGC
Source organism: Streptosporangium sp. NPDC000095 (assembly GCF_042899335.1). NCBI lineage: Bacteria > Bacillati > Actinomycetota > Actinomycetes > Streptosporangiales > Streptosporangiaceae > Streptosporangium > Streptosporangium sp. NPDC000095. The sequence continues at coordinate 90,862 of NZ_JBIAZS010000021.1, forward strand.
GGCCCTCGCCGACGAGCTCTCGGCCAGGGGCTGGAACGACATCACCGTCGTCGACCAGGGCGCCGTGCCCGCCACCGGGGGATCGTCCTCCCACGCGCCGGGCCTGGTCTTCCAGACCAACCCCTCCAAGACCATGGCGGAGCTCGCCCGCTACACCGTCGAGAAGCTCGTCGACCTCGGCTGCTTCCTTCAGGTGGGCGGCCTGGAGGTGGCCACCACGCCAGAGCGGCTCGCCGAGCTGCACCGGCGCCACGGCTGGGCGACCTCTTGGGGGATCGAGGCGAGCGTGCTCACCCCCGAGGAGTGCGTGGAGCGCCACTCCCTGCTGGACCGGGACAGGATCCTCGGAGGGCTGTTCGTCCCCACCGACGGCCTGGCCAAAGCCGTGCGCGCCGTCGAGGTTCAGCTCGCGCGCGCGCAGGAACGCGGTGTTCGCGTCCTCGACCGGCACGAGGTGCTGGACATCCGCGTCGAGGACGACCGGGTCGCGGCCGTCGTCACCGACCGGGGCGAGATCCCCGCGGACCTCGTGGTCTGCTGTGCCGGGATCTGGGGGCCCAAGGTCGCGGGCATGGTCGGCATGACGCTGCCGCTCACCCCCCTCGCCCACCAGTTCGCCTGGACAGGTCCCGTCCCCGCGCTCGCCGGACAGGCCGGTGAGGCCGTCCGGCCGATCCTGCGTCACCAGGACGCCGACCTGTACTACCGGGAGCGCTTCGACCGGCTCGGCGTCGGCTACTACGGCCACCGCCCGATGCCGATCACCGCCGAGGAGATCCTCCCGATCGCCGACGCAGAGGTCATGCCCTCGGTGCTGGCGTTCACCGGCGATGACTTCGCCCCCGCCTGGGCCGAGACGAAGGCGCTGCTGCCCGCCACGGGGAAGGCCGAGCTCGAAGCGGGGATCAACGGCCTGTTCTCCTTCACCACCGACAACATGCCGCTGCTCGGACGGTCACGCGAGGTGGAGGGCTTCTGGGTGGCCGAGGCCGTGTGGGTCACCCACTCGGCGGGAGTGGGCCGTGCCATGGCCGAGTGGCTGGCCGACGGTCACTGTTCCTCCTTCGACCTGCACGAGTGCGACGTCAACCGGTTCGAGGCCCACCAGCTGGCCCCCGAGTACGTCCGCACCCGCGACTGCCAGAACTTCGTCGAGGTCTACGACATCATCCACCCGCTCCAACCGGCGGAGAACCTGCGCCCGCTGCGCACCAGCCCCTTCCACACCCGCCAGCGCGAGCTGGACGCCTACTTCCTCGAGGCCGCCGGCTGGGAGCGTCCCCAGTGGTACGGAGCCAACGCGCCACTGCTCGACGGCCGTGACATCCCCCGCCCCAACGAGTGGGCCGCCCGCCACTGGTCGCCGATCGTCGGCGCGGAGGCCCAGGTCTCACGCGAGGCCGTCGCCCTTTACGACATGAGCGCGCTCAAGCGGATCGAGGTCGCGGGCCGCGGTGCCGCCGCCTTTCTGCAGCGGATCTCCACGGGCGACGTCGACAAGTCCGTCGGCTCGGTCACGTACTGCCTGCTGCTCGACCACGACGGCGGCATCCGCAGCGACATCACCGTCGCCCGGCTGGGCCGCGACCTGTTCCAGGTCGGCGCCAACGGCAACCTCGACCTCGACTGGCTGCGCCGTCACCTGCCCGCCGACGGGTCGGTCACCGTCACCGACATCACGCCGGGAACCTGCTGCGTCGGCGTCTGGGGTCCCCTGGCCCGCGAGGTCGTCGCCCCGCTCGCCGGGCCCGCCTTCGGCCCCGGCGGTTTCCGCTACTTCCGTGCCGCGCGGGCGTACGTCGGCGCCGTGCCCGTCACCGCGCTGCGGCTCTCCTACATCGGGGAGCTGGGCTGGGAGCTCTACACGACGGCCGACATGGGCGCGAAGCTGTGGGACACCCTCTGGGAGGCGGGCCAGGAGCACGGGATCATCGCGGCGGGCCGCGGCGCCTTCAACAGCCTGCGGCTGGAGAAGGGCTACCGCTCCTTCGGCACCGACATGACCTACGAGCACGACCCGTACGAGGCGGGCCTCGGCTTCGCCGTGCGCAAGGCCGACCGGGGCGACTTCATCGGCCGCGCGGCCCTCGCCGAGCGCGGCACGACCCCCCGGCGCAGGCTGACCTGCCTCACCGTCGACGACCCCGCCGCCGTCGTGATGGGCAAGGAGCCGGTCTACGACGGCGCGTCCCGCGCCGGATACGTCACCAGCGCCGCCTACGGCCACACGATCGGCAAGAACATCGCCTACGCCTGGCTGCCCGCCGAGCTGTCCGTGCCTGGGAGAGAGCTGCACATCGGCTACTTCGACAAGCGGGTGCCCGCCGTCGTCGCCGAGGAGCCGCTCTACGACCCGGCGATGGAGCGCCTGCGTGGCTGACCGGGCACCGGGAACGAAGGGGATGCCCGTGAACTCCGCGAGGCCCGAACCCACCCGCGTGCGGGCTCGCCCGAGGGACCGAGAAGGGACGACGTCGACTTCCTTGCCGTGCATGAAGGCGGAGGACTCCACGCCGAAAGGAAAACGATGAGCACCGAGGAGCTCCCCGAGCACCCCGACCGGCTGTGGAGTGCTCCCGAGCCGAAGCCCTCCTACGACGTGGTGATCGTCGGCGGCGGAGGCCACGGCCTGGCCACCGCCTACTACCTGGCCAGGAACCACGGGATCACGAACGTGGCCGTGCTGGAGAAGGGCTGGCTGGCCGGCGGCAACATGGCCCGCAACACCACCATCATCCGGTCCAACTACTTGTGGGACGAGAGCGCGGGCATCTACGAGCACTCGCTGAAGCTGTGGGAAGGGCTGGAGGAGGACCTCGGCTATCCCCTCCTGTTCAGCCAGCGCGGCGTGCTCAATCTCGCGCACAGCCTGCAGGACGTCAGGGAGGGCGTCCGCCGGGTCAACGCCAACCGCCTCAACGGCGTCGACGCCGAATGGCTCGGCCCCGAGGAGGTGAAGGAGGTCTGCCCGATCGTCGACGTCTCGCCCGGCACCCGCTACCCGGTCCTCGGCGCCACATACCAGCCGCGCGCGGGAATCGCCAAGCACGACTACGTGGCGTGGGGGTTCGCCCGCGCCGCCGCCGCGATGGGCGTCGACCTGATCGAGCACTGCGAGGTCACCGGCATCGACGTCGTGGACGGGCGCGCGGAGGCCGTACGCACCACCAGGGGTCGCATCGCCGCGGGCAGGGTCGCGATGTGCGCGGCGGGACACTCCTCGGTCGTCGGCCGGATGGCGGGGGTGGAGCTGCCGGTGCAGAGCCACCCGCTGCAGGCCCTGGTCTCGGAGCTGCTGGAGCCCGTACACCCCACGGTGGTCATGTCCAACGCGGTGCACGTCTACGTCAGCCAGGCGCACAAGGGCGAGCTGGTCATGGGGGCGGGCATCGACGCCTACAACTCCTACCGGCAGCGCGGCGCGTTCCACATCATCGAGCGGCAGATGGCGGCGGCGCTCGAGCTGTTCCCCGTCTTCGCGCGGGCCCACGTGCTGCGCACCTGGGGAGGGATCGTCGACGTCACCCCCGACGCCTCGCCCGTCGTCGGGCTCACCCCCGTCGACCGTCTCTACGTCAACTGCGGATGGGGGACCGGCGGCTTCAAGGCCACCCCGGGCGTCGGATGGTGCTACGCGCACACGATCGCCCACGACGAGCCGCACCCCCTCAACGCCGCCTTCACACTCGAACGATTCACCACCGGCGCGCTCGTGGACGAGCACGGCGCCGCCGCGGTGGCCCACTGAAGGAGCCCGACCGATGCTGCTGATCCCCTGTCCGTGGTGCGGGCCACGGGACGAGGCCGAGTTCCACTACGGCGGGCAGGCCCACGTCGTCTACCCCGACGACCCCGCCGCGCTCTCCGACGAGGAGTGGGCGAGATACCTGTTCTTCCGCGACAACCCCAAGGGGCCCTTCGCGGAGCGCTGGTACCACGTGGCCGGATGCCGCCGCTGGTTCAACGCGGTCCGCGACACCGCCACCAACGAGTTCCACGCCGTCTACCGGGTGGGCGAGCCGGGGCCGGTGAGCCGGTGAGCGAGCAGCCGTTCCGCCGGGCGGGCCATCGCGGGGAGACACTGCCGTTCCGGTTCGACGGCCGCGACTACGAGGGGTACCGGGGCGACACGCTCGCCGCCGCGTTGCTCGCCAACGGCGTCCGTACGGTCGCGACGAGCGTCGCGCTCGGCCGCCCTCGCGGGATCTTCGCCGCCTGGACCGAGGAGCCCAACGCCGTCGTCCAGATCGAGCACCCCTTCCCCGAGCCGATGCTCCAGGCCACCGTCGTCGAGCTGTACGCGGGACTGGTGGCCACCGGCCTGCCGGGCAGGGGCAGGCTCGCCGCCGAACCCGACCCGGCGCGCCACGACGGCGTGTACGCGCACTGCGACGTCCTGGTGGTCGGCGCGGGGCCGGCGGGCCTCGCGGCGGCGGCCGCGGCGGCCACCTCGGGCGCCCGGGTGATCCTCGCCGACGACCGTCCCTCGCCGGGTGGAAGCCTGCCCGACACCGGTGAGAACGTCGACGGCCTCCCGGGCGCGACCTGGGCCGCCACCGCGCTGGCCGAGCTGGAGGCCCGTCCCGAGGTGCGGGTGCTCACCCGTACCAGCGTGTTCGGCTACTACGACGACAACTACCTGGTCGCCGTGGAACGCAGGGGGGAGAACGCCTCCTCCCGGACGCGCGTCTGGCGCGTCCGGGCCCGCCGCGTCGTGCTCGCCACGGGCGCGCACGAGCGTTCGATCGCCTTCGCGGGCAACGACCTGCCGGGTGTGATGCTCGCCGGTTCGGCGCGCGCCTACGTCAACCGGTACGGGGTCCTGCCCGGCCGCCGCGCGGTGGTCTTCACCACCGGGGACAGCGCCTACGCCGCGGCCCGCGACCTGGCCGCCGCGGGCGTCGAGATCGCCGCCGTCGTGGACACGCGCCCCGCCGCCGACCCGAGCCGGAACGGCCCCGGCGGGGTGGCGGGGCGGGGCGGCCCGGATGATTTGAGCGGTCCGGACGACGTGGACGGCACGGACGCGGGGGACCTCGCCGGGGGCCTCGGAGGTGCCGAGGTGCTCACCGGTCACGTCGTCACCCGTGTGAACGGCGAACACGGCGTCACCTCCGTGACCGTCTCGAAAAGACCCGCCGAGGCCGGCACGCCTTCCGGAGCCGCTGCCGGGACGAACACGTCAGAGGCCGTCACCTCTGGGATCACCGCGTCCGGGTCCGCCGCGCCCGGAGGTGTCGCCCCAGAGGCGTCCGCTTCCGGGACGAACGCGTCCGAGGCGGACACCTCCGGCGGACGCGAGATCGAAGCCGACCTGTTGCTCGTCTCGGGCGGATGGAACCCCGCCGTCCACCTGTTCAGCCAGGCGTCGGGGACACTTCGCTACGACGAGGCGCTCGGCTCCTTCGTCCCCGGAACCTGCCGTCAGGCCGTCGAGGTGGCCGGGGCCGCCCGAGGGCTCCGCACCCTCGCCTCCTGCCTGGAGGACGGCGCCGCCGCCGGAGCGCGGGCCGCCGAGGCGGCCGGTTTCGGTGCCCTCCCGACCGTCCCCCACGCGTCCGCCCGGGAGGCGACGGAGGCCGCGGGGGCCGGGGGAGCGCGGGACACGGAGGCGGTCTCGAACCTCCGGGAGACAGCCGAGGAGACACTGGGCGGAGCCCTTCCCGAGCACGTGTGGCTCGTCCCCGCCGACGACTACCGGACCCACTTCGTCGACCTGCAGCGCGACGTCACCGTCGCCGACATCATGCGCGCCACCGGGGCCGGGCTCCGTTCGGTCGAGCACGTCAAGCGTTACACCACCGCGGGAACCGCGCACGACCAGGGAAAGACCTCAGGGGTGCTCACCAGCGGTGTCGTCGCCCACCTCCTTGGCGTGGACGTCTCGGAGCTGGGCACCACCACCTTCCGCGCGCCCTACGTGCCCGTCTCCTTCGCGACCCTCGCCGGGCGCGACAGGGGAGCGCTGCACGATCCCGTCCGGGTCACCGCGCTGCACGAGTGGCACGTGGCCCACGAAGCGCCGTTCGAGAACGTCGGCCAGTGGAAGCGGCCCTGGTACTACCCACGCGAGGGCGAGGACATGGAGGCCGCCGTCCTGCGCGAGTGCCGGGCCGTGCGGGAGGCGGCCGGAGCGATGGACGCCTCCACACTCGGCAAGATCGACATTCAGGGGCCGGACGCCGCGCAGCTGCTCGACCGGCTCTACACCAACCTGATGAGCACCCTCAAGGTCGGCTCGATCCGCTACGGCGTGATGTGCCGCCCCGACGGGATGGTCTTCGACGACGGTACGGTGATCCGCCTGGCCGAGAACCGTTTCCTGGTGACGACCACCACCGGCAACGCCGCGGCCGTCCTCGACTGGATGGAGGAGTGGCTGCAGACGGAATGGCCGTCGCTGCGGGTCTACTGCACCTCGGTCACCGAGCAGTGGGCGACGGTCGCGCTCGCCGGGCCGCGCTCCCGCGAGGTGCTCGCAGCACTCGCCCCCGACCTCGCCGTGGACAACGCGAGCTTCCCGTTCATGACGTGGCGTGACGGCCGGGTGGCGGGCATGGACGCGCGGGTGTGCCGGATCAGCTTCTCCGGTGAGCTGGCGTACGAGATCAACGTCAGCGCCTGGGACGGGCTCGCCCTGTGGGAGGCGCTCCAGGCCACCGGGGCGGTCACCCCGTACGGGACCGAGACGATGCACGTGCTGCGGGCCGAGAAGGGCTACCCCATCGTGGGGCAGGACACCGACGGCACGGTCACCCCCGCCGACCTCGGCATGGAGTGGGTGGTGTCCAAGAAGAAGGCCGACTTCCTCGGGAAGCGTTCCTTCTCCCGCGCCGACACCGCCAGGCCCGACCGCAAGCACCTGGTCGGCCTGCTGCCGCTCGACCCGGACCTCCTGCTGCCCGAGGGCTCCCACCTGGTGGCCTTCGACCGGCTGCCCGAGCCGCCGGTCCCCACGCTCGGCCACGTCACCTCCAGCTACCGCAGCGCCGCGCTCGGCAGGACCTTCGCCCTCGCCCTCGTCAGCGGCGGGCGCGAACGCGTCGGCGAGCGGCTGTACGTGCCCGTCGCAGGGGAGCTGCTGCCCGTCACCGTCACCCACCACGTCCTCTACGACCCCGAGGGAGCGCGCCGCGATGGCTGAGCCACCGACCGGGCGGTTGAGCCCGCTCGCCCGGCTGGAACCGGTGTCGAGCCAGGACCTCCGCATCGCGGAGCTGCCGTTCCTCACCCAGATCGACCTGCGGGTGGAGCCGGGGAGCGGCACCGCGACCGGCGTCGCCGGCGCCCTCGCCGCCCTCGGCGTCCCGCTCCCCGTCGAGCCGGGCACCTTCGCGAGCGTCGGACACGATGTGCCGCCGTCCGGTACGGCCGGGAGCGACACCCTGGTGTTGTGGCTCGGTCCCGACGAGTGGCTCGTCGTCGGGCCCGCGGGCGACACGGGTCTGGAGACCCGGCTGCGAGCCGCGGCCGGAACCGGTCACGCCGCCGTCACCGACGTCTCCGCCCAGCGGACCGTACTGCTCGTGGCCGGTCCCAGGGCCCGTGACCTGCTCTCCCACGGCTGCGCCCTCGACCTGCACCCTCGCGTGTTCGGCCCCGGGCGCTGCGCCCAGACCATGCTCGCCCGAGCCCAGGTCGTCCTCGCCGCGCGCGGGGACGACGAGTTCCACATATTCGTACGCTCGTCCTTCGCGGCCTACCTCGCGGCCTGGCTCCTCGACGCGGCGGGGGAGTACCTGGGCGGCTGAGGCGGCCGTCTGAAACCGGAAAAGACCGACCGGCGCGTTCGCGATCGGAGCTGCCGGGCGCGGACTCCCGGCTTCGGCCAGGGGAGTGGGCCTGGAGTGGGCCTGGAGTGGGAGTGCCGCCGGGGCCGAGCGTGCTCCGCCCCGACGCGAGGAGCGAGGCGCGCGGGGAGCCCGAGCGGACATGGGGAGAGGGCCGGTCCCGGCGTGCGCCGGGACCGGCCCTCTCCCTGTGAAGATCCGCCGAAGACCCGCCGAAGACTAGGCGCCGGCTACGGAGGCGGACCTGGCCTCCGGGACGGAAGCCGCGGGAGCGGCGGGAGCCGGCTTGCGCACCGCCGGAAGAACGGTCGCGGAGATGATCACGATCACCACGGAGAGCGCGGTGGAGAGCCAGAACGCCGTCTGGATCCCGTCGACGGAGATGCCCTGTCCCGTCCCGCCGACGAGCGAGGCCACCGCCACCGCGACGCCGAGGCACAGCCCGACTCCGAGCTGGCGGTTCGAGTTGTAGAGACCCGACGCGAGGCCCATCTGGGCACCGGCCACACCGGACGTGGCCGCCACCGCGGTGCTGATCATCATGACCGTCACACCGACGCCGAGCAGGACGCCTCCGGGCAGCACGTTCAGCAGGAACGAGCCGTTGGCGGGCGCGAGCGCCAGCACCAGCGAGCCGACGACCAGGAAGAGGGCGCCGACGACCAGCACCGGACGGGCTCCGATCCGCGCGGTCGTCTTCGCCACCGGCAGCGACGCCAGCACGACCACGAGGGCCTGCGGGAAGAACGCGAGCCCGGTGAGGATGGCCGAGAAGCCCAGGACCTGCTGCATGTAGAGCGTGATGAAGAACGTCGAGATGGACATGACGCCACCCGACAGGAACGCGACCAGGTTGCCGCCCGTCACCCCGCGGTTACGGAAGATCGAGAGCGGCACCAGCGGCGCGGACACGCGGGTCTGCACGAAGAGGAACACGACGAGCAGCGCGGCTCCCGCGATCAGCGGGGTCAGCACACCGGCGCTGCCCCAGCCCTCGTCGGAGGCGATGGTGAGGGCGTAGGCGATCGCGCACATGCTCGCGGTCACCAGGATGGCGCCGGGGACGTCGATGCGCGAGGAGCGCGTCGACACGCTGTCGTCGTCGAGGCGGATCGCGGCGCGCACGACCATCGCGATGCCGACCGGGACGTTGATGAACATGACGGCACGCCAGCCGAAGATCTCGGTCAGCACACCGCCGGCGAGCACGCCACCGGCGAAGCCCACCGAGGACACGGCGCCGAACACGCCCATGGCCTTGGCCCGCGCCTCCCCCTCGGGGAAGCCCGCACCGATCATCGCCAGCACGGCCGGAGCCACCGCCGCGGCCGAGAAGCCCTGCAGGGCACGGGCGGCGATGAGCACGATGGAGGAGGTCGCGAAACCGCCCACCAGGGAGGCGATCGTGAAGATCGCGAGGCCCCACACGAACATGCGCTTGCGGCCGATGATGTCGCCCACGCGCCCACCGAGCAGCAGGAAGCCGCCGTAGAACAGCGCGTACGCTCCGACGACCCAGGGCAGGGCGCCGGAGGTGAAGGACAGGTCGGTCTTGATCCATGGCAGCGCGACGTTCACGATCGCGAAGTCGAGCGTCAGCATGAACTGGGCGAGGCACAAAAGAAGCAGTGGTGGTGGCTTCTTAACCTGAGAGTCCATGATTTCTTTCTCCTGTCTCCTGGCACGGATTAGGCTATTCTCGGCGTCGATTTAAGCCCGCATGTTCCCGTGACGACCGATGACCCGAGTGGCTGTTTCGAGCACAACCGTCTCAATGGCACGCGGCCGGGCGAGCCGCTGTCGGCGCTCAGCAGCCGTCCGTGGATCGTGGGCGAATACGAACGCCTGCCGACAGGAGAAGCATGGTCTTGGCCGACAATTTTCACTCTCCTTGGCGTCGACATAATTGTTCCGGGTGTAAATCAATTATGTGGTCGCAGGCCAAGGGCGGCCAGAGCATCAATCATCAAAAGCGCGTGCATCTTTCATGCCGGCCAAGATGAATAATTCAGCAATCGGACGTCGCGGCATGAACTGCCTGCCGAGCGGGTCGCGGTGGACGGCGGCGATGTCTCACCGGGTCTCATCGGCCCGCGAATGTCACGGGGCCGGGGTGCGGGCGGGGGCCGCTCCGGTCCCGCGCGGTACGGGTCCGGTCCTGCGGTGAAAGTCCGTTCGGAGCGGCTTTCGCGCCGGGGCGATCACCCGTTCAGGGGAGCGTGACGAACCTCTTGAGGAAACTCCGGGCCGCCGGGGTGTCCAGGCGATAGTCGTAGTTGATCTTCTTGCACGCCTCGTCCTCCCCGCTGATGGTCGTGGCCACGAGCAGGTCCGAGGTGGGTCCCCCCAGGAAGTTCGGGCCGCCGGAGTCGCCGAAGCAGGTGCTGCCGTCGCCCTTGGAGGGGTCCAGTGACAGTTTGAGCCAGTCGCGGGTGAGGGCCTCGAAGGAGATGGACGCCTGGTAGCGGGTGTCGGTGTAGGTCAGCCGTGTCCTGTGCTTGACCTTGACCGAGGCCATGGCGCCGTACCCGACCGGGGTGAATCTCATCGTCTTCAGGGTCTTGTCGGCCTTGAGGCGGTCGAGCAGTCCCTCGGTGGGCAACCTGGCGGGCGTGATGCCGGGGATCGCCGCGTCGAAGACGACGACGGCCATGTCATGAAGATCGGACTCGTCTTTGTAGCGTGAGTCGAGGACGTAGCGACCGGTGTAGATCTTGTCTCCCGGCCGGTAGCGGCTGGAGAAGGAGACCTGGGCGCTCTTCTGCCCCGGTTCCGCGCAGTGGGCGGCGGTGAGGAAGACGGTCGGCGAGATGAGCGTGCCGGTGCAGTAGGACCATGTGCCGTCATCGTTGGGCATGTCGCCGATGATCGCTCCCACCTGCGGGTGAACGGTCAGGTCGGGCGAACCATTCGTGATCGCCCGTGCCGGGGAGGCGGTGATCGTCGCGAGAGCGGCAGAAATCATGACAAAAGGGATGAAACGCACGCGGGAACTGTAGCCGTCCGAGGGTTACATTTGACACAGGACGCAGAAAGATCTACCCGTTGCCTGCCGGGCCCGCAGACGAGGAGTTCAGGGAAAGGCGCCGGTCACGGCGGCCGGGCCGGTCGGGGGCGCGTCGCGACCCTCCGGGCTCGGCGGCGTTCCGGCCGTCCCTTCGGTGCGCACCGGGGCGGGCTTCGCCGCGACCGGTGGACGGTCGCGGCGAAGCGCACGGTGATCAGGTCGGCGACCTCACACGTTCGTGATGGTCCACTGGTTGTTGGTGCTGTTGTTGGGGGCCCACATGGCGACGGTGGAGCCGGCGGTGCTGTTGCCCATGCCGTCGAGGGCGGTGTTGGTGCCGCGGTTGATGATCTGCTGGCGGCCGTTGCCCACGCTGTTGAGGCGCCACTGCTGGTTGTTGTTGCCGGTCCAGGCGGCCTGTCTGGCGTTGGCGCCGTTGGCGGTGTTGCCCCAGCTGTCGATGACCATGCCGTTGGTGCGGTTGACGATGCGGTACCAGCCGCCGCCGAGGTCGACCAGCTGCCACTGCAGGTTGGTGCTGCCGTCGGAGGCGTTCCACTGCTTGAGGTTCGATCCGGAGGCGACGTTGCCGCCGCTGTCCAGTGCCAGGCCGGTGGTGCCGTTGGTGATCCGCACATAGCCCGTCGGCTGCTGCGGCGTGCCGGACGCCGTCACGCGGTAGGTGCGACCGGCCTGGCCGGTCAGCCTGATGACGCCGGCCTCCGGGCTGGTGACGGTGACGGCGCCATTGGTCGTGGTGTCGACCACCTGGTAGGTCCCGGTGAGCGACTGGCTGCGCACGTTCACCGTGCCGGCGCGGTCGAACTTGACGAGCATCTCGCCGGCCAGGCCGGAGGCCCAGGTGATGTCCACGGTGTAGCCGCCGCGTCCCCGAAGCCCCTGCACCTTCCCGCTCGGCCAGGCCGAGGGCAGTGCCGGCAGCACGTGCAGCTCGCCGTTGTGGCTCTGCAGCAGCATCTCGGCGATGCCGGAGGTGGCGCCGAAGTTGCCGTCGATCTGGAACGGCGGGTGCAGGTCGAACATGTTCGGCGCGAGCCTGGCCGGCGTCACCAGCAGGCGGATCAGGTTCTGCGCCCGGTTGCCCTCCTCCATCCGCGCCCAGTAGTTGATCTTCCAGGCGAGCGACCAGCCGGTCCCGTCGTCACCGCGCAGTTCGAGGGTCCGCCGCGCGGCGGTGTACAGGGAGGGGGTGCCGCGCTTGGTGATCTGGTTGCTGGGGTGCAGGCCGTACAGGTGGGAGACGTGCCGGTGGTTGGGCTCGGTCTCGACCCAGTCGTACAGCCACTCCTGGATGTTGCCGCGCGAGCCGACCTTCATCGGAGGGAGCCGGTCCCTGGTCGCCAGGACCCGCGTACGGAAGTCGGCGTCGACGCCCAGCACCTGGCTCGCCTTGGCACAGCCGTCGAACAGGTCCCGCAGGATCTGGTTGTCCATCGTGGGGCCCGCGCACACGCTGACGCCCGAGTGGTGGGCCAGTTCCGGGGAGTTCGACGGGTTGGTGACCAGATACCTGAGGGCCGGCTCCTCCACGAGGGTGTCGAGGAAGAACTGGGCGGCGCCCTTCATGGCCGGGTAGTACTCCCGCAGGAAGTCGACGTCGCCGGTGAAGTTGTAGTGGTCCCAGATCATGGTGGCCAGCCATGCGCCGCCGGTCTGCCACATGCCCCAGAACGCGCCGTCCACGACCGAGGTGGCCCGCCAGCCGTCGGTGTTGTGGTGGGTGACCCAGCCGCCGGCGTTGTACTGCACCCGGGCCGTGCGGGCGCCGGTGACCGTGAGGTCGTTGATCATCTTGAACACCGGCTCGTAGCACTCCGACAGGTTCGTGCTGTCGGCCGGCCAGTAGTTCATCGGCAGGTTGGCGTTGATGGTGTACTTCGAGTCCCACGACGGGCTCAGCGAGTCGTTCCAGATGCCCTGCAGGTTGGCCGGCTGGGTGCCCGGACGCGAGGATGAGATCAGCAGATATCGGCCGAACTGGAACAGCAGGGCCGACAGCTGCGGGTCGTTGGTGTTCGCGTGCTGCGAGATCCGCACGTCGGTCGGCTGGTCGGCCGCCGATGTGCGGCCGAGGTCGAGCGTCGTGCGCGAGAACAGCCGCTGGTAGTCGGCGACGTGCCGGCTGCGCAGGTCGCTGTAGGACCTGGTGACGGCCGCGTTGAGGTGCCCGCGCGCGATGCCCTGGTAGTCGCCGCCGACGTTCTGGTAGTTGACGTAGCTGGTGCCGATGGAGATCAGCACCGTCACGCTGTTGGCCCCGGTCACCTGCAGCGTGCCGCCGCTGCTGGTGACGGTGCCGCCTTCGGCGACGGCGCGGGCCAGCCCGAGGAACCGGACCGCGCCGGTCTTGCCCTCCATGTTGCCCGAGACGCCGTCGAGCCCCACGGACGTGCCGTCCGGGCTGGTGCGCGTCGTGCGCTGAGGGCTGTCGAACGTCGCGGAGAACGTGATCGAGCCGGGCCTGTCGGCGGTGAGGCGCACGGCGATGACCTGGTCGGGCGCGCTCGCGAACGTCTCGCGTTGGTAGCGGATGCCGTCCTTCAGGTACGACACCATGGTGGTGGCCGTGGTCAGGTCCAGGTAGCGGTTGTACTCGGAGACCCCGCTCGTGTTGCCGAAGGTGAGCCGCAGGTTGCCGGCGAGCTGGTAGGCGAGCTGCCCCGCGGGGCTGCCGAGCATGTTCTGGTCGATCAGGGTCTGCGCCTGGCTCCACTGGTTCTGGAAGACCAGCTGCCTGATCTGCGCCAGCGCCGCCGCGCCTCTGGTGTTGCTCTGGTCGTAGGGGCCACCGGCCCAGATGGTGTCCTCGTTGAGCTGCAGACGCTCGACGTCGACGTTGCCGAACACCATCGCACCCAGGCGGCCGTTGCCGATCGGGAGTGCGCGGAGCCAGTCGGTGCCGGCGCTCTGGTTGTACCAGAGCGCCATGTCGTTCGCGGCGACCACCGCCGGGGGCGGGGCCGAGGCGGCCTGGGCGGCCGCCGTCCACGGTATCGGTAACAGCATGGAGCCTGCTCCGACCGTTCCGATCTGCATCAGTCGTCTGCGTGTCAGGGGGTGCTCGGACATTTCGTTCCAATCGGTCAGGGGGTATGGCGCCCGGAAGGGCGCCATGGCGGAGGAACGGGAAAGAGGTACCTGAGACGAGCTAGTCCTGGACTTTGCCTCCCGTGAGACGGGAGAGGATGAGGGCGATGAGGATGATGGCTCCGTTGAGAGCCTGGATCCACTGGGCGGGCACGCCGGCCAGGGTGAGGACGTTCTGGATCATGTAGAGCAGGAGGATGCCGGTGAAGGCACCGAACATCGTGCCCTTGCCGCCGTTGAGGCTCACGCCGCCGATCACGGCCGCGGCGAACACGGTGAAGATGGCGCCGTCGCCCTGCGCGGCGGCCACCGAGGCGAGGCGCCCCGACAGCAGCAGGCCCCCGAGCGCGGCGAGCAGGCTGGCGCCCACCAGGGCGGTCCACAGCACCCGGTCGGTGCGGATACCGGCCGCCTTGGCCGCGTCCACGTTCCCGCCGAGGGCGTACAGGGCACGGCCGTAACGGGTGAAACCGAGCAGCACGATGCCGATGGCGAACAACAGCAGGCACAGCCAGATCGAGGCGGGCACACCGAACCACAGGGCCGAGCCGAGGTAGAGCATCGACGGCGGCAGATTGAAGAAGGTCTGGCCGCCGGAGATACCGGTGAGCAGGCCGCGCAGCACGATCAGCATGCCAAGGGTGACGATGAAGCCGTTCAGCCCGAACCGCACGATCAACAAAGCGTTGATCACGCCGATCAGCACTCCGACGGCGAGGGTGATCGGGATCGACCAGGCGCCCGACAGCACGCCGAGCCCGGCGCCCGAGCCGACCGCGACGGTCAGCCAGGCGGCCACACCCGGCGCGAGGCCGAACGTCGACTCCAGCGAGAGGTCCATCTTGCCGGCGACCAGGACGAGGGTCTGCGCCATGACCAGCAGCGAGATCTCCGACATGGTCTGCAGGATGTTGATCAGGTTGTCGCCCTGAAGGAAGATCGGGTGGACGATCTGGCCGACAACGGCGATCACGATGATCGCGGGGATCAGCGCGAGGTCACGCAACCTGGCGAGCCGCAGCCGGGGCCGTTCCCGTTCGGGGGCGACGCTCTCCGGCGCGGGCGTACGGGTTTTCTCAGGCGTCGAGGGCATCGAGCCGGACTCCTTCCATGGCCGCCACCACGTCGTGGTCGTGCCATCCGGCGGCCATCTCCGCGACGAGACGGCCTTGGAACATCACCAGTAGCCGGTCGCACAGCCGCAGGTCGTCGAGTTCGTCGGAGGCGATCACCACACCGCTCCCTTTCTCGGCCGTCTCCTCGACCTTGCCGAGCAGGAACTCCTTGGACTTCACGTCCACCCCCGCGGTGGGGGTGATCAGCACGAGCACCCGGGGGTCGGAGGCGAGCGCCCTGGCCATCACGACCTTCTGCTGGTTGCCACCAGACAGGCCCATCACGGGCAGGTCGGGGCCGGGAGTCTTGATCGCCAAGTTGTCGATCAAGACTCTGGCGAGCCGGTCGCGCCGCCTGCCGCTGATCAGACCGGCCTCGCCGAGCTGTTCGGGGACGGTCATGGTGGCGTTGTCTGCGATCGACATCATCGCGACGAACCCTTGGTGATGCCGGTCGCGGGGGACGAAGCCGACGCCCGCGGCGAGCGCGTCGGGCACGCTGCCGGGACGGGGGCGACGTCCGGCGATCTCGATCGTGCCCGAATCGGCCGCGCGCAGCCCGGCGACGGTTTCGGCCAGTTCGGTCCGGCCGCTGCCTGCCGCGCCCGCCAGGCCGACGATCTCGCCGGCCCGGACCTGGAAGTCGATCTCCCGGTAGGTGTCGCCGTAGGACAGGTCGTGCACGTCGAGCGCGACACCGGCGTCGGCGGGCACGGCCGCCCTGGGCGTCGCCGCGGTCAGGCCGGTCGCCTCTCCCGCCATCGCCGCCACCAGGTCGGTGTGCGTCAGGTCGGCCACCGCGGTGGTCAGGATGTGCCGGGCGTCGCGGAAGACCGTGACCGTGTCGCAGATCTCGTAGATCTCCTGCAGGTGGTGGCTGATGAACAGGAAGGTCACCCCCTGTTCCTGCAGGGCGCGGATGCGGGTGAACAACCGGGCGATGGCCGCGGCGTCGAGCTGGGCGGTCGGTTCGTCGAGGATGATGAAGCGGGCGCCGAAGGAGAGCGCGCGGGCGATCTCCACGAACTGCCGCTGCTCGACGTCCAGCTCGCCGGCCGGCAGGCGCACGTCGACGTCCACCGACCAGGTGGCGAGCAGCGTGGCCGCCTTGCGCCGCAGCGCGTCCCAGCGGACCAGTCCGAACCTGTTCAGGTCGTGACGGTTCAGGTAGAGGTTCTCCGCCACGGTCAGCTCGGGGATGATCGTGGACTTCTGGTAGACGCAGGCCACCCGCTGCCGCCAGGCGTCACGGTCGGTGAGGCGCGGGGCGGGTTCGCCGCCGAACCGTACCTCGCCCTCGTCGGGGGGCGCCAGGCCGGTGAGGATCGAGACCAGGGTCGACTTCCCGGCCCCGTTGCGACCGACCAGGGCGTGGGTCCGGCCGGGCATGATCCGGATTCCGGCACGGTCGAGTGCGACGGTCTCGCCGTACCTCTTACTGACGCCCACCGCCTCGACGAGGGGTGTGGTCGTCTGGTCAGCCGCCAAGGTTGTTGCCCCATAGCGAGGCGTCGTCCGACTTGACGCTCGGGACGTCTCCGTAGGTGCCGCCGTCGGCGGTGACCAGGGGTGCCGACAGCTGGTCCTCCAGCAGGCCGGGTCGCACCTGGATGATGTTGCTGTCGTGGTCGGTCGGGCCGGGCTGGAACGTCTTGCCCTCGATCGCGGCCTTGGTGTACTCCAGCGCGTACTTGGCGTACTGGTCGGCCGGCTGTGAGACGGTCGCGTCGATGTTGCCGGCGGCGATCTCCTTCAGCTCCTGGGGGATGCCGTCGTTGGAGACGACGAAGACGTGCTTGGGGTCGCTCGGGGGGACGAGCAGGTTGCGCTGCTTGAGCAGCTGGAGGGTGCCCGCCAGGGCGAAGCTCGACTGCATGTAGACGCCCTTGATGTCGGGGTTGGCGGTGAGCTGCGTCTGGAGCTTCTGTGAGGCGATGGCGCCGTCCCAGTTGGTGGCCTCGCCGAACACCGTGATGTCGGGGTAGTTGGCCTTCATGCAGTCGTTGAACGCCTCGGTGCGGTCACGGCCGTTGATGGAGGCGAGGTCGCCCTGGAGCATCACCACCTTGCCCTTGCCCGACAGCTTCTCGCCGAGGAACTTGCACGCCTTCTCCCCGTACGCCCGGTTGTCGGCACGCACCACCATGTAGGCGTCACCCTGCTCGGGGCGGGTGTCGACCATGACGACGGGAATCTTCTTGGCGGTGAGTTGCTGGAGGGTGGGGGCCACGGCCGCGGTGTCCTGCGGCGCCAGCACGAGGCCCTTGACGCCCTGGCTGACGAGGCTCTGCACGTTGGAGGTGAGCTTGGCGATGTCGTTCTGCGAGTTGGAGGTCTTCAGGTCGAGGCCGTTCTCGGCGCCGAACTGGGGGACGTACTTGATGAATGAGTTCCAGAAGTCGGTGTCGGATCGGGGGTAGTCCACCCCGACGACCGGCTTGCTATCTCCCGGGGCGGCGGCTGTCGTGCCGGAGTCCGCGTCGCCCCCGCACGCGCCGGTCAGGCCGACCGCGAGGGCGATGGCCGTTCCCAGAGCGAATCCTCGTCTCATGGTTGTTCCTTTCATGTGCTGGGTCGCGGACGGAGTTCGTCCATGTCGTCGTCCGCGGCCAGGTTGGTGCCGGTGGCCGAAGCCGTGAAATCGTCGAAGGCACCCATCACGCCACCCCCGTGGCGTCGGCTGCCCACTGGGGGCCGTGCGGGTAGGCGTACTCGGCGCGGGACGCCGGATGCATCTCGGCGCCCCCACCCGGCTTGACGGGGACGACGTATCGGCCGTCCTCGATCACCACCGGGTCGGTGAAGTGCTCGTGAAGGTGGTCGATGTACTCGATGACGCGGTTCTCGGTGGTGCCGGTGACGGCCACGTAGTCGAACATCGACAGGTGCTGGACCATCTCGCACAGTCCGACGCCGCCCGCGTGCGGGCACACCGGCACACCGAACTTGGCGGCGAGCAGCAGGATGGCGATGTTCTCGTTGACCCCGGCGACCCTGGCCGCGTCGAGCTGCAGGATGTCGATCGCGCCCGCCTGCAGGAACTGCTTGAACATCACCCGGTTGTGACCGTGCTCGCCGGTGGCGACCTTGATGGGCGCGACCCGCTCACGGATGGCGGCGTGGCCGAGCACGTCGTCGGGGGAGGTGGGCTCCTCGATCCAGTACACGTCGAACTCGGCGAGCGCGGCCAGGCGCTCGATCGCCTGGCCGACGTTCCACGCCTGGTTGGCGTCCACAGCGATGCGCACGTCGGGACCGACCGCCTCGCGGGCCAGCCGTACACGCCGGACGTCCTCGGCGGGGTCGGCGCCGACCTTCAGCTTGATCAGGCCGAATCCGTCGGCGACCGCCTCCTTGGACAGCCGGACCAGCTTGTCGTCGGTGTAGCCGAGCCAGCCGGGGGTGGTGGTGTAGGCGGGGTAGCCCTCGGCGATGAGGCGCGCCTGGCGCTCGGCGCGGCCGGGCTCGGCGGCGCGCAGGATGGCGAGCGCCTCCTCGCGGGTGAGCGCGTCCTCCAGGTAGCGGAAGTCGACGACGTCGACGATCTCCTCAGGGGACAGTTCCGCCAGCAGCCGCCACAGCGGCTTACCCGCTCTGCGCGCACGAAGGTCCCACAGAGCGTTGAGCACGGCCCCGGCCGCCATGTGGATGACGCCCTTCTCCGGGCCGAGCCAGCGCAGCTGGCTGTCGCCGGTGAGCCGGCGCGACACCCCGCCGAGATCGCCGAGCACCTCGGAGACCGGCCGTCCGGTGACCAGCGGCGCCAGCGACTCCACGGCGGCGACGGCGATCTCGTTGCCGCGCCCGACGGTGAAGGCGAGCGAGTGCCCCTCCTGCCCGCCGTCGGTCCGCACGATCACGTAGGCGGCGGAGTAGTCGGGCTCGGGGTTCATGGCGTCGGAACCGTCGAGGTGCCGAGAGGTGGGAAAGCGGATGTCGTGGGCCTCGACCGCGGTGATCAGCTCCGTCACGGGGTCCCGCTCCGGTGATGCGTGCGCACGAAGGTCTACCTCCAGTGGATGTTTCCGGAAGATGAAGAGAGCTTCACCACATGGACATGGGATGTCTTTGTAATCCTCCTGACGTGATGTGTCTAGACCTTCCGGCGAAATACCGTGAACGTTGCACAAAAGTCGGATATTTAGTGCCTTTATCGCGCCCCGTGCGGCCCACGCTCGCTCCCGGACGATCGAACCCTCGCGTGAACATGGGATGTCTGTTATGTTCCGGCCGTGACCTGCGTATCGATCGAGCGACTCCACGACCGGAGGTCGAGCCCATGTCCCTGACCGACGAAGCGATCTCCCGCATCCGGGCGCTCGTCCAGTCGGGGGAACTGCCCCCGGGGTCGCGGCTCCCCCCCGAACACCAGCTCGCCGCCCACCTCGGCGTCTCCCGCAACCCGTTGCGCGAGGCGGTCAAGGCACTCGTCGTGGCCAGGGTGCTCGACGTGCGGCGCGGCGACGGCACCTACGTCACCAGCCTGGAGCCGAGGCTGCTGCTGGAAGGGCTGGGACTCGCCGTCGAGCTGCTGCGCGACGACACCCTGCTGGAGATCGTCCAGGTGCGGCGGATGCTGGAGCCCGCGGCGACCGCCCTGGCCGCGTCGAGGATCTCCGCCGCCCAGCTCGCCGAGATCGGCGGGCACCTGGACGCGATGCGCGAGGCGAGCGACGACGTGGAGAAGCTGATCCACCACGACGCCGCCTTCCACCGCGCCGTAGTGCGAGCGACCGGCAACGAGACGCTCTCCACCCTGCTCGACGGGATCTCCGGCCACACCCTGCGGATGCGGGTGTGGCGCGGCACGGTCGAGGCCGGCAGCTCGCACAAGACCGTCGCCGAGCACGAGGCGATCTACAACGCCCTGGCCGCAGGCGACGCGACGCTCGCCCAGGCGGCGGCGCTGATGCACATCGGCACGACCGAGACGTGGATCCGTTCGGTGCTCGAAGACGTCGAGAACTCCCCTGGCGAGGCCGACGGTGATCAGGCACCGCCCGGCACCGGCGTCGCCGACGGACTCTGGCAGGATCTCGGGGGAGACACGGGGGAGAGGGAGACGAGGGAGACACGGTGAAGATACGCCTGGCTTACGGGGAGACCGGCCTCACGGTCGAGCTGCCGGACACGGCCACCACGGTGGTCACCCCCGTACACCACGAGGCCGCGCCCGACCAGATGGGCGTGCTACGGGCGGCCCTGCGCGATCCGGTGGCCGGGCCACCGCTGCGCGAGAGGGTACGGCCGGGACAGACCGTCGCCATCTCGGCCTGCGACGGCACCCGTCCCCAGCCGCGGCACCTGATGATCCCGGCGATCCTCGACGAACTCGACGGCGTCGTCGACCTCGACGACGTGACCATCCTGGTGGCGACCGGCACCCATCGCGGCAACACCGAGGCCGAACTGCGCGCGATGTTCGGCGACGCGGTCGTGGACTCCGTGCGGATCGTCAACCACGACGCCCGCGACCCCGGCTCGCTCACCTACCTCGGCCGCTTCGGCAAGGACGTACCGGTGTGGCTGAACACCGCCTGGGTCGAGGCCGACGTGCGGATCACCACCGGTTTCGTGGAGCCACACTTCTTCGCGGGCTTCTCCGGCGGCCCCAAACTCGTCGCCCCCGGCCTGGCCGCGCTGGAGACCGTCCTCACCCTGCACGACGCCGCGCGTATCGGCGACCCCCGGGCAACCTGGGGGGTGATCGAGGGCAACCCCGTGCACGACGACGTGCGGGCGATCGCCGAGGCCACCGGGGTGACCTTCGCCCTCGACGTGATCCTCAACCGGGACAAGGACATCGCGGCGGCGTTCGGCGGCGACATCCTGCCCATGCACGCCGCCGCCACCGCCGCCGCCCGCCGGGTCGCGATGCGGGAGGTCGAGGCACCCTTCGACGTGGTGGTCACCACCAACTCCGGCTACCCCCTCGACCAGAACCTCTACCAGGCGGTCAAGGGCATGTCGGCGGCGTTCCAGGTGGTCAGGCCGGGCGGTGTGATCGTCTGCGCGGCCGAGTGCCGCGACGGCTTCCCCGACCACGGCTCCTACCGCGAGGTGCTCGCCTCCGAGCCCTCCCCGCAGGCGCTGCTCGACGCGATCGCCGCCAGGCCGGTGACCGTCCCCGACCAGTGGCAGGTGCAGATCCAGGCACGCATCCAGGCCGGCGCCCGGGTGGTGATGCACACCTCCTACCTCGGCGACGCCGACCTGGCGACCGCCCACCTGGAACAGACCGACGACATCGAGGCCACGGTGAACGAGGCGCTGGCCGCCGCCGGCCCCGGCGCCCGGGTGTGCGTGCTCCCCGAGGGGCCGCAGACCATCCCGTACCTGGCCGGCGGCCGGGCGTGAGCGAGCGCGTGGTGGACCTGGGGTTCGCCCGGGTCGACGTGGACCGGGAGGCCCGCCAGGGGACGCCGGAGGTGGTCTACGGGCCCGGCAAGACCGCCGGGGAGATCGCCGCGATCGCGTCCGCCCTGCTCGCCCGCAACACCGGCCCGGTGCTGGCCACCCGGGTCGAGGAGGCCGACGCCCCGGCCGTCCTCGCGGCCGTGCCCGGCGGGTCCCACGACCCGGCGGCGCGGCTGCTGGCATGGCGGCCGGCCGCACCCGGAACCTTCGCGGTCGCGGTCGTCACGGCGGGCACCTCCGACGGGCCGGTGGCGGCCGAGGCCGCGGCCGTGGCCCGGGCGCTCGGCCTCGCCGTCACCGTGATCCGCGACGTGGGCGTCGCGGGCATCCACCGGCTGCTCGCCGAGACCGAGCGGCTCCGCGCGGCCGACGCGGTGATCGTCGTGGCGGGCATGGAAGGCGCGCTCGCCAGCGCCGTCGGAGGTCTCGTGGCGGCGCCGGTGATCGCCGTGCCCACCTCCGTCGGGTACGGCGCGGCCCTGGAGGGCGTCACCGCCCTGCTGGCGATGCTGTCCTCGTGCGCTGCAGGCCTCACCGTGGTCAACATCGACTCCGGCTTCGGCGCCGCCATGGCGGCCCACCGCCTCGCCCACACAGCCACCCGCCGCACTCGCCGCACCCTCTCACCACCCCCGCCCACCCCGGCCGGCGCGGAGGCGGCGCGGCCCGGGGGACGGCCGTGATCTGCTGGGTCAACCCGTTCACAGGGCTAGCCGGCGACATGCTGCTGGCGGCGCTCATCGACGCCGGGGCGCCGCTGGAGGGCATCCGCGCGGCGGTGGGATCGACCGGCCTCACCGGCTGGGAGCTGACCGCCGAGCGGGCCCTCAGCCACGGCCTGGCGGCGACCCGGGTACGGGTCACGGTCACCGACACGGCGACCGAGCGGCAGGCCGCCGAACTGATCGCGATGGCCGGGGCCGCCCGGCCCGAACCGGTCGCCGCCCTCGCCGGCGACGCGCTGAGGGCGATCGCGGAGGCGGAGGGCCGTATCCACGGCACCGACCCCGGCCGGGTGCACCTGCACGAGCTGGGCGGCCACGACGCGCTCGTGGACATCGTCGGCGTGGCCGCCGCGCTGCACCTGCTCGGCGTCGACACCGTGCACTGCGCCCCGATCCCGCTGGGCACCGGCACGGTGACCACCCGCCACGGCGTACTGCCCGTACCGGCTCCCGCGACCGCCGCCCTGCTGCGAGGGGCGCTGGTGACCGGCAGCGACCTGCCGGGCGAGACCGTGACCCCCACGGGGGCGGCGCTGCTGCGCGCCATGCGAGCGCGATACACCCCGCCGCCGGCGATGACTCCGGTGGCGACCGGCTACGGCGCGGGCACCAGGAAACTCCCCGACCGCCCCAACATCGTCGCCGTCACCGTCGCCGAGCCCGCCCGAGACAGCGGCACCGAACCCCTCGTTGTCCTGGAGACCAACCTGGACGACGTCACCGGCGAGGTGCTCGGGCACACGATCGCGCGAGCCCTCGACGCCGGCGCCCTGGACGCCTGGGCCACCCCGGCCACCATGAAGAAGGGACGGCCGGCGCACGTACTGCACCTGCTGTGCCGCCGTCCCGCCCTCCCCGCCCTGCGCGAACTGATCCTCGCCGAGACCGGCGCGCTCGGCGTGCGCGAGGTCGCGGTCGAGCGCACGGCCCTGCCCCGGCACATCACCGAGGTCGACCTGGAGGGCCATCGCGTGCGGGTCAAGCACGGACCCCACTCGGCCAAACCCGAACACGACGACGTGGCCGCGGCCTCGGCCGCCCTCGGCCTGTCCCTGCGCGAGACGGCCGCCAGGGCGCTGCGACTGGCCCACGAGCGGCCCCCCACGCACGAGAGCCCCGGTTGACCTCCTCACCGCACCTCAAGGCGGAGGTCACCACGCGGAAAGGAACACGATGACGGCCCTCGACGCCAAGATCGCCACGCTGCTCGACCGGCTGGCGGCCCTGCCCTCGCTCGCCGTCGCCTTCTCCGGCGGGGTCGACTCCGCGCTGGTGCTGGCGGCGGCGGCCCGCTCGGCCGGGACCGGCAGAGTCGCCGACAGAGTCCTGGCGGTGACGGCGGTCTCCGACAGCCTGGCGGCCGAGGAACTCGACGCGGCACGGCGGTTCGCGCTCTCGCTCGGCGTACGGCACCTGTTGCCCGGCACCGCCGAGACGGCGAACCCCGGCTACCGGGCGAACGGCCGCGACCGCTGCTACTTCTGCAAGTCGGAGGTGCTCGACGTGATCGGCCGGGTGGCGGCCGACCACGGCTTCGCGCACGTCGCCACCGGCACCAACGCCGACGACGCCGCCGACCCGTTCCGGCCGGGGATCAGGGCCGCCGACGAGCGCGGGGTGCTCGCCCCGCTGCGGGACGCCGGTCTGACCAAGGCCGAGGTACGGCGGGCCTGCAAGGCATGGGACCTGACCGTCTGGGACAAGCCGGCCGCGCCCTGCCTGGCCAGCCGGGTGGCCTACGGCGTGGAGGTGACACCGGCCAGGCTGCACCGCGTCGAGACGGCCGAGCGGGCGGTGCGCCGCCTGCTGGCCGGAGCCGGCCTGACGGTCACCGACCTGCGGGTACGCGACCTCGGCGACCGGGCGCGGGTGGAACTGGACGCCGACCTGCTGCCCCGGGCCTCAGGCCTGCCGGGCCTGGTCCCCGCCGTACGCGAGGCGGGCTTCCACGGCGCCCAGGTCGACGTGGCGGTCTTCCGCTCCGGAGTGCTGAACATCGAGCCGCTTCGCCCCTGAGTGGTCGCGCGGACCCCCGCGCGCGAGGTCGCTCGCGTGGCCTCGACAGGAAAAGCACCACGGCGGTCCCGGGTTCACCGGACCCGGGCCTGCCGATGGTGAGCCGTCGATCCTTGGATCGGCCTGATGTCCCAGAGGCTTGGCGCGTCGGCCTCCGGGACGTCAGGCCGGCGTTCCGTCTCCTCGTGACGGGACGGGCGCGGTCAGCGTGAGCGATCTGTTCAGGACGTACTCGGTCTCACCCGCTCGGAACATCACCGACGCCTTGATCTGCGCGCGATCGGCCGGGGACGCGAACGACTCGGGTGCCGTGACCTTCCAGGTCTCGGTGGCCGAGTCGCCGGGGGCGAGCACGTCTCTCACCGGTTCGCCGGCGCGTTCGGCCCGCCAGCCCCGCAAGGCGGCGATCGAGACGGCCAGGCCGGTGGCCGGACGCTCGCCCAGGTTCTCCACCGTGACGGTGACGATGGTCGAACCACCGGCCCCCACGGTGACCGGATCGGCGGACAGGAAGGCGCCGGCCGGGGGACGCCGCGGGTCGGGGGCGCCGCGGTACGGCCCGGCGGGACCCGCCTCGTAGATCACCCGGCTGGCCTCGATCGGGAGGTTGCCGTCGGTGACGACGACGTTGCCGCGGACGACGTTGCCGCGGTCGCCGTCGGCGATGCCGGTGACGGCGGGGTTGGTGGTGTAGTTCCCGACCAGGGTGAGATCACCGGTGTGGTTGGCGACGCCGTTGTTGGCGTGCGCCCACTGCTCCGCGGTGTCGGCGAACACGTTGCGGCGCACGCTCAGGTACCGGGCACCCTCGTCGAAGTACAGGCCGTACTGGCCGCTGTTCTCGCAGAAGTTCTCCTCGACGCGGCTGCGGGGTATCGCCGAGAGCGCGTAGATGCAGCCGGCGGCGTACATCGTCCGCACGACGTCGCGCACGTGGTTGCCCACGATGTGGACGTCACTCAGAGTCGTGGGCGTGTCGTGGACCGGCTGGAAGCGGTAAAGCCCGCGATCGACGTAGTCGGGGCTGCCTCCCGCGTCGTTGGCGCCCCAGCCGTAACCGACGCCGATGCCGATGTAGGGCATCTCGGAGACGTGGTTGTGCTCGATGGTCAGCCGCGTGACGTAGGTGGCGAGAATCGCGGCCTGGTCCAGGTATTCGAGCGCGGTCGCGTGGACGCGGTTGTCGCTGAGCACGATGTCGCTGTTGACCATACGGGGGTCGGACGGATGGTGCGCGTCGGGGCGCACGCCGCCGACCACGATCCCGCCGCCGGCACTCGCGGTGAACGTGCTCCCCACCACCGAGACCCGGTGCGCGCCCAGCCCCACGCCGGTGGCATGGGCGCCCGCGTCGTTGCCGATGCCGATGCCGACGGAACCGAGGTTGACGAAGGTGCTGTCGAGGAACCCGATGTCGTCGGCCGCCGACACCTGCACCGCCGCGGGCGCCTGTGCCCAGTCGTTACGAGACGCCTCAAGCCCCGTGCAGCCGACGGAGCACGAGGTGAACGCGTCGGCTGGTCGGCGGGGCTGGACGCCGCTGATGAACACGCCGGTCTGCTGGTTGGCGTACCCGTCGGACGAACCGGGACGCAGCCACGTGGTGCCGGTGAAGGTGAGGCCCTCGAATCGCAGGTTGCGGGCGGGCTCGTCGTAGGTGCCGCCGACCTGGAGCAGCGATTCCAGCCGCGGCAGCTCCACCCGCGCGCGTGAGATGTCCTGCCCCGGGAGCGGTTTGTAGTAGAGCGTCCCCGTCGCCGGGTCCAGATACCACTCGCCGGGCTCGGTCAGGAAACTCCTGGAGTTGAGCAGGAAGAACGTCGGGGTGCGGAACGGAGCCTGGACGGTGTCGTAGCCGTAGGTGTTGTTGTCCCAGGCCGGCTGTTGCATGACGACCGTCGATCCGGAGACGCTCCGCAGCGGCGCGAACCGGTTGGTGAACGTCAGCATCGCCTGCAGTTCGATGCGCCCCTGGTCGGGCAGGGTGGCCAGGTAGGCGAGGTCGGGGTTGTCGACGGTGAAACCGGTCGCGGTCGGCGTGATGTCGCCGGGTGCCAGCCTGATCCGCGCGCGTCGCGCGAGGACCCCGTCGACGTAGAGCTGCCGGGTGTCGAATCCGGTGCCGACCCGGGCCCGGTAGACGCCCGTGGCCTCGTCGTCGGGGTCGTCGGGTTCCCAGCCGGTGACGGGCCGGGCGCCGCTCAGTACGGGCCTGGCCCCGCGCGCCGCCCTCCAGGTCACGGTGTGCCCGCCGCGCCCGGAGTCGGCGGCGTCCAGGCGCAGCGGCGAGAGCAGTCGGTGGATCCCGTCCAGGAGCAGGACGACGACGTCGCGGTCGCCCTCGGCCGCCGCCTCGCGCGCCCGCCGCCGTGCCTCCCACAGGGTCGCCAGTGGCCGACTCGTGGTGCCGGGGCCGCCGTCGTCGGCGTTCTCGGCCCCGGTGGGCGCGACCACGATCGTGTGGCCGGCCCGTGAGGTCTCCGCCGGGGCCGAGGCGCGTCTGTGTGGCACGAACGACGAACGCACGCGCGTTCCTTTCTTCCGGCCCGGGACGCTCATCCGGCCCGGGGACACGGCGTGGGCCGTCGGTGTCGAACGCTGAAGGGCTACCTCGGCGTTCGGTCGCGCAGGTCCACGGCCAGGGGGGCGAGCAGGCGCTGCTGCGCGACCTGATCGTGATCGGTCACCGAGAGCAGCCGGCGTCCGGCCTGCTCGGGGCGGACGCCGGGGCCGTCGGCCGTCAGGGTGCCCGGCCGGTGGGTGAACCCCCTGATGACGTCCTCGTCGACCGTGACGCCCAGGCCGGGCGAGTCCCCGAGGTGGAACGCGCCGTCCTCGACGTGCAGGTCGACGGACACCCCCAGTGGCGGACGCAGGTCCTGCAACTCGCTGGCGATGTGGTTCGGCACCGAGGTCGCGGCGTGCAGCAGGCCGATCGGGATGTTGCCGATCGGGCTGACCGGCAGATCGTGGGCGTGAGCCAGGGCCGACACCCGCAGGAAATGGGAGACACCCCAGACCGCGGCCGTCTGGACGATGTCGACGGCTCCCGCGGCCAGCAGCGGGCGATACTGCTCAAGTCCGGTGAGGTTCTCCCCGGTGGCGACCGACGCGCGGATCCCCCTGCCGACGGTGGCATGGCCCTCGGCGTCCCACCGCCGGACGGGCTCCTCGATCCAGGTGAGATCCAGGGTGCGCTCCAGCTCGCAGACGTGCCGGATCGCCTGTTTGCGCGACCACGACTCGTTCACGTCGAGCATCAGGCCCGGCCGCCTTCCGTGCCCGGCCTCGGTCAGGACCTCCTGCACCAGCGTCAGACGGTGCCTGTCCCGCTCGATGTCGAGGCCGCCCTTGATCTTGGCGGCCCGCAGGCCGTACCGGGCGTAGACCTCGTAGGCCGAGACGAGCTCGTCGTCGGTCAGGCCGATGTCCAGACCGGAGGCGTAGGCGGGGACCCGCCTGTCGCGCCCGCCCAGCAGACGCCAGAGCGGTTCGCCGGCGATCTTCGCCTTGATGTCCCACAGGGCGGTGTCCATGGCGCCGATGGTCCCGAACACCGCGCCCGCGTGGCCCGCCTTGAAGGTCTGCCGCAGCATGCGGTCGTACAGCGCCGCCACGCCGCGCGGGTCCTCACCCTCGATGGCGGCGAAGACGCCGTCGATCTCCACGTGAGGTCCGATGCCGACACCGGTGATCCCCTCGTCGGTGTCCACCATGACGATGGACACCGGAACGACGCCGTCGGCGTACAGGCCGTTGGAATCACCGACAGGACGGTCCCATTCCTGGACCGTCGTCAAAGTGCGATACCCCGAAATACGCATGTCAGCCCTTCGTGGAACCGGCGGTGACCCCGTCGGCGATCTGGCGCTGGAGAAAGAGATAGATCATCAACATGGGTACGGCGGCGATCAGCACCCCGGAGGCGAAGGTGGGGATGTTGTCGGAGTACTGTCCACGCAGCGAGGTGACCCCGACCATGAGGGTGCGGTGGTCGGCCGACGGCATCATCAGCAGGGCGATGAGCACGTCGTTCCAGCAGAACAGCGTGTTGAGAATGCCGACCGACAGCAGCGCCGGAGTGCCCATGGGCAGCATGATCCGCCGGTAGACGCCGTACGTGGTGTTCCCGTCGATCCTCGCCGCGTCGACGATCTCCGCCGGGATGGTCTTGTAGTAACTCGTCATCAGGAAGATGGTGAACGGCAGGAACTGCGCGACGTAGGCGAGGATCAACCCCGGGTAGGTGTCGATGAGGCCGCTGTCGGCCATGACCCGCGCGAGCGGCACCATGATCACCTGAAACGGGATGAGCAGCGCCGCGAGACAGCCGAGGAAAAGCACCTTGGAACCGCGAAACCGCAGCTGGCTCAGCGCGAAGCCCGCCATCGACCCGAAGAGGAGCAGCAGGACCACCGAGATCGTCACCACGATGAGCGAGTTGGCGAAGTATCGTGCCATGCCGACACTGGTCCACGCCGTGACGATGTTCTCCCACTGCAGGGAGGTCGTCAGGGCGAAGCGGTCGAGGACGTACTCACGCCGGGTCTTCAGGGCGACGTTGACGGTGAACACGAGGGGGTAGATCGTCGCCAGCGCGAGGAGCGCCATCGGAACGGCGAGCACCCACCTGATCAGTCTCTTGCCGAGCATCAGTCCTGCCTCCCCGCGCGGCGGAGCACGCTGATCTGCAGGAGCCCCACCACGAGCATGATGAGGAAGAGGACCGTCGACGCGGCCGAGGCGAGCGCCGGGCGGTTCATCTGTCCCTGCTGGATCCAGACGTAGTACTCCGGCAGGTAGGTGGACCCCTCCGGGCCGCCGCTGGTCATGACGTACAGCAGGCCGAACATGGATGTCAGCATCCCGATCATCGTGGTCACGAAGACGAACTGAATGGTGCGGGTCAGGCCCGGGATGATCACGTGCCAGATGGTCTGCGGGAGCGATGCGCCGTCCATCCTGGCCGCGTCCAGGAGCGCGGAGTCCAGGGTGGCGAATCCGGCGAGGAACACCACCAGGGCCATCCCGAACGTCGCCCAGATCTGCACGCCGACCACCGCGAACATGGCGACATCCGGATCGCCGAGCCAGTCGACCGGGCCGAGGCCGATCGTCGCGAGGATGGAGTTCAGCGGGCCGTCGAAGGCGAGCATCAGGTTGAAGATCGCACCGACGATCACCGGGGAGAGCACGGCCGGGAAGAAGTAGACGCTACGGAAGACCCGATGCCCGGGAACGCGCAGGTAGATGAACGTCGCGAGCAGCCCGGGGATGGCCACCGCGACGGGAAGCAGCAGCACCAGCAGCAGCACGTTGCGCAGCGCGCTCTGGAACGTCGCGTCCTGGAACATCTCCAGGTAGTTGTCGAAGCCGACCATCGCCCCGTTGCGCTCACCGTCGCCGGTGAAGGAGAAGTTGACGCCCAGCAGCAGCGGCCACAGCCGCAGGGCCACGATGATCAGTAGGGCCGGAGCCACCAGAACGTAAGGCGCGAGGCGCTCGGAGCGCAACGAGCGGGAGGACGGCCGGGAAACGTTCCCGGCGTCGGCGCGGCGTGCCCGCGGCCCTGTTTTCTTTGCTTCCCCCGCACCGCCCGCACCGTCTGCCCGCCCGGAACCGACCGGGCGGGCAGACGGTGAAGAATCTCTGACCGGCACGAGATCAGCTCGCCCGATCCGAGGCGGCCAGCTGCTCCACTACCTCGTCGACGGTCGCCGAGCCGCTCAGGAGCTGCTGGGAAAGCCTTCCCATCAGGTCCAGGGTCTTGGAGGACAGCGCGACATGCAGCGCGGGCTTGCCTTCCTTGAGCTGGGAGACGAGCGTGCCGACGGCCGCGGGGGCCTGCGAGACGTCGATCGTGGTGTCGGACGCGATCGCGCCGGCGTCGGAGTAGAAGGAGGTGAGAGCGTCGGTGGTGGTCAGCGACCGCACCAGGTCGGCGGCGAGCTTGGGGTCCTTCGCCCACTTCGCGACGCCGTAGCCGATGCCGCCGTCGTAGGCGAGGCTCGGGGTCACCCCGTCGGTGACGACCGGAGCGGGCATGACGCCGAGCTTGTCGGCCCCCAGGAACTCGCTGAAGTCCTTCCAGTGCCCGATGTCGGACATCAGGCCGATGATGTGGGCGGCCTTACCGGAGTTGAAGATCGTGAAGGCGTCGTTGAACATCGCGGTCGAGTTGGCCCCGTCGTTGTTCAGCTTCGCGTCGCCGGTGTCCTTCCACAGCTTGAAGATCTTCTTCACGTTGGGGGAGTCCCAGACGCGCTTCCCGGCGATCCAGTCGTCGTACTCCTGTGCTGTCAGGATGCCCGAGCCGAGGCCCGACATGAAGAACTGGATGCCGGCGCCCTCCTTGTTGCCGAGCGCGAAGCACTTGGCCCCGGTCGCCTTCTTGATGGTGGCGCAGTCGTCGAGGAACTTGTCCCAGGTGGTGGCGGGGTTCGCCGGGTCGAGTCCCGCCTTCTCGTACAGCGTCTTGTTGTAGTAGATCGGGTGGCCCTGCAACGTCAACGGCGCGGCGTAGATCTTGCCTGCCTCGCTGAACGCGTCCCAGCCCGCCAGGCGCTGCTTGTCCTCGGCCACGTACTGGTCGAGCGGAAGGAGCGCGTCCACGCGGTCGCGGATCTGGCCGCCTCCGTTGAAGAGCATGACGTCAGGCCCCGCGCTGGACTGAATCGCCGAGCCCAGCAGGGTGTAGTACTGGTCGAAGGGCTGGGCCACGAACTCGACCGTGACGTCCGGATGCTTCTTGGCGAAGTCGTCCTTCGCCTTCTGGATGTAGTTGGCGGCGGACGCCTCACCCGATTTCCAGTCCCAGACCACGAGTTTCGTGACCTTGCCGGACTCGCTCGGCGACGACGTGGGTCGCGTGGCGCTTCCGCAGCCGGTCAAGACCAGCCCCGCGGCCAGGACGGCCGACCAGAGTGCTCGCTGCTTCATTGCTGTTCACTCTCCAGAGGGTGGCCGGGCTCACCCGGCCTTCGTTTGAGGCGAAACGTAATTCGTATGACGTCTGACGTCAATATGCGTGACATATACTGATGTTGAAATGTGGCGCCGCCCGCGGCACCGGAGGAGATATGACGGCATCACAGGAGTCGCCCCTGAGCTTGGCGTCCCCTCCGGCGTGGGTGCGACGGCCGGCGAACCTCGCCAGGGCGGTCACGGCGGAGCTGGTGGAGCGCATCGTTCGCGGAGCGCACCCGCCCGGCACACCGCTGCCCGCCGAGCCGGTCCTCTGCGAGACCTTCTCGGTGAGCCGGACCGTCATCCGCGAGGCGGTGAAGATCCTTCAGGAGAAGGGGCTGGTGCAGGTCCGCCAGGGCAGCGGCACCATAGTCACCTCTCCGACGATGTGGGACATGCTCGACGAACTCGTCCTCGCGGCGACCATCGCCGAGGACGAGAGCCTGGCGATCCTCGACGACCTCGTCGTCACGCGGCGCGTGCTGGAGTCCGACATGGCGAATCTCGCCGCTCGCCTCGCGGACCAGGACACCATCGATCGGCTGCGTGCGCTGGTGGACCGGATGGACGAGCTCGTGGACGATCATGTCACCTACGCCGACCACGACCGCGCCTTCCACGACACGATCATGCAGGCGTCCGGAAACCGCATCGCCCGCGGCGTGGTGCGGGCACTGGAGAGCCAGGTCATCAACACCGCCCGCTACATGGGCCAGCCCCAGCGGGCACTGTGCGTGGCGTCCAACCTCGGTCATCGCCGTATTTACGAGCACATCGCCGCCCACGACCCCGGCGGCGCCGCCGGGGCGATGTTCACGCACATCACCGAAGCCTGGCTCGTTCGTCGCGGCGGGCCGGGCGATCCCGTACGCCTGGAGCGCTGAGGGCCGGCCTATGGACACGCGTTCCCTCGCGCGGGGTCGCCGGGGAGGTCCGAGGACTCGGTGGAAGGAGCCGGCCCGGTCAGGCCCAGGGCGGTGACGCGCCGTACCAGGGACTCGCGCCGCACCCGGATCTGCCGGCCGTTGTCGTGGCCGGCGAGGGTCGCGGCGCGCACCTCGGCGATGACGTGGGAGTGCGGGACGTTGAGCACCGCGGCGGCCGTGGCGACGCTCACCAGGGGCTCGTCGGGCAGCATCGCGAGCCGTTCGGCGATCATGCGCTCGCGGAACTCGGCGGCGAACCACACGGTGGCGTCACCGATGCCGAGATGAAGGACGAGACCTTCGCGTTCCAGATGCCGCAGGAGGTCGTCGATGTCGCCCGGCGTGCTCATGTGGTGCTTTCCCTCGTGTTCGGTGGTGTGGGCGGGATGGGGACCCGCGTTCCGGCGGCAGTGCCCTCGACTGCCCCCGGAGCGTCCCGGACGGGTGGGGCCCGTCCGCCCCCGCCCCCGCCCCCGGCCGGGGGCGGGTGACGGCTTTCGCCGGGGCGGTGGGCCGCCCCGGCGAAGACATGAGACGGCTGGATCAGTTGCGCAGGCTCCAGCGCTGGTTGGCGCCGCCGTTGCAGGCCCAGAGGTTGAGCTTGGTGCCGTTGGCGGTGCCGTTGCTGGGCGCGTCCAGGCACAGCCCTGACTGCACGCCCGTGATGGTGCCGTTGGCGTTGACGTTCCACTGCTGGTTCGCTTGCCCGTTGCAGTCCCAGATCACCACCTGGGTGCCGTTGGCGGTTCCCTGGCCGTAGGCGTCCAGGCACTTGTTGCCGTACACCTGCAGCTGCTTGCCCGAGGTGTGGGTCCAACGCTGGCTGGTGGCGCTGCCACAGTCCCAGAGATGTGCCTGGGCTCCGTTGGCGGTGCTGTTGCCGGTGACGTCGACGCAGCGGTTCGACTGGGCCCCGACGATCTGCGCGCTCTGCTGCGGGTTACCGCTCGTCTGGGGGCCGGCGGCCGCCATCACGGCCTGGGCTCCCGAGGGCCAGTTGCCGTTGGTGACCGTGACGTTGCCGTTGACGACGTTGCCCCGGTCGCCGTTGGTCACGTTGGTGCTGTTGTTGGTCGACCAGTTGTTGGTGACGGTGAAGTTCCCCATGTTCTCGGCGTACCAGTAGTTGGCGGTGGCCCAGGTGCCGGTGGAGGAGAAGACGTTGTTGCGAGCGGTGTAGTAGCGCGAGCCCTCGTCGAAGTAGAGCCCGAAGTAGCCGTTGGTCCGCAGGCAGTAGTTGTCGCTGATCACCGCGTTCGGGTTCGCCGACAGCGTGTAGATGCATCCGCCGTCGTTCATCTGCTGCATGACGTCGTGCACGTAGTTGCCGGTGAGCCGGTTGTTGGACGCGGTGGTGGCCGTGGTGTACCTCGGCTGGTAGTTGTACAGGCCGCGACCGGCGTAGTGCTCACTGCCGCCGGCGTCGTTGGCGCCCCAGCCGTACCCGATCGACATGCCGGTGTACGGCATGTTGTAGACCTCGTTGTTGGAGACGGTGGCGGTGTTGACGTAGGTGGTCAGGACCGACACGATGCCCCGGTACTCCACGCCGAGGTCGTGGATGCGGTTGTTGCTGACGGTGATGTTCCGGTTCACCATCCGCTGGTCGCCGGGGTGGTGCGCGTCGGCGCGCACGCCGCCGACCACGATGCCGCCGGCCGAGGTGCGGGCGATCTCGGACCGGGTGACGGTGATGTTGCTCGCGCCCAGGCCGACACCGCTGGTGTGGCCGTTGGCGTCGTTGCCGATACCCACGGCCGTCTGGCCGAGGTTGAAGAACTGCGAATCGCTGAAGGTGATGTTGTTGGCGGCCGACACCTGCACTGCGGCGGGCATCTGGTACCAGTTCGGCCGGGTGGCCTCGAACTGCGGGCAGCCGTTGTGGCAGGAGGAGAAGGCCGGCCAGTTCCAGTTGCCGGCCATGTAGACGCCGGTCTGCTGGTCCACGTAGCCCTGGTTGCCGCTGGGGCCCATCCAGGTCGTGCCGGTGAAGGTGATTCCGGTGAACGAGATGTGGTGGGCGGGCGCGTCGTAGGTGCCCCCGACGTTCACCAGGGACTGCAGCGTCGGCAGCTCCACGCTGACGTTGCTCATGTTCTGCCCGGCGAGCGGGATGTAGGAGAGCTGGCCGGTCCCGGGGTTGAGGTGCCACTCGCCCGGTGAATCGAGGAACTCGTAGGCATTGGCCAGGTAGAGCGGACCCGCCCGGTGCGGGCTGGTGAAGGTGTCGTATCCGAAGTTGTTGTTGCTCCAGCCGGGCTGCTGCATCGTGATGAAGTTCCCGGTGATGTTCTGCACCCTCACGTACCGGTCGGTGAACGAGCCGACGCTCTCCATCTCGACCTGGTTCTTGTTGGCGAGGTTGTTCAGATAGCTCAGGGCGCCGTTGGTGAAGGAGAGGCCGCTGCTGTTGGCGGTGAAGTCCGACCGGTTCACGGTGGTACGCGCGCGTGTGGCGATGGCACCGTTGACGTAGAGCTGCCGGCTGTCGACCCCGGTGCCGACGTTGGCCCGCCAGATGTTCTTCCCTGAGTCGGCGAG
Organism: Streptosporangium sp. NPDC000095; assembly: GCF_042899335.1. Classification (NCBI taxonomy): domain Bacteria; kingdom Bacillati; phylum Actinomycetota; class Actinomycetes; order Streptosporangiales; family Streptosporangiaceae; genus Streptosporangium; species Streptosporangium sp. NPDC000095. The sequence goes on from NZ_JBIAZS010000021.1 coordinate 125,473, forward strand.
CGACCAGCCGGTGACCGCCCTCGCGCCGCTGATCACGGGGCGCGCCGACGGGGCGGCCCGCCATATCACCTGGTATCCGTTGTTACCGGAGTCGGCGGCGGTGAACCGTAGTGGCGCGGAGAGCCGGTACACCCCGTCGGCCAGTTCCACGACGATGTCGCCGGACATCGCGCCGGTGAGCGCCCGCACCGCGGTCTGCGCGGCCGGCAACGAGCACGGCTGGGCGCTGGAGCAGCTGCTGCCGCTGCCGGAGGGGGAGGCGTAGAGGGTCGTGGTGGCCGCGAGGGCGGGGGAGACCGGCGCCACCAGAGCGGCCGCGGCGGTCAATCCGATCGCGGCCGCTCCGGCCAGCATCAGTCTCCGTATCGCGGAGTACGAGAGTTCGAACACGGCACTTCCTTACGTGGGGGGGTGGTGGGAGAGCGGTCGGCGTGCCGCTCTCCCACGGCGGGCACGCGAAGGTGCCCCGCCGTGGGCGGAATCCCCCGCCGGGAGGGTCGTTCTTCCCGGCGGGGGATTCCCGAAGGTGTCTCAGAGACGGTCCGGCAGGAGGATCAGATCCGGGTCCAGCGCTGGTTGCCTCCGCCGTTGCAGGACCAGATGACGAGCTTGGTGCCGTTGGCCGTGGCGTTGTTGGGCACGTCCAGGCACTTGTTCGAGCCGAGGGCGGTGATGCTGCCGTCGGAGTTGAGGCGCCACTTCTGGTTGTTCTGGCCGTTGCAGTCCCAGATCTGCACCGCGGCGCCGTCGGCGGTGCTCTGGTTGCTCACGTCCAGGCACTTGTTGCCGTAGACCCGCAGCTCGTTCGCGCCGTTCGACGTCCACTGCTGGTTGCTCTGGCCGTTGCAGTCCCAGATCTGCGCGAGGGCGCCGTTGGCCTGGGAGGCGCCGGTCACGTCGAGGCACTTGCCCGAGGCCGTGCCCCGGAGCGGGCTCGTCTGCGTTCCCGGGTTCGCGGTCGGAGTCGGGTTCGGGGTCGGGGTCGGGTTGGGGTTGGGGTCGCTGCCGAACTGCGAGAAGAACCTCCACACCTCGCCCTTGGTCCAGGTCGTGATGCCGCTCTCGGCGTAGGTCCCGTCCACCGGACCGGGCATGTGACCGTTGTCGAAGGCGGCCCACACGACCGGGTAGCCCGCGCGGCAGCCCGAGTAGGTGGTGGTGATGTGCGTCCTGCTGCCAGAGCCCGGCTCCGGCGGGTTCTGGGGGGTGCAGCCGTTGTTCCTGACGAACCTGTCACGCAGTGACCGGCCCTGGGAGATGTTGAGGACGTTGTCGGTGATGCCGTGCAGTCCCATGTAGGCGATGGGCTGGCTGCCGTCGCTGCATCCGCTGAGCTGGGCGCCGGCGTAGACCGCGACCGCGCGGAAGACGTTCGCCCGGCTGCAGGCGAGCGAGTAGCTCATACCGCCGCCGTAGCTGAAGCCCATGGCGAAGCGCTGCGAGGTGTCGACGCACAGGGCCGCGTCGATCCGCCTGATCAGGTCGTCGACGAGGACCACGTCCTCGTTGCCGGAGTTGGCCCAGCCGTTGCCGATGCCCTGGGGCGCGACGAAGATCGCGTTGTTGTTCGACATCTGCCGCATGCCGTAGAAGGACCACGGGTAACCGCTGGTGCCGCCGGAGTCGACGTCGTTCATGGTGCCGCCCCGCCAGTGGAATCCGAAGAACAACCGGTAGGGGGTGTTGTTGTTGTAGTTGTCGGGGAGTCTCAGGATGAAGGAGCGGGTCTTGCCGCCGCTCTGGATCGTCTGCGTACCGTTGTTCAGCCCCGGGGCCTTGCCGCACCCGGCGGTCGGCGCGAGGGCGCGGGCCCCCGCCGACGACGACGCGGTGGCGCTGGAGCTGCTCAGTGCGGCATGTGCCGTGGACACGACGAGGAGGGCCGCGACCGCGATCGCTCCGAAGAGGGATCTCCGCTTCGCCATCAGGTGACCTCCCCTGCGGTTCGAATATCGGCATGTCTTGGTGGGCAGACCACTTGCTTCTCCTTCATGTGGGGGGTGAGGAGTTTCAGCCGGCCGGTGTGGCGGCTCGACGCCGTTTTTGTTTTCGCCCGCGCCGAACAGCACGCCTGGCCGGTTCTTGCAGGTGTCGCCGAACAATCGCGCCCTGGTCCGAGGTGGTCGGGACCGTTCGCGTTGCCGTCATGGACGGCGATGTCCGTCCTTGTCTCCGGTGGCTTCCCCTCCGCTCCAGATGTGGTCCGGCCAAAGGGGGGCCCTCCGACAGGAGGCGTCCCGGAGACTTAGCTACTAATTACGTTCCTCACGCTGAGTCGCGTCAAGACCTTAAGCCCACTTATTTCTGACTCCTCACAGGGGTTCCTTTGTCAGAGTTGGGGTTCATTTGAAGATAGGTGCAGGTAGAGGGCTTACTCCTTCCTTCCTTCTTGCTGTGGATCCGAGCCCGGGCAGGATGTGTAGCACTTAATGTCAGGTAGGTTGAGAGGGATTGATGCTGATCCGTGCCTCAGTTGGTCGTACTCTTGAGGAGGTGGTGGCAGGGAGAGGGCGGGTAGCGTGATCGATAATCCGCGCGTGGAAGGCGCATACCGGCCGGGCTACGAGGTGGCCGCGGAGCAGGTGCTGGAGTTGATCACCAGGCTGCACCTGCGGCCGGGTGATCGAATGCCCACCGAGAACGAGCTGGCCCAGCAACTGGGCACGAGCCGGACCGTGGTGCGCGAGGCGGTGAAGATACTCTCCGCGCTCGGCAGGATACGCGCCCAGAAAGGGCGCGGCCTCTACGTGGCCGACGACGAGGGGATGCTCGGCACCGGACGATGGGCGTCCTTCTTCCTGCCCACCGACCTGGACCACATCTACATGCTGTTCGAGTTCCGCCGGGCCCAGGAGATGGAGACCAGCCGGCTGGCCGCCCGCCGCGCCACCCCGGCGGAGCTGGGAGACATCGAGAAGTGGGCCGGGGTGTGCCGCTACGGGTTCGACACCGGACGCGAGGAGCTGTTCAACGAGGGCGACGACGCCTTCCACACCGCCATCGCGACGGCCTCGCACAACATGTTCCTCCAGATAGCGGTGCGGGAGGCTCGCCGGCTGCAGGCGCAGTCCAACCTCATCGGACTGCGAGGCTCGGTGGGCGGGCACGCGGCGAAGGCCGTCGAGGAGCACGACGCCATCTACCAGGCCATCCGCGCCGGTGACCCCGAGGCGGCGGCCCAGGCCGCGGCGACGCACATCGACAACACGCTGGACGACTACCGCAGGGAGATCCAGCAACGCATCTTCTCGCCGACCGACTGACTCTCCGCGGGCGGGCGACACGGACGGCAGGCGCGCGGCGCCGTCGGAACCCGCCCGGCGCCGTCGCGCCGGGCGGGTCCGCCACCAGGTCAGGTGCGGGTCCAACGCTGGTTGGCGCCGCCGTTGCAGGACTGAGTGGAGAGTCTGGTGCCGTTGGCCGTGGCGTTGCCGGGTACCTCCAGGCACCTGTTCGAGCCGAGGGCGGTGATGCTGCCGTCGGAGTTGAGGCGCCACTTCTGGTTGTTCTGGCCGTTGCAGTCCCAGATCTGAACCGTGACGATGCCGGTGGCGCTCTGGTAGACCTCCAGGCACTTGTTGTCATACACCCGCAGCTCACTCGTACCGGTCGGCGTCCACTGCTGGTTGTTCTGGCCGTTGCAGTCCCAGATCTGCACCGGCGTGCCGTTGGCCTGCGAGGCGCCGGTCACGTCGAGGCACCTGCCCGAGCCAACCCCTCTGATCGCGCTCCCGGTCGTGAGGGTGGACGTGAGGCTCGTATTCGTCGGGTTGTTGCCGAAGTTGGTCACCTGGGTGAGCGACGCGGCCGCGGCGGGCCGGACCGCGAGGAGCAGGCTCGCGATCACCATGGGTAACGCGGCGACCGCGAGCAGGGCGCTGAGTCTTCGTCTCACGTCGTGTCCTTTCGATTGCCGGGAACGTCAGAGCGCGGTGATGGTCCACTGGTTGTTGGTGCTGTTGTTGGGGGCCCACATGGCGACGGTGGAGCCGGCGGTGCTGTCGCCCATGCCGTCGAGGGCGGTGTTGGTGCCGCGGTTGATGATCTGCTGGCGGCCGTTGCCCACGCTGTTGAGGCGCCACTGCTGGTTGTTGTTGCCGGTCCAGGCGGCCTGTCTGGCGTTGGCGCCGTTGGCGGTGTTGCCCCAGCTGTCGATGACCATGCCGTTGGTGCGGTTGACGATGCGGTACCAGCCGCCGCCGAGGTCGACCAGCTGCCACTGCAGGTTGGTGCTGCCGTCGGAGGCGTTCCACTGCTTGAGGTTCGATCCGGAGGCGACGTTGCCGCCGCTGTCCAGTGCCAGGCCGGTGGTGCCGTTGGTGATCCGCACATAGCCCGTCGGGGTGGGGCCCGAGCCCAGGGCGGGGATCTGACCGGAGAAGGTCAGCTTGACCACGTACGCCGGGGCGCTGAACGGGGCGGTGGAGGACGGCATCGAGACGTGCAGGCCGGAACCGTCCTGGCTGCGGTTGGGCAGGTCGACGTACGACCCGGCCGTGGAGCCGAGGAGCTGCACCGAGGTCAGGCCGCTCAGGTTGATCCGGTTCGAGCCCAGGGTCGTGATGTCCAGGGTGGCGCCCGGCCAGCCGAGCACGGTGGCGTACAGGACCGTGTTGGTCTTGTTGCGCGTGAAGCGGATGTCCCTGTTGGTTCCCGCGCGTGGTGTGACGAAGGAGCCGCCGCCCATCTGCGTGGGGCCCTCGCCGAAGGCCGTCCAGGCCCGGGTGGAGTAGATCGACTCGCCGAAGCGCCGCAGGTAGTCCCCGATGCCCAGCAGGATCGTCCGCTGCCCGGACGGGATGGTGCCGTCGGCCGTCGGGGCGATGTTCAGCAGCATGTTGCCGTTCTTGCTGACCCGGTCGATCAGCGAGTGCAGCATGGCGTTGAGCGAGTAGTAGCCGATGCCGTTGGTGTAACACCAGCTTGAGCTGGAGATGCTGTCGTCGGTCAGCCAGTAGGGGGTCTGGATGCCCGCCGGCCCGCCGCGCTCGTAGTCGTAGACCTCGCCCCTGTTGTTGAAGCCGTCCTTGTAGGTGACGACCACCTCCCTGTTCCAGGCGATGGCCTGGTTGTAGTAGTAGGCGAGGAAGTTCAGCCGTTGCGTCTCGGGGATCTGGGGGAGGTTGAAGTCCTGCCAGATGACGTCGGGCTGGTAGCCGTCGATGACCTCCTTGAGCTTGTCGTACCAGAGCTGGTTCTCCGCGGTCCTGTCCAGCTGGCCGTACAGCTTCCTGAGGGAGGCGGTGGACTGGGTGGGCACGCGCTCGAAGAAGCCGGTGAAGTTGTAGGCGTGGTGCAGGGAGACCAGCAGCTTGAGGCCCTTGGCCCGGATGGCGTCGGCGTGCAGCCGTAGCAGGTCGAGCCTCGGGCCGGTGGCGACCGAGTTCCACTCGTTCACCCTGCTGTTCCACATCGAGTAGCCGTCGTGGTGCTCGGCCACCGGCCCCGCGAACCTGGCGCCGGCGTCGACGAACAGCTGCGCCCATTCGTTGGGGTCGAAGTTGCCGCCGGCGGACCTGAGTTTGGGGGCGAACTGCACCCAGTTGCCCGCCTTGTCAGGGGCGCCGTTGATGAAGTTGTGGTACGGCCACACCGAGGGATCCCCGTAGACGTTCCTGTGGTGGTTGTTCTCGTTGGAGCCGCTGAAGTACATGGTGCGCGGGTACCACTCGTTGGCGAACGCGGGGACGCTGAACACGCCCCAGTGGTAGTAGATGCCGAACTTGGCGTCCTGGAACCACTCCGGAGCCGGCGGGTGCTGGTCGACCGACTCCCAGGTCGGGGTGTAACTGCTCGGGGCGCCTGCCGCCCACGCGGGACGCGATCCCAGCAGGCCGGCGGCTGCGACGCCTCCGGCTCCGGCGAGCAGCGCGCGGCGGCTGAACGGTAACGAGAAGGATGAGGACATGAGCGGAAACCTCTCGGAGTGGGGGGATTCTCCTGGCCGTTCCGCAGGTGGGATGAGCGCCGTGGCCGTGTGCCGGGTGAAGGTCGTGCGCGCCCTCTCACCTGGTGCACGAGCTGTCGGAGCCACCTGGACATCCGGATGACCGCGGGGGCGACACCCCGCGAGATCGACGCCGCGTCCCGTCATCGGGGGGACACACACCACTCGGGCGTCGTGGTCGACGGCCCCCGCCGCGCACCACCGACTTGGCGTAGGGGCCGTCTCGGGGACTCAGTGTGGAAACTATTACAAAATGTGTCAAGGTCACGCAGGAAGGATCTGTCTCGCCGCGTGCCGCACACGTGATGGACCCGCTTCGGCGTCTGCGGGTCCTTGCAGGGCGTGGTGCCCCTTCCGGGGCGAGACGTCGGCGGTGAAATTTTCATCACGTCACCCCGGCCCGTTCGGTGCGGTGACCTGTGAAACACCAGATGGGGCCGTCTCCGTCTCCGTCTCCTGTTCGTCTCGCCGTGTTTCCGGCTCTTGACAGCCTCTCCTCGCCTCGTGTTTGCTCCGCTGCACCACCACAATCATTCGACGCTGGAAGAGGCCGCGACCGGCAGAAAAATGTTAGCGCTCACATCTCCCCGCCCTCCAAAAAGGCCCACTCGGCGACCGTGAATCCCGGCCACACACCACATCCGCGATTCCCTCCCACGGTCACCGATTTCTCGACAGGAGGATTCTCCGCACGGCGAAAGCCGGACCAACCCGATCCATCGGACCTCGCAGCCCTGTGACCGGCGGGCACCCGCGAGGTGCCCCGAGCCGCTCCCGCCGCCACATGACATTCGTTGGAAAGTGCTCCGAATACAGACCGTCAGCGCTAAACGAGCTGTCAGCAGTCACTGCTCTCAGCTTTCGGAAAGAGGTTGAGCATGCGTAGGTGGAGACGCTGGTTCACAGCGGCGCTTCTGGCTGTGATCGTGGTCGCGCTGGGCGCGGTGACGCGGACGAGCGTCGCCGGCGCGGAGTCCAACGGCGGCGTGCGGGTCATGCCGCTGGGCGACTCGATCACCGAGGGCACGCAGGTGCCGGGTGGATACCGCATCGGCCTGTGGCAGCGGCTGGTCTCCGGCCGGTACACGGTGGACTTCGTCGGGTCACAGTTCAACGGGCCGGCCTCGCTGGGGGACCACGACCACCAGGGGCACCCCGGCTGGCGCATCGACCAGATCGACGCGAACATCACGAACTGGGCGCGCACCCAGAATCCGCGCACGGTGCTGCTGCACATCGGCACCAACGACATCCTGCAGAACTACAACGTGGCCGGCGCGCCCCAGCGGCTCTCCAACCTGATCGACCGCATCACCGCGACCGTGCCTGACGCGGACGTGTTCGTCGCCACCATCATCCCGCTGTCCAACTCCGGGCAGGAGTCCGCCGCCCGCACCTTCAACGCGGCCATCCCCGGCATCGTGCAGAACAAGGTGAACAGCGGCAAGCGCGTCCACCTGGTCGACATGCACAGCAAGCTGACCACCTCCGACCTGATCGACGGCATCCACCCCACCGCCGGCGGCTACGACAAGATGGCCGCCGCCTGGTACGCCGCCCTCCAGTCGGTCTCCGGCAGCATCGGCCAGCCCGGCGACCCCGGTTCGACGCCCTCGCCCTCGCCGACGAGCGCGATCAGGGGGGTCGGTTCGGGCAGGTGCCTGGACGTCGCCAACGTCTCGCAGGCCAACGGCGCCGCGGTGCAGATCTGGGACTGCAACGGCCAGAACAACCAGCGCTGGGCGCCGACCGGCGCGAGTGAGCTGCGGGTCTACGGCAACAAGTGCCTGGACGTGAGCAACCAGAGCACCGCCAACGGCGCGCAGGTCCAGATCTGGGACTGCAACGGCCAGAACAACCAGAAGTGGCGCCTCAACAACGACGGCAGCATCACCGCCATCGGTGCGAACAAGTGCCTGGACGTGTCCAACAACTCCACCGCCAACGGTGCCAGACTCCAGATCTGGGACTGCAACGGCCAGGGCAACCAGCGCTGGACCCGCGTCTGATCCGTACTTCCCAAACGGCGCGTGGGCCTGTACCCCCCAGGCAGGCCCACCCCGCCGACCGGTCCGGCTACCGGCGCGTCGGCCTGATCGTTCAGGCCGACCCGCCGGGCCGGACCGGCCCGGGGGGGGCCCCCCCCCGGGGGGGGCCCCGGGGGCGCGGGGGGGGGGGCGCGGCCCCCCCGCGCGCAAGCGGCACCCCCCCCCGGCGGCGGTCACCCCCAGGGGGGGGTGTTTGAGGACC